>NZ_JCAFRM010000007.1:0-298683 GCF_059368215.1 Stenotrophomonas sp. YJH_SMC_123
GCACGGAAACGGCCGGGCTGGCCGCGATCGCGGCGTTGCAGGCGCGGTTGGGCGATCTGGGGTAAGGCTTCGTGGTAGTGCCGGCCGCTGGCCGGCATCCACGGGATCATGGGGTTGCCGGCCAGCGGCCGGCACTACCGGCTACCCGACCGGCGGATTGCCGATCAGGCCGCCAGCGAATCCAGCGCCGCTTCCAGTGCATCCAGGTTCGGCAGCAGCGCGCTCTGCTCACCCAGCAGCACGCGCATGTGCACGATCTGCGGCAGGGTTTCTTCGGAGGCGTCGGCCAGCAGGCCGTCGCGCGGCACCGAGATCAGCTGCGGGAAGTTCTGCGTCAGCAGCGCGTAGTACGGGCGCTGCGCGTTGCCGCTGAGGGACTTCAGTACTACCACCTTGTTGTGGCCGGCCACCGTCTCTTCGCCCAGCCCGGAAAGGCGTGCGAACGACACCAGCGGCACCTGCCAGCCGTGCCAGCCGATCTCGCCAACCAGCCAGCGCGGCGCATCGGAGACCGGCTGCACCGGTACGCGCGACATCATTTCGGCCACGGTGGCATTGGGCAGCAGTACGCGCTCGTTGCCGGCCTGGATCAGGACGCCGCGGATTTCGTCGTTGCTGGCGTAGCTCATGGTGCCTCTCCGTTGTCGTCCTGCTCACCCCAGCGCGCGGCAATTGCCTGCGCCAGCTCCTGCGGTTCACCGGCCACCATGCCGGCAGCAACCACGGCGGTGGCCGCAGCCGGGTCGTAGCAGCCCTCGCCTACCTGCCCGGCCACCCACGCACCGGCGGCCGCCAGGTCCAGCGCCGGGCCGACATGGGCCAGGTCGGCACCGCTGAGCAGCACCAGCGCGGTGTGTGCGGCCGGCAATGCAGCGAGCGAAATACCGGTGGCATCGCTCTGGAAATGCAGGCCATCGCTGGCCGCGCGCACGCCGATATCATCGGCCAGCACGTGGACCTCGCCCGGCGCGGCGCGCTGGCCGGGCTCGGCCAGCTGCACCGGCAACGGCGAAACACGCGACATCTGCTTGACCAGGTTGCCGTAGCGGCCACCGTCCAGGCGCATGTGCACCAGGACCGGCACGCTCAACGACGCGGGCAGTGCGCCGAGCAGGCGACGCAACGCATCCGGGCCACCGATGCCGGCCAGCACCAGCAGTGATGCGGCGCGCGCACCGGCCGGGGCGGCGGCATCCAGATCGACCAGGGTCAAATGATCGGTATCGAAGGAGGGCTGCGGCGCAGCGGCCGGCGCCGCCACTTCTGCCGGTGCCGGCGCTTCGATCGATTCCTCGACCAGCGACCAGGCGGTGTGATCGAAGGAGATCGGCGGTGCCGCAGGCGCCGCCGGTTCGGCCGGCGCTTGCGGCGGCGAAGGCGGATCCCGTGGTTCGGGCACGTCCGGCTGCAGTGCCGCCAGGGCCTGCTCCAGCGCGATCCGTTCGTGCAGGTGTGCCGGCGGCGAATACAGACCGTCGGCCGGAACGTCATCGGCCCAGCTCAGCGCCTGCGCCAGATGCGGCTGCAGGGCTTCTTCCTGCGGTGCCGGCGCGGGCGCCGGATGGCCGGGCTCCAGCTGCAGGCTGGGCTCTTCCTCGGCACCCGGCGGCAACACCTGCTGGTGGCCGTGCAGCTTGGCCGCCAGATGGCGCCCCCAACGCTGCGCCTCCCAGCCGTCGCGGCGCGCGGCCAGCTCGGCCTCATCGAACACCAGGGTCAGCCCCGGTGCCGAGAGCGCGGCGTCCAGCCGTTCCAGTGCGTCCTCGATGGCCGCTTCCAGCGCGATCACCACGAACTGCGGATCCGCAGCCTGCAGGACCTGTGGCTCCAGGCCGTTCGGGTCATCTTCCAGGACCAGCTGCACATCTGCATGCGACAGCGCCTCGCGCAGGCGTTCGCGCGCCGCACCGGGGCGGGCCAGCAGGGCGACGGCCGGGGCCGGATGGGTTTCACTCACGGACACGGGCGATCCCCAGCAGGTCGTACACGTTACGCATCAGGTCCAGTTCCTGGTACGGCTTGCCCAGGTAACGCTGGACACCGATCTCGAAGGCGCGCTGGCGGTGCTTGTCGCCGCTGCGCGAGGTGATCATCACGATCGGCACATCCTTGTAGCGCGGGTCGGCGCGCATCGCCGTGGCCAGCTCGTAGCCGTCCATGCGCGGCATCTCGATATCCAGCAGCATCAGGTCCGGCACGCGCTCTTCCAGCCGCTCCAGTGCTTCCACGCCGTCACGGGCAACACTGACTTCGAAGTTGTGGCGTTCCAGGATGCGTCCGGTCACTTTGCGCATGGTCAGCGAGTCATCGACCACCATCACCAGCGGCACCTGGCGTTCGTCGCGCGGTGCATTGGCCAGCACCGGTGCGGTCGGATTGGCGAGGAAACGGCGCACCAGCGGCGCGACGTCCAGGATCACCACCACGCGGCCATCGCCGGTGATGGTGGCACCGTAGATGCCCGGTACCGATGCGATCTGCAGGCCGACCGGCTTGACCACGATTTCGCGGTTGCCCAGCACCTGGTCGATCGCCACGGCAGCGCGCAGGTCACCGGCACGCACCAGCAGCAGCGGCACCTGGTCCTGGCCATCGGCGCGTGCCGGGGCCTGCCCGACCAGGCTGCCGAGGTCATACAGCGGATAGTCTTCGCCGCTGTAGCGGTAGCTGCTGTCGGCGGCCTCGAAGCGTTCGCGTGACAGGCGGCCGATACCACTGACCGAGGCCACCGGCACGGCGAAGGTGGTTTCACCGATCTGCACGAACACCGCCTGGGTGACGGCCAGCGTCTGCGGCAGGCGCAAGGTGAAGCGCACGCCCTGGCCACGCACCGACTGGATGTCGACCGAGCCGCCGAGCTGGCGCACTTCGTTGCGCACCACGTCCATGCCCACGCCACGACCCGCCAGCTGGCTGACCTGGTCGGCGGTGGAGAAACCGGAGGCGAAGATCAGGTTGTCCAGTTCCTGCTCACTGGGCTGCGCATCGGCGGCCAACAGGCCACGATCGATGGCGCGGCGGCGGATCGCTTCGCGGTCCAGGCCAGCACCGTCATCGGCCACTTCCAGCACGATTTCCGAGCCTTCACGGTGCAGGCGGATGGCGACTTCGCCCTCCTCCGGCTTGCCGGCGGCGCGACGCTGTTCCGGCGCCTCCAGGCCGTGGGCCACGGAGTTGCGCAGCATGTGTTCGAGCGGCGCGACCATGCGATCGAGGACATTGCGGTCCAGTTCGCCGTGGGTGCCCTCCAGGGTCAGGTGCACCTGCTTGCCGGTATCCATTCCGGACTGGCGGACCACGCGGCGCAGGCGCGGCACCAGGCCATCGAACGGCACCATGCGCGCGCGCATCAGGCCATCCTGCAGCTCGGAGCTGACGCGCGACTGCTGTTGCAGCAACGAATCGTACTGGCGTGACAGATCGTCGAGCACGCCCTGCAGGCCCCCGAGATCGGCCGCCGACTCGTTCAGTGCACGGCTGAGCTGCTGCAGCGTGGAGAAGCGGTCCAGTTCCAGCGGATCGAACTTCTGATCGGCCTGGTCCTGCTCACGCTGGTAGCGGGCGACGATCTGCGCCTCGGTTTCCAGGTCGAGTCGGCGCAGCTGGTCGCGCAGTCGCGCATTGGTGCGCTCCAGCTCGCCCATCGCGCCGCGGAAGGCACCAAGCTGCTGTTCCAGGCGCGAGCGGTAGATCGCCACTTCACCGGCATGGTTGACCAGGCGGTCGAGCAGATCCGCGCGCACGCGCACCTGTTCCTGCTGCGGGCGCGCCAGCGGATCTTCATCGATCACGCCTTCGGCCGGCAGCGGTGCCGACAACGGCGCATCGAGCAGTGCCGGCGCAGGGCCGGCGACCGCTGCCGACGCGGTTTCTGCAACGCTCGCCACGTCCGCTGCGCCTGCGGCAGCCGCTGCTGCTGCGGCAATATCGGTGGTGGTACGCACTTCGAACGCATCGACCAGATCCTGCGCCGGTTCCACCACGCGGTGGTTACCGGTGCGGGTCAGCAACTGGTGCAGGCGATCGAATCCGCGCTCCAGCAACTGCACATCGCGGCGTTCGATCTCGGTGCGACCGGCGGCGACCGCCTCCAGCAACGATTCGATGCTGTGGCCGAGATCACCGATGGCGTTGATGCCGGCCATGCGTGCGCCACCCTTCAGGGTGTGCAGGTCACGCTGCAGGCCGGCCAGCACCTCGCGGTCCTGCGGTGCATCACGCAGCTCGCTGATCAGGCCATCGCAGTGGTCGAGCAGGTCCTTGCCTTCCTCGACGAAGATGTCGACCAGCTCGCGATCGTAGACGCTGAAGTCGAGCGTATCGGTGCTGTCTTCCGGCACCGGCATGGCAAGGATGTCAGGTGTCACGGTTTCAGGCACGTCGGCTTCGGGCGCGCTGGCTGCCACGGCATCCGACACCGCAACCGCGTCGACGCCGGCAGCTTCGGCGTGGACCTCCGCCTGGCCCGGCGCGTCTTCCAGTTCGAAGAAGCGTACCGGTTCGGCGGTGGCCTGCGCTGCGGCCTCCGCGATCTCCTCATTCACCGTCGCCGGGGACGGCTGATCGGCGCTCTCTCCTTCACCGATCGCCGCCTCCCCGCCGACGTCCGCATCCTCGGCAAAGGCTTCCGCCTCGCCCGGCGCGAGTTCGCTGGCCTGCAGGCCGAGCACGGGCCATTGCCCGTCGTCGGCCAGGGGCTGCTCTTCGTCGATCACGTGCAGGCCGGCCTCGAGCGCGGCTTCCAGCGAGACCGGTTCTGCAAACCCCGGCGCAGCCATTTCATCCTGCAGGCTCGACAGCTCGCTGTCGAGTGGCAGTGCAGCAGGCATTTCGAACGCCGTGGCATCAGCGACGTGCGCGTGATCGGCCGAGGGCGCATTCAGGTCAGATGCGACGGCTTCGACAGTGGCCGGAGTCTCTTCGGCGTCGCGGTCGTCAACCGGCAGCGCACTGGCATCCAGGTACGGCGACAGATCATCCACGACGGTCAAACCGGCATCGTCGGACAACCGCAGCACGCCTTCGGCCTCCGCCTCGACACCGGCTACGGCAACGGCTGGAACGTCGTCGGCCACCTGGATCGATTCGACCACCGGCAGCGACGCATCCTCCTCACCCGGTACGGACGGCCATCCGGCATCGAAGTAGCGCGAAAGATCATCGCTGGCCGTCAGCTCACCGACCTCCAGCCCGGCCTCGATCGCCACGTCGGGGACCGGGGCTTCGACAGTATCGGCACGTGCTTCCGCGTCCTGCTCCGGTGCGGCAAACGAATGCGGCACCGCATCGGATTCAGGCGCGACGGCTGTCGATGCATCCGCGTCCAGTTCCACCGGCGGTTCGTCATCCAGCGCCAGATCGTCTTCTTCGTCTTCCAGGCCCACCATCGGCCAGCGCGCTTCCGGCAACGCGCCAGCCAGCGCCTGCAGGCGCTGCGCGAGTACCTGTTGCGGCGCGATGCGCGGCTGTTCGGCCTGCAACGCTTCCATGGTGGCGGTGATCGCCTGCGCAGTCGCATCCAGGGCGGCTACGCCTTCATCACCCGGGACCACCTCGGCGGCCAGTGCGCGCTTGATGTAGGACTCCGCGCCGCCGGTCACCGCCGTGATCTCGGGCACTTCGGTCATCGCGAAGGCGCCGTTCATGGTGTGCACCGCGCGCAGCAGTGCATCGCTGACCGGTTGCGGCGCCTGCTGCGCCGAACGCAGCCAGTCCTGCAGGGTGGCCTGGTGGACTTCCACCTCGGCCTCGAGAATCTCGCGCAGCACGCTGTCGATGTTGGCCGGTGTACCGGCCACTTCGGCCTCCACGTCGGTATCGGCCGGCGCCCAGGCGGCAGCCTCCACATCGAGAATGCGGCTGATCTCGTCTTCGCCGTCAGCTTCAGCAACCGGTACAACCGGCGCAGCCGCACCCGGCAGCGGTACGTAGTAGGTTTCCTCGCCTGCGCCGACACGATCGGCAATGGCCTGCATGGCCTGCAGGTCGACGCTGATGCGCTGGCCGTGGCGCAGCGCTGCGTTCAGCTGTGGCAGCGCCGCATGTGCGTTGTCGACCATCGCCAGCACCGCCGGCGAGGCGGCGCGGCTGCCATCCAGCACGCGGTTGAGCATGCCTTCGATCTTCCACGCGAACTCGCCCAGCGTACGTGCGCCAACCAGGCGGCCACTGCCCTTGAGGGTATGGAAGATGCGGCGGATCGGGCGCAGCCGGTCCATGTTGTCCGGCTGCATGCGCCACGCCGGCAGCAGCGTGCCCAGATTGGCGAGCTCGTCGTCGAACTCTTCCAGGAACACCTCGCGGATGTCCTCGTCGATGTTCTCGGCGTCGTCGTCGAAGCCGGCGTCAAAGCCCGTAGTCGCGTCGGCATTGGCGTCGGCGCCGGTCGCAACGACCGCCTCCGGTGCCGTCGCGGTGGGCATCGCCTGCGGATTGAAGCCGGCAGCGGCTGCACTCAGCTCGGCGAAGAACTGGGCATCGGCTTCGCTGAAATCGATCGGCGCGATGGTGTCGATATCGATCACCGACACGGCCGGCGCCGACGTTTCCGCTGCCGGGGCGGGCGCTTCGATCGACGGCGGCGTGATCGACGATGCCGGCAGGTCATCCGGAGCCTCGTCCACCCTGACCTCCGCCGCAGGCGATGCATCGGCCAGCGGCGGCGCCACGGCATCGACGATCTCCAGCGACGGATGCAACCCGGCGTCATCGTCCAGCGACAACGTTTCCATCGCGTGCAGCGACAGCACATCGTCAGCGTTGTCCAATGCATCGGCGTCGAAGCGGAACACCACGTCGTCGGCCTCGGCAACCGCGCCCCGTTCGGCCGCTACCGGATCGAACACCGGCGCAGCATCGAATCCGGTCACGGGCGAAACCACGCTGTCCGTCGTCTCGTCGATCGCAGGCGCTGCGCTTTCCTCGAGCACCTGCGGCGCCTCGGACAGCGACCACTGCGGTGCATCGGCGTGATCGCTGTCGGCCAGTTCGAAGCTGACGGGATCGAAACTGGCGAACGTCGGCGCGCGTTCGTCGCCGGCGGGCGCGGCCGCCTCGGCTTCGGGGTAGAACGGCGCCAGCTCCCACTGTGGGACATCAGGCGCAGGTGCGCTGGACGCGGCGAAGACCAGCGATGCCTCGGCATCATCCTGTGTTGGCAGCGGCGAGGCGCCAGCATCCAACGGGCTGGCGGCCACGACGCCCGCGGTGCCCAGCGCGCCGAACATCAGGCTGTTGTCGGGCACCCTCGGTGCCGGTGTGGCCGGCGGCGGATCGAAGGTGAAGTCCGGCAGCGATACCGGCACGTCGCCGGCCGCGGGCGCAGCAGGCTGCACCGGTACCTCGATGCGCTCGGGCTGCAGCGGCTCGACCTGCACCGGCAGCGGCTCACGTTCGATCGCAAGCGCTGCCGGCGCTTCCGGTGCGGCGGCGTTGCGTTCGGGCAGCGGCCAGTAGCGCAGTGCCTCGAGGCTGCTGCGGGTGATTTCGAGGATGTCTTCGCGGCCCGGGCGACGATCGCGCAGGGCTTCCAGGTAGTACTCCAGGCTGGCCATGGCATCGGCCAGGGTGTCCAGCTGGCGGCCGCTGGGCACGCGCTGGCGGCCGATCAGCTCGGCCTCGATGTACTGCTGCACGCCACGCAGGTAATCGGCGGCGGTACCCAGGTCGAGCATGCGCAGCGCGCCGGACACATCGCCCAGCAGGCGCGGTACATCCTGCAGCTCGGCATGGTTCCAGCTGGTTTCGATGAAGGCGACGAAATGCTCGCGGGCGGCAGCGAAGTTGGCGATGGCTTCATGGGCCAGCACTTCCACCGTGCGCCGGTTCTCCACCGCGCTCGGATCGTCCTCGCCACTGCCGCCGGCGCCCAGATGGGCAACCTGGTCGTCCAGCGAGGCATCGACGTACAGCAGCGCACCGGCGATATCCAGCAGCAGGTTCTCGTCGATCTGCTGGCGCCCCTCGACCACGCCACGCAGCGCGTCGCGCTGCTGCACGACCACGCCACGGGCCACGCCCAGGCCCATCATGCCCAGCGTGTCGGCCACGGCGCCCAGTTCGTTGGCCTGGGTCTGCAGCTGTTCCGGTGCACCGCCGGTGCGCAGGTGCAGGTCAAGCGCATCCTTGATGCGCAGCAGTTCTTCCTTCACTGCGCTGCCGACGGTATCGAGCAGCTCGCGGTTGCGCCCGCTCAGGCTGCCCCGGGCATGGTCCAGTTCGGCCTCGGTGGCGGTGATGCTGTCCGGCGCAAAGGCCAGCAGCACGCTGTCGTTGACGCCTTCTTCGCCACGCGACGCGCGGATCTCGTTGAGCAGCGGCATCAGCACGATCGGAATGTCGCGATGGCCGTTCTGCAGGCGCTCCAGATAGTCCGGCAGCAGCACGCTGCCACGCATCAGGGTCGCACAGGCTTCATCCCGGTCGGCCACCTGGCCGGCGCCGATGGCATTGGCCAGCTGCTCCAGCTCTTCGGCCACCATCGCCGGGGCATACAGTTCAACCATGCGCAGGGTGCCCTGCACCTGGTGCAGGTAGCCGGCGCAGATGCGCATGCGGCTGGCATCGCTCGGGTCTTCCGCGTAGTACTCGACCTCGTTGCGCACCTGGCGCAGGGTCTCGTCCAGCTCGGGCTTGACCCAGCCCAGCGCTGCGTGGCTCATCGCATCGCGCAGACTGCTCATGGACGCGCTCCGTTCGCCGCCGCGCGGTGGCCGCGCGGATTCTGGCGTGGGGAATGGAAATGCTTCATCGACTGGTTCCTTGCTCGCCGCCCTGCCCGCGTCACGCCGGCAGCTTGAAGTCGGCGACCGAACGGCGCAGGTCCGCCGCCAGCTGCGCGAGGTGGCCGATCGACTCTGCGGTCTGCCCGGCACCCTGCGAGGTCTGGCCGGTGATCTGCCGGATCACGCCCATGGTGCGGGTGATGTCCGAGGCCGCGGCCGACTGCTGCTGGGCGGCGATGGAGATGTTCTTGATGAGGGTATTGAGGGCGTTGGACACGCGCTCGATCTCGGTCAGCGCGGTACCGGCGTCCTCGGCCAGGCGCGCACCGGACACCACTTCGGCCGTGGTCTGCTCCATCGAGGTGACCGCTTCGTTGGTATCGGCCTGAATGGCCTGGACCAGGTTTTCGATGCGTCGGGTCGCACCCGAGGTACGTTCTGCCAGGCGCTGCACTTCGTCGGCCACGACCGCGAAACCGCGGCCCGCTTCGCCCGCCGACGCCGCCTGCACCGCCGCGTTCAGCGCCAGGATGTTGGTCTGCTCGGAAATGTCATTGATCAGTTCCACGATCGAGCCGATTTCCTGCGACGACTCGCCCAGGCGCTTGATGCGCTTGGAGGTTTCCTGGATCTGGTCGCGGATCTGGTCCATGCCCTGGATGGTCTCGCGCACCACGCCGGCGCCTTCGGCGGCGATCACCACCGAGCGCTGTGCCACGTCGGCCGACTCGGCCGAGTTGCGCGACACCTGCTCGATGCTCGCTGCGATTTCACCGATGCGGTCCGAGGCGGAGGTGATCTGGTTGGCCTGGTGGCCCGCCGCCTCTGCCAGCTGCATCGCGGTGGCCTGGGTTTCCTGGGTGGACATCGCGACCTTGGCCGAGGTGTCGTTGATGGTGGTCACCAGGTGGCGCAGCTCGTCCACCGCATAGTTGATCGCGTCGGCGATCGCGCCGGTCATGTCCTCGGTCACCGAGGCCTTCACCGTCAGGTCACCCTCACCGAGCGAGGAGATTTCGTCCAGCAGCCGCATGATCGCCTGCTGGTTGCGGCTGTTGAATTCCACCTGGGTCTGGTAACGCAGTTCCTGCTCGCGCGAGCGGCTGCGCACGTTGGTGGAGACGAAGCCGATGATCGCGATCAGCGACAGCGCGCCGGACACCACGCCGATCCAGAAGTTGGGGAACAGGCGGGTGTCGGACACCGAGCCGAACGAGGAGAACGCATCGAACAGCTTGCGGCTGTCGTCCAGCATGTGGGCCGAGCCCTGGCCCAGCGCGGTCGCCGCCGACTGCGCCGCGAACAGCTGGCGCGAGCTGGCCAGGATCGCGTCGGCGTCCTGCTTCATCGCTTCCCACTTCTGCTGCGACTGCTCCAGTGCGGCCACGGCGGCAGCACCGCGCACGGCGGTGATGCCCAGTTCCTCGTTGCCGTTGCGCAGGCCGTCGAGCACCTGCGAGAACACGGTGATGTCACGCGCCAGCGCATCCCCGGAGGTCGCTGCGGCGCTGCCACCGGCACGCATTTCGGTCACCCGACGGGCCATCGAACCGGCCACCACGACCTGCTGCAGTGCGCTGTACACCTGCGACGAGGGGGCGCCGGAGGCGGACATCGCGCGCACCAGCTCGTTCAGCTGGGCCTGCAGGCCCGGTACCGCGCCGGTGAAGTTGTTGGCATTGCCGGCCAGCGCCAGCACCGCCGGCTCGCTGGCCACCAGCTGCCCGGCCTGCTTGCCCAGCGGCGCCCAGGTTTCGCCCAGGGTGGCGATGGCGCCGGACACGCCCGGCTCCTTGCCATAGCGGCCCTGCAGCGTCGACACGTTCTGTTCGATCGCGTTGCGGGTGGCCTTGAAGGCGGTGAAGGCCTGGGCGTTGCCGCCGACCGCGTCACGTCCCTGGTTGGCCAGCTGCTGCGACAGCACCTGCAGGTCGGCGGCCTTGGAGCCGGCGTCGGCAAGGCGGCTGCCCTGCCAGGTGGCGACGCCGGTGTTGACGCCGAACAGGATCATCGATGCCAGCAGCAGGAACAGCCAGAGGTTGCTGCCGCCCAGCCGCAGCTTGCCGGTCTTGGTGGCGTCCGAAGCAGTACTCATCGTTCAACCTCGATCTTCAATGCAGGGGGCGATGCCCGGCCTCAGGCCGCGGCTTGCCGGAATTCAGGGGTGCGCGACAGCAGCGAGAGCGAGAACACGCCCCAGTCATGGCCGTCGGCATGGAAGGCACGGTCAACGAAATGGCCGTAGCGGCCTTCGGCCAACGTGCCCGCGTCGATCTGCTGGTCCAGCTCGAAGCTGCGCTGGCCGAACAGTTCATCGATGGTCAGTGCGACGTCGCCGCCAGCCTGGCGCATGATCAGCACGCGCTGGCCTTCCTGCTGCACGGTGCGCGTGCCTTCCAGGAAGTACTTCAGGTCGACCACCGGAAACAGGTTGCCACGCAGGTTGCCCACGCCCAGCAGCCAGGGCTGCGCGCAGGGCACCGGGGTCACCGGCGGCATCGGCACGATTTCCACCACTTCGCGGAAATCGGACACCAGCCGGCGCTGGCCGACGCGGTAACCGACGCCACGCCACAGGTCCTGGGCGAACTGCCGCCCGGGCAGCTGCACTGCATGGGCCAGGCTGCGTCGTTCGTAGGCTTCAAGGATGTCGAAGGGCGAGCGCATCAGGCCACCAGTTCGTTGATCCGCGCGATCAGTTCATCCTCGCGCGGCGGCTTGACGATGTAATCGGCTGCGCCCTGGCGCAGGCCCCAGGCCTTGTCGGTTTCCATCGCCTTGGTGCTGACGATGATCACCGGGATGTGCTTGATCGCCGCATCGCGGGCCATCGCCCGGGTGGCCTGGAACCCGCTCATGCCGGGCAGGACCACGTCCATCAGCACCAGCTGCGGCACCTGGTCGCGGACCAGCTGCAGGCCATCCTCGGCGTTGTCCGCTTCCAGCACCTCGTGGCCGGCACGGCGCAGCCACTGGGTGAACACCGCGCGGTCGGTCGGTGAATCCTCGATCAGGACGATACGAGCCATTGTGCCTTTCCCCCCTGGTCAGGCGTTGACGTATGTGCGGATGGCACCCAGCAGTTCTTCGCGCGTGAAAGGCTTGGTCAGGTATTGCTCCGAGCCGACGATGCGCCCCCGCGCCTTGTCGAACAGACCATCCTTGGACGACAGCATGATCACCGGGGTCGCCTTGAACAGCTGGTTGCCCTTGATCAGCGCACAGGTCTGGTAGCCATCCAGGCGCGGCATCATGATGTCGACGAAGATGATCTGCGGCTGCTGGTCTGCGATCTTGGCAAGCGCTTCGAAGCCGTCGGTGGCGGTGACCACCTCGCAGCCTTCGCGCTTGAGCAGCGTTTCCGCAGTCCTGCGGATGGTCTTCGAATCATCGATGACCATCACCCGGAGTCCTGCGAGTTCCCCGCCCGCAGTCGTGTTTTCAGTCATTGCCTATCCCCAAGCGCACGGCCCAATCTCTGGCGGGAGCCGCTGCGAAAGCGTATCTATATCGCACTTCCCGCGCCCGCTTCAAGGCCGGCCTGCCGCGCAGGGGGTAGCACCGGGCTGAACGTGACCGGGTTCGCAATGACTGCGCTGCCGGCAGGCGGACGCTGCGTTGCGCTACGGCGGGGAGGCACACGGCCGGCGTTGCCGCTACCATCAACGCCTTGCCTGACAGGTGCGCCCATGCCGTTGAACGTCATCGTGGTGATGGACCCCATCGCCCACATCAAGATCGCCAAGGACACCACCTTCGCCATGTTGCTGGAAGCCCAGCGCCGTGGCCATGCCCTGCACTACGTGCGGCCCGGCGGGCTGGCCCTGGAAGGTGGCGTGGCGGTGGCCCAGACCGCACCGCTGCAGGTGCGCGACGACCCGGCCGGCTGGTATGAGCTGGGCGCGTTCAGCCGTACCGCGTTCGGTCCCGGCCAGATCGTGCTGATGCGCAAGGACCCGCCCGTCGACGCCGAGTACATCTACGACACGCAGGTGCTGGACGTGGCTGCCGCTGCCGGCGCCTGCGTGGTCAACAACCCGCAGGGCCTGCGCGACTACAACGAGAAGCTGGCCGCCCTGCTGTTCCCGCAGTGCTGCCCGCCGACCCTGGTCAGCCGCGATGCCAAGGCATTGAAGGCCTTCGCGCTGGAGCACGGCCAGGCCGTGCTGAAGCCGCTGGATGGGATGGGCGGCCGCTCGATCTTCCGCAGCGGCCAGGGCGATCCGAACCTGAACGTGATCCTGGAAACCCTGACCGACGGCGGCCGCAAGCTGGCGCTGGCCCAGAAGTTCATTCCCGACATCACGGCCGGCGACAAGCGCATCCTGCTGGTCGACGGCGAACCGGTCGACTACTGCCTGGCGCGCATTCCCCAGGGTGACGAGTTCCGCGGCAACCTGGCGGCTGGCGGCCGTGGCGAAGGGCGCCCGCTGAGCGAGCGTGACCGCTGGATCGCCGGCCAGGTTGGCCCGGAGATGAAGCGCCGTGGCATGCGCTTCGTCGGCCTGGACGTGATCGGCGATTACCTGACCGAGGTCAACGTGACCAGCCCGACCTGCGTGCGCGAGCTCGACGCGCAGTACGGCCTGAACATCGCCGGCACCCTGTTCGACGCGCTCGAGGCCGGCCTGCGCTGATGGCGGCCGCACCTGCCGTCCTGCCCCCGCCGGCGCGCGAAGCGCAACGGCTGGGCGCGACCATCGCGCTGTCGATCGTGGTCCACGCCCTGCTGATCCTGGGCGTGGGTTTTGCGGTGAAAGGCGACGCACCACTGGTGCCGACGCTGGAGGTGATCTTCAGCCAGACCCGCACCGCACTGACCCCGAAGCAGGCCGATTTCCTTGCCGCCGCCAGCCAGGAAGGTGGCGGCGAGCACGACCGTGCGCAGCGCCCGCGCGACAACCAGGCCGGCATCGTTCCGCAGGCCCAGGCGGGGCTGAGCCCGGTGCCGCAACAGCAGCAGTCGGCCGCGCCGGCGCCCCCGCCGCAGGCGCGGGTGGTCAGCAGCCGCAACGGCGAAGAGGCAGTGGCCCAGGCGCAGGCACGCCCGACACCGGAGCAGCCCGAACCGGATGCACCGCTGACCGCGCGCGAACAGCGCGACGCCGAGATGGCACGGCTGGCGGCCGAGGTGCATCTGCGCTCGGCGCAGTACGCCAAGCGCCCGAACCGCAAGTTCGTGTCGGCCAGCACGCGCGAATATGCCTACGCCAATTACCTGCGCGCCTGGGTCGACCGCGCCGAGCGCGTCGGCAACCTGAATTACCCGGACGAGGCCCGGCAGCGCCGGCTCGGCGGCCAGGTGGTGATCAGCGTGGGCGTGCGCCGCGATGGCAGCGTGGAAAGCAGCCGGATCCTGCGTTCAAGCGGGACGCCGTTGCTGGATGAGGCGGCGCTGCGGGTGGTGCAGCTTGCGCAGCCATTCCCGCCGCTGCCGAAGACCGAGGACGAGATCGACATCCTGCAGGTCACCCGCACCTGGGTGTTCCTGCCGGGTGGCACCCTGCACGACGACCGGTAGGGGTTTGTTGCACGGGCCTGCGGCCCGGGACCCGCTGGAAGCCCAGGCAACTGCAACAGCAGGAACAAGAGCTGCGGTTGGGCTTTGGGTTTGGCGGGGCGGTATGGGCTTGCAGGACACGCCGTAAACCCGTCCCTGGGGGCTCGATGGCGCCATCCATGGCGCCAACGGTCCTGCAAGCCCATACCGCCCCGCCTCTGACAGATCCCGACGCATCATTGCTGTTGGTAGGTGTCGACCTTGGTCGACACACATCCACGCTACGCGTGGATGCGAGCGAAGCGATCCGCTTTTGACTTTGACTTTTCTTTTTTTGATCTTCCGTGGCGGACGCACACGGAAACTGTCAGAGGTCGGGCGGGGTGGGTTCGCGGGGGTGTCCGCGGCATGGATGCCGCGGCCAAGCCCCCATGGGTGAGGGCGCTTTGCTTGCGAAGCACTGCTTCGCAAGCGCCCGAAAACGCACAGCCGCCAGCGGCTGGGCCGGACCGCGGAGCGGGGTTTACGGCGTCCCCCGCGAACCCACCCCGCCCGGCCAAGCGCGGCTTTGGGTTTATGCGATCAACCAACCCCGCCACGAGGGACTCAGCCGTTGGCCTTCGCCTTCGCCTCGCGCGCGGCCTGCTGCTCGACCAGGGTCAGTGCCACGTTGTCGCGCAGGTAGGCCGGCTCGACCTTCTCCGGTGCAATGGCTTCGCCGCGCGCGAACGCCGGCACCGCCAGTGCGAGCACGTCCGACGCACGCGGCAATGCCGTGGCGTCGAATCCGCGCAAACCTGTACCGAGCTGCGCGACCAGCGCACCCTCGGCTGCGGCGAACCCGGTACCGACACCGTAGGCCGACAGCCCTTCCGGCAGCGCCACCGCTGCCGGCGCGCAGACGCGCTCGGCATCGCGCGCGACCGGCAGGCCGTCCACGCGCTCGAAGCGGGCGACGTAGAGTTCGCCCATCCGCGCATCGATGGCCGACAGGATCTGCGTTTCTTCCGCCGGTGCGCGCAGCGCCAATACCTGCAGCGTCGAGACCGGCAGCAGCGGGCGGTCCAGTGCCAGTGCGATGCCCTGGGCAATGGCAATCGCCAGGCGCACGCCCGTGAACGCACCCGGACCGCGACTGAGGGCGATGCCATCAAGCTGGCGACGGCTGATGCCGGCGTCGGCCAGCAGCGCCTCGGCCCACGGCAGGCTCAACTCGGCGTGCCGGCGCGGGGCGATCTCGAAGCGTTCCAGGACCTGCCCATCGACATGCAGGGCAACGGAACAGGCTTCGGTGGCGGTTTCAAAGGCAAGCAGTTTCATTGGATCAGGTCAGAACAAGGGGAACGTGGCACCGGGAGCAGGCTCCGGGCCCGCCGCAACGGCGGCCGGGGCAGCCGCATCATCGGCCACGGGCAGCCATTGTGGCCTAAAGAAGGCCTGCACATCGGCCAGGCTGCGGGTGCGCCGGAACGGCGGCAGCGACTCAAGAAAGACCCGGCCATAGCCACGGTTGAGCAGGCGCGGATCGCACAGGACCAGCACGCCCCGGTCGCTTTCGCTGCGGATCAGGCGGCCAACGCCCTGCTTCAGGGCGATCACCGCCTGCGGCAGCTGCTCGTCGCGGAACGGGTTGCCCCCCTGGCTGCGGATCGCCTCCAGCCGCGCCTCGTATACCGGGTCATCCGGTGCCGCGAACGGCAGCTTGTCGATCATCACCACGCTCAGCGCTTCGCCGACCACGTCCACGCCCTCGCGGAAACTGGCCGAGCCCAGCAGCACGCCATTGCCCGATTCGCGGAAACGCTGCAGCAGCGCCGCGCGTGGCGCCTCGCCCTGCACGAACAACGGCCACGGCCCGTCGCGCAGTGCCTCGGCGGCCTCGCGCAATGCACGGTGCGAGGCGAACAACAGGAACGCCCTGCCCTGCGAGGCCTGCAACACCGGCCGCAAGGTCTGGATCAGCGCGGTGCCAAACCCGCGCGCCGCCGGATCGGGCAGGCCTTCGGGCAGGTAGCACAACGCCTGCTCGGGCCAGTTGAACGGGCTCGGCTGGACCAGCGTGTGCGGATCGTCCAGGCCCAGGCGCGTGGCGATGTGGTCGAAGCCACCGCCCACGGTCAGCGTGGCCGAGGTGAAGATCCATGCCGCGCGGCTGCGCTCGCGATGCTCGCGCAGCGGGCCGGACACATCCATCGGCGTGCGCTGGCAGCGGAAACCACGCGGGGTGAGCTCATACCAGAGCACATCGGCGGCACGGGGGGTCTCCGCCGGATCGGTATCGAAATCGAGGGTGGGCTCATCATCGCCCAGCCAGCGCTGCAGCCGCGACACCGCCTCGCGTGCCCGCGCATGACAGGCATCCAGACCCGCCGCCGCCTCGCGCAGCGGTTGCAGTGCCTGCTCCAGCGTCACCAGGCCGGCCATCACCGTATCGAATCCATCGCGCACCTGTGGCATCGCCAGCGCACGCCACTGCGTACTCCGTGGCGGCAGCCCCTCCATCGCCGAGCGCAGCGCCAGCAACGCCTGCTGCAACTGGTCAACCGGTTCCTGCAGGGCCGACTGCGCGCCGCCTACGCCGCGCGCCTCGGCCAGGCAGTCGCGGCCGAGTTCCTGCCACGGGCGCATGCCGAAGCCTTCGCCGAAAAACTGCGCGGCCAACTCGGGCAGCTGATGCGCCTCGTCGATGACAAAGGCCTGCGCCCCCGGCAGCAACTCACCGAAGCCGTCCTGTTTCAGTGCCAGGTCGGCCAGCAGCAGGTGGTGGTTGACCACCACCACGTCGGCAGCCTGCGCACGTTGGCGCGCGCGCACCACGAAGCAGTCGTCCCAGAACGGGCAATCGGTACCCAGGCAGTTGTCGACCGTGGAAGTGACCATCGGCAGAAGCGGCGAGTCATCGGCCAGGCCTTCCAGTTCGGCGATGTCACCGAACTCCGAACGGCCGGACCAGGCCAGGATGCGCTGGAACTGCGCAGCCTGCTCCGGGCTGGAAAAACGCGGTTCGCCCCGCGCCTGCTGCAGGCGGTAGCGGCACAGGTAATTCGCGCGCCCCTTCAGCAGCGCGCTGCGCAGGCCAACACCCAGTGCCTGGCGCACGCGCGGCAGATCGCGGTGGTAGAGCTGGTCCTGCAACGCGCGGGTACCGGTGGAGATGATGGTGCGCAGCCCGGACAGCAGCACCGGCACCAGATAGGCGAAGGTCTTGCCGGTGCCTGTACCGGCCTCGGCCAGCAGCAGGTCGCGCTGCTGCAGCGCTTCGGCGATGGCGTCGGTCAGGTGCAGCTGTGCCGGACGCGGGACAAAGGCATCCAGATGCGAGGCGAGCGCGCCGCCTTCGCTGAGGGCTTCGCGGCTGGCATGGACAAGGTCGGACATCAGAGGGAGAGGATACCCGGCCGGGCGCTGCCCGGCACCCGTTTCAAGCCAGAGCGCAGGCAAAGGCAACAGCAACAGCGTGGTTCATGGCTCTGGGTTGCTGCGTGTTTGGCGGGGCGGGAGGGGCAGGCAGGACACGCCGTAAACCCGTCCATGGGGGCTCGATGGCGCCATCCATGGCGCCAACGGTCCTGCCTGCCCCTCCCGCCCCGCCTTCGACAGTTTCCCGGTGACGGATGGACGTGCTTCGTGGCGTCGAGCTTGCTCGACTGCCCTTTCAGAAGCGGTGGGTGGAACGGAAACAAGAAGGGGTCGGATCCGTTTTCCTGCGGAAAACGGATACGACCCCACAACGAGTGCGCGCAGCGCGCGACCCGCTTTTGATTTTCTTTTTCTTTTCCGTGGCTGGACGCACACGGAAACTGTCAGAGGTTGGGCGGGGTGGGTTCGCGGGGGTGTCCGCGGCATGGATGCCGCGGCCAAGCCCCCAGGGACGGGTTCACGGCGTCCCCCGCGAACCCACCCCGCCCGGCCAAGCGCGGCTTTTGCTTCTGGCTTCAGCGACCAACCCACAGCCACGAGGGGCTGTGCCGTTGGCTGGAAATTCAGTACCGCTTGATCCCCGGCACCGTGCAGCCCTCAATCTGCGCATGCGCCGACACCGCATTCTCCTTCTCGCCCCGCGCCAGGCGCGACTGCTCGATCGTCGCCCAATGCCGGCGGCACAGCGGCCCGGTCTTCGAGCCCAGATCCACCGCCTTGCGCGCGAACGTCTCCGCCTGCGCCCACTGGCCCTGCAGCAGCGCCAGTTCGGCACGTTCCTGCAGCACTGCCGGGTCACCCGCCACGATCTCCAGCGCGTGGTCCAGGCTGCTGGCCGCGCCGGCCAGGTCGTTCGCCTGGCGTTGTGCCAGTGCAGTCACCCGCAGATCTTCCACCTGCGAATCACGCAGCGGCTGTACCGACAATTCCTTGTCGTCCGGACCCGCTGCAGCATCCACCGCAGCCAGGCGCTGCGCCGGCGTGGTGGTATCGACCGGCTTGACCACCGGTGGTGCGCTGCTCACGCAGGCGGCCAGGGCCAGGCTGAGGCCGGTCAGGGCCAGGGGCTGCAGCAGGGATCGCATGTTCATCGGCATCATCGGCTCGGGGGAGGAGTGGCGGCGGCAGGTGCCGCGGCAGGTTCGGCAGGCGCTTCCGGCTTGCGGTCCAGGCCGAACCAGCTGCGCCAGCCACCGCCCTCGCCTCCGGCCTCGCCCTGCCCCTCCGGCGACGCGGCCGGCGCGCACGGCGCATAGGCAGGCGCATAGCCCACCACGAACGGGAAACGACGCGCGCCGGGGCAGCCTTCATCGGTGCTGTTGAGGCCGGTGGGAGCCACCGACTGCCAGTCCAGGCCCTTGTTGCTGACCCGCAGCGGCGCGCTCGGCAGGCGCTGGAAGATGCCCGACCAGACCCGCATCGCGCCGGTGGCGCCATACAGGCCGGCCTGCGCGTTCTGGTCGTTGCCGATCCAGATCACTGCCAGGTGATCACCGGTGTAGCCGGCATACCAGCTGTCACGGCCATCGTTGGTGGTGCCGGTCTTGCCGGCGGGCTGCAGGCGGCCGAGGCCATCGGCATTGAGCCGCTGCGCGGTACCGCTGGCGACCACCTGCTGCAGGCCGACACTGATCAGGTTGGCGGCAATCGAGTCGCCTTCCTGCGCCGGTGCCGGGGTCTTGTCGTACCGCTTGAGCAGCTTGCCCTGCGGATCGAGCACGCCACGCACCGCGTGCAGCGGCTGGATCTCGCCGCCGGACGCCAGGAACTGGTACAGCTGCGCCATCGCGTACGGGCTCTGGTCGGTCGAGCCGAGGATCACCGCCGGGTTGGCGTCAGCCTTGATGCCGGCCAGGACATGGATCAGCTGGGTCACGCGCTCCGGGCCGACCTGCATGCCCACGCGCACCGTGGCCTGGTTGTAGGAATGCGCCAGTGCGTCGATCAGGCGCACCGTGCCGTGGCTGCGGTTGTCCGCGTTGCCGGGACTCCAGTTGCGGCCGCGGCCGAGCTGCACCGTCACAGGCGAATCATCCACCCAGCTGGCCAGCGAGTAACGGTCCGGCTGCGCCAGGGCCAGCAGGTAGACGAACGGCTTGAGCAGCGAACCGACCGGACGCTGCGCCTCGATCGCGCGGTTGAAGCCGACCTCGGACACCTCGCGGCTGCCGATCACCGCCAGCACGTCGCCGTTGTGCACGTCGGTCAGCACCATGCCGGCCTGCAGCTCGGGGCGGCGCTTGCTTTCCAGCGACTTGATGGTGCGGGTCACCGCGCCTTCGGCATAGGCCTGCGCGGACGGCGACATGCCGGTCATCACGCTCAGGCCCGCGCCCTGCAGCGCCGATTCCGGATAGTCATGGCCGAGCTGGCGGCGGACCAGGTCAACGTAGGCCGGGAAGCGGTTGGCTGCCACCAGGCCCGGCGTCTTGGGCACGCCCAGCGGTGCCTTCAGCGCGCGCTGGTACTCGGCATCGTCGATCAGCGTGGCCTCGTGCAGCTTGCCCAGCACGAAGTTGCGGCGATCCAGCGCGCGCTCCGGGTTGCGCCGCGGGTCGTAGAAGGACGGCCCCTTGACCAGGCCGATCAGCAGTGCGATCTGCTCGGTCTCCAGCGACTGCAGGTCACGGCCGAACCAGAACTCGGCGCCGGAGGACATGCCATGGATCGCCTGGCTGCCGCGCTGGCCCAGGTACACCTGGTTGAGATAGGCCTCGAAGATGGTGCGCTTGTCATAACGCGCTTCCATGATCAGTGCGTACAGCACCTCATTGAACTTGCGGGTGACCGTCTGCTCCTTGCCGATGCCGAGCAGGCCGCTGCGGGCCAGCTGCTGGGTCAGCGTCGAAGCGCCCTGGCGGCTCTGGCCACCGGAACGGATCGTCACCCACACCGCGCGCGCGATGCCGGACAGGTCGATGCCGTGGTGGCGGTTGAAGTCCTTGTCCTCCACCGCCTGCAGGCCAGTCACCAGCAGGTCCGGCGCCTCGTCCATGCGGATCAGGCGGCGCTCTTCCTGCTTCTGGCCGTACAGGGTGGCGATGCGCGCCGGATCCAGCCGCGCGGCCTTCAGCGCCTTGCGGTTGTCGGCGTCGCGCAGCGAGGCCACGCCGCCATCGGCCAGCGACAGCTCCACCCGGCGCGGGGCCACCCGGCCGTCAACGTCGTTGAAGCCGCGGCTGGAGATGACGAAGCGCCCGCCGTTCACCGCATAGGTGGCCGGCTCCTTGCCCTGCCCGTCATCGCGGTAGGCAGAGGCGGCCAGCTCGGTCTTCAGCGTAGACGCATCCATCGCCTTGCCGGGGGTGAGCACCAGCGGGCGCGCGTACACGCGCGTCGGGATCTGCCAGCGCAGTTCACCGAAACGCTGGGTCACCTGTTGGTTCAGGTACAGCGTATAGGGAATGAGGAAACCCAATCCCAACGCGACCGCAGCCATGCTCCAGGTGATCAGCCGGCGCCGCCACAGCGGACCGTTGTCCTGCTGGTCGTCGTCGGAATCGTCGATGTCGTCGGAATCGTAGCGTCGGGGCACGGGAATGCGAGAATGTAGGGTCTGGCGAGTCTACCCCAGCCGCTGCGGCTGGCGAATTCTCCCGGGTTCCCCTGCTTAAGCTGGAGTTGCAACCGGATGGCGATGTCCCTGGCCGAGATCCGATACCTGATCAACCGCCTGTCGGGCCTGGCCCGCCGGAGCCTGGCAAGCCTGCGCACCCGTGGCTGGCGGGCCACCTGGCAACGCATCCGCGTGCATGCCCAGCGCGCCGTTCCCGCCCCGCGCACGCCACTGTTCCTGCCGCCAGCGCAGGATTTCGCCCCCTTCACGGTGCCGTTCAGCGAGTCGCCGGAGGTGAGCATCGTCATCCCGGTCTACAACCACGTCGCCCACACCGTGGCCTGCCTGCGCGCCCTGGCGGCGCACCCGCCGGCCGCCGCGTGCGAGATCCTGGTAGTGGATGACGGCAGCAGCGATGCCACCGTGCAGTGGATGCCGCAGGTAGCCGGGCTGCGCTATGAAGTGCGCGCGCACAACGGCGGCTTCATTGAAGCCTGCAATGACGGTGTATCGCGCGCACGCGGCCGCTACGTGGTACTGCTGAACAACGATACGGTGCCGCAGCCGGGCTGGCTCGACGCCCTGCTGGACACCTTCGGCAGCGTGCCCGACGCCGGCCTGGTCGGCAGCCAGCTGCTGTACCCGGATGGCCGCCTGCAGGAGTCGGGCGGGGTGATCTTCGCCGATGGCAGTGGCTGGAGCTACGGCCGCTTCGAGGCCGCCGATGATCCGCGCTTTGCCAGCCTGCGCGACGTCGACTACTGCTCGGGCGCGGCGCTGATGCTGCCACGCGCCCTCTGGCAGCAGCTGGACGGCTTCGACACCCGCTACAAGCCGGCCTACTACGAGGACACCGACCTGGCCTTCCGCGTGCGTGCACACGGCCTGCGCGTGCTGGTGCAGCCGGCCAGCCGGGTGATCCACGACGAAGGCACCAGCAACGGTACCGACACCGGCAGCGGGGTGAAGGCCTACCAGGTACGCAACCAGGCCATCTTCGCCGCCCGCTGGGCCACCGAACTGGGCCGTCATCCGGCGGTCGGCGAAGTGCCGTCTCCGGCGCTGCTGCTGCGCGGCCGGCGCCAGGTGCTGATCCTGGACGAGGAAGTACCGCAGCCGGATCGCGATTCCGGGTCACTGCGCCAGGTCAATCTGATCCGCCTGCTGCTGCAGGGCGGCGCCCACGTTGTGTTCGTACCGACCCGGCGCGAGCACGCCGGTGCGGCCACCGAAGCGCTGCAACGGATGGGCGTGGAAGTCTGGTACGCGCCCTTCCTGGACGGCGTAGCCGGCTGGCTGCGCAGCCACGGATCGCGTTTCGACGTGGCAATGCTGGTGCGTCACCACGTCGCCCACGAATGCCTGCCGCTGCTCAAGCGCTATGCACCGCAGGCACGGACCGTGTTCGACACCGTTGACCTGCACTACCTGCGCGAACGCCGCGGTGCCGAAGTCGCCGGCGACGCAACCCTGCTGCGTGCAGCGGAACGTACCCGCAGCAGCGAACTGGCCGTGATGGAGCAGTGCGACATCACCGTGCTGGTCAGTGCGGCCGAACGGGAGCAGCTGCAGTCCGATGCGCCGCAGGTGCGGGTGGAGCTGATCTCCAACCTGCATGAGGTCGCCGGTGCCGGCGCCGTATTCGAGCAGCGGCGCGACCTGGTGTTTGTCGGTGGCTTCCGTCATCCGCCGAACCTGGACGGCATGGAATGGTTCATCGGCGAGGTCTTTGCCCGCATCCGCGCCCGGTTGCCGGAAGTGCGCCTGCACTGCATCGGCGCCGCGGCGCCGGAGTCGCTGCTGGCACTGGCCGCACGCCAGCCCGGTGTGCAGATGCACGGGTTCGTCGAAGACATCACGCCCTACATGGACGGCGCGCGCATCGCCATTGCGCCGCTGCGGTTCGGCGCCGGCGTGAAGGGCAAGATCAACCTGAGCATGGCCCACGGCCAGCCGGTGGTCGGTACCACCTGCGCCGTGGAAGGCATGCACCTGCATCCCGGCCAGGACGTGCTGGTGGCCGATGACGCTGTCGGTTTCGCCGATGCGGTGATCCGCCTGTACCAGGATCCACAGCTGTGGCAGCAGTTGTCCGATGCCGGCCTGGCCAACGTCGCCCAGCATTTCTCACTTGATGCCGCCCGCGCGACCGTGCAGCGGGTGTTCTTCGCCTAGTCCGCCCGTCCACCGGCGCGACGCAGGCGGTCTTCGAACGCCGGCAGTTCGGCCAGGTCCGGTTGCAGCAACCGCGCCTGTTCGGCAGCGTGCGCGGCAAAGGCCAGGTCGCCATTGCCGAGCCGTTCGCTGCCGATCGCCAGCCAGCGCTGGGCCAACCGCAGCCGCGCCGAGGGCAGGCCCGCTGCGGTCGGTGACAGCGTCTGCCAGGCCTGCAGGCAGGCACCCGCCGCCTGTACCCGGTTCTGCCGCAGATTGTCGTCGAAGCAGCGGCGACTGGCGGGCAGCAGGCGTGCTGCGGCAGCCTTGACCCGCGTGTCGCGGGGGGCCAGTGACTGGGCTTCGCGCAGTGCGTCGAACGCGCTGTGCCCCGGTGGGCTGATCCACTGCCCTGCACGTTCGGCACGCTCGATCTTGCGCAGGTGGTCGCGCAGCTGGCGTTCGCGCTGCGCCGTACTGATCGCGGGCTGCTGCAGGGCCTGTTGCGCCTGGCGCGCACGCTGCAGGCGCTGTGCCAGTTGCTGCCGGATTGCCTGCGAAGCGCCCAGCTCCGCCGCCAGGGCTGCATCGCGTTGCGCCGCATCGAACTGGAAGTCGTCGGCGGATGTGTGGCTGCGCACGACCACCGCCTGCAGCGCCTGCTCACGCCCCCGCTGGGCATTGGGATCATCGGCCGCCACCGCAAGCACTGCCAGGAAACCCTGGGCCGCGGCGTCCAGCTGCTGTCGTTGCAGTGCCCGCTGCGCCTGCCGCAGGCGCTGGTCCACCGCGCGCGCCAGGGCTTCCTCGCTGGCCGGCAGATCGGCATGACCGGCATCGAACTGGCGGGCACGACGCAGGATCGCGGCCGCCTCGGCCAGCTCTCCGCGCCCTGCCAGCGTGCGCGCCTGCAGCAGCAGGTCGCTCAGCGCATCTTCGCGACCTTCCAGCGCCGGCAGGTTGTCCGGCTGCAGGGCAAGGATGCGCTGGAACAAGGGCAACGCACTGCTGTCGCCATCATCCAGGCGTCCGGCCGCGAACGCGTTGCGTGCCTGGGCCAACAACGCACCAATACCGGCTCCGGCACTGCGTCGCGCCTGCAGCTGGCGGGCGACCGCATCGGCTTCGCCCTGCGGCACCTGCAGCTCACGGGCCAGTGCCAGTGCCTGCGCGCTGCCGTCCAGGTCACCGGCGTGCAGGCGATCGCGCGCCTGTTGCAGCGCTGCCGCGCCGGTATTGGCCAGGCCCTGGCGCGCCTGCGGGCGATCACCGTCCAGCGCCAGCACCGCCTGGTAGCGCTCGCGCGCACCACTGCCATCGGCATCGCTCAAACGACCGGCGGCCAGCGCACGATCCCCCTCGGCCAGCAGCTGTTCGATCTGCGGCTCATCCCAGAACCAGTCGGCCAGCGGCTTGCGCAGCAGGACCAGCAGCACGAACACGGCCAGCGCCGCAAGCAGCGCCCAGCGCCAGACCCGGCGCGCATGGCGTGCCTGCAGCCACCACCAGCGACCCTCGCGACGGACGCGGTCCAGCGCAGGATGTTCAGCGCCATGCGGGCGATGCGGGGGCTCGCGTTCCATGCGTGCAGGGTAGCCGGGGCAGCGTGAAGCTCAGCCGAGGCGACGTGCCTCGCTCACGCCCGGCAGCGCATCAAGCTTGCCCAGCAGCGTCGACAACTGCCCGTAGTCGCTGACCTTCAGCCGCAGCCGCAGATGGGCACGGCCACTGTTGCGCACGTTGTCACTGTGGATGTCGAGCACGTAGGCGTCTTCCTGGGCGATCAGGTTGGTGATGTCCTTCAGCAGCCAGCGGCGGTCGACCGCGTCGACCACCACGTCCACTTCGTAGCCGCCACCGGCCTGGCCCCACTCCACCGGCAGGATGCGCTGCGGGCTGGCGGCGGCCAGCCGGGCCAGCGCGGCACAGTCTGCACGATGCACAGTGACACCACGGCTACGGGTCAGGTAGCCGACGATCGGCTCGCCGGCCACCGGCTGGCAGCAGCGTGCCAGCTGCACCAGCAGGTTGCCCACGCCCTGCACGGTGAACTTGGACTTGCCCAGGTTCTCGCGGCGCGCGGTCGGCCGCGGCAGGGTCGGCGCGGGCGCGGGCTGGCTGGCGGCACGTTCCGCCTCCAGCAACGTCCGGCTGACCTGGTTCGGGCCGGTATCGCCCAGCGCCACCTGGATGTACAGGTCATCGACGCTGTCGGCATGGAACTTCTTGGCCGCGACGGCCAGGTCCGAGTGCTGCAGGCCCAGCCGCTTCAGCTCGCGCTCGAGCAGCTCGCGACCGGCCTGCACGTTGCGCGCGCGGTCCAGCTTGTGGAACCAGCTGCGCACCTTCTCGCGCGAGCGGTTGCTGGCCAGGAAGCCATTGGCCGGCATCAGCCAGTCGCGGCGCGGGTCGGCCTCCTTGCCGGTCAGGATCTCGACGCGGTCGCCACTGCGCAGGCGATAGGTCAGCGGCACGATACGGCCGTTGACCTTGGCGCCGCGGCAGCGGTGCCCGACCATGGTGTGCACCTGGTAGGCGAAATCGAGCGGCGTAGCGCCCTGCGGCAGGTCCAGCACCTCGTCCTTCGGGCTCAGCGCATAGACCCGGTCCTCGGTCAGCTCGGCATCGAGCGCCCCGGCCAGTTCATTGCCCTGCCCGTCCTGCGCCTGCTCCAGCAGCTGGCGCATCCAGGTGATCTTGCGATCGAAGGACTTCTCCGCGCCCTTGCCGCCTTCCTTGTACTTCCAGTGCGCGGCCACGCCCAGCTCGGCCTGCGAGTGCATTTCATGGGTACGGATCTGCACTTCGATGGTGCGCCCTTCCGGGCCGACCACGGCGGTATGCAGCGAGCGATAGTCGTTGGCCTTCGGGCGTGCGATGTAATCATCGAACTCGCTTGGTACCGGCGCCCACAGCGCGTGCACCACGCCCAGCGCGGCGTAGCAGGCGGCGACGTCGTCGACCATCACGCGCACCGCACGGATGTCATACAGCTGGTCGAAGGCCAGCCGCTTCTTCTGCATCTTCCGCCAGATGCTGTAGATGTGCTTCGGGCGGCCGCTGACTTCGGCCTTGATGCCCTGGGCGACCAGCTCGCGCGACAGCACCTTCTTGACGTTCTCGACGTAACGCTCGCGGGCGATGCGGGTTTCGTCCACCTCGCGGGCGATGCGGCGGTAGGTTTCCGGTTCCAGGTGGCGGAACGCCAGGTCCTCCAGCTCCCACTTCAGCTGCCAGATGCCCAGGCGGTTGGCCAGGGGCGCGTGGATGTCGCGGGTCAGCTGGGCCAGCGCGCGGCGTTGCTCGTCGTCCAGCTTGTCGGCCGCGCGCATCCTCGCGAGCTGGCGCGCCAGCAGGATCGGCACCACGCGCAGGTCGCGGATGATCGCCAGCAGCAGCCGGCGCAGGCCCTCGCTGTTGCGTCCGGCCTCACGGCCGGCGTGCAGCGCCCACACCGGGTCGGCCGCATCCTGGCCATCGAGCAGGCCGATCACCGCCGCCTGGTGGCTGCCCAGCGGCAGCTGGTCCAGGCTGGCGCGCAGGCCCGGCAGGTCGAACAGCAATGCTGCCACCACCGCGCCTTCGTCGGCCGAGAGCATCGCCAGCGCATCGAGGGTATCGCCCAGCACCGACCAGGTGGCACGCATCTGGTGGTCGCAATCCGGCGCTTCCCAATGCTCGCGCAGGGCCTGGCGCAGCGGAGCAGGCAGCACCGCTGCCGAGGGACGGTTCAACAAGGCATCCAGGCCAGGGACGGAAGCGCGGTTCACAGCATCGAGC
The DNA here is from genome assembly GCF_059368215.1 of Stenotrophomonas sp. YJH_SMC_123. Lineage (NCBI taxonomy): Bacteria > Pseudomonadati > Pseudomonadota > Gammaproteobacteria > Lysobacterales > Lysobacteraceae > Stenotrophomonas > Stenotrophomonas sp. YJH_SMC_123. Next base: position 27,134 of record NZ_JCAFRM010000007.1, read on the forward strand.
AGGCAAGACAGAGGCCCCTACACTAGCGCCGGCGCCGTTCAGGGACAATCACTGCGGCCACCATCACCCGGCATGAAGACATGCCGCTACACTCGCCAACACATCCAGGAGAGACCCGCCATGCCTTCGATTGCCCTGCGCGTCCGTCCACGGCTGCTGGCCTGTGCCGCCGTGTTGCTGTCCCTGTCCGCGCCTGCGCTGGCCCAGCGCGTGGTGGAGGGCGACCTGCAGCAGCAGATGTCGCCCACCGAGTTCAAGGCCGCTGGCCTGGACAAGCTCAGCGCCGCTGAACTGGCCACGCTCAACCGCTGGCTGCAGGGCAAGGTCGAGGCGGCCACCACCCAGGCCGTCGCCGCAGCGCGCGAAGAAGGCCGCCAGGAAGTGATCAAGAAGAACCGCGGCTTCCTGGACTTCGGCAGCAGCGAACCGATCGAAAGCACCCTGCAGGGCGAATTCCGTGGCTTCGGCCAGGGCCGCCGCTACGTGCTGCAGAACGGCCAGGAGTGGGAGCAGATAGACGCCACGCACTATTCCGGTGGCCGCAAGGAAGCGCCGAACGTCAGCATGCGCCCAGGCGTGATGGGCGCCTGGTACATGAAGGTGGACGGGGTGAACGTGCAACCGAAGGTTCGTCGCACCAAGTAACGCCCGGGCATTCCGGCCGTGCCGGATCCATGCCCGGCGGCCATGGTCGCCCGATGGGGCGACCATGGCGCGCGTTCACGCCTGGCGAAGTGCAGCCACCCGCTGCGCCAGCTTCTTCGCCGAAATGCCGGTGCGTGCCCCCAGCTCCTGCGCGAACAACGACACCCGCAGCTCTTCCAGATCCCAACGCAGCGCCTGCCATTGCGGGCGATCACGCAGGCCCTGCTGCTCGCCCGCTTCCAGCGCCTCCAGGAACGGGTGCAATTCCAGCATGCGCGCCTGGTCACGCGGCGGATCACGCTTGGCACGCTCGGTGCGCAGGATCATCGCCTTCAGGTAGCGCGGGTACTGCGCCAGCGCGTCGGCCGGCGTGTCGCGCAGGAAGCCGGGGTGGATCAGCCCGGCCAGCTGCGCTTCCATGTCGTCCAGGTTGCCACGCGCCCAGCCCATCAACGGCGCCTCCAGCAACGGCTTCAGTTCCGCCACCAGCGCCAGGATGGACTCGGCCAGTTTCAGCCGCGACATCGCCTCGCCGAACAGGGCCTTGGCCGCATGCTCGCGGCGTTGCTCGAAGGCTGCCGCATCGCGGATGTCTTCCAGGCCTTCGGCCAGCACCGCGTTCATCGCCGCATCCACCAGGTCTCCACGCAGGCGTTCCTGCGATTCGATCGCGGCATACAGCAGGCCGGTCTTGGCACCCACCGGCAGCTGCTTGCGCGCCTGCTTGACCTTCTCGGCCAGGGCAATCTCCAGCAGCCGGCGCACACCCAGCGGGTGGGCCTCCTGCGCCTGCTGGCGATCGGCGAAGATGCGCAGCGCCACGCTGTCGCCCTCGTCCAGCAGCGCCGGATAGGCCGGAACGCCGGCTTCACCGGGCACCTGCAGCGGAATCGGCGCGGCCGGGAACGTGCGCAGGCCATCGGCCGCCATCTCGCGCCCCGCGCGTGCAGCGAAGGCATCGCCGGCACGGCCGCCGAATTTCGCGCGCAACGCATCGAGATCACGCGAGGTCGCCAGCACCTTGCCGTGCTCGTCGCGCAGGCGCAGGTTCATGTGCAGGTGCGGTTCGATCGAAGCGGGTTCGAAATCGAGCGCCGTCACCGTCGCGCCGGTGGCACGTGACAAAAAGCGCGCCAGTTCGCCAGTGATGGCATCGGCGCTGGGCTGCGGGAATGCCTCGAAGAACGCACGACCGAAGTCCGGCGCCGGCACGTAGTTGCGGCGCATCGCCTTGGGCAGGCTGCGGATGAGTGCCGAGGCCTTGTCGGCGACGAAGCCAGGCGCCAGCCAGCCCAGCTGCACCGGGTCCAGCGCGTTGAGCAGGTGCAGCGGCACGTCCAGGGTCACGCCGTCATCATCGGCACCCGGCTCGAAGCGGTAGTGCAGTGGCAGGCGCGCCTGGCCCAGTGGCAGGTACTTCGGGTAGCGCTCCTGTTCGCTGCCCTCACCCGGCAACAGGTCGACCAGTGACCAGTGCAGGGTCTTGCGCTGTTCCGGCGCCAGCCCCTTCCACCAGGTATCCAGCCCTGCGGCCGAATGGATCTGCGGCGGCACCCGGTCCAGGTACCAGCGCGCCTGCCAGTCCTCGTCGGCCACGATGCCGGCGCGGCGCAGCTTCGCTTCCTCCTCGCGGGCGACCTCCAGCACTTTCTGGTTGTCGGCCACGAAGCTGGCGCGGGTGTTGATCTCGCCGGTCACCAGCGCCTGGCGCACGAAGATGTCGTGCGCCTCGCCCGGTGCGATGCGGCCGTAGTGCACCGGCCTCTTCGGTGCCAGCACCAGGCCGAACAGGCTGATCTGCTCGGAGGCCAGCACCTGGCCCTGCGCGCGCGACCAGTGCGGGTCGAAGTGCTTGCGCAGCAGCAGGTGCGGCAGTTCGGCGATGACCCAGTCCGGCTCGATCGCGGCCAGGGTCATGCCCCAGACCTTCTGCGTGTCCAGCAGGTTGGCCACCAGCAACCACGGCGGCGGGCGCTTGGACAGCGCCGAACCGGGGAACGGCAGGAAACGGCGCTGCCGTGGCGCCTGGAAATCGCCCTTCTCGGTGCGGTGCCCGATCTGCGTCGGCAGGCCCGCCACCAACGCCCGGTGCAGGGTCTGGTAGGCAGCCGCGCGCACGCGTTCGCTGAAGCCGCCGCCCGCCGGTGCCTGCTCCTTCTGTGCACGTACGGCCACCGGCGTCGGCGCCGCTTCGGCCTTGCCTTCGCGGGCCAGGCGTGCAGCGCGGTGCAGCTGGCCACGGGTGGCCTTCACTGCGGCGGCATCATCACGCGCTGCCGCCGGCGCACTGCTGCCGGCCAGCAACGGCGCCATCGACGCCTCGCTGGCCTCTTCCTTCCAGCCCAGTTCCTCGCACAGCAGCCGCAGCTGGCGGTGCAGCTCGCGCCACTCGCGCATGCGCAGGAAGCCGAGGAAATGACGGCCGCACCAGTCGCGCAGCTTGGACTGGGTCAGGTCTTCATGGGCCTGCCGGTAGGCATCCCACAGGCGCAGCACGCCAACGAACTCGGAACGACCATCGGCGAACTGCGCATGCGCGCTGTCGGCGGCACCGCGTGCTTCGGGCGGACGTTCGCGCGGGTCCTGGATGCCCAGGAACGAGGCGATCACCAGCATCGGCCGCAGGCAGCCGGCGGCCTGCGCGGCGACCAGCATGCGCGCCAGCTTCACGTCCACCGGCAGGCGTGCCATCTGCTTGCCGATGGTGGTCATGCGCCGCTCGGCGTCGATCGCACCCAGTTCGGTCAGCTGCTGCCAGCCATCGGCCACCGCACGCTCGTCCGGCGCTTCCAGGAACGGAAACTCCTCGATGCGGCCCAGGCCCAGCTGCAGCATGCGCAGGATCACCCCGGCCAGGCTGGAGCGGCGGATTTCCGGATCGGTGAACTCCGGCCGCGCCTGGAAATCGGCTTCGGCGTACAGGCGGTAACAGATGCCCTCGGCGATACGGCCGCAGCGGCCCTTGCGCTGGTTGGCGCTGGCCTGCGAGATCGGCTCGATGTGCAGGCGGTCCAGCTTGTTGCGCGGACTGTAGCGCTTGACGCGGGCAAAGCCCGGATCGACCACGTAGCGGATGCGCGGCACCGTCAGCGAGGTCTCCGCGACGTTGGTGGCCAGCACGATGCGCCGGTTCGGCCCGGGATTGAACACCCGGTCCTGGTCCTGGTTGGACAGCCGCGCATAGAGCGGCAGCACCTCGGTGTTGCGGTACTTGCGGCGCTCCAGCGACTGGTGCGCATCGCGGATCTCGCGTTCGCCCGGCAGGAAGATCAGCACATCGCCGCGCGCATCCAGGCGGGTGATCTCGTCGATGGCCGACACGATGGCGTCGTTGACGGTGCGTTCGCCCTGGTCTTCGCCCTCGCCTTCCAGCGCGCGATAGCGCACTTCCACCGGGTAGGTGCGGCCTTCGACGCTGATCACCGGCGCATTGTCGAAATGCTGGGCGAAGCGTTCGGTATCGATGGTGGCCGAGGTGACGATCAGTTTCAGGTCCGGGCGCCTGCGCAGCAGCTGCTTCAGGTAGCCCAGCAGGAAATCGATGTTGAGGCTGCGTTCGTGCGCCTCGTCGACGATGATCGTGTCGTAGTTCGACAACCAGCGGTCACTGGCGATCTCCGCCAGCAGGATGCCGTCGGTCATGAACTTGATGCGGCTGTCGTCGCTGACCTTGTCGTTGAAGCGCACCTGGTAGCCGACCAGCTGGCCCAGTTCGCTCTGCAGTTCCTGCGCCACGCGGCTTGCCACCGCACGTGCGGCAATCCGTCGCGGCTGGGTGCAACCGATCATGCCGGCCTGGCCACGGCCTGCGGCCAGGCACAGTTTCGGCAGCTGGGTGGTCTTGCCCGAGCCGGTTTCACCAGCGATCACCACCACCTGATGGTCGCGGATCAGCCCGATGATGGCGTCGGCTTCACGCGCAATCGGCAGCTGCGGGTCCAGAGTAATGGACGGCTGCTGCTGCGCCCGGACCTGCCGGCGCTGCACCGACGCCTGCAAGGCCTGCTCGAAGGTAGCGGCCAACGCCGCATCCTGTGGCTTGGCCTGGCAACGCGAGAGCATCCCCAGCAAACGGCCCCGGTCGCGGCTCATGGCGCCGTCGATGGCGGCGCGCTGTTGGCGCAGGCGGGACGATGGATTTTTATCGATAGAGTTCATCAATCGGTTCGTTCAAAACTTTGATAGCGACCAGTCATCACGACCGGTTTATTGTGAAGGCCAACGATTCCACAAGGAGGAACCCCATGGCGAAGACCAAGAGCACGACCAAGGCCAAGACCGGCAAGCAGAAGCTTGCAGCGGCGGCACCGTCGGCGCCGAACATCGATATCGGGATCACCCAGGGCGACCGCAAGAAGATCGCCGACGGTCTGTCGCGCTTCCAGGCCGATGCGTTCACGCTCTACCTGAAGACGCACAACTTCCACTGGAACGTGACCGGGTCGATGTTCAACTCGCTGCACACCATGTTCGAGACGCAGTACACCGAGCAGTGGGCGGCACTGGACGACGTGGCCGAGCGCATCCGCGCGCTGGGCTTCAATGCCCCGGGCTCCTACCGGGAATTCGCTGCGCTGACCTCGATCGCCGAGGAACCGGGCCTGACCGACAGCGCGGACTGGCGTGAAATGGTACGCCAGTTGGTGGTCGCCAACGAAGCAGTCTGCCGTACGGCACGTGAAGTGCTGGAGGTGGCGGCCAAGGGAGACGACGCCCCGACCGAGGATCTGATGACCCAGCGGCTGCAGACCCACGAGAAGTACGCCTGGATGCTGCGCTCGCTGCTGCAGTAAGAGTTGGGGGGCCCGGCAGGGCTGCGCCCTGCACCCGCAGAGGCCTTAAAGCCAAGGCCAGAGCCAGAGCAAAAGCTGGCCTCCTGTGGGTAGGCGGGATGGGTCCGGTGGCAGGGGACGCCGTAAACCCGTCCTTGGGGGCTTGGCCGCGGCATCCATGCCGCGGACACCCCTGCCACCGGACCCACCCCGCCTTCGGCAGTTTTCCGCGATCTGCCGGCAAAGCCATTGGGGTCAGATCCGTTTTCCGCAGGAAAACGGATCTGACCCCATTTTGTTTGTCGAGTTCTGACAGTTTTCATCCACGCATGGCGTGGATTGATCTGGCCCCCCGTCACCGGGAAACTGTCGGGGGTGGGGCGGTGTGGGCTTGCAGGAGCGTTGGCGCCATGGATGGCGCCATCGAGCCCCCAAGGACGGGTTTACGGCGTGTCCTGCAAGCCCACACCGCCCCGCCCAATAAGCAGACAGCCCAGAGCCGGCTGTTGCCTTTGACGTTGCACTGGCTTGCAGCAGGTGCAGGGCGCAGCCCTGCCGAACCCCTACCCCTCCCTCCGGGGTAAACTAACCGGATGGCTTCCCGTCCCGCGCACGACCTGCTCCAACGCGTCTTTGGTTACGACGATTTCCGTGGTCCGCAGCAGGACATCGTGGAGCATGTGGCTGCCGGTCACGATGCCCTGGTGCTGATGCCCACCGGCGGCGGCAAATCGCTGTGCTACCAGGTCCCGGCCCTGCTGCGTGACGGTTGCGGCATCGTCATCTCGCCGCTGATCGCGCTGATGCAGGACCAGGTCGAAGCCCTGCGCCAGCTCGGCGTGCGCGCCGAGTACCTGAATTCCACCCTGGATGCCGAGACTGCCGGCCGCGTCGAGCGCGAACTGCTCGCCGGTGAGCTGGACATGCTCTATGTCGCTCCCGAGCGGCTGCTGACCGGTCGCTTCCTGTCGCTGCTGTCGCGCAGCCAGATCGCCCTGTTCGCCATCGACGAAGCACACTGCGTGTCGCAGTGGGGCCACGACTTCCGCCCGGAATACCGCCAGCTGACCGTGCTGCACGAGCGCTGGCCGCAGATCCCGAGGATCGCGCTGACCGCCACCGCCGATCCGCCAACCCAGCGCGAGATCGCCGAGCGCCTGGATCTGCAGGAAGCACGCCACTTCGTCAGCTCCTTCGACCGCCCCAACATCCGCTACACCGTGGTGCAGAAGGACAACGCCCGCAAGCAGCTGACCGACTTCCTGCGCAGCCACCGTGGCGAGGCCGGCATCGTCTACTGCATGTCGCGGCGCAAGGTCGAGGAGACCGCTGAATTCCTCTGCGGCCAGGGCTTCAACGCCCTGCCCTACCACGCCGGCCTGCCGCCGGACGTGCGCGCGAACAACCAGCGCCGCTTCCTGCGCGAGGACGGCATCGTGATGTGCGCCACCATCGCCTTCGGCATGGGCATCGACAAGCCGGACGTGCGCTTTGTCGCGCATACCGACCTGCCCAAGTCGATGGAAGGCTACTACCAGGAAACCGGCCGCGCCGGTCGCGATGGCGAGGCCGCCGAGGCCTGGCTGTGCTACGGCCTGGGCGACGTGGTGCTGCTCAAGCAGATGATCGAGCAGTCCGAGGCCGGCGAAGAGCGCAAGCAGCTGGAGCGGGCCAAGCTCGACCATCTGCTGGGCTACTGCGAATCCATGCAGTGCCGCCGCCAGGTGCTGCTGGCCGGTTTCGGCGAGACCTACCCCCAGCCCTGCGGCAACTGCGACAACTGCCTGACACCGCCGGCCTCGTGGGACGCGACCATTCCGGCACAGAAGGCGCTGAGCTGCGTCTACCGCAGCGGCCAGCGCTTCGGCGTCGGCCACCTGATCGACATCCTGCGTGGCAGCGAGAACGAGAAGGTGAAGCAGCAGGGCCACGACAAGCTCAGCACCTATGCGATCGGTCGCGATCTGGATGCGCGCACCTGGCGCAGCGTGTTCCGCCAACTGGTCGCCGCCAGCCTGCTGGAAGTGGACAGCGAGGGCCACGGCGGCCTGCGCCTGACCGACGCCAGCCGCGACGTACTGACCGGCCGCCGACAGATCAGCATGCGCCGCGACCCGGCCAGCAGCACCAGCGGGCGCGAGCGCAGTGCGCAGCGTACCGGGCTGTCGGTACTGCCGCAGGATCTGGCGCTGTTCAACGCCCTGCGCGGCCTGCGTGCCGAACTGGCCCGCGAACAGAACGTGCCGGCGTTCGTGATCTTCCACGACAGCACCCTGCGCAACATCGCCGAACAGCGCCCGACCAGCCTGGATGCACTGGCACGGGTCGGCGGCATCGGCGGCACCAAGCTGAGCCGTTACGGCCCGCGCCTGGTCGAGATCGTGCGCGAAGAGGGCTGACGGTATCGCGTTGCCACGCTGCGCGGCCGCCGGGCATGGTCCCAACGGCGCGCGGGCGCCCCTGTAGAGCCGAGCCCACGCTCGGCTGCCCCTGCGCGAACAGCAGCCGAGCGCGGGCCCGGCTCCACCTTGGTGCAGCTCCAACCTTGAACCGGCCATTCAGCCGGAAGTGCATCCGCGCCCGCTTGCGGCTAGATTAGCGCCATGTCCCTGGCTTCGACCCTGCTTCGTGTCGTGCTCATGCTCAGCCTGTTGCTCAACGGGCTGAACGCGGCCATGGCCAGCGGTCATGAAGAAATGGGGCGGATGGCACACGCCGTCGCGGCCGCCGCAGCTGGCGGTGACGCCGACTGCCACCACGCCGGCATGCAGGCCGACCCGGCCCCGCAGGCCAAGGCCCCCGCCCACGACGCCCACTGCCAGATCAAGGACTGCGTGCGCAGCTGTGCCCAGCACCCGTTGCTGGTGGTGCAGCCGTTGCCGTTCATGGCCGGCCCGGCGTTGTCGCTGGCACCACAGCCGATGCCGGCCACCGGCCGTCCGGCGCCGCCGCTGCCGCCGATCTCACGCCCTCCCATCGGCTGATTCCACATGCACCGTGCGCCCTGCGCACCGTAGCCGGCCACCTGCCGGCGTCTTTACGTGTCTGGAGTCACCACCATGAATACCCGCATTCCCCCCGGTCCGGGCGCCGTGCCCATGCCGTCGCGCCGCCTGTTCGTGCAGGGCCTGGCCGCCGGCGGCGTGGTTGCCGGCATCGCCGCCGTCGGCGTACCACAGCGCGCGCTCGCCGCCGCCACGGCCACCCCGCGCCTGGCCGGCGCCCCAGCCGTGCTCAGCGACACCCGCATCGAACTGGCCATCGGCGAATCACTGGCCAACTTCACCGGCCGCACCCGCCCGGCGATCACCGTCAATGGATCGCTGCCGGCGCCGATCCTGCGCTGGCGCGAAGGCCAGACCGTGGACCTGTTCGTGCGCAACACGCTGGAACGCCACCCGACCTCGATCCACTGGCACGGCATCCTGCTGCCGGCCAACATGGACGGCGTGCCCGGCCTGAGCTTCAACGGCATCGGCCCCGGCGAGACCTACCACTACCACTTCCAGCTGAAGCAGTCGGGTACCTACTGGTACCACAGCCACTCGATGTTCCAGGAGCAGGCCGGCCTGTACGGCGCGCTGATCATCGATCCGGCCGAACCGGCGCCGTACAGGCACGACCGCGAGCACGTGATCATGCTGTCCGACTGGACCGACATGGATCCGGGTGCGCTGTTCCGGCGCATGAAGAAGCTCGCCGAGCATGACAACTACTACAAGCGCACCCTGCCCGACTTCCTGCGTGACGTGAAGCGCGAGGGCTGGTCAGCCGCGCTGTCCGACCGTGGCATGTGGGGGCGGATGCGGATGACGCCGACCGACATCTCCGACATCAACGCCCACACCTACACCTACCTGATGAACGGCACCGCCCCGGCCGGCAACTGGACCGGGCTGTTCCGCAGCGGCGAGAAGGTGCTGCTGCGTTTCATCAATGGCGCCTCGATGACCTACTTCGATGTGCGCATTCCCGGCCTGAAGATGACCGTGGTCGCCGCCGATGGCCAGTACATCCATCCGGTCAGCATCGATGAGTTCCGCATCGCTCCCGCCGAAACCTACGATGTGCTGGTCGAGCCCACCGGCCAGGACGCGTTTACCATCTTCTGCCAGGACATGGGCCGCACCGGCTTCGCCGCCGGCACGCTGGCGGTGCGCCATGGCCTGCAGGCGCCGATTCCCGAGCGCGACCCACGCCCGTTGCTGACGATGAGCGACATGGGCCACGACATGGGCAGTGGTGGCCACGGCGGCCACGACATGGCCGCGATGAAGGGCATGGAGGGCGGCTGCGGCGCCAGCATGGGCCACGGCGCGCCTGCCGGTGGCGATACCGCCAGCAAGGCGCCGAAGCACCCGTCCAGCGAGCGCAACAACCCGCTGGTGGACATGCAGAGCTCGGCCACCGAACCGAAGCTGGACGACCCCGGCATCGGCCTGCGCGACAACGGCCGCCAGGTGCTGACCTATGGCGCGATGCGCAGCCTGTTCGAGGACCCCGATGGCCGCGAGCCCAGCCGTGAGATCGAACTGCACCTGACCGGGCACATGGAGAAATTCTCCTGGTCGTTCGATGGCATTCCGTTCGCCAGCGCCGAACCGCTGCGGCTGAACTACGGCGAGCGCATGCGCATCGTGCTGGTCAACGACACCATGATGCAGCACCCGATCCACCTGCATGGCGTGTGGAGCGATCTGGAGAACGCGCAGGAGGAATTCCAGGTGCGCAAGCACACCATCGACATGCCGCCCGGCACCCGCCGCAGCTACCGCGTGCGCGCCGATGCGCTCGGCCGCTGGGCCTACCACTGCCATCTGCTGTACCACATGGAAGCGGGCATGATGCGCGAAGTGAGGATCGAAGAATGAGCCGCTCACTGCTTTCCCCCAGCCTGCTGGCCCTGGGCCTGGCCGCCGCATTGCCGGTGTTCGCGCAGTCGCACGCCGGGCATGACATGGCCGCGATGGATCCGCCCGCAAAGACCGCCAACGCGCCGGTCGAACAGGCCGATCATTCGAAGATGGATCATTCGAAGATGGATTCGGGCGCCACAGATCATGCCGGCATGGATCACTCGAAGATGGACCATGGCGCGATGCAACCGGCGGCGATGGACCATTCGCAGATGGACCACGGGGCAATGGGCCATGCCACGCCCGCGCCCACCGAACCGCGCGACCCCATCCCGGTGCCGTCCGATGCCGATCGTGCCGCTGCATTCCCACCGATCGCGCACGGCGCGATGGAGCATGCGCCGGAGATCAACAGCCTGCTGCTGATCGACCGCCTCGAACATTGGGACGGCAAGAGCAGCAACGGCCAGGCCTGGGAGGCCACCGGCTGGATCGGTGGCAACATCAACCGCCTGTGGCTGCGCACCGATGGCGAACGCAGCCGCGGCCGCACCGAGTCATCGTCGCTGGAAGCACTGTATGGCCGCAGCGTGTCGCCGTGGTGGGACGTGCTGGTCGGCGTGCGCCAGGACTTCAGCCCGGCCGACTCGCGCACGTGGGCGGCCATCGGTATCCAGGGGCTGGCACCGTACAAGTTCGAGAGCTCGGCCACGCTGTATATGGGTTCCGGCGGCCAAGTGCTGGCCAAGGCCGAGGTCGAGTACGACGTGCTGCTGACCAACCGCCTGATCCTGCAGCCGCTGCTGGAAGCCACCGTCGCTGCCAGGGATGAACCGGAGTACGGCATTGGTCGCGGACTGAACAAGGTCGAAGCCGGGCTGCGCCTGCGCTATGAGTTCAGCCGCCGTTTTGCGCCATACATCGGCATCAGCCACGAGCGCACGTTTGGCGACACCGCCGACTACGCCGGTGACCACGCGCGCGACACACGCTGGGTGGCCGGCGTGCGCATGTGGTTCTGAGCAGCGGCTCGTGCGCAATGGCCAGCCCCGGCAGCCGCCGGGGCCGGCTACACTGCGCCACGTTCCAGTGCAGGCACCGCCATGTCGTTGCAGATCCGCCGCGCCACCCTTGCCGATGTCGATGCCCTGTCGGCGATCGCCATCACCACCTACACCGAAACCTGGGGCGACTCGTACCCCGCGCAGGAGCTGCATGATTTCCTGCAGGCGCACTACAGCAGCGAATCGCAGCGCACTGAACTGTCCGACCCACGCAGTGCCATCTGGCTGCTGATGGACGGCGACGCCGTGGTCGGCTACCTGGCCGCCGGTGCCAACACCCTGCCGCATGCCGATGCACGCGAGGGCGACATCGAACTGAAGCGGTTCTACATCCTGGCCGCACACCAGAACGGCGGCCATGGTGCACGCCTGATGGACGCGTTCATGGCCTGGCTGGACCAGCCGCGGCGCCGCACCCTGTGGGTGGGCGTATGGGAAGAAAACTTCGGCGCGCAGCGCTTCTACGCGCGCTATGGCTGCAGCAAGGTCGGCGAGTACGACTTCATCGTCGGTGATACCCACGACCGCGAGTTCATCCTGCGGCGGCCATGATCATGCAGCCCATGTAGCGTCGAGCCATGCTTGGCCAGGGTCTGCAATATCCAGTCGAGCATGGCTCGACGCTACAAACTAGAAATCGAACAGTTCCGACAGGAAGCTGTCCTTCTTCTTTTTCTTGTAGCCCTGGCCCCGGTTGTCCTCGTAGCGCTGGCCGAGGTGGCGGGTATCACGGTGCATCACCGGTGGCGGCGAGGCCGGCTGAGCCTGCACGGGCGCTGCCGGCGGTACGGCCGCACCGGCGCCTGCGCGCTCGATGATCTTGTCCAGCTCGCCACGATCCAGCCACACGCCGCGGCAACTTGGGCAGTAATCGATCTCAATGCCGTGGCGTTCGGCCATCTGCAGCGTCTGGGTCTTGCACACGGGGCACAGCATCGGTATTGCTCCTGTCGGTCTGGTTTCGACTGTACCTGCACCGCGATGACTGTGCGGCAACGCGTGACCGATGGCACAGGGACTTCCGGCGCGTGCCCACATGCGTACCGCGCGGCACACTGCGCCCTTGTTCCGCAGGGAATGCGTACATGACCGTGTTGTCCCGCCTGCCCACCACCGCGCGCCTGTTGCTGGTGCTGCTGGGTGTCGGCCTTGGCCTGAACCTGCGGGATATCGCCGCGGCCATCGGCACACCGGTTCCCGCACTGCCCATCCCCTATGGCGGCAGCCTGTTGGACAACGCGCTGGCGGTACTGGTGGCACTGCTGCTGGCCGCGCTGCTGCGGCCCCGTGACATGGGCCTGATGGCCAGCTTGGGACTGCGCGGAAACGGCTGGGGCGGCCCGTTGTGGGTGCTGCTGGCCAGCCTGCCCTGCTGGCTGGGACTGGCGCTGCTCGGAACTCCGAACACGGCACTGACTGCGCTGGATGCCACGATGCTGGCCGCGCTGTTCCCGCTGGCCGAGGAAGTGCTGTTCCGTGGCCTCGGCTTCGTGCTGCTGGTGAAGATCGTGCGCGGTCCGTGGCCGTTGCTCGCGCTGCCGCAGGCACTGCTGTTCGGCATGGTGCACTGGCTCGGCTTCGGCGGGTTCGACGGCGGCGGCATCGCACTGTTCATTGGCGCGGTGATCGCGCTGGGCGGCTTCATCTTCGCCTGGCTCGACCACCTCGACGGCGACACCCTGTGGTGCGGCCTGATCCTGCATGTTTCGATGAACCTTGCCTGGAATGTGTTCAGCCTCGATGACGCCATCGCATTGGGTTGGCAGGCCACCGGCCTGCGCATCGGCACCGCCCTGCTCGCAGTGGCGGTGCTGGCCTGGCACGTGCGGCTCAGGCGCCAGAGAGGCCTGTAACGCCCGCTTAGCTTGCCGTGCACGTCGGGATCACTACCGGCTTGCGCATACTTGCGCGCCTTTTCACCGTTGCTGTCCGGAGTTGTCGCGTCATGTTGCTGTCCAAGCGCCACGTTGAACCCCGCGTCCTGCTCATCGAGGACGCCGAGGAAACCCGCGAGCTGAGCCGACTGGCGCTGGAAAGCCAGGCCTGCCACGTAGTGGGCGTGAGCTCTGCCGAAGCGGCGCTGGGCCTGCTGGCGGCCGGTGAGCGTTTCGACCTGCTGTTCACCGACGTCAATCTGGGTGCGATCAGTGGCATTGAAGCCGCCAACCGGGTCCGCAGCCTGTATCCCCAGCTGCCGATCCTGGTGACGTCGGGCATGGACCAGCACCAGGTGCTGCCGCAGCTCCGCGACGGCATCCATTTCCTGCCCAAACCCTACAACATGAGCGAGCTGCTCGACGCGATCCGGCTGTGCTTCCGGCACGCCGATGTGGGCGTATTGACCGGGCCGGACGCACAGGCGGCCTGAGGCACTCATCAACCGCTGCTGTACGGCCCGGTACCCGGGAACACCTTCAGCAGCGCGCGGGTGATCATGTCCGGGTAGACGGTGAAATGGTCCTCGCCGTCGATCACCATGTTCTCCACCTTCAATGATCGCCCGCTGCTGCGCAGCTGCTCGGCGAACTCGGCGTTGTGGCGCAGCATGTCGTTGCGGGTGAAATAGCGCGGCTCCGGCTTGACCGTTTCGAAGCTGCCGATCGACAGCACCACCGTGGTCGGCTGCGCAGGCGCCTTGGCTTCGGCCAACATGCGCGGCACCCGATGGTTGTCGAACCACAGCGACGGGCTGGACAGGATGTAGCTGCGGAACATGTCCGGGCGCGTGGTCAGCACGTAGGCGCCGAACAGGCCGCCATAGGAATGACCGGCATAGGCTCGCCGCGCCGGATCGGTGCGGTAGCGCGCATCGATCAGCGGCAGTACGCGCTCGGCGAGGAAGTCGCGGTAATGCGCGGCGCCGCCGTAGCTGACGTCGTCGCTGTAGTCACGCGGATCGGTGCGCGCCGGATCGCTCGGCGTGTAATCCCGCGAGCGGCTCTGCCTGGAGGTCAGGCCTTCCTGCGGCGGCAGCCCGACCAGGATGAAATCCTCGATGTTGACGCCCTTCTGCCCGACCAGGTTGCGCACGCTGCGCACCAGCGGGAAGCTGTACAGCGCATCGGTCACGTACAGCACCGGATAGTGCTTTTCCGGATGTGCGGCGTAGTCGGCCGGCAACGCCACCCAGATCGGGTAATCGCGTCCCACCGGGTCGTGCACGCGCAGCGCCTCGGTATCCGGCAGCACCACGCCCTGCGCGGCGGTGGCCGCGCTTTCCTTCGCTTCATCCAGAGTTGCCGGTGGCGCCACCGACATCGCACAGCCCCCCATGGCCAGGCAGGCCGCCACACTCCATCCACGCACACGCTGCATCCACACTCTCCCGTTGCGGGCGACGTACCCGGGTGGCGTCGCTACCGCATCCTCACACGTCGCGCGGCGCCGCGCCACGCGCGGTCAGGGCGAGGCCGGCGGCGGCGCCGGGAACAGTGTGCGCAGCGCCTGCAATGCGGCCGGGTGGTAGACGGTCGCGTGGGTTTCCTCCGGCAGCGGCAGGTACTTCACCAGCGGCGACGGCGAGGCCTGCTGCAGCAGCGCGGCCAGTCGTGCCGTGGAGGCGGCCAGTTCCGGTTGCCCGCTGCTGGCCAGGAACACGTGCGGCTGTGCACGCGTCACCGCCGGCAGCTGCCGGGATGCTCCGGCCAGCATCGCACCACGGTTCCACCACAGGCTGGGGTCCAGCGCGATATAGCTGTTGAACAGCGTCGGCTCCTGCAGCAGCGTCTCGACCACGAACAGGCCAGCAAGCGACTCACCGATCAGCGCACGCTCGTCTGTGGTCGGGTAGCGCTGGCGTACCTGCGGCATCAGTTCATCGCGCAGGAAGCTGCGGTAGGCCGCCGAGCCACCGATGCGTGGCGCGATCTTCTGGTCCTGCGGGTCGCTGCTGGGGCCGGTCATGTCGCGGCGGCGCTCGGTATTCTCGATGCCGACCAGCAGGAACGGACGCATACTGCCATTGCCGGTCAGCACCTGCACCAGCCCTGCCACATGCAGGAAATCCTCGCCGATGCCGCCATCGGCCATGTACAGCACCGGCAGCGGCGCCTTCGGATCCAGGCCCCAGGGCTGCGGACGATAGACATTGATGCGGCGGGTCTCGCCCAGTGCCTTCGACTGCACGGTGAAGGTCTCGCCGATCACCAGTGGTGCGGCCGCAGCGGTCGATGCCGGCGGTGCTGCCGGCACGGTGGGAACAGCTGCGAGGCCCGGCCCTGCGGCGGCCAGCAGGATCAGGGCGGAGAGAGCGACGACGCGCATGCGAACTTCCATTTTCGAGAGGACGGCCAGCATAACTGCGCCGGCGCCCTCAACGGCGATCCAGTTCGATCACGGCCTGGCAGGCACGGAGCTGGTCGTCGGCATCGCGTCCGATTCGAACAAGCGCTGCCGCAACCTCTGCTCGTAACTGGGCGCCCGCATCACGTTCGCCGGTGCGGGCGGCGGCTTCGGACAGACGGCCGGTATGGCACGCGGCGAGGTCGTCGCGCAGGCGGAGAGTGCCAGCGCGCAGGGCAGCCACCACATCGGCATCCACCTCGGCCGCGCGCTCACGATCCTGTTCATGTTGTTCCCCCAGTGAGGCCATCGCCTCGCTCCGTTCTTCCTGATCCCGGCGCAACCGCCGTTCGGACTGCACCGCGCCGGCCTGTTGCTCCACATCGGCACGCGCCATCGCGAGGTCGCTGCGATCACCGCGCCAACGCCAGCCAGTCATGAACATCAGCAACGACCACAGCAGCAGCGACGCCATCACCACCAGCATGCGCGGCATGGGTCACTGCTCCGCCAGGCAACGCGCGTGGCGCTGCTGCTGGCGCTCCCACACTCCCCAGCACACGGTGTTGGGGCGGCCGTCGATGCGGGTTGAACAGTCGTAGCCCCCTGCCCGCCTCCACAGCAGCAAGGCATCGCAGGCCTGGTGATACTCACCCTGCAGCAGATGCCGGCGCATCGACGACGCGCGCCAGTTGCCGATGCCGTACTGGTAGAGGAAATCGACATAGACGTCGTACTCGCCCTGGCTGAGCGCCACACCGGGCAGCGACGCGCGGAACTGCCCTTCCTCCCTGGCCAGATGAGCCTGCACGGCATGCAGCGCGCGTACTGGCGTGGTGCGGTCGCCCAGCCTCACCGGCGTGCCATCCTCGCGAACGGTCGAGCCGAAGCCATAGGTGGGCCGGTCATTGCGCGTGGGCACCACTGCGGCGTCGGTGTATCCCTCGCGGTCAACGATGGCGATCAGGCCCGCAGCACTCAGCGCAAGCGCGGCGACCAGGCTGCGTACCGGCAATGTACTGCCGGGCCGGCTCATTCGCGCTCCCTGCGGCGCCATTCGCGCAGCCAGCGCCAGCCCAGATAGGCAATCTGCGCCGCCAGGTAGATGATGGTGAGGACCACGACCAGGCGGTCCAGGGTGATGCCGGCTGCAAGCGCACCGGCGACGGTAACCGGTGGCGCCGACTTGATGGCCGCCGCGCCGGCCGTGCTGATGATTTCTTCTTTCATGATGGGTCCTGGAGGGAATGCAGGCCGCGTCGCATCGACGTGGCCCGAAGGGGTGCCCGCCCCGCTGCCGGCTCGGCACGAGGGTTGTTCCGGTCGGGAGGCGGGCGGAAGATCGGTTCCGCCGCTCATGCGGCCTGGGCGATGCCCTCCATCCAGCCACGTACGCGCTGGAAGCCAAGTTCGACCAGGTTGAGGTAATGCCGGTTGGATACCGGCCGCTGCCCGCTGTTGGCCAGCAGCAGATTCGCCGTTTCGAATCGTTCGACCTTGCGTCGGCCACGCCCGCAGTAGTAGCCGCGCAGCGCACAGGCCATCGCCACGTTGTCACGCGCGACCGCCGTGATGATGTCTTCGATCTGCTGCGCCAGCTGATCGGTTTCCAGAGGCTTGTAGCCCTGGGCCCGCCCCGGCATGTCACCACGATGCTCGATCAGCACCGCCAGCAGGTTGCGCGACTGGAAGCCGAGGTATTCGCAGTCGCGATGCAGCGCATATTCGCCGCCCCAGTGCTCCAGGCGGCTGCGGACATACTCACCGAACGTATCAAGCTGCATGGGTGGCTTCTCCTTTGACGGGCGACGGGGTCGGACCGAACACATCCGGGCGCAGGGATTCGCGGCGCACGGCGCCCGCAGTGGCCAGCTCGATGCGCCGGCACAGGCGCGCGCCGGGCAGCTTGTGGCCGCGGGCGATCATGTAGAGGGTCCGCAGCGCGCAACCGGTCTGGTGGGCCAGGCGGCGCATGACGGGACAGCTGGGGGTGCCGTAGCCCCCTTGGGAGATGGCGTAGTCGATGAGGTTCATGGGCCACACATTACTGTCACGGTAATGGATAGTCAATACCGTTTTGGTCATTTGCTGGATTGGTAATGCAGCGCACCATCTACAGATGGACGCCAGTACCGCTCGCACCCTCAACATGCGCCTCCGCGTGGCCGCCGCCGGCGGCCCGGCCGAGTGGGCCCGCCTGTACGGTGGCACCCGCTGGGCCCAGCCCCAGGTCAGCCAGTGGATTTCCGAGAGCAACCCGAAGAGCATCGGCCATCGGCTTGCGCGCGATCTTGAATCAGTGATGCAGCTTCCACATGGAACGCTGGATCGCGTCGATCAGGACGGAGACGTGTCGCTTCAGTCTCAATCTACGGGACTGGATTTCGAGAAAATGAGCGCTGCGGTCAAGGTGCTTTCGCACTACCTGGAGCTGGTCGGCGATCCACCGGAATGGATCTACGATCCCGTGCTGCTGGAGACCGCATTCATGGTCGTGGACGAGTTCGGTCAGCCCTCTGCACCGGACAATGTGCTCGACCTGACGAAGCTTCTGGCAAGACGGATCAGGGAGGCAAAGGATGACTCACACGCGACTCGAGGAGCTCGCACAGCGGTTGGCCGCTAGGACCCAGGAACTGCGCGGCGAGCGCACCCCGGCGCCGGCATTGCGGGTGGTGGCGGGAGACGCACATGTGGTCCGCGGGGAGAGGCGCATGGACGCGATCATGCGCGAGTGGCATTGCCGCATGATCCGCAACGTACGCCGACGCTGGGGCGAACCCATGCAGCATGTGATCGATCAGGCATGTTGCGGTGTGGTCAACATCGAGCAGCTCGCCGACGACGCACTGATCCAGTTGCACAAGGACATGGAGCGCGCGGAGGAGTGCATCCGCGAGGGCATTTCCTTCCACGACGCCGGGCTGTTGCGCGCGCATTACGGCTGACAGCGTCCCTGGCCGGCCGGAAACGGCCGGTTCTGATGAGATCAATTACCTGAAATTACCTTTGTTGTTACCTTAAAGGTAATTTTTTTAAGGTGAGCGACGTGGGGGCAGCAGCGACGGAAGCGGGTGCGCGGAGCGCCGCCTCCCCGCACCCGCTGCCAGCGGGCGCCGGGGAGTCGATAGCACCTGCAACACCGCATCGTTGCAGCGGCGCTTCCCCCATTGCGGAAGTGCTTTGAAGGAAGCAACAAAAAAGGCGCCCCTTGGGCGCCTTCTTGATCGTCAATGCAATGGTGGGCCGTGAAGGATTCGAACCTTCGACCAAAAGATTAAAAGTCTTCTGCTCTACCGACTGAGCTAACGGCCCGATGCATCGCCCGGCCTTTCGGCGGGGTCCGCATTCTACCCTACTTTGCCGGGTCGCGCGAAGTACAGGGGTGTTGCGTGTCCCGGTCAGCGGCCGGCACTACCCAGTCGGGTCAGCCCGCTTAAACCTTCCGGGCCTTCCACGCATCCCATCCATGTTCACCACCCGGAGCCACGGATGCGCCTCACCTGCTGTCTGATCGCCATCCTGCTGTTGCCCTGCACAGCAGTGGCCTCGACGTCCCAGGTCGTCACTGACGACATCGCCCGCTTCTGGGCCACCTATGACGCGGTGCGCGCCGAGCCTGATGCCGAACGCCGCGTGGTGCTGGTCCAGCAACGCTACATCGATCCCGGCAGCCCCGGACTGCATGCACTGATGCAGGTCCGCAACTACACGGCCCGCGAATACGCCGAGGCCATGCAGTCATGGCCACGCTTCTGGACTTCGGTACGGCCGTTGACTGCGAACGCGCAGCAGGCCAGCGCCACGCTGGACCGGGACCTGGACGCGTTCCGCGCGCTCTACCCTGCACTGCGTCCGGCCACCATCACCTACGCGATGGGCGTGCTGCGTACCGGCGGCACCACGTTGGGCGACAAGGTGTTGATCGGGGCGGAGATGGCGCTGGGCGATGAGCGCGTGGACGTAAGCGAGCTGCCCGAGCCGATGCGCGGCCGCCTGCGGATCTTCTACGACAGCCGCCCCGGTGCGAACAACGCGCAGAACAACCTGCACGAGTACGTGCATACCCAGCAGCGCGAGACCACTGGCAGCCTGGCCCAGTACGCAGTACGCGAAGGCGTGCCCGAATACGTGGCAGAGCGCATCAGCGGTCGCCGTCCGGCACTGCCGCTGTACGCCTATGGGCCCGCGCACGAGGCACAAATCCGCACGCGCTTCCTTGCCGAGATGCACGGTGACAGCCTGGACAACTGGCTGTACAACAGCGCGCGCAATCCGTTCGGGGTGAGTGATCTGGGCTACTACGCCGGATACCGCATCGCGCAGGAGTACATGCGCCAACAGACCGACGAGGGGCCCGCCATCGCGCGGATGATCGAACTGGACTACGCCGATCCGGACGCGGTGCGCGGCTTCATCGAGGCATCGGGATGGTTGCAGGCCCGGTAGGTCAAGGAGTGCGAACCAACGGTTCGCACCCACCGAGAGGGGGGGGGGCGCACCCACCGAGAGGGGCGGCTTGCACACACCAAGAAGGGGCGGTTCGCACCTGCAGTGAAGCCGGCCAGCGGCCGGCTCTACCAGACGCGGTCAGGCGTACAGCGTGGGGTCGGGCACGCCGGCCTCGGCAAAGCCCTGCGCGCGTAGGCGGCAGGCATCGCAATGACCGCAGGCGGCGCCGTGAGCGTCGGCGTTGTAGCAGGACACGGTCAGGCCGAAGTCCACGCCCAGGCGCACGCCTTCGCTGACGATCTGGCCCTTGCTGAGGAACTGCAGCGGCGCGTGCACCTTGATGCCCGCACCTTCCACGCCCGACTTGGTGGCCAGGTTGGCCAGCGCCTGGAACGCCGCCACGAACTCGGGGCGGCAGTCCGGGTAGCCGGAGTAATCCACGGCGTTGACGCCGCAGAAGATGTCGTTGGCGCCAAGCACTTCGGCCCAGCCCAGGGCCAGCGACAGCATGATGGTGTTGCGCGCCGGCACATAGGTGACCGGAATGCCGGCACCGCCGGCCTCCGGCACGTCGATGTCGTCGGTCAGTGCCGAGCCGCCGATGCTGCGCAGGTCCACGTCCACGGTCTTGTGCGCGACCACGCCCTGGGCCTTGGCCACGCGGGCGGCAGCGTCCAGTTCGGAGGTATGGCGCTGGCCATAGCGCACGCTCAGGGCATGCACGGCGAAGCCCTGTTCCTGGGCCATGGCGATGACGGCGGCTGAATCCATGCCGCCGGAGAGAAGCACGACTGCCTTCTTCATGGGAAAAACATCCGGTTGGGAGGGGAAAGCCAGCACGCTGTCCCGCGCCGGAGTTACATCAGGGAACGCTGCGCCGGCTCATCGGCCCGGCTCGTCGTTCCACAGGATTTTATGCAACTGCATCTGGAAGCGCACCGGCAGCCGGTCTTCGACAATCCAGTCGGCCAGCTGCCGCGCGGTGATCTCGCCCTTGCTGGGCGAGAAGAACACGGTGCAGCGCTGCACCAGGCCGTGCTCGGCGACCATCGCCTTGGCCCAGTCGTAGTCCTCGCGGTTGCAGATGACGAACTTGATCTGGTCGCGGGCGGTCAGCAGCGGCAGGTTTTCCAGGCGGTTGCGGGCGGCTTCGGCCGAACCCGGCGTCTTGATGTCGACGACGCGCGACACCCGCGGGTCCACCGCGCTGACGTCCAGCGCACCGGAAGTTTCCAGCGAGACGTCCATGCCGGCATCGCACAGCTTTTCCAACAGCACCAGGCAGCGCTTCTGCGCCAACGGCTCGCCACCGGTCACGCACACGTGGCGCACGCCCTGGGCCAGCACCTCGGCCACGATGTCGTCGATATCCCACCAGGTGCCGCCGTGGAAGGCATAGGCGGTGTCGCAGTACTGGCAACGCAGCGGGCAGCCGGTCAGGCGCACGAACACGGTTGGCCAGCCGGCGGTATCGGCTTCGCCCTGCAGCGAGGTGAAGATCTCGGTGATCTTCAGGCGTGGCAGGGGCGACTGCACGATCTCACTGGGCGTGGCGGCGGCGCTGGACGGAGTAACGGCGGTCATGGCGGGTACTTCTTGGTGGGACACGTGGCGGGTGGGCTACCGTGGCCGGTAACGAACGCAGCCGAGCATGGCTCGGCTCTACGAAAACAACCGGGCAGACAGGGCCCGGCGCTGCCGGATCCGGGCGGGGTTGCCGAACCGGAAACGAAAGCAGCCGAGCGTGGGCTCGGCTCTACAGGACACCTATTGTACGCCGGGTCAGCGGATCTGCTTGCCGAGGCGGATGGACTGCAGACGGTCCTGCGCGGTGCGCGCGGCGTCCGAGCCGGGGTACTGCGCCACGACGGCCTCCAGCGTCTGCTGGGCCTGGTCGACCTTGCCCTCGCCATACTGCGAGAGGCCGACCTTGAGCAGGCCGCCGGCGGCCTTGTCGTGGGTCGGATAGCGCGAGAGCAGTTCGCGGAACTGGGTCTCGGCCATCGGGAAGTTGCGGGTGGCGTAGTAGCTCTCGCCCAGCCAGTACAGCGCGTTCGGCGCATAGACGCCGTTCGGGTACAGCTGCAGGAAGCTCAGGAACAACTGCGCCGAATCATCGTACTTGCCGGCCTTCAGCGAATCGAAGGCGACGTTGTAGGAGGTGCGCTCGTCGCCGGTGGCGGCAAGACTGCCGGCATCACCGTGGACGGAAGGCGGCCGCTCGGAAGTGGCCGCCGCTGCGGGTTTTGCCGGGGCCGGTGCGGCCTTCGGCGCGCTCGCCGGAACGGGCGGCAGGGCCGGGGCGGCATTGCCCCCTTCCAACCGGTTCAGGCGGCTGTCCAGATCCAGGTACTGGTCCTGGGCGGACTGCTTGAGCTGGGCGTTGTCGTGCTGCAACTGCTCGATCGAGGCCTGCAGGCTGGTGACCTGCTGCCGCAGCTGATTGATCTGGTTCAACAGGTCCTGGTTGGCGCTGTTGTTGTACATCTGCTGCTCGAGCGCGCCGACACGGTCGGCCAGGCTCTGTCGCTGTGCATGCGCCGGTGCGGCAGCCACGAGGGCTGCCGCAACGACCAGCATCAGTTTGATGCCAATGCGCATGGATTACTGCGCGGTGTAGACGATTTCGACGCGACGGTTCTGCGACCAGCAGGACTCGTTCGACTCGGTGCAGACCGGACGCTCTTCACCGTAGGACACGACGGTCAGCTGCGAAGCCGAGCCACCGTTGGCCTGCAGGGCCGAGTTGACGCCGTTGCCACGACGCTCACCCAGGGCCTGGTTGTACGCGCGCGAACCGCGTTCGTCGGTGTGGCCCTGCAGGGTGATGCGCGAGGACGGACGGTCACGCAGGTACTTGGCGTGGCAAGCCATGATGGCCTGGAATTCCGGCTTCACGTCTTCCTTGTCCAGGTCGAAGTAGACAACGCGCTGGCGCAGGCAAGCGTCGGTGTCCAGGTCGCCCGGGCCGTACAGGCCGGAGGTCGACGGACCGGTCGGGGTGGTGGTGGAGGTGCCGGTGTCGACCGGGGTTGCCGGCTGTTCCTTCACCTTCTTCGAGCAACCGGCCAGGACGGCCACAGACAGCAGGGAAACAAGCAGAACGCGGGTGGACTTGTTCATGGCGATACCTTTGTGGCTCCTAGGCCGATGAGGGGTTCAAGACAGCGAAAATATTAACACTCTTTTAGCGCTGAGTACGGTATGGGGACCATGCCGGTTCGCGCACATCTCCGTCAGCCAGAACCAACCGCTGGCGCACGCGCGCATCGGCGGAAACGGCGTACAGCACACCACGGCCACCCTCGCGGGCGGCGTACAACACCATGCTTGCGTTGGGCGCAAAGCTCGGAGATTCATCCAGCGAACCCGGGGACAGCGTGCTCCAGCGGGGCGAACCCAGCGAGCTGTCCATCATCGCGATCTTGTAGCTGTTGCCCGAGCCCTGCGCAACGGCGATCTTCTTGCCGTCGTAGGACACCGAGGGCTTGGCATTGTAGTTGCCCTGGAAGGTCACGCGCTCGGCACT
This sequence comes from Stenotrophomonas sp. YJH_SMC_123, assembly GCF_059368215.1. Lineage (NCBI taxonomy): Bacteria > Pseudomonadati > Pseudomonadota > Gammaproteobacteria > Lysobacterales > Lysobacteraceae > Stenotrophomonas > Stenotrophomonas sp. YJH_SMC_123. The sequence goes on from NZ_JCAFRM010000007.1 coordinate 50,733, forward strand.
GCCGCCACCGGCGCCGACCTTGTAGACCTGCGGGCGGCCGCCGCGGTCGGAGGTGAAGTACACCGCGCTGCCATCCGGCGCCCAGGTCGGCTCGGTGTCGATGGCGAAGTGGTTGGTCAGCTGGGTCAGCTGCTTGCTGCCCAGGTCCATCACGTAGATTTCCGGGTTGCCCGAACGCGACAGGGTCAGGGCCAGCTTGCGGCCATCCGGCGAGAACGCCGGGGCGCTGTTGATGCCGCGGAAGCTGGTGACCAGTTCGCGCGCACCGGTGCCGATGTTCTGGATGTAGATCGCCGAATTGCCACGCTCGAAGCTGACGTAGGCCAGCTTGCTGCCATCCGGGCTCCACGACGGCGACAGCAGCGGCTCGGCCGAACGCACGATGGTCTGCGGGTTGTAGCCGTCGGAGTCGGCCACCATCAGCGCATAGCGCATGGCATCGCCCTTGCCGCTGGCGGTCACGTAGGCGATGCGGGTCCAGAAGGCGCCGCGCACGCCGGTGATCTTCTCGTAGATGGCGTCGGCCATCTGGTGGGCGACGTCGCGCATGGCGTTGCCACGGGCGGTCATCGCCAGGCCCAGCAGGCGCTCGCCCTTGGGCACGTCGAACAGTTCGTACTCGACGCGGTAGGCACCGGCACCGGCATCGAGCACGCGGCCGACCACGATGTAGTTCTGCTTCAGCGCGCGCCAGGTGGCGAACTGGATGTCACCGCCACGCACGGGCTTCTCGACGATCTGCGCTTCCGGCAGCGTGCGGAACTGGCCCGAACGCTCCAGGTCGGCGCGGACCACGCCGGCGACGTCGGTCTGCGGAGCGGCCGACGAACCCTGGTAGGGCATCGGCACGATGGTGATCGGCAGGGCGGAGGCATTGCCGCCGATGATGTCGATATCCAGCCCCTTCTGCTGCGCGACGGCAGCAAAGGGCAGCAACAGGGCCGCAAACACGGCAAGCCAGCGAGGCATCTTTTTCATGGAGCGCTCAATAGGGGGAAACCGGAACGAGGGATAACAAAGCGGGAGTGAACCGCTTCGCAATCATGAACCAAGGGTACGTGAATTCCGGGTCAGTTCCAGCCCGTCCTCTCACGCACCGTTAACGTCGTGGCTAACATCGCACCTGCCTGCCCCGGTCACGCCGCCCCTCGGGGCGGTGTTCGACAGCAGCCTGCAGCCTGCCCGGCCGAAACCGAGCACGCCAGAGGCAAGCGCGACATCCGTGGGCAGGGGTGGCCCGAGGCCACCCCTGCCCTGCCCGCCTCAGCGATCCTGGGCGGTAAAGGTGAAGTTGAGCGTACGCGCGAACACCGACTCGAAGCCGCGGTACGGCAGTGGCTGCGCATTGAGCACCGCGGCCTCGATCGAACGCTTGCCGGCCTCGTCATAGGGGCAGTTCGGGCTGACCTTGGCCTGCATCACCGTGCCGCCCGGAATCTGGGTGATGGTGATCTGGCAACGCTGGCCCAGCGGCACCGTATCCGGGCGCACCCACTGCGACAGCACCTTGGCCTGGATCGCTGCGGCGTACTTGGCTGAAAGATCGTCGCTGTTGCCACCACCACCGGCCGCCGGCTGGGAAGCGCCGCTGGAGCCGGCAGCGGCACTGCCGGCGGCATTGCGCGCGGCGGCGACCTCGCGCAGCTTCCGCTCGGCCAGCTTGGCTTCCTTCTCGGCCTGCTCGCGGCGGGCACGGATCTCGGCGATCTTCTTCTGCTTCTCGGCCTCGGCCTTGTCAGCCGCGACGCGCTCCTGCTCGGCCTGCTTCTTCTTCTCGTCCGCTTCCTGCTGCTTGGCCAGGCGCAGCTTCTGCTCCGCTTCTTCCTGGCGCTTGCGTTCGGTCAGGTCGATCTGCTCCTGGCGGCGCTTGGCTTCCTGTTCCTGCTTGGCCTTCTCCTGCGAGATGGCCAGTGCGCTCACCGCTTCCTGGTCCTTGGTGTCCGGCTGCGCAACACGCTCCTGCGCCTGTTGCTGCTGGGGCGTGGGCGCGTCCTGCGGGCGCGGCTCGGGAATCGGCTGCGGCGGCGGAATGGTGTCTTCCGGCACCGGGATCGGCTCGGCGACCGGCGGCGGCAGGTCCTCCAGCTTCTCTGACTGGCGCAGCGCCTGGCGTGCGGCGGACGCCTCGGAGGCGGACAGCGCCAGGCTGGCCTCGACCGAGGGGTCGCCAGCGGCGGCATCGGTGTTGCGCTGGGGCGACCACAGCCAGGCCACGATGAAGACCAGCGCGACCAGCAGGTGCACCAGCAACGCCAGCGCCAGGGGCAGACCCCAGCCGGGTTCGCGCTGATGCGGGGGTGGCAGGGCGTCAGCGTGCATCGGTGGCCAGGCCTACCTTGTCTACCTTGGCGCGCTTGATCACGTCCATCGCGGCAATGACCTTCTCATAGGCCACGGCGCGGTCGGCGGCGACGATCACGCGCACGCCCTTGTCCTGGGCGGCGATGCCGGCCAGGCGGCCTTCCAGTTCCTCGGCCGACACGGCGGCCGGCTCCTTGGCGTCGGGCAGCTTCAGGCTGAGCTGGCCGTCCTGGCGCACCGAGACGATCACCGGGTCCTGCTTGCTCTCCAGCGCCTTGGCGTTGGACTGCGGCAGGTCGACGTCGAAGCTCAGGGTGAGCAGCGGTGCGGTGACCATGAAGATGATCAGCAGCACCAGCATGACGTCGATGTAGGGAACGACGTTGATTTCCGATTTCAGCTTGCGGCGCTTGCGGCGACCGATGGCAGCGGACATGGCTTGGACTCCCGGGTCAGGCGCTTACTCGTCGCCAGCGCTCTGGCGCTGCAGGATGGAGCTGAACTCTTCGGCGAAGGTCTCGAACCGCACCGACATGCGCTCCACGCGGGTGGTGAAGCGGTTGTAGGCCCACACCGCCGGGATCGCCACGAACAGGCCGATGGCGGTGGCGAACAGTGCCTCGGAGATGCCCGGCGCGACGGCGGCGATACCGGCCTGGGCACCGCTGCTGATCATGTCGTGCATGGTCACCATGATGCCGAACACGGTACCGACTAGGCCCACGTACGGGGCAGTCGAGCCGATGTTGGCCAGCAGCTCCAGGTTGCGCTCGAGCTGGTCCACTTCGCGGGTATAGGTGGTGCGCATCGCGCGCTGCGCGCCTTCAAGCTGCGCACGGCCATCCAGCCGGCGCTTGTCGCGCAGGCGGGTGTACTCGCGGAAACCGGCTTCGAAGATGGCTTCCAGGCCGGTCACGCTGCGGCTGCGGTCGGTGGCTGCGCTGTACAGCTTGCCCAGGTCGGCGCCGGACCAGAAGCGGTTCTCGAACTCGTCGGCTTCGCGGGTGGCCTGCTTGAACACGCGGGCCTTGCGGAAAATGATCACCCAGCTGACGAACGAGCCGACCAGCAGCAGCAGCACGATGATCTTCACCGGCAGGCTGGCCTTGGCCATCAGTTCGAGGTAGTTGATGCCGCCGCCGGTGGTGGCCTGGGCAAGGGTCTGTGTCGCGGCGTTGCTGACGTCGGCCGGCAGTGCCTCGGTGACCGTGGCCTGCAGGGCCAGGAGCGTTGCGATCATCCGTTGTTCCTCAATGTTCGGATTCGGGGTGGAGGTGGGGTTGCAGCACGGCAAGGACGGCATCGTCCATGCCACGCGGGCGGAAACTGGCCGCTTCCAGTGCGGCGATGCGGACCTGCGCGGACAGCAGCAGCTCGCCGTCGCGCAGGATCTGCTGGTCGAAGACCATGCTGGCCTTCTTCAGCTGGACCAGGCGGGCAGTCACCTGCAGGGTGTCATCCAGCCGTGCCGGCCTGATGAAATCCATCTGCATCGAGCGCACCGCGAAGACCATCCCGTGCTCGGCGCGCATGCGCTCCTGGCCGTAGCCGAGCGCGCGCATCCATTCGGTCCGGGCCCGTTCCATGAAGGCCACGTAGCGGGCGTGGTAGACCACGCCACCTGCGTCGGTATCTTCCCAGTAAATGCGTGTCGGCCAACTGAATCGGGGCTCAACCGACATCGGGAACCTCCGCGAACAGGTCCTGCGGCGGGTTCTTCGGCTTCAGGCCCATGTGCCGGTAAGCCTTGTGGGTGGCCATGCGGCCGCGCGCGGTACGCACCAGGAAGCCCTGCTGGATCAGGTACGGCTCGACCACGTCTTCCAGCGTGCCGCGCTCTTCGGACAGCGCCGCGGCCAGCGATTCGATGCCGACCGGGCCGCCGTCGAAGTAGTCGACCAGGGTCTTGAGCAGGCGCCGATCGAGCTCGTCGAAGCCTTCCGGGTCGACCTTGAGCATCTTCATCGCCGCCTGCGCCACGGCCTCATCGATGTGGCCACCGGCCTTGACCTGGGCGTAGTCGCGCACGCGGCGCAGCAGCCGGTTGGCGATGCGCGGGGTGCCACGCGCGCGCCGCGCGATCTCGCCGGCGCCGTCGGCGGTGCAGTCGATGCCGAGGATGCTGGCCGAGCGGCGCACGATCCGGGTCAGCTCCTCGACGCTGTAGAACTCCAGGCGCTGGACGATGCCGAAGCGGTCGCGCAGCGGCGCGGTCAGCAGGCCGGCGCGGGTGGTGGCACCAATCAGGGTGAACGGCGGCAGGTCGATCTTGATCGAGCGGGCCGCCGGGCCCTCGCCGATCATGATGTCGATCTGGAAGTCTTCCATCGCCGGGTACAGCACTTCCTCGACCACCGGCGACAGGCGGTGGATCTCATCCACGAACAGCACGTCATGCGGCTGCAGGTTGGTCAGCAGCGCAGCGAGGTCGCCGGCCTTCTCGATCACCGGGCCGGAGGTCACGCGCAGGGCCACGCCCAGTTCGTTGGCGATGACGTGGCTGAGGGTGGTCTTGCCCAGGCCGGGCGGGCCGAAGATCAGCACGTGGTCCAGCGCATCGCCACGCGCCTTGGCCGCTTCGATGTAGATCTCCAGCTGCTCGCGCACCGGGGCCTGGCCGAGGTAGTCGGCCAAGCGCCTGGGGCGGATGCTGGCGTCGGCGGCGTCATCCTCGCGGGTGGCGCCGGCGCCGATGATGCGGTCGTCGGTCATGTGCTGATTATGCGGCAAAAGCGTATGGGGTCGGATCCGTTTTCCAGAGGAAAACGGCTCTGACCCCGAACCGGAACACCGGGAACATGGGGTCAGAGCCCTTTTCCTACGGAAAAGGGATCCGACCCCGCGCGCGTCAGATCTCGACCTGGGCCCCGAGTTCGACCAGGCGGTTGCCCGGAATCCGGAAGAAGCCGGTGGCCGGGGCGGCGTTGCGATGCATCAGCGCGAACAGCTTGTCACGCCAGATCGGCATGCCGCGGTTGGCGGTGGCGACGATGGTCTCGCGGCTGGCGAAGAAGGTGGTGTCCATCGGATCAAAATAGATGCCACCGTGGTCGCACGAGCGCATCAGCGCCAGCGGCACGTCCGGGGTCTCCATGAAGCCGAAGCGCACGTAGACGCGGTAGAACTCGTCACCCACCGATTCGATCTTCAGCCGCTGCCCTTCCATCGCATACGGGATCGGCAGGGTTTCCACGTGCAGGAACACGTTGCGCTCGTGCAGCACCTTGTTGTGCTTGAGGTTGTGCATCAGCGCATGCGGCGCCACGGTCGGGTCGGCGGTGAGGAACACCGCGGTGCCCGGCACGCGCACCGGCGGGGCCAGCATCAGGCCCGGCAGGAAGGTATCCAGGCGGATGCCGTCCTTGCGGATCTCGTCGCGCAGCAGCTCGCGGCCACGGCGCCAGGTGCGCATCATGGTGAACAGGAAGATGCCCAGCACCACCGGGAACCAGGCGCCCTGCAGCAGCTTGGCGCCGTTGGCGATGACGAAGCCGAGGTCGATGATGAAGAACACCACGCACAGCGGCAGCAGCCAGCCACGCGACTTCGGCCACAACGTCCGCGCCACCACGGCCAGCAGCAGGGTGTCGATCAGCATCGTGGCCGACACCGAAATGCCGTACGCCACGGCCAGGTTGGACGAACTGCGGAACGCCAGCACCAGCCCGAACACCATCACCGCAATGCCCCAGTTGATGCCCGGGATGTAGATCTGGCCGATGGTGTCGTGCGAGGTGTGCTTGATGCGCATGCGCGGGATGTAGCCCAGCTGCATGGCCTGGCGCGAGACCGAGAATGCGCCGGTGATGACCGACTGCGAGGCGATCACCGCCGCCATGGTGGCCAGGATGATCATCGGGTACAGCGCCCACGACGGCACTGCCTCGAAGAACGGGTTCTTCAGGGCCTCGGGGTGGTTGAGCACCAGTGCGCCCTGCCCCAGGTAGTTCAGCACCAGGCACGGCAGCACGAAGAAGTACCAGGCGTGGCGGATCGGGCGCAGCCCGAAGTGGCCCATGTCCGCATACAGCGCTTCGCCGCCGGTCACCGCCAGCACCACTGCACCGAGAATGAAGATGCCGTGCCAGCCGTGCTCCATGAAGAAGCGGATGCCCCACCAGGGGTTGAAGGCCTTCAGCACCTCGGGCGCATCGACGATGTTGTAGATGCCGATTGCCGCCAGCGACACGAACCAGATTGCCATGATCGGGCCGAACGCCTTGCCGATCTTCTCGGTACCGAAGCGTTGCGCGGCGAACACCGCCAGCAGCACCACCAGGGTGACCGGCACGATGAAGACATGAAGTCCGGGCGCGGCCACCTCCAGGCCTTCGACCGCACTGAGCACGGACATGGCCGGGGTGATCACGCCGTCGCCGAAGAACAGCGAGGCGCCGAAGATGCCGAGGATGCCCACCACATAAGCCGAGCGCGAGCCGTTGCGCAGCGTGCGTTGGGTCAGCGCCATCAGCGCCATGATGCCGCCTTCGCCATCGTTGTCGGCGCGCATGATGATGGTGACGTACTTCAGGGTCACCACCAGGTTCAGCGCCCAGAACGCCAGCGACAGCACGCCCAGCACGGTGTCGTGGTCGCTGTTGAGCCCGTAGTGTGGCGAGAACGCCTCCTTCAGGGTGTACAGCGGGCTGGTACCGATATCGCCGAACACCACGCCGATCGCACCGATGACCAGCGCCAGTCCTCCAGCGGAGGGAGCGTGGCCATGGCCGCCGGGGGCGGCTGCGTGCGGGGTTTGACTGCTGGACATGGGACTCCTGGCGAAGCTCAGGCGGTAGGTTGGGGGAAAGGGACGCGGTTCAGCGCAGCGCGGACTGCAGCGCCTTGCGGATCACGGTGGCCACTTCGTCGCCTTCATTGAAGGCATCGCGGGCCATGCGGGCCGCTTCGGCCGGCTTGTAGCCCAGCTGCTGCAGGGCCACGGTGGCATCGGACAGCGGATCGGCCGGGGCCGGACCACTGCCGGTGGGCAGCGCGCCGCCGGCACCGAACTGGGCCGCGCGGTCACGCAGTTCCAGCACCATGCGTTCGGCGGTCTTCTTGCCGATACCCGGGATGCGGGTCAGCGCGGTGATGTCGCCGGCCTGGACCATGCGCGCGAATTCTTCGACGCTGACACCGGACAGCACGGCCAGCGCGATCTTCGCGCCGATGCCGCTGACCTTCTGCACGTCGCGGAACAGGCGCCGCTCGCCCTCGCGCAGGAAGCCGTACAGCGAGACGCTGTCTTCCTTCTGCGAGTAATGGGTGTACAGGGTGACCTCGCGGCCGAGCTCGGGCAGGTCGTAGAAGGTGCTCATCGGCGCCTCCAGTTCGTAGCCCACTCCGTTCACGTCCACCACCAGCCACGGCGGCGCCTTGTAGGCGACGATGCCGCGCAGTCGACCGATCATTGCGTGCAGCTCCTCATTTGCGGCCCCACGCCTGGCGGGCACTGAGCCCCAGGCGGTTGGCCGTCGCCCTTACGTGGGCATGGGTGATCGCCACCGCCAACGCGTCGGCCGCGTCGGCCTGCAGCTTGGTTTTCAGGTTGAGCATGAGCCCGACCATGTGTTGAACCTGTTGCTTTTCGGCGCCACCGCGCCCGACCACCGCGAGCTTGATCTCGCTGGCGGCGTATTCGTGCACCGGCAGGTCGCGCAGCACCACGGCCGAGATCGCCGCGCCGCGGGCCTGGCCCAGCTTCAGCGCCGAATCGGGATTGCGCGCCATGAACACCTTTTCGATGGCCACTTCATTGGGCTGGTACTCGCGGCACAGATCGGCCAGGCCCAGCACCAGCAGTTTCATGCGCTGCGGGAAGTCGTCGGCGCCCAGCAGCACCAGCGGCTGGTGGTGCACGTAACTGACGCGGCCGGCGGCGTCGACATCGATGATGCCGACCCCGGTCCGCTGCGAACCGGGGTCGATGCCGAGGATGCGGGTCATGCCGCGCTCCTGGCGGGGCGGAACGGGGGGCGCTGGCAGGCGTATGGGCTCATGACTGTCCGCGGTGACCGTTCAACGGCCCGCGCCCAGGCCGTCGAGGACGGCTCAGGCGTAGGCGTCGGCGCCGAGTTCGGCGTTGGAATACACGTCCTGCACGTCGTCCAGGTCTTCGAGCATGTCCAGCAGCTTCTTGACCTGCAGGGCGACCTCGCCTTCGACCTTGATGTCGTTGTCGGCGCGGAAGGTGATCTCGGCGTGGTCGGCGACATGCCCGGCGGCGACCATTGCGTCCTTGACTGCGTTGAACGCGTCAGGGCTGGTGACCACGTCGATCGAGCCGTCATCGGGGTAGACCACGATGTCGTCGGCGCCGGCCTCGATGGCTGCTTCGGTGATGGCTTCCTCGTCGGCACCCGGGGCGAAGCTGAGCACGCCCAGGCGCTTGAACATGAAGGCCACCGATCCTTCGGTGCCCATGTTGCCGCCGCACTTGCTGAACGCATGGCGGACGTCGGCCACGGTGCGCACGCGGTTGTCGGTCAGGCAGTCGACGATCACGGCCACGCCACCCGGGGCATAGCCCTCGTAGCGGATTTCCTCGTAATCGACGCCTTCCAGTTCACCGGTGGCCTTCTTGATGGCGCGCTCGATCACGTCCTTGGACATGTTCACGGCCAGGCCCTTGTCCACCGCCACGCGCAGGCGCGGGTTGTTGTTGGGGTCGCCTCCACCGCCGCGCGCGGCAACGCCGATCTCGCGGATGATCTTGGTGAAAATCTTGCCGCGCTTCGCGTCGGACGCGTTCTTGCGGGCTTCGATGGAGGGGCCTCTACCCATGGGTGCTACCGTCTGGCTGCTTCAGGATCAAGGCGCGGATTCTACCTGATCGGGCGCTGCAACCGTGTCTAGGCCCGTATTGTTGTAGCGCCGGGCCAATGCTCGGCTCAATGGGCCCGACGGAATGCAGCCGAGCATGGGCTCGGCGCTACAAGGCGGCCCCGCCTCCCCTGCCCCTATGCCGCCGCCGCGTCGCGGCTGTGGTCGAAGTGGCCGTGGCGCAGGAAATGCGCGGTCTGCCGCGCGGCGTCGGGCGACACCACCAGGCCGCTGTGGCTGGTACGCACCACGCAATGGTCGGCCAGGCCCGGCAGGCGGGTCTCGGCCAGTGCCACGGTGCCGTCGGACGCATCGTCGATCGCGCCCAGCAGGCTGCCCAGCCCGTGCGGCACCGAACCGGCGATCAGGCCAACCTCGGCCTTGCCCTGCCAGTCCGGCAGGCCGTCCAGCAGCAGCTCGCTGCTGCGCCCCAGCGCCAGGCCCCAGCCATGATCGGACAACGAGCGCGCGGTACCACTGCCGCGCAGCGGCGAGCCCAGGCAGACCACGCGCTGCACTGGCAGCTGCGGATCGCGGCGCAGCGCCTCCAGTGCCAGCAGTCCGCCCAGGCTGTGACCGACCAGCGACAACGGCCCGGCGTCGGCCAGACGTTCCAGCAACTGCGGCACTGCCACATCGGGGCCACCGAACACCGAGGGATAGCCGAACGCGTGTACCTGGAAACCACGCGCGCGCAGGCGCCAGGCCAGTGGCCCGACCCAGGCACGGGCATTCCAGATGCCATGCAGCAGCAATACGGGGGGAGTCATGCAAACAGCCTGGCGGTCAGCGGGGCAGGAACGTGAGGTGATTGAACACGCGCGCGCGGCAAGCGGCGGTGAACGTCAGGCCGCGCGCGGCGCGCGGCGCAGGATGAATTCGAGGTCCTGGGTGTCGCCGACAGGGAACAGGTACTCGCCGGCCTTCTCGAAGCCGTAGCGGGCGTAGAAGCGCTGCGCGCCGAAGTTCTCCGACCACACGCCCAGCCACAACGTGCGCGGGCCTTCGTGTTCCAGCCAGGCCAGCGCGGTTTCCAGCAGGCGGCTGCCCCAGCCGCAGCTCTGCTGCGTCTTGACCAGGTACAGGCGCTTGAGTTCGCCGTCACCGGGTTTCACATCCGGATGCGGCAGGCCACAGGGGCCGGCGGCGGCATGGCCGACCGCCTCCCCATCCAGTTCCAGCAGCCACACCGCGTAATCGGGGTGGGACAGGATCACGCGCTGGCGCTCGACCGTGTAGGCCTCCTCGAGGAAGGCCTGCAGGTCCTGCGGCGGGTACAGATGGCCGAAGGTTTCAGTGAACGTGCGTGCGGCCAGCGCCGACAGGGTCGGCGCGTCGTCCACAGTGGCGCGGCGGATCGAATACATGCAGGAAGTTGACGTCAGGGCGAAGCGCGGGTCAAGCCTTTCCAGGCGATTCCGCTTCTTCTTCCTCGTCCTCTTCCTCGTATTCCTCTTCGTCCTCGTCCTCGTCCTCTTCTTCCTCGCCTTCCTCGTCCTCGTCGTACTCTTCTTCCTCTTCGTCGTCCTCGTAGTCCTCGACGCCGAAGTCTTCACCGTCCCAACGACCTTCGCCGTCGGCGACGAAGGTCAGGGCCATCGCGGCCGGATTGGTACCGACGCGGACCAGCCAACCCCCGAACACGCGTGCACGCTCGGTGACCAGGGTGGCCTCGGAGCCTTCATTGCCCAGCTTTTCCCACTCCAGCGAAAACGCAAACTCGGTCATTGCCTGGATCTCCTGATCAGTTGGTCTTGGGGCGAACCTGGATGTGCACTTCGGCCAGCTGCGCGTCGACGATCGGCGACGGCGCGTCGGTCATCAGATCCTGTGCACCGGTGGTCTTCGGGAACGGGATGACGTCGCGGATCGACTCGGTTCCGGCCATCAGCGCGGCGATGCGGTCGATGCCGAAGGCGATGCCACCGTGCGGCGGCGCGCCGTAGTTCAGCGCGTCGAGCAGGAAGCCGAACTTGGCGCGGGCCTCTTCGGCGCCGATGCCCAGCAGCTCGAACACCGCGCTCTGCATGTCCGGACGGTGGATACGGATCGAACCGCCGCCGATTTCATTGCCGTTGAGCACCATGTCGTAACCGCGCGAGACGGCGGTACGGGCATTGGCGCGCAGGTCGGCGATGTCGTCCACGGCCGGTGCGGTGAAGGGGTGATGCAGGGCGACGTAGCGCTGTTCTTCCTCGTCCCACTCGAACATCGGGAAGTCGGTGACCCACAGCGGTGCCCAGCCGTCGGCGACCAGGCCAAAGTCCTTGCCGGCCTTCAGGCGCAGCGCGCCCATGAAGTCGGAGACCTTGTTGTAGCCACCGGCACCGAAGAACACGATATCGCCGTTGCCGGCACCGACATGGGCCACCAGCGCCGCGAAGCGCTCTTCGCTGAAGAACTTCTGGATCGGCGAGCTGACTTCGCCGTTGTCGGCGATCTTGATGTAGGCCAGGCCCTTGGCGCCGTACTTGGCGGCATGCGCGGCGTACTCGTCGATCTGCTTGCGGCTCAGCGACGCGCCGCCCGGGATGCGCAGCGCGGCGACGCGGCCTTCGGCATCGTTGGCCGGGCCGGTGAACACGGGGAACTCGCTGTCCTTGACCAGTTCAGCCACGTCGACCAGTTCCAGCGCGATGCGCAGATCCGGCTTGTCCGAACCATAGCGACGCATCGCCTCGGCCCAGGTCATGCGCGGGAAGCTGGCATCCAGCTCGACATCGACCACTTCCTTGAAGATTGCGCGGATCATGTCCTCGACGAAGTCCTGCACATCGCGTTCGCGGACGAAGGCGAACTCCATGTCCAGCTGGGTGAATTCCAGCTGGCGGTCGGCACGCAGGGCCTCGTCGCGGAAGCAGCGCGCGATCTGGTAGTAGCGGTCGAACCCGGCCACCATCAGGATCTGCTTGAACAGCTGCGGGCTCTGCGGCAGGGCGTAGAACTCGCCCGGATGCATGCGCGCCGGCACCAGGAAGTCGCGCGCGCCTTCCGGAGTGGCCTTGGTCAGGATCGGGGTCTCGATGTCCTGGAAGCCCTTTTCGTCCAGGTGGCGGCGCAGCGCCTGCACCAGCTTGATGCGGGTGCGCTGCATGCGCTGCATTTCGGGGCGGCGCAGGTCCAGGTAGCGGTACTTCAGGCGGGTTTCCTCGCCCGGGTTCTCGTGGGCGTGGAACGGCAGCGGGGCGGCCTTGTTCAGCACGGTGATGGCGGTGGCGATCACTTCCACCTTGCCGGTGCGCATCTTGTCGTTCACCGCGTGCCGGGCGCGCACGACGCCCTCCACCTGCAGCACGTCCTCATAGCCCAGCGACGCGGCCACGGCGAACACGTCGGCGTTGTCGACCTCCACGGTCACCTGCACGATGCCTTCATGATCGCGGAGATCGATGAAGCAGACGCCGCCCTGGTTACGGGCCACGTCGGTCCAGCCGGCGAGGGTGACAGTCTGGCCAATCAGGGTCTCGTCGACCAGGCCGCAGAAGTGGGTACGCATGGGGGGAAGCTCCGCTGGAGAACGCCGGCACCGGATGGGGGCCGGAAAGCCTCGTATTCTGCGGCCGAGGCCCCGGCCGGGGCAAATCCGGGCAGTCACGCCGGCTTGATCGCCCCGGTCCCTATAGTCGGGCACCTGCCACCGTATGGGATGCCGCCATGAAATCGTTGTCCCTGGCCAGCCTGGCCGTGACCCTGAGCACTCTGGCCGTGCTCGCCCTGCCCTCTGCTCCGGCCGCTGCGCAGGACGGGGTGATCCGCTGCGAAAGCCAGAACAACCGTGAACGTGTCTGCAGCACCGGCTGGCGCAATGCGCAGCTGGTCCGCCAGCTGTCCGGCAGCGCCTGCGACGAGGGCCGCACCTGGGGCAGCCGCAATGGCAGCATCTGGGTCAGCAATGGCTGCCGCGCCGAGTTCGTTGAAGCCCGTGGCGGCTGGGGCGGTGGCAATGGCGGTGGCTGGGGCGGCAACAACGGCCGTCCCGGCGAAACCATCCGCTGCGAGAGCCAGAGCAACCGTGAGCGCAGCTGCCCGGTCGGCTGGCGCAACGCCCGCCTGGTCCGCCAGCTGTCCGGCAGCCCCTGCGACGAAGGACGCACCTGGGGCGTGCGCAACGGCGCGGTCTGGGTCAGCAACGGCTGCCGCGCCGAGTTCGCCGAGGCCCGCGGCTGGGGCGGCGGCGGTGGCTGGGGCGGCGGCAACAGCAATTATTCGATCACCTGCAGCAGCAACAACAACCGCACGCAGAACTGCGACTGGGATGAGCGCCAGGGCCGGCCGGTGCTGCAGCAGCAGCTGTCCGGCAGTGCCTGCCAGGAAGGCCGCAGCTGGGGCTATGCACGCGGCCAGGTGTGGGTGAGCAACGGCTGCCGTGCACGCTTCAGCGCGCGCTGAGCCCCGGGGTCGGATCCCTGGCCGACGGCCAGGGCTCTGACCCGTGGGTTCATGCAGTGACCGGGTCGGACCTTCCGCAGGAGGGATCCGACCCGAAGATCAGGGTGCCGGCGCCTTCTCGTCGCCCCACGGTGCGGGCGGCAGTTCGACCGGCTTGCTCAGGTCGAACTTCACGCGGAAACGGCGGCCTTCCGGGCGCGTCAGTTCGTAGACGAAAGTCTGGTCGGGGTCGATCTCCATCGCCCAGGTGTTGTGCGTGGAGGCCAGCATGTCGGCACGACGGAACATCGCCACCGAATCGGAGTCGGCTGGGAACCGCTGGCGCTCGGCGGTGCCCGGTGGCGTGCTGTCGCCGCCATAGAGGGTGATCGCGTCGGGGCTACCGTCTTCGTGGCGATGATCGTGTTTCAGGCGCAGGCCGTTTTCGGTGCGGGTCAGCACCCAGGTGCGCGAATGGTCATCCCCCACATGGAAGGGAATCCGAAGTTCATGGGCGGGGTCGGCACAGCCGCGCACATGCATGACCAGGCGCTGGCCGGCGAACGGGTCCTTGCCGGTCGGTGCCGGCGTGTCCTCCACCACCCGGCCCTCATAGGCCTGGCCGCAATGCGCGGCGATGGCAGCCATGAAGGCATCGGCCGGTGCGGTCGCCAGATCATGCGCGACCGTATCGGAACGCTGCGAGCAGGCAGCGAGGCTGAGCAGGAGGGCGGAAGCGGTGACAACGGCAGGCAGTTTCATGCCCCAACCCTAACGGCCATGGCCGACGGGCGCAAACCGCGCGCGGCAACCGGTCAGCGTTCGGCGATGTGAGGTTCCGGCCGCGTCTCGGTGGCCGCTACCGGCGCGGACTCGCCCTCGCCCGCCGGCTCCTGCTCCACCGGATCGACGTCGAAGGGTGTGCGGAACACCAGCGACGGCAACAGTGTGGTCAGTGCGGCGTACAGCAGCAGCGCGCCGAACAGCACCGCCGGAATCTGGAAACGCTCGCGCATGATCGCCGCCAGCACCAGGGTGAAGATCAGGGTCGGGGCCAGCGCCAGCGAGACGCGCAGGCTGCTGCGGAAGCTCTCGCCGAACATCACCCGGCGCTGCAGCCAGACCACGCCGATGCGCAGCGGCAGCACCACCAGGGTGATCACGATGCCCAGCCCCAGCGCCTCGAAACTGAGGGCTTCGCTGGGCACCTTGGTGCCGGCATTGAAGAAATAGAATGGCACGAAGAACGAGGCGAACAGGCGCAGCGCGTGCAGGTTCTCGTGCGAGGCCAGCAGCGGCATGCGCTGGTGCAGCAGGCGCGCGACCAGGCCGGCGATGAACGCGCCCACGAGGTAATACACGCCCAGCAGATAGGTGATGTACGCCGCCACCATGCCGACCATCACCAGCAGCGAGAACTCCGAGCCCGGCGCGTGCGGCGCCACCCAGCGGCCCAGCGCGATGAACAGCAGCGGCAGGCCGATCATCATCGCCAGCAGGGCCAGGCTGGACAGCGCCATGTGGCCCGGGTCGCCGGCCTGCAGCACGATGAACAACGCCGCCAGCGCCAGCAGTTCGCCGGCGATGGCCTTGCTGGTGACCCAGAACCGCTCGTCCTCGCTCAGGCCCAGCCGCGACAGCGAATCCATGATGAAGCCGGTGGAGGGCGTCAGCAGCGCCAGCGCCAGCAGCCCAGCGGCCTGCCATGGCAGCCCCGCATAGCGCCAGGCCAGCCAGCCCACGCCGAACAGCGTGCCGGTACGGATCACCAGGTGCGCCAGCAGCGGCCACATGCCACGCCGCAGCGCCTGCAGATCCACTTCCAGGCCCGCGAACAGGAACAGCGAGGAAATGCCCAGCGTGGCCAGCAGGCCGATCACCGCGTCGTGTGCCTGGTCGCCCAGCCAGAGCATGCCGATGATGCCGAACAGCAGGCAGGTCAACGGCGCCGGCAGGCTGAAGCGCTGCAGTGCGCGCGGGATCACCAGCAGCGCGAAGATCAGCAGCAGGTAGATCAACTCATGGCTCATCGGGGTCTTCCGTGGGGTTCGAACGCGCGCAGGATGCGCGTGCCCGACCGATCCGGCAAGCCATTTCCCAATGACCCCGGTTACCTCATCCGATCATCGCATCGGCCAGCGCCCCCACCCGTGCAAGCACTGCTGCGCGCTGGTCGTCATCGACCGATGCGCCCTGCAGATAGGCGGTGACCACCCACGCGGTGCCGCCCGCATGCGGCCACAGCACGGCGATGTCGTTGCGCGTGTCATCACCGTTGCTGCCGGTCTTGTCCCCCACCCGCCAGCGCTTGCCCAGCCCGGCGCGCAGGCAGGCATCGCCGGTCTGGTTGTCGATGAGCCAATCGGCGAACTGCTGGCGCGATGCAGGCTGCAGGCCATTGCCCACCGCGAAGCGGGCCAGGCTGGTGGCCATCGCGGCCGGGCTGGTAGTGTCGCGCGGGTCTCCCTTCGCGAACAGATTCACGTCCGGCTCGTTGCGGTCATTGCGGGTAATGCTGTCGCCCTGCCCGCGCAGGAATGCCGTCAGCGCCGACGGCCCGCCCACCACCTCCAGCAGCAGGTTGGCCGCCGTGTTGTCGCTGGTGGTCAGCGTGCCCCGGCACAGGTCGCGCACGGTCAGATCCTTGCCCACGTGGCGGCGCACCACCGGAGCGTAGGACAGCAGATCCTTCCCGGCGATGGGCACACGGGTGTCGAGCGAAACGCGGCCTGCATCGGCAAGGCTCAGCACATGGGCGACCAGCATCGACTTGAACGTGCTGCACATCGGGAAGCGCTCATCCTGCCGATGCCCGCCGATGCGACGGCCGTTGCCGGTGTTCAGCACGGTGACACCCAGGCGGCCACCGCTGGCTTTCTCCAGCGCGGCGAAATCGGCGGCGCCGGCAATGGCGGCGTTCGCGGCGGGTATGCCAGACGAGGCGGAAACCGGTTGCGCCAGCGCCGGGGCAAGCAGCGAGGACGCAACGGCAGCACCACTGAACTGCAGGAATCGGCGACGGGCGAGCATAGGGGTTCTCCTGGTGACCGCTCGATTATTGGCGCCTCCCCTGCAGCCGACCAGCGCGAAAAATCAAGGCAAGCCATAAGTTGAACTCATGCCTGACGCGATCAAATGTTTGAGATTTACGAAATTCCTCATTGAACGGGTAGGATCAGCCATCACCCTGGCTCACGGCTCTCCGATGCTGCACCCCACCCTGCCACTGAACGCGCTGCGTGCGTTCGAGGCGGCCGCCCGCCACCAGAACTTCACCCGAGCCGCGCTGGAGCTGTGCGTCAGCCAGGCCGCACTGAGCCACCAGATCCGGGGCCTGGAAGACCGGCTCGGCATCCGCCTGTTCCATCGCCTGCCGCGCGGCGTGGCGCTGACCGACGAGGGCGCGGCGCTGTATCCGGTGCTCAACGAATCGTTTGAACGCATCTCCGCCAGCATTGCGCGCTACACCGGCGGGCCGGCCCGGGAAGTACTGACGCTGGGCGTGGTCGGTACCTTCGCCACCGGCTGGCTGCTGCCACGGCTGGCGGCGTTCGAAGCCGCGCACCCGGACATCGAGCTGCGCCTGCAGACCCACAACAACCGCATCGACCTGGCCGGCGAAGGGCTGGACCTGGCGATCCGCTTCGGCGATGGCGACTGGCAGGGCCAGGCCTGCACGGCAATCCTCGATGCGCCCTTCGCACCGCTGTGCGCCCCCGCATTGGCGCGGCGGCTGAAGCAACCGCGCGACCTCGCCACACTGCCGTTGTTGCGTTCCTACCGCAGCGACGAATGGCCGCGCTGGTTGCAGGCGGCCGGGGTGAGCGGCGTGGAAGCCCGCGGGCCGGTGTTCGATTCCTCACTGACGGTGGCGATGGCCGCCGCCGGGGGCGCCGGCGTGGCCTTGCTGCCCTTGCGCATGTTCGAGCAGGAACTGGCCGAAGGCCGCCTGCTGCAGCCCTTCGGCACCACCTTGGAGCTGGGCCGCTACTGGCTGACGCGGCTGCGCTCGCGCGCCGAGCGCGAACCAGCCAAGCGCTTCCGCGAATGGCTGCAGGCGCAGGGCACGTAACAAAAAAGGGGACGGAGGGGATTAAGTCGTTTGTGGCACAAACGACTTAATCCCCTCCGTCCCCTTTTTTACGTGATCAGGACTCCAGCAGCTCCATCCACGCCGCTTCGGCCTTCTCCAGCTGCGCGGCGGTGGTTTCGCGGTCGCGGCCGATCACCGCCATGCGGGTGGCATCGGCATAGTTGGCCGGGTCGGCCAGCTGGCGGTCGAGCTCGGCCAGCGCGCCCTCCAGTTCGGCCACCTTGGCCTCGGCGGCGGCCAGCTTGTGTGGGTTCACCGGCTTCTTCTGCACCACCTGCGCCACCGGCGCGGTCTTGACCACCACCGGTTCTTCCACCTGCTCCATGCGTGCCTTGGTGCCCTGCGCCTGCGGGCGGGTGCGCAGCCACGCGGCGTAGGCATCCAGGTCGCCATCGAACGGCTCGACCACGCCATCGGCCACGCGCCAGTAGGTATCGCAGACCAGGCCGATCAGGTGGCGGTCATGCGAGACCATCACGATCGCGCCTTCGAAGGTGGCCAGCGCTTCGGCCAGCGCTTCACGCATTTCCAGGTCAAGGTGGTTGGTCGGTTCGTCCAGCAGCAGCACGTTCGGCTGCTGCCAGGCGATCAGCGCCAGCGCCAGGCGGGCGCGCTCGCCACCGGAGAACCCATCGACCGGCTCGAATGCACGGTCGCCCGGGAAGTTCCACTTGCCGAGGAAATCGCGGAACGACTGGTTCGGTGCGTCCGGGGCGATCTCGCGGAAGTGCTCCATCGGCGACTGGCCTTCGTGCAGCGACTCCACCGTGTGCTGGGCGAAGTAGCCAATCTTCAGGTCCGGATGCGCCATGCGCTCGCCAACGATCGGCGCCAGCTCGCCCACCAGGGTCTTCACCAAGGTGGTCTTGCCCGCACCGTTCGGGCCTAGCAGGCCGATGCGCTGTCCCGCTTCCAGGCCGAAGCCGACGTTGTGCAGGATCACCGCGTCCTTGCCGTAGCCGGCCTCGACGTGGTTCAGGCGGATCAGCGAGAACGGCAGCTTCGCCGGCGGCGCGAACTCGATGCGGAACTCACGCTCGGCGCGCACCGCTTCGGTGCCGGCCAGCTTGGCCAGGCGCTTCATGCGGCTCTGCGCCTGCGCGGCCTTGCTGGCCTGCGCCTTGAAGCGGTCGATGAAGCTCTGCAGGTGGGCGCGCTCGGCCTGTTCCTTTTCATGCGCGATCTGCTGCTGGCGCAGCTGTTCGGCGCGCTGGCGCTCGAAATCGGTGTAGCCGCCCGGGTAGAGCTTGGCGCCGCCGCCATGCAGGTGCAGGGTGTGGGTGGCCACGTTGTCGAGGAACTCGCGGTCATGCGAGATCAGCAGCAGGGTGCCGGGGTACTTCAGCAGCCACTGTTCCAGCCAGTACACCGCGTCCAGATCCAGGTGGTTGGTCGGTTCGTCGAGCAGCAGCAGGTCGCTGGGCATCATCAGCGCGCGGGCCAGATTCAGGCGCACGCGCCAGCCGCCGGAGAACGAGGACACCGCACGGTGGTGCGTCTCGGCAGGGAAGCCGAGGCCGTGCAGCAGCTTGCCGGCACGCGCTTCGGCGTCGTAGGCCCCCATCTCGGCCATCTTGGTGTGCGCGTTGGCCACCGCCTCCCAGTCTTCGCGCGCGGTCGCCTCGGCCTCTTCGGCCAGCACCGCGGCCACCTCGGTATCGCCGCCCAGCACGAAGCTCAGCGCCGGATCCGGCAGCGACGGGGTTTCCTGGGCCACGCTGGCGATGCGCACCTTGCCGGGCAGGTCGACGTCACCCTTGTCGGCCTCCAGCTCGCCCTTCACCGCCGCGAACAGGCTGGACTTGCCAGCACCGTTGCGGCCGACCACACCTACCCGGTAACCGGCGTGCAGGGTCAGGTCGACATTGGACAACAGCAGCCGCTCGCCGCGGCGCAAGGCGAAATTACGAAGGGAGATCATCGGGGGAGGGGTCCATATAACCGGATGGAATGTGCTGGTGAGCACTGTTCCTGCGACGCAATTCTAGCGTTAACGAATACTTGACGCGTCCCGGGATGCGCAGTGGCCGACGTTCCTCTCTCCCACGTCCCCGCCGCGCGCGTCCCGGGGTCCCTTCCTGCCAGCGCTGATCCGGGCTAAATGGTTGCTGCTGCAACGTTTTTTCTGACGCCTGGCATTTGACAGGCACTGAATATCCCGTTAATTGCTGTATTGCGCACCGCAACAACCGCCGTCCGCCTCACGCTCGTGATGTCGATTCCGGTGCCGCCCCCGCCAACCGGAGCCCATCCCGATGACCCGCAAGACCCGCCTGATCGCCGCCGCCGTCGCTGTCGCACTCGGTGGCTCTCCGTTCGTCGCCGCTGCACAGCAGGCCGGCACCGCCGCCAACACCCTGGACACGGTGATCGTCACCGGCACCCGCGTGGCCGACCGCACGGTCGCCGAATCGCAGTCGCCGATCGACATCATCACCCCCGAAGTGCTGCAGTCCACCGGTACCAGTGAACTGGCCACCGCACTGTCGCGCGCCCTGCCCTCGCTGAACTTCCCGCGCCCGGCGCTGACCGACGGCACCAGCGGCGTGCGCCCGGCGCAGCTGCGCGGCCTGTCGCCGGACCAGGTGCTGGTGCTGGTCAACGGCAAGCGCCGCCACACCTCGGCGCTGATCAACGTCAACGGCAGCATCGGCCGTGGCTCGTCGGCGGTGGACATCAACGCGATCCCGATCGCCGCGATCGAGCGCGTGGAAGTGCTGCGCGACGGTGCCTCGGCGCAGTACGGCTCGGACGCCATCGCCGGCGTCATCAACATCGTGCTCAAGGGCAGCGGCAGTGGCGGCAGCCTGGCAGTGGACTACGGCCAGTACTCGGCCGGCGACGGCAACAAGTACCAGCTGTCCGGCGACACCGGCGTCGAGTTCGGCAACGGCCGCGGCCGCGTGCACGTGGCCGGCCAGATCAGCCAGCAGGACGAGAGCAACCGCGCCGGCCCGTACCGCGGCACCACGCCGAACACCGGCAACTTCCCCAGCATCGGCCAGAAGACCTTCATCGTCGGCGACCCGCGCGTGGATGCCACCGCGGCCTCGGCCAACGCCAGCTTCGACTTCAGCGACCACGTGACCGGCTACGCCAGCGCGCTGCTCAGCAACCGCGACATCACCTCGTTCGCGTTCTACCGTTCGCGCAACCACAGCGGGCAGAGCGCGCTGCTGGCGCAGACCTACCCGGACGGCTACGTGCCGGAGATCAACCAGTATTCCAAGGACCGCTCGCTGGTGGCCGGGGTCAAGGGCAACACCGACAACGGCTGGACCTGGGACCTGAGCCTGAATCACGGCGAGAACACCCTGGACTTCCACACCCGCAACAGCATCAACTACAGCCTGGGTGCGACCAGCCCGCGCTCGTTCTACGACGGCACGCTGAAGTACCAGCAGGACATCTTCAATGCCGATCTGACCAAGTCGCTGGACTGGGGCCTGGCCTACCCGGTCACGCTGTCCTTCGGCGGTGAGTACCGCAAGGAGAAGTGGGACCAGAACCCGGGCGAACTGAACTCGTACACGGGCAGTGGCGCGCAGGGCTTCGGCGGCTTCACCCCGACCAATGAAGTGCATGCCGACCGCCACAACTACGCGGTCTATGCCGGCCTGGAAGCGGACCTGACCGACAAGTTCTCGGCCGGCATCACCGGCCGCTACGAAGACTATTCGGACTTCGGCGACCGCTTCTCGGGCAAGCTGTCGGCGCGCTACGCGTTCACCGACAAGGTGGCGCTGCGGGCCACCGCCTCCAGTGGTTTCCGCGCGCCCTCGCTGGCGCAGCAGGGCTACCAGGCGGTGACCAGCCAGTTCCTCAATGGCGTATTCGTCGAGCGCGGCACCTTCCCGACCACCAGCCAGGCCGCGCAGGCGCTGGGCGCCTCGCCGCTGAAGGCCGAGACCTCCACCTCCTACAGCCTGGGCCTGGTGCTGCAACCGGTCGACCGCCTGTACATCACCGTCGATGCCTACCAGATCGACATCGATGACCGCATCGCGCTGTCGTCGAGCATCACCACCAATGCCGCGACCAGCGCGCTGCTGGGCACCCTGGGCCTGCCGCAGGTGACCGCGTTCTCCTACTTCACCAACGGCCTGGATACGCGCACCCGCGGTGTCGACTTCGTCTCCAGCTACACGGTACCGTTCAGCGCCAGCAGCCTGGAGCTGACCGCGGCATACAGCTACAACGACACCGAAGTGCGCCGCGTTGGCGGCACCCCGCCGGTGTTCGGCACGCTGGGCCTGACCCAGTCGCTGATCGGCCGTGATGAGATCGGTCGCATCGAGGACAGCTACCCGCGCGACAAGGCGATCCTGAGCGGCACCTGGCGTTCGGACCACTGGGAGCTGGGCCTGGCCGCCACCCGCTACGGCAAATTCACCGTGCGCAACTCGGCCACCGCGCTGCGTGACCAGACCTACGGCGACGCCTGGGTGGTGGATGCCTCGGCCAGCTACAAGCCCAGCAGCAACTGGACCCTGACCGTGGGTGCCGACAACCTGCTGGACAAGTACCCGGACCGCACCGAAGACCTGCAGAACTCCACCTTCGGCATGCTGCCGTACAGCAACTACTCGCCGTTCGGCTTCAACGGCGCGTATGTGTACGGGCGGATCAAGTACACCTGGTAAGGGGTAATGGGTGCGCCGGGCCCTGCCCGGCGCTGCTCCACACACCCGCCCGCGGCCTCGGGGCAGGCGCGGCCCTGACCGTATACCGTTGCCAGCTCCTGCACCCGGTTTCCAGGCTGTGCTCTGTTGCACGCGCCTCATAGGTCGTCCCGTGCATAATCAGCGGACCAACGAAGGAGCCGCTCCGTGACGAGAGCCTGCATCACTCGCCGCCATGTGTACGCTGCGCTCGCGTGGGTTGCGCTGGCGGCCCCCCTGTCAGGGTGTTCAGGAGATCACGTGAAACCCAGCTATTCCAAATCGAGCCTTGAGCCGGTCGTCGTCACCCAGCTCTCCGCGTCGAAGCTCCAGGTCCAGTTCAATGAACCGATGGAAAGCATGTATTACGCGGCAGGGATGAGCTATGTCGTGGAAGGGGACACCATGAAAGTCGTTGTTGATCGCTGCCCCATATCCGGCCAATGCACAACCATGCTGCGGCGCGACGTGAAGCCCGGACCTGCTGGCCCGGCCCGTCAGGAAATTCCCTTGATGGCGCCGCGCGTGGTGATGCTGTACGCCGATGGCGAAACACAGATTTTTCCGTAAGGGCATCCCATGAGCGACAAGGTCGTCCTCGGCATCCATAGTCACGTAGACCCCAATACACAGGGGTCGTTCAATCAGTTCGTGGACGGCCACGCCTGGATCTCGGTGACGCGAAACGGCCATACGACGTTCCATGGCCTGTGGCCAGACAACCATCCACTCGTTGAGGACAATGGCCCAGGTTCGGACATCCGCGAAGGCATGGAAGCCCGGGCCACACCTTCGGCCTCACGCTATTACGAATTGACTCCCGAGCAGGTCAAGCGACTTGACCAGGCCTTGGGCGAAAATGTCACCTGGTCATATGGCAATACCTGCGCATCGTGGGCGACCAGTACCGTGAACAAGGTTACCGGGCAGTCCCTGGATGCGGGCGAACTGCTGTTCACCGATACACCGCGGGAGCTGATCGAGTCCATTCGCAAGGCAGAGCGCGTGCGGCCCACCAGTCCTTCGCAGCCGCAACCGGCAACCGAACGGCCGGAAATCAGCATCCCATCGCTGAGCGATGCCTCGGCATCGCTTCACCAGCAGGCACTCGCCGGCGTCCACGCGCTGGACGCATCGCTGGGTCGCGCATCTGATGAATCCAGCCAACGCATGGCGGCCAGCCTCACCCAACTTGCCCGGGCACAAGGTCTGGAACGGATCGACCATGTGGTATTGGGCTTGCCGGCTGGTCAGCCCCCAAGGCCGGAGAACATCTTCGTCATTCAAGGAGCCTTGGATGACCCGGGCCATCTGCGTGCCCACATCAACATTGAAACGGCCCTTCAGCCACCCGTTGCGGAGTCGCTGCGGCAGATTCATCAGTTGGACAAGCAGCTGGCCGCCTCGCCGCAGCAGGCCGAGCCTGCCCTGGAAGAGACCCAGCGCCGGCAGATGGTGTGATCATCGACGGCTACGCCTGGAGCCCCCCATAGGTAGGCACCATTCGGCCCGTCAGGGCCTGCCATCTCTCAACAAGGCTTGATATCTCGCCCGTACAAGCCGCCCACGCAACGATCCGATACGCTGGCCAGGTTTGCCGTATGTGACCGCATCGGTGAAAATCGGGACATCCCCCCGATTTCCTGCGAGTGCCGATGCACCATGACACCGACCTGATCAACATCGTTGCCGTTGGCCTGGGGCTCGCCTTCATCTTCGGCGCGCTGGCCAACAAGCTCCGCTTGTCTCCCCTGGTCGGTTACCTGGTTGCTGGCATCTGCGTAGGCCCGTTCACTCCCGGCTTCGTCGCCGACCAAGCGCTGGCCAACCAGCTGGCCGAACTGGGCGTGATGCTGCTGATGTTCGGTGTCGGCCTGCACTTCTCGCTGAAGGACCTGATGGCGGTCAAGGCGATCGCCATCCCCGGCGCCATCGGCCAGATCGCGGTGGCCACCCTGCTCGGCTGGGGCGTGGCCTCGCTGATGGGCTGGCCGGCCATCCATGGCGTCATCTTCGGTTTCTCGCTGGCCACCGCCAGTACCGTGGTGCTGCTGCGGGCGATGGAGGAACGGCGCCTGCTGGAAACGATGCGCGGCAAGATCGCGGTCGGCTGGCTGATCGTGGAAGACCTGGCCTGTGTGCTGGCGCTGGTGATGATGCCGGTGATGGCCGGTGTGTTCGGTCCTGACGCGGCCAAGGAATCGCACTCGCTCGGCAGCGTGCTGGCCGACATCGGCTGGACCTTCGTGCAGCTGGGCCTGTTCGTGGCGGTGATGCTGGTGGTCGGTCGGCGGGTCATCCCGTGGATCCTCGAGCGCATCGCCGGTACCGGTTCGCGTGAGCTGTTCACCCTGTCGGTGCTGGCGATCGCGCTGGGCGTGGCGTTCGGCTCGGCGATGCTGTTCGGCGTCTCGTTCGCGCTGGGCGCGTTCTTCGCCGGCATGCTGCTCAACGAATCGGAGCTGAGCCACAAGGCCGCGCATGATTCGTTGCCGCTGCGCGATGCGTTCGCGGTGCTGTTCTTTGTGTCGGTCGGCATGCTGTTCGACCCCAACATCCTCGTCCAGCATCCGTGGCAGGTGCTGGCCACCGTCGCCATCATCATGTTCGGCAAGTCGGCGGCGGCGTTCTTCATCGTGCGTGCGTTCGGCCACCCGACCAGCACCGCGCTGACCATCTCGGCCAGCCTGGCGCAGATCGGCGAGTTCGCCTTCATCATCGCCGGCCTCGGCGTGGCGCTGCAGATCCTGCCGAAGGAAGGCCAGTCGCTGGTGCTGGCCGGCGCGCTGGTGTCGATCATGCTCAACCCGCTGGTGTTCGGCCTGCTGGACCGTTGGCAGGCCAAGCAGGAGCAGTCTCCGCAGGTACCCGAGCCGCCCGAAGCGATCGGCCCGTCGCGCGACCTGCATGACCACGCCATCGTGATCGGTTACGGCCGCGTCGGCAGCGAACTGGCGCAGGTGCTGCGCGACCGTGGCGTGCCGGTGCTGGTGATCGATGACAACAAGGAACACGTCGAGCAGGCACATGCCAAGGGCCTGGCGGCGATCCGCGGCAGTGCCGCCGCCGACCGGGTGCTGGCCGAGGCCCATCCGGAGCGCGCCAAGATCGCGGTGCTGGCGATTCCGCAGCCGCTGGAAGCCGGTGAGGCGCTGGCCAAGCTGCGGGCGATCAATCCGGACCTGACCCTGCTGGCGCGCGCGCACAGCGATGCCGAGGTGAAGCATCTGCTGGAGCACGGCGCCGATGGCACGGTGATGGCCGAGCGCGAGCTGGCGTATTCGCTGGCGGAGATGATCATGTCCACGCCGCCGTACCGGAATCTGGGGCAGCACAGCATTCCGGTGGTGTGAGGGGTGTGCGTGCGGCAGGGCTTGCAGCCCTGCACCTGCCGAAACAACGGCAACGGCAAAAGCGGGCATAGCGTGGGATGGCGGGGTGGGTCCGATTGCGGGAGACGCCGTAAACCCTTCCATGGGGGCTTGGCCGCGGCATCCATGCCGCGGACACTCCCGCAACCGGACCCACCCCGCCTTCGACAGTTCCCTGCTGCTGTTGGTGGATGTCGACCTTGGTCGACACGGCGGCGCGCGGGGTCAGATCCGTTTTCCACAGGAAAACGGATCTGACCCCGGAAACAAAAAATCCCCGGTCGACCCGCATCGACCGGGGATCTGGATCGCCACGTTGCCATGCCTTGGAGAGGCAGTTCCACCGTAAGCCATCGCGGTGCCGGCGGTGATCGCCTGTGGCGATGACGACCAAGCGCGCAGCTATCAGGCGCCGGCCAGGGCCTGTTCCAGGTCCGCGCGCAGGTCGCCGATGTGCTCGATGCCGATCGACAGCCGCACGGTGTCCTCGCTGACACCGGCCTTGGCCAGCTCCGCTGCATCCAGCTGGCGATGCGTGGTCGAAGCCGGATGGGTGGCCAGTGACTTCGCATCCCCCAGGTTGACCAGGCGGGTGAACAGCTTCAGCGCATCGAGGAAGCGGGCGCCGGCCTCGCGCCCACCGGGCAGACCGAAGGTCAGTACGCCCGAGCCGTGTCCACCCAGATAGCGCTGCGCGGCGGCATGCTCGGGGTCGTCGGCCAGTCCGGCGTAGCGCACCCAGGCGACCTTGGCATGCGTCTTCAGGAACTGCGCAACGGCCAGCGCATTGGCATTGATGCGTTCCATGCGCAGGGCCAGGGTCTCGATGCCCTGCAGGATCAGGAACGCGTTGAACGGCGACAACGCAGCGCCCGTATTGCGCAGCGGCACCACACGCGCGCGGCCGATGTAGGCCGCTGGCCCCAGGGCTTCGGTATAGACCACGCCGTGGTAACTGGGGTCGGGCTGGTTGAGCCGCGCGAAGCGTTGGGGCTGTGCGGTCCAGTCGAAGCGGCCGGAATCGATGATCGCGCCGCCCAGGCTGTTGCCGTGTCCCCCGAGGTATTTGGTCAGCGAATGCACCACGATGTCGGCGCCGTGCTCGAACGGGCGCAGCAGGAACGGCGTGGCCACGGTGTTGTCGACGATCAGCGGCACCCCGGCGGCATGCGCGACCTCGGCGATGGCGGCGATGTCGGTGACATTGCCGCGCGGGTTGCCGATGGATTCGACGAACACCGCCTTGGTGCGGTCGTCGATCAGCGCGGCGAACGCGGCCGGGTCGGCCGGATCGGCAAAGCGCGCCTGGATGCCGTACTGCGGCAGCGTGTGCGCCAGCAGGTTGAGGCTGCCACCGTAGAGCGCACTGGAGGCGACGATGTTGTCGCCGGCCTCGGCGATGGTCTGGATGGCATAGGTGATCGCGGCCTGCCCCGAGGCCAGCGCCAGCGCGCCGATGCCGCCTTCCAGCGCGGCCAGGCGCTGCTCCAGCACGTCGGTGGTGGGGTTCATGATGCGCGTGTAGATGTTGCCCGGAACCTTCAGGTCGAACAGGTCGGCGCCGTGCTGGGTGTCATCGAAGGCATACGCCACGGTCTGGTAGATCGGCACCGCCACCGCGCGGGTGGTCGGGTCGGGACGGTAACCGCCGTGCACGGCCAGGGTTTCCAGTTGCCACTGCGGGTCGCTCATTGCACCAGGCTCCATCCGGGAAACCGCCACCATAGGCCAGCCGGGGCCGCCTGCTGAAAGCCGCTGGCGATGACGTCCGTACCCGCGGTTATCAGGTTGGCCGCGATTCAGGCAGTCGTCATGGGGCGTTGCTAGGCTGCGCCGCCGGGCGCTCCTGCCTGGGAACGGAGGCCCCACGCATGCAGCCATCCCCCTGGACTCCCCCTGCCAGCAGTTCGCCCACGTCGGTCCTGCTGGTGGAGGACGACCGTCGCCTGGCCGAACTGGTCAGCGACTATCTCCACGAACATGGCTTCGCCGTGCAGCACGTGGCACGCGGCGACCTCGCCAGCGCCGCCTGCCGCCAGCATGCACCGGAACTGGTGGTGCTGGACCTGATGCTGCCCGGCCTGGGGGGCATCGATGTGTGCCGGCAGATCCGCAGCTTCTCCGATGTGCCGATCCTGATGTTGACCGCCTGTGAGGACGACATCGAGCAGGTGCTGGGCCTGGAATCGGGTGCCGATGACTATGTGCACAAGCCGATCGAGCCACGCCTGCTGCTGGCCCGCCTGCGCGCCCTGCTGCGCCGCCGCCACGGCAGCAGCAATACCGGCACGCCCAGCCGGCTGATGCATGGTGAGCTGCTGATCGATCGCATGCAGCGCGAGGTGCACCTGCACGGCCAGCCGGTCGAGCTGGGCACCACGGAATTCGAGATCCTGTGGCTGCTGGCCAGCCAGCCGGGGCAGATCCTGTCGCGCGACCAGATCCTGCAGGCGGTGCGCGGCATCGGCTTCGACGGTCTGGACCGCAGCGTCGACGTCTGCATCGGCAAGCTGCGCCGCAAGCTCGGCGACGATGCGCGCGAACCGCGGCGGATCAAGACCGTGTGGGGGCGCGGCTACCAGTTCAATCCTGCGGCCTGGTCGGAATGAAGCGGCTGTTCCTGTGGCTGTGGTTCATCACCGGCGCCTGCTTCCTGGTGTCGGTGTTCTTTCTCAACCACATCCTGGATGGCATCTACACGCCCGTGCAGGATCGCGTGTTCGTGCAGCAGGTGCGCGGGCAGGTGTACGCCCTGCGCAGTGGCCTGGCCGGCCTGGACGCCGTCCAGCAGCGTGAGCGCCTGCAACAGTGGCAGCCACACTACGGCATCGCCCTGACCCTGCTCGACAAACCTCCCGCGCTCGACGCGCAGGAACAGGAGGCCGTGAAGGCCGATGGCTTCGTCGTGCGCGATCAGTACCAGCAGGTGCTGCTGCCCATCGACGGCATCGGCGGCCGCTGGCTGCACCTGCGCCTGCCCGGCGCGGTGCAGATGACGACGTACATGACCATCGCCGCCTACCTCAGCATCCTGCTGCTGGTGGGCGCCAGCCTGTATGCCTGGGTGCGCCTGCTCTGGCGCGACCTGGAAGCACTGCGCCGGCACGCCGACCGCGTCGGTTCCGGCGACCTGCAGGCACGTGCGCAGGTTTCGCCCCGCTCGCAGATCCGGGTCATCGTCGAACACTCCAACCACATGGCGGCACGCGTGGCCGAACTGGTGCAGCGCCAGCGCGACCTGACCCATGCCATTTCGCACGAACTGCGCACGCCCATCGCGCGGGTGGCCTTCGGCCTGGACCTGATGCAGGACAGCGATGACCGCGAACGCCGCGAACGGCTGGCGCAGGGCCTGCACGGCGACCTGGCCGAGCTCAACCGGCTGGTCAGCGAACTGCTGGCCTACGAACGGCTGGAGCATCCCAGCGAGGGCGAGCCGATGCAGCGCATCGAAGCCAACGACTGGCTGCAGGCCTGCCTGGCCGATGCCCGCCGCGATGCCGAACGTGCCGGCATTGTCCTGCGCGTGCAGCCCAGCGCGTTGCCGCGAGTGGATGCCGAGCCACGCCTGTTGCAGCTGGCGCTGAGCAACCTGGTCGGCAATGCGCTGCGCCACGCGCGTTCGCAGGTGGAGGTCTCGCTGGTCGGTATCAGCGGCCGCGCCTGCCTGCGCGTGGACGATGACGGCCCGGGCATCGCCGAAGCCGATCGGGAGAAGGTGATGCGCCCGTTCACCCGCCTGGACGACAGCCGCAGCCGCGATACCGGCGGCTTCGGCCTGGGCCTGGCCATTGTCGGCCGCATTGCAGCCCGCCACGGCGGCGAGCTGCGCATCAGTCGCGCCACGCTGGGCGGCGCGCGCCTGGAAATGCACTGGCCGCTGGCTGCCAGCTGAACGCCCAAGGGCGCGATTACAGTTGATTACAACTCCCGCACAACTGCGGACGGATCGGTCGCCGGCATATCGCCACGCTGGCAACCCTGCAGCACTCGCCGGATGCGCGCGCTGCTTTCCTCCCATTGCCGAGAGTTTCCATGTCCCAGCTTCGCCGTTCCCCCGCCCTGCTCTGCCTGGCCGTGTTGCCGCTGTTCGCCGCCCCGATCGCCCACGCCAAGGATGACCACTGGACCTTCGAGCTCGCCGCCGGTGGCGGCGTGGCACCGCGTTACAGCGGCAGCGAGGAGTATCGTGCGACGCCGTCGCTGTCCTTTGATGTCACCTCGCCGGGGGGATGGTTTCTGGGCACCAGTGGCATCGGCTGGGGCACCTCCCTCGGCGAGCACACGCGCGTGCGTGCCTATGTCGGCGCCAGCGGCATCCGCAAGGACAAGGACTCGCTGCTGGGCGGTTCGGACTTCCTGCGCGGCATGGGTGATATCGATACCCGTCCCCTGGTCGGCGTCTCGGCTGGTTATACGCTGGGCGAAGCCGTGCTGAGCGGCTCCTGGCAGTTCACCCGCAAGGACGAGGACAAGGCCGAGAACGGCCTGGCCACCCAGCAGATCCATCTGAACCTGAGCATGCCGCTGTTCGACCTGGCCGGTGGCGTGGTCAGCGGCAGTGTTTCCACCGACTACGGCAACCGCGGCTACATGCAGACCTGGTACGGCGTCAGCCCGGAACAGGCCAAACGCACGGGCTTCGCCGAGCACAGGCCGAAGGCCGGCCTGGTCAGTGCCGGTGTCGGCCTGAAGTGGAGCCACCGCGTGGGCCGCAACGGCAACTGGTACATCTCGGCCGAAGGCACGCGCCTGCTCGGCGATGCGGCCAACAGCCCGATCGTGCAGAAGGCAAACCAGTTCGGGCTGATGAGCGGTTACACCCACCGCTTCTGATGCATGAAGGGCGCCGCTGGGCGCCCTTTCCCTCTGCGGTCAGCGGCAGGCCGGTGCGTCGCCGTTGCCGCACAACCCGACCTCGCGCAGCCAGCCGATCCACTGCACGACGTCCTCCTTCTCCGGCTCGGAGCGGAACGACTTCTGCACGGTGTGGAAGCCCTGCCTGCCCTGCACGCCCTTGATCCAGGTGAACTCCGGCTTGCCTGTCCCCGGATTCCGCGGGCAGCTGAGCATCAGCAGGGCGAAGGGCCGTCCCCCTTCTTCACCTTCGCGGATCCAGTGGCTCTGCGCCGCCGGACAGGCGATGCGCCACCCCGCCTCGATGATGCCGAGGAACTCACGCGGACTCACATGGCCACTATTCGGCGCATCGTTGACGGTGACCATGTCGGTCCAGTCGTGCACGGTCTGGCCCTGTGGCACGTACTCGGTGATGCGGTTGCCTTGCGCGTCGGTGCTCTGGTGGGCCTGCTGGTAGCCCCTCATCGGCGGCAGCCGGACCTGTTCGGCGGCCGCGGCGTGTCCACAAACAGCAGCCAACGCCAGCGTCATGCAGAGTGAAGCCCTGCGGGCAACGTCCATGCGGTTCTCCTCATCCTTGCGAAAGTGAAACAGGACCATCGTGCGCTGCCAAGGCTCGGATGGCGCCCCAGCCATGGCCGGGGCGCCACCGGTTCAAGCCTTGGCGAACACCAGGCGACCACCGTCGTTGCCGACTTCGATGGTATCGCCGTTGACGAAGGCGCCGGACAGGATCTGCTGCGCCAGCGGGTTTTCCAGCTGCGACTGGATCGCACGCTTCAACGGGCGCGCGCCGTACACCGGATCGAAGCCGACGTTGCCGAGCAGGTCGAACGCCGCATCGGAGACCGCCAGCTTCAACCCGCGCTCGGCCAGCCGCTTCTCAAGCCCGCGCATCTGGATGCGCGCGATCTGCTTGATCTGCTGCTTGTCCAGCGGGTGGAACACCACGATGTCGTCCAGGCGGTTGATGAACTCCGGACGGAAGTGCGCCTGCACCACGCCCATCACCGCTGCCTTCATCTGCGTGTAGGCCTCCGGGCTGTCGTCGGCGCTCATGTCCTGGATCTGGTGCGAGCCCAGGTTCGAGGTCATCACGATGACGGTATTGCGGAAGTCCACGGTGCGGCCCTGGCCATCGGTCAGGCGGCCATCGTCCAGCACCTGCAGCAGGATGTTGAACACATCCGGATGCGCCTTCTCCACTTCGTCCAGCAGGATCAGCGAGTACGGGCGACGGCGCACCGCCTCGGTCAGGTAGCCGCCTTCCTCGTAGCCCACGTAACCCGGGGGGGCGCCGATCAGGCGGGCGACGCTGTGCTTCTCCATGAATTCGCTCATGTCGATGCGGATCATCGCGTCGGCGCTGTCGAACAGGAATTCGGCCAGCGACTTGCACAGCTCGGTCTTGCCGACGCCGGTCGGGCCGAGGAACAGGAACGAGCCGGCCGGACGGTTCGGATCGGACAGGCCTGCACGCGAACGGCGCACGGCATCGGAGACGACCTTGATCGCTTCCTCCTGGCCGACCACACGGTTGTGCAGCACTTCTTCCATGCGCAGCAGCTTGTCGCGCTCGCCTTCGAGCATCTTGTTGACCGGAATGCCGGTCCAGCGCGACACGACCTCGGCGATCTCCTCGTCGGTGACCCGGTCCTGCACCAGCTTGAAGTCCTTGTGCTCGGCTTCCTGGGCCGCGGCCAGCTGCTTTTCCAGCTGCGGCAACAGGCCGTACTGGATCTCGCTCATCTTGGCGAAATCCTGGCGGCGCTGCGCGGCTTCCAGTTCCAGCTTGGCCTGCTCGACCTGCTCCTTGATCTTGGTGGCGCCCTGCAGCGCAGCCTTCTCCGACTTCCAGATTTCATTGAGGTCGGAGAACTCGCGCTCCAGCCCGTCGATGTCGTTCTCCAGGTCGGCCAGCCGCTGCCGCGAGGCTTCGTCCTTTTCCTTCTTCAGCATCTCGCGCTGGATCTTCAGCTGGATCACCCGGCGTTCCAGGCGATCCAGCTCCTCCGGCTTGGAGTCGATCTCCATGCGCAGGCGCGAGGCAGCCTCGTCCATCAGGTCGATGGCCTTGTCCGGCAGCTGGCGATCGGTGATGTAGCGGTTGGACAGCGTGGCGGCGGCCACGATGGCCGGGTCGGTGATCTCCACCCCGTGGTGCACGGCGTACTTTTCCTTCAGCCCGCGCAGGATCGCGATGGTGTCCTCCACCGACGGCTCACCGACGAAGACTTTCTGGAAGCGGCGCTCCAGCGCAGCGTCCTTCTCGATGTACTTGCGGTATTCGTCCAGCGTGGTCGCACCGATGCAATGCAGCTCGCCGCGTGCCAGCGCCGGCTTCAGCATGTTGCCGGCATCCATCGCGCCGTCGGCCTTGCCCGCGCCGACCATGGTGTGCAGTTCATCGATGAACAGGATGATCTGGCCTTCGTTCTTGGCCAAGTCGTTGAGTACACCCTTCAGTCGCTCCTCGAATTCGCCGCGGAACTTGGCCCCGGCGATCAGCGCGCCCATGTCCAGCGACAGCACGCGCTTGCCGCGCAGGCCCTCGGGTACTTCGTCGTTGATGATGCGCTGGGCCAGCCCTTCCACGATCGCGGTCTTGCCCACGCCGGGTTCGCCGATCAGCACCGGGTTGTTCTTGGTCCGGCGCTGCAGCACCTGGATGGTGCGGCGGATTTCCTCGTCACGGCCGATCACCGGGTCGAGCTTGCCGCTCTCGGCCCGCGCGGTCAGGTCGATGGTGTACTTCTCCAGCGCCTGCCGCTGCTCCTCGGCATTCTCCGACTGCACGTTCTCGCCGCCACGCAGCTTGTCGATCGCCGCCTGCAGGCGCGTCTTGTCGGCACCGGCGGCGCGCAGCGCCATGCCCAGCGTGCCACCATCGTCCAGCGCCGCCAGCACGAACCATTCGCTGGCAATGAAGGCGTCCCCGTGCTGCTGCGCCAGCTTGTCGGTCTGGTTCAGCAGGCGCCCCAGATCGTTGCCCATCGAAACGTTGCCGGCCTGGCCGGATACCTTGGGCAGTGCGTCCAGCGCCTCGGTCAGGCGCTCGCGCAGCACCGGCACGTTCACCCCGGCCTGGGCCAGCAGCGGACGCGTGCTGCCACCCTGCTGGTCCAGCAGCGCGCTGAACAGGTGAACCGGTTCAATGATGCTGTTGTCGCGGCCCACGGCCAACGACTGTGCGTCTGCCAGCGCCTGCTGGAAACGCGAGGTGAGCTTGTCCATCCGCATTGCGAATCCTCATCGGTCTTCAGGGCCGGCCTGGGCCGGCAATGCTGGAAAGATGCGGTTGCCCCGCCCGGTTTCAAGGGTGGCTGCGACTGCACCCCGGGGCCAGTCAGCCTGCGGCCAGCATGCCGGAGCGCGTGTGGTCGGCGCGTTGATCCCGATCAGTTCCGCACGGTGGACGGGCTCAGCGGGTGATCGCGCTGCGGATCGCCCGCAGCTGCTGCTTGATCGCCCGCGCCTGTGCAGGATCCATGCGTAGCAGGGCCTTCTGCCCGATCGAGCGTGACTGCAGGGTGGGATCGACGAAGCGATAGCGGCCGCGCTCATCGCGCTGCACCAGCGGCGACTGGGCCAGTTCCGGGGTGTCCAGCAGGTGGTCGATCACCATGACCAGGCGGTCGTTGAAATAGCCCTCGGGCCGGCCAAGGTCGGCATAGGCCTGCTGGATCAGCGGATAGAAGCGCTTGTAAGCGGTAGCCGTTGCCGCCGGGTCCAGCGCAGTGAACGCCTGTACGTAAGGCGCATAGCGTGCCGCATTGCTGGCGGCGATGCGTTCGCCGCCTTCGCCCGTATCGACCTGCAGGTTGCCCGGCAGCGGCCGCGCGGCCAGCGCGGTCGGCGGCACGCTGGGCTTGTCCAGGTTGTCGACCTGGGTGACCAGGCGCTGGATCAGGTGATCACGCAGCAGCAGGGTCAGCGGTCCCTCGCCCTGGAACAGCTGGCTCAGTGCGCCCCAGGCCGCGGCATCGCTGTCAGCCAGTTTCGGCAGCGCCGGGTCGGCGGCGGCCCCGGTATCCAGCGGATGCCTGATCGATGGTGGTGCTGGCGCGGGCTCTGCGGCCGCCTGCGGTTGTGCCGGTGCGCTGGTACTGGCGGGGGTTGATTGCACCGGCACCGGGACACCGTCGGCCAGGCTCTTCAGCTGATCGCGGAACAACCAGCCGCCCGCGCCACCGATCACCACCACGCCCAACACCCAGGGCCAGACCGCCTTTCCACTCTGCATGATGCAGCACCTCGTTTCACACGCATGGGGAAGGTGTGACCCCATCGAGTGCAGCCGGTTCCCTGCCTGTTCCGCTGCCGTTCGGGTTCAGGCACGCGTCGTCCACGCTCACGTCTGCTTTGCGCCACCCGCGCGAGGCTAGGAGTCCTGTCCCGTGGAGACTCTGCCATGCAGTACGCGCTGTACTACTGGACCGGCATCCAGGGCCGTGGCGAGTTCGTGCGCCTGGCGCTGGAAGATGCCGGCGCCGACTACATCGACATGGCGCGGGTGCACGGCGATGCGGTGATGCAGCCGTTTCTGGAGGGTCGCAACGAAGGGGCACAGCCCTTTGCGCCGCCGTTCCTGAAGGCCGGCCGCCAGGTCATCGCGCAGGTCGCGGCGATCCTGGATTTCCTCGGCCCGACGCTGGACCTGGTGCCACAGGCCGCATCCCGGCGGATGCAGGCGCTGCAACTGCAGCTGACCATCGCCGACCTGGTGGCCGAGGTGCACGACACCCACCATCCGATCGCCGCATCGAAGTACTACGAACAGCAGAAGACCGAGGCCAGGGCACGAGCCGCGTCACTGCGCAGCGAGCGCCTGCCCAAGTTCCTCGGCTATTTCGAGCAGGTGATGGCCGCCAACGGTGGCCGCCATGCACTGCGCGAGCACTCCTATGTGGATCTGTCACTGTTCCAGCTGCTGAGCGGGCTGGACTACATGTTTCCGCGGCGCGTGCAGGCGCTCGGCCCCACCCTGCCCCGGCTGCGCGCGCTGCAGGAACGAGTGGCGAAACGAACCAACATCGCCGCCTATCTGGCGTCTGAGCGGCGGTTGCCGTTCAACACCAACGGCATCTTCCGCCATTACCCGGAACTGGACGCCGAACGGTAGTGCCGGCCGCTGGCCGGCAGAGCGCGCTGTGATCATTCGCCGCCTGCAACACGCCCCTGTAGAGCCGAGCCATGCTCGGCTCAGAGCAGCCGAGCGCAGGCTCGGCTCTACAGAGCACCAGAAGTGGAAGGAGCGGTAACGCCGGGCCATGCCCGGCGTCACCGGTCAATGATCGGTGCGATCACCCAGCGGTTGCACCGGCTGCTTCTGCAGCGAAAGCAGGCCCAGCAGCACCGCCAGGGCCACGTAGGCGCCGGCAAACTGCAAGCTGATGATGCGTGCCAGCCCGTCCAGGTCCCACGGCAAGTAGATGCCACCGCGCGGGTCCACCGAATGGATCAGGCCGAACAGGGTCAGCACCGCCGCCACCAGCAGGAAGCCGCAGGCACGGCGCAGGCGGCCATCGACCATCGCGGCTACCGCCGAGATCCACAGCATCGAGGTGATGATGAAGCCATTGCCCAGGGTGAAGATCACCGCCAGCTCGGGCAGGCCATGGCCGTCGAGCTTGGTCAGCAGCTGCGGCAGCTGGTCCGGTGCGATCCAGCCGGGCGCCTTGATCGCCAGCAGGTAGGCCACCGACGGCAGGAAACCGAACACCATCGCGCCGGTATGGTGGCGCGGCGTGGCCTGGAACGCCTGGGTGGTGATGTCGATGGCCACGTACACGATGATCGGTGCCAGCACCGCCAGCGGCAGCCACTGCACCAGCCCGGAGATGATGCCGAGCATGCCGCCGATGCCGACGAACAGGCCGGTCAGCAGCGTGTAGCCGCTGCGCGCGCCCATGTGCTTGTAGGCCGGCTGGCCGATGTACGGCGTGGTCTGCGCGACGCCGCCACAGACGCCTGCCACCAGCGTAGCCACCGCCTCCACCAGCAGGATGTCGCGGGTACGGTAGTCATCGCCAGCCGCGCGTGCGCTCTCAGACACATTGATGCCGCCCACCACCATCAGCAGGCCGAACGGCAGCAGCAGCGGCAGGTAGGTCATCGCGGTGGGCAGGCCATCGAGGAAGCCCAGCGTCGGCAGCGGCAGCACCACCTGCGGCGGCACCCATTCCGGCACATGGAAGCCGGGCGCGCCCAGCCCGGCCAGGCCAAGTCCGTAATACAGCACGGTGCCGAACACGAAGGCCAGCAGCACGCCCGGGCCACGCACCGGCAGCTTGCCCTTGGCGATCAGCACATACAGCAGCAGGCCCAGCGTGGTGAAGCCGACCAGCGGCGAGCGCAGCGTTTCCAGCAGCGGCAGCAGGCCCATCAGCACCAGCGCGATGCCCGCGATGGAACCCAGCAGCGCAGCTCGCGGCAGTGCGCGGGTGACCGCTTCACCGAAGAACGACAGCACGAACTTGAGCACGCCCATGATGACCAGCGCGGCCATGCCCAGCTGCCAGGTGGCGATGCCCGCAGCGTGCGGGTCCATGCCCTGCTGCTTGAAGGCGAGGAAGGCCGGGCCGAGCACCAGCAGGGCCATGCCGATGCTGGTGGGGGCATCCAGGCCGAGCGGCATGGCGGTGACATCGTCGCGGCCGGTACGTGCCGCCAGCCGGCGCGCCATCAGGGTGTACAGCAGGTTGCCGACCAGCACGCCAAAGGCGGTGCCGGGGAACATTCGGCCGAACACCACGTCGGCGGGGAACTGGAAGATCCCGACCAGGGCCATGGCGATGAAGCCGAGGATGGAGAGGTTGTCGACGACCAGGCCGAAGAAGCCGTTGAAGTCGCCGGCGACGAACCAGCGACGCGGTACGGCGGAAGCGGGAGCGGACATGGAAGGGGCGGTGGGGGTGGGGAGCGCCGATGGTAGGCCCAGCGGGGCCGGCGCGCCAATTCCGTCGTGGAATGATGGGTTCCAGCCAACGGCGGGGCCCCTCGTGGCTGGTCGCGGGTAGAGTCGACTGTTAGTCGACCGGCATTGCGAGTTCGGCCGGTCGGGGGGGCTGCGCAGGACACGCCGTAAATCCCCAGACCGGCCCAGCCGCTGGCGGCTGTGCGTTCGGGCCTTGCGAAGCAGTGCTTCGCAAGCAAAGCGCCCTCACCCATGGGGGCTCGATGGCGCCATCCATGGCGCCAACGGTCCTGCGCAGCCCACCCGACCTACCCCTGACAGTTTCCTGCGCGCGGCAGCCACGGAAGAAGATCAAAAGATCCAAAGCCAAGGCAGGCTCTCGCTGCAGTGCCGAGCCCATGCTCGCCCGCTGTACGCGAAGGCTCTGAGCCGAGCATGGCTCGGCTCTACAGAAGATTATTTCGATCATTCGTTCGTTCATCCACGCATGGCGTGGATCTACCGTGTCGACCAAGGTCGACACCTACCACACGGATGGCCGCCGTTGCTTCTGAGTGGCCGGCCAGCGGCCGGCACTACCGCGGGTGCAGGGCGCAGCCCTGCATCGCGCCCTACTTCTTCAGGAAGTTGTCCACCAGCAGATGCTTCACGTCGTCGAAGCGGCCATTCAACACCGCCTTGGCGGCATACAACGCCGTACCGGCCACCTGCTTGGCCTCGATCTGCGGCGGCATCACCAGCTCCGCGCGGCTGGTATGCACGTCCAGCAGCGCCGGGCCGCGCTGGGACAGCAAATCCAGCACCGCCTCTTCCAGATCCTCGCTGCGGGTCACCGTGCGGCCGTGGAAGCCGATGACCTCGGCCAGGCGGCCGAAGTCCGGGTTCTTCAGGTCGGTGTAGTTGTCCAGCAGGCCCTCCACCTTCTGCTCCAGCTCGACGAAGTTCAGCGAACCATTGTTGAACACCACCACCTTGATCGGCAGGTTCTCCTGCACTGCCGTGAGCAGGTCACCCAGCAGCATCGCCAGGCCACCATCACCGGACAGCGAGATCACCTGCCGGCCGGGGAAGGCCTTCTGCAGGCCCAGCGCCTGCGGCATCGCGTTGGCCATCGTGCCGTGCAGCAGGCTGGTCAGCGTGCGGCGGCGGCCGTTGACGCGGATATGGCGCAGCACCCACACCATCGGCGAACCGCCGTCGGCGGTGAACAGCGCATCGTCGCTGGCATGCCTCGACAGCAATGCCGTCAGATGCTGCGGGTGGATCAATTCACCCTCGCCCGGCTGTTCTTCCTGTTCGCGCTTCTTCAGCGCCTTGTCGCGATGCCCGATGCACTCGTCCAGGAAACTGCTGTCCTCGCGCGGCGGCAGCATCGGCAGCAGCGCGTCCAGCGTCGGTGCGATGTCACCGACCACGCCAAGGCTCACCGGGTGGCGGCGGCCGAGGTGACTGCCATCGCGGTCGACCTGGATGATCGTGGCCTTGTCCGGGTAGAACTGGCCCCAGGCGAAATCGGCGCCGAGCAGCAGCAGCGTGTCGCACTCCATCAGCGTGTGGAAGCCGGATTCGATGCCGAAGATGCCGGTCATGCCCATGTTGTACGGGTTGTCCGGCTCGACGAAATCCTTGGCGCGCGAGGTATGCGCGATGGGCGCCTGCAGGCGCCGGGCCAGCTCCAGCAGCTGCGCGTGTGCGCCCTGGCAACCGGCACCGGCATAGATGCCGATGCGCTTGCCCTGTCCCAGCAGTTCGGTGATGCGCTGCAGCTCGGCATCGGACGGGCGCAGCACCGGCTGGGTGTAGTGCACCGAGAACGGCACATCGTGCTTCACCTCGGCCTGGCTGATGTCGGCCGGCAGGATCACCACCGCCACGCCACGGCGGCTGATCGCGGCCTGGCAGGCCAGGGCCACGACGCGCCGCGCCTGCTCCGGGCTGTGCACCTGCTCGCAGAACACCGAACAACTGGCATACACCGCCTTGAAGTCCACTTCCTGCGGAAATTCCATGCCCAGCTCACTGGTCACCACCTGGCTGGCGATCAGTACCATCGGTGCACGGTTGCGATTGCTCTCGAAGACGCCGTTGATGAAGTGCAGGCCACCGGGACCACAAGAACCCGCACAGGCGGTCAACTCGCCGCTCACCAGCGAATCGGCGCCGGCAGCGAAGCCGGCCACTTCTTCGTGGCGTACATGTACCCAGTCGATTTCACTGCGGTGCAGGGCATCGGTGACGTGATTCAAGGTATCGCCAACGATGCCGTAACAGCGGCGGACGCCCGCCTGCTGCAGGGTATCGACAACGATCTCGGCAACGCGCTTGCTCATCGGATACATCCTCGAGGGGAGAGCATCCGAGGCTAGACCGGAAGAAGTGATGCCTCCGTGGGCAAGGCGCACATCACCTCGATAGGCAAACTACCGGCGGAGATCGAGTCAATCGTTGACGTTGATCCAGCCCTCCACCGCGCCCTGCTTCGGGTTGCGGTAGCGCAGCTTCACCCAGCCATCCTGTTCATCCAGCATCTCCACGCGGTCTCCCTGCACCAGGTAACGCCTGGTGCTGGATGCGCCGGGTCGATCGAACAGGAACAGCCGCGCGGGTACCACGGTGGCCTGCTGGCCACGCAACGGTCCATCCGGCGGTGCACCCAGGCCATCGGCGATGGCACTTTCCAGCACCCGGCCGGCGGCATCATAGGTGCGCCAGACCGCCAGCGGGCCCTGCTCGCCGGTCTGTTCCCACTGCAGCGCGGCGTTCAACGTATCGCCCAGCATCAGCACGCTCTCGGCGCGGTACAGATAGAGCTTCGCGCCTGCAAACCGGTACTGGTCGGTGTACCACATCGGGCCGCTGCGGCAGCTGCTGGTCAGCGTGCGGCTCGGACGGTCGACCGCCAGCCCCATCAGGTCACCGCAACTGTCCTTGCCCTGGGTGTCGGCCTGCAGCGCGCGGAACCCGGCACTGGCCGGATCGAAGCGGTACACCGTCACCGCTTCGTTGACCATGCCCACCGAGGCGCGCGAGACCAGTTCCGGGTAGCCATCGAAATCGACATCTTCGAGCGACCATCGCGAATTGCCGTCGGCATCGGCCGCGCCCTCAAGCGTCTGGCGCTTGCCTGACTGTGACAGCTGCACCGCGATGCTGCCGTCCTGCTGCGGATCGGCATGCGCCTGCACATGCGCGGCCACCTGGAAGCGCAGCGTTTCTCCGTCGTCCCCACCCGCCTGCGCCGTCGGTGCCAGTACGCCTGCCAATGCCAGGCCCAGCAGGCATTCCCTGTAGTTCATCATTGCTCCCTGCAGCACCGCGGCGGCACCTTCAACTCAGAACGATACCTCGACCGGCTGCCGCGACCACAGCACCGACTGATGCCTGGTCTGCTGCTTCCACGCCAGGCGGATCGCCTCGATGTCGGCGCGGCGCTGCGGGGTGTCCTCGTGCAGCACCACCAGCACCTTGGTGCGCAGGCGGTTGGGCGCGGCATCGCCGCGGAACAGCCACTGGCCGTAGGCATCAAACACGGTCAGGCCGTCCGGGAAGCGCGGCGTTACTTCCTTGTCAAGGAAGGCGCGCCACTGCGCGTCGCTGATGGTGTCGGCCTGCGGGCGGTTCCCGGCCCCCTGCTCCTCGCCTACGCCGAAGTACAGCTCGCTGCGCACCCAGCCATGGCCGGCGGAAGGGCGGGCGGCATCGCCCTTCAGTTCGGCGGTGGTGGCCGTGGCATAGGCGCTGGGCGCCTGCGAAGACAGGCTGGCGCAGCCACTGGTGGCCAGCAGCACGGCGAAGACGAGGCCAAGGTGTTTCATCGGTACAGCTCCGGGGAAGGGGGACAGGGCAAGCCGGCAGCGTACAGCGCCACCGGCCCGGCGTGCTGATGCCAACCGGGCATCAGCTCATGCCGGACCGGCAGGGACTTGCATCGGCACCGGCCATCACGCGAAGATAATATATCGCTTCATCCGGATGGATGTAAGTGAAACTATCTCCCCCCTTCCCCGTCGTCGTTGTTGCAGGAGCCCTCCATGTCCGCCCGCCTGCCCGCGTCGCCGCTCGGCCTCGCCATCGCCCTCGCGCTTTCCTCCGCTGCCGTCCCGGCCCTGGCCCAGGACGCCACCAACCTGGACACCGTGATCGTCACCGGCACCCGTGCCGCAGACCGCACCGTGCTCGAATCCACCTCGCCGGTGGATGTGCTCAC
This sequence comes from Stenotrophomonas sp. YJH_SMC_123, assembly GCF_059368215.1. Lineage (NCBI taxonomy): Bacteria > Pseudomonadati > Pseudomonadota > Gammaproteobacteria > Lysobacterales > Lysobacteraceae > Stenotrophomonas > Stenotrophomonas sp. YJH_SMC_123. Next base: position 92,332 of record NZ_JCAFRM010000007.1, read on the forward strand.
CGCCGAGGACATCCGCAAGGCCGGCGTGGTCAACGGTGAACTGGGCAGCGCGCTGCAGGCGCTGCTGCCGTCGTTCAACTTCCCGCGCCAATCCAACTCCGGTGGCGCCGACCACGTGCGCGCCGCACAGTTGCGTGGCCTGTCCCCCGACCAGGTGCTGGTGCTGGTCAACGGCAAGCGCCGCCACCACACCGCGCTGGTCAACACCGACAGCAAGATCGGCAAGGGCACCACCCCGGTCGATTTCAATGCGATCCCGGTCAGCGCGATCAAGCGCATCGAAGTGCTGCGCGATGGTGCCGGTGCGCTTTACGGATCGGACGCCGTGGCCGGCGTGATCAACGTGATCCTCGACAACGGCGGCGACGGTGGCGAGATCGAGGCCAGCTACGGTGCCAACCACACCGACCTCAAGCCGATCGGCCGCACCCTCACCGACGGCCAGACCGGCAACGTCAGCGCCAAGGTCGGTACTTCGCTGGGCGAGGACGGCGGCTTCCTGCGCGTCGGCCTGGAATACAAGCACCGCAACGGCACCAACCGCGCCGGCTTCGACCAGATTCCACCGTGGGACCAGACGCCGGACGACCTGGCGCTGCAGGGCAAGCGCAACTATGTGCTGGGCGATGGCAAGAGCAAGGACATCAACCTGTGGCTGAACACCGAGATTCCGGTGGGCCAGACCTCGACGTTCTACGCGTTCGGCACCTTCAACCAGCGCGACACCGAAGGCGCCAACTACTTCCGCTATCCCGATGGCGATGCCAACTGGAAGCAGGTCTATCCGAACGGCTACCGACCGATCTCCGAAGGCGAGAACCGCGACGTACAGGCCGTGGCCGGCGTGCGCGGCCAGTGGGGCGAGTGGAGCTACGACAGCAGCCTGGATTACGGCCAGAACGACTTCACCTACCGCCTGCGTGATTCGCTCAACGCATCGCTGGGCCCGACCAGCCCGACCCGCTTCAAGACCGCCGACTACGAGTACGCGCAGACCGTGGGCAACCTCGATCTGAGCCGCGTGTTCACCCAGAGCGACAGCATCAGCCACACGCTGGGCCTGGGCGTGGAAGCGCGCCATGAGCGCTACCAGACCCGCCCCGGCGACCCGGCCAGCTATGCGGCGGGCCCGTACACCGACCGCCCGACCGGCTCGCAGGCCGGTGGCGGCCTGACCCCACAGGACGCCGCCACCCTGTCGCGCGACGTGGCCAGCGCCTATGCCAGCCTGTCCAGCCAGTTCGGCGAGAAGTTCTCCACCGACCTGGCCGCGCGCTACGAGCACAACGACGACTTTGGCGGCGAACTGACCGGCAAGCTCGGCCTGCGCTACGAATTCACCCCGGCGTTCGCACTGCGCGGTGCCATCTCCAACAATTTCCGCGCTCCGTCGCTGGCGCAGATCGGCTACGAATCCACCTCCACCGGCTACAACGCCGGCGGCCAGCTGGTGCAGGGCCGGCTGCTGTCGGTCAACAATCCGATCGCGCGTGGCCTGGGTGCGCAGAACCTGAAGCCGGAGAAGTCGATCAACACCTCGCTGGGCTTCACCAGCCGCATCGGCGAGCATTTCGACCTGTCGCTGGACTTCTTCCAGATCGACATCGACGACCGCATCGCGCTGTCGGAGAGCATCACCGGCGATGCGCTGACCGATTACGTGGCCGCCAGCTACGGCGTCAGTGGCCTGCAGAGCGCCAGCTTCTTCGTCAATGCCGCCGATACCCGCACCCGTGGCGCCGAGCTGGTAAGCAACTGGCGGCAGTCGCTGGGCGATGGCCAGCTGCTGCTGACCGGCACCTACGCCTACACCAAGACCACGCTGAAGAATGTGCTGGCCACGCCGGCGCAGCTGCGCGCGCTGAACCCGGACTACGTACTGTTCGGCATCGAGGAGACCAACACCCTGACCGATGCCACCCCGCGCACGCGTGGCAGCTTCTCGGCCGCCTGGAGCAACGACCACTGGTCGCTGAGCACCCGCGTGAACCGTTACGGCAGCGCCACCCGGGTGTTCAACTTCGGTGATGGCTACATCCCGCGCCAGACCTACCAGGCCGAATGGCAGCTGGATGCCGAAGTCGAGTACCGCATTACCCCGCAATGGAGCGTGGCCATCGGCGGCCAGAACCTGACCGACAACTACCCGGATCGATCCAACAGCGATATCCACTACTTCGGCAACCTGCCGTACGACGTGCTGTCGCCGATCGGCAGCAACGGCGCGTACTACTACGGCCGCGTCCGCTATACGTTCTGATCGCATTGGGTGGGTGCGGACCGTTGGTCCGCGCTGTTTGGGCTGGATGCAGGCTGACCTGCCGTGCCGACCAACGGTCGGCACCCACCGAAGCTGATCCGCAGCCTGCCCTCGACCCCACGTACACGCCCAGGCTGGCAGGCTGGTCGTCATGGCTGAACCGCTCCCCCTGCGTCCGCCACCGCCATTGCTGGACGACGCCTGTGCGTTGTTCCTCGATGTCGATGGCACCCTCATCGAATTCGCTGCACGACCGGATGCCGTGCAGCTCCTGCCGGATGTGCGCGAAGCCATCGGCCGCATCAGTGACCGCCTGGAAGGCGCCGTGGCACTGGTCAGTGGCCGACCGCTTGAACAGCTGGACCAGCTGTTCGCTCCCCTCCAGCTGCCTGCCGCCGGCCTGCATGGGCACGAACTGCGCGGCGAGGACGGTCGTGTGCTGCGCGACGAACACGACGACGACACCGCCGAGTGGCTGCACGCGCTGCACCAGCAGGCGATGCGCTTTGCCCACGGCCATCCCGGCGTGCTGGTGGAAGACAAGGGCGTCGGCCTGGCCCTGCATTGGCGCGGTGCGCCGCACGCGGCAAGTGATGTGCGCGCCTTCGCCGATCGCCACGTGCGGGGCCGCGCCAGTTACCGCCTGCAACCCGGCGACCATGTGGTCGAGTTCGTGCCCGTCGGCACCGACAAGGGCCGTGCCGTGCGCCGGATGATGCAGTACCTGCCCTTCCGCGGCCGCCTGCCGGTGTTTCTCGGTGACGACCTCACCGATGAATTCGGCTTCGATGCCGCCAACAGCCAGCATGGCTGGAGCGTGCTGGTGGGTGAACGTGAACCCAGCGCGGCGGTGTTCGCGCTGCCCGACATACGCAGCGTGCACGCCTGGCTGCGTGAGAATGCCTATTGACCCGGCCAACCCCCACGGCCGCAACCGAGATGTACCGCGTGATGACCCAACCCGATCTTGATCTGGGCGTGGTCGGCAACGGCAGCTTCGGCGCCCTGGTCGACAAACGTGCCCGCGTTGTCTGGAGCTGCCTGCCCACCTTCGACGGCGACCCTACCTTCTGTGCGCTGCTCGGCCCCAACCAGCAGACCGGTGGCGACTTCGCCATCGAGCTGGAAGACTTCGCCAGCAGCGAGCAGGAATACCTGACCAACACGGCGATCCTGCGCACGGTGCTCCGCGACGCGCACGGCGGCGAACTGGAAATCCTGGATTTCGCCCCCCGCTGGCGGCAGAACGACCGCTTCTACCGGCCGGTCAGCCTGATCCGCCAGGTGCGTCCGCTGGCCGGCAGCCCGCGCATCACCGTGCGTGCGCGCCCGCTGGCCGACTGGGGCGCACGCGTGCCAGAGTCGACCTGGGGCAGCAACCATGTGCGCTGGATCCTGCCGGAGCACGTGCTGCGGCTGACCACCGATGTGCCGGTGCGCTTCGTGCGCGATGGCCTGCCGTTCGTGCTCAACCATCCCATCCACCTGATCCTGGGCGTGGATGAGTCACTCAACCGGTCGATCAGCGGCTACGTGCAGGAAGCCTTCCAGCGCACCCGCGACTACTGGCGCGAATGGGTGCGCTACCTGTCCATTCCACTGGAGTGGCAGGACGCGGTCATCCGCAGTGCGATCACGTTGAAGCTGTGCCAGTACGAGGACAGCGGCGCGATCATCGCGGCGATGACCACTTCCATTCCAGAAGCACCCGGCAGCGTGCGCAACTGGGACTACCGCTACTGCTGGCTGCGTGACGCAGCTTTCGTGGTGCGGGCGCTGAACCGTCTCGGCGCAACGCGCACGATGGAACAGTTCCTCGGCTACATCTTCAACCTGGCCACCACCGACGGCACGCTGCAGCCGCTGTATGGCATCGGCTTTGAAGCCAAGCTGGACGAAGACGAAGTGCCCAGCCTGTCCGGTTATCGCGGCATGGGCCCGGTACGCCGCGGCAACCTGGCCTGGGTGCAGCGCCAGCACGATGTCTACGGCAGCGTGGTGCTGGCCTCCACGCAGCTGTTCTTCGACCGCCGCCTGCAGGATCCCGGCGACGCGCACACATTCGCCCGCCTCGAACCGCTGGGCGAACAGGCCTTCGCCCTGCATGACGTGCCCGATGCGGGCCTGTGGGAGTTCCGTGGCCGCACCGAGGTACACACCTACACCAGCGCGATGTGCTGGGCCGCCTGCGACCGCCTGTGCAAGATCGCCGTGCGCCTGAAGCGCGATGACCGTGCACACTACTGGCGCGAGCGCGCCGACACCATCCATGCGCGCATCATGGCCGAGTCCTGGAATGAGGAACTGGGCCACTTCACCGATACCTTCGGCGGCCATCGCCTGGACGCCTCGCTCCTGCTGCTGGCCGACATCGGCTTCATCGATGCGATGGACGCCCGCTTCATCGCCACCGTCGATGCGATCGGCCGCGACCTCAAGCATGGCAATTCGCTGTACCGCTATGTCGCGCCGGATGACTTCGGTGAGCCGGAAACCAGCTTCACCATCTGCACGTTCTGGTACATCGATGCGCTGGCGGCGATCGGGCGCATGGACGAGGCGCGCGAGATGTTCGAGCTGCTGCTGAAGCAGCGCAACCACCTGGGCCTGCTGTCGGAGGATCTGGCCTTCGACAGCGGCGAGGCCTGGGGCAATTTCCCGCAGACCTATTCGCACGTCGGCCTGATCACTGCCGCGATGCGCCTGTCGCGGTCCTGGCAGGAGGCATCGTGAGTCGTCTGGTGGTGGTTTCAAATCGTGTGGCCGTACCCGGCGAGAACCGCGCCGGCGGCCTGGCTGTCGGCCTGCTGGCCGCCCTGAAGGAACGCGGCGGCCTGTGGTTCGGCTGGAGCGGCAAGACGGTAAAGGACGGCAGCGGCACGCTGCACCGGCAGAAAGACGGTGACATCGACTACGTCACCATGGACCTGAGCAAGCGCGAGGTGGACGGCTACTACAACGGCTTTGCCAACCGCACGCTGTGGCCGCTGCTGCACTTCCGCCTGGATCTGGTCGACTACGACCGTGCCACCCGCGAGACCTACCACAAGGTCAACGCACTGTTCGCCGACAAGCTCGCGCCCTTGCTGCGCGAGGATGACATCGTCTGGATCCACGACTATCACCTGATCCCGCTTGGCGCACTGCTGCGCGAGCGTGGCATCGGCTGCCGCATCGGCTTCTTCCTGCACATCCCGATGCCCTCGGCCGACCTGCTGCAGGCGATGCCCGACCACCTGCGGTTGTTCTCCGCGCTCTACGCGTATGACCTGGTGGGCTTCCAGACCCAGCGCGATGCCGATCGCTTCCAGACCTACCTGCGCCTGTTCGGCGGCGGTCGGGTACTCGCCAACGGCGAGCTGGAGGCACCGGGCGGGCGTCGTTTCCGCGCGGCGGCGTTCCCGATCGGCATCGACACCGAGCTGATCGCGCGCCAGGCCGGTACCGCCGCCACCAAGGCCGCCGTAAAGAACCTGCGCGCGAGCCTGCGTGATCGCCAACTGGCGATCGGCGTTGATCGCCTGGATTATTCCAAGGGCCTGCCCGAGCGCTTCCTCGGCTTCGAACGGTATCTTGAGCGCCATCCCGACCAGCGCGGGTCGCTGACCTACCTGCAGATCGCCCCCGTCTCGCGCGGTGATGTCACCGAGTACCGGCAGCTGCGCAGCCAGCTGGAGCAGATCGCCGGCCACATCAACGGTGGCCACGCCGAGCCGGACTGGACACCCCTGCGCTACGTCAACCAGAACTTCACCCATGCCACCCTCACCGGTTTCTACCGTGCAGCGGCGGTGGGGCTGGTCACGCCGCTGCGTGATGGCATGAACCTGGTGGCCAAGGAATACGTGGCCTCGCAGGACCCGGAGGACCCGGGCGTGCTGGTGCTGTCGCTGCTGGCCGGCGCCGCCGACGAACTCAAGCAGGCACTGCTGGTGAACCCGCACGACCTGGATGGCGTTGCCGACGCCATCGCCACCGCGGCGACGATGTCGCTGCGCAAGCGCAAGGAGCGCTGGCACGCCATGATGGAGCACCTGCGCACCTACGACATCAACCACTGGCGGCGCAGCTACCTGGACGCACTGGAAGGCTGAGAAAAAAGGGGACGGAGGGGATTAAGTCGTTTGTGCACAAACGACTTAATCCCCTCCGTCCCCTTTTTCTTCAATCCAGGAATCGCGCTGCCTGCTCCGGTGCGGGCAGATGACAGGCATCATGCCGCCCGAACCAGCGGTAGCGGTTGCGGGCCAGCGCGCGGTACGCCGCGTCGCGCAGTCCGCGCGGCAGCACCTTCAGTACGCCGCTCAGGCGCCATCCACCGCCCAGCCCGGCCAGTACACGCAGGATGGCATCGGTATCGGTCCAGGTGCCCTGCGCATCCAGCAGCAGGAACGACATCGGGTCCTGCGGGTCCAGCCCGTGCGCGCGCAACATCGCGCTGCCCTGCTGCCCCTGCATCGCCGCAAAACGGTAGCGCCCCTTGCGGTCGAAACGCAGCAGGAAGCGCACCCAGCGGTTGCACAGGGCGCACACGCCGTCGAACACGATCACCGCGCTGCCAGTCCCGGCGGCGCCGTCACTGTGGTTCGAGCCAGCCTTCATAGCGGATCAGGGCTCCGGCCCAGGGCAGCGTCACATCGACCAGGAAAGTGTAACGCTCGCCGCGCCAGGCTTCACGGCAGCGCACACCGCCGAACCAACGCGTCGGCAGCGGCAGCAGCCCGAACGCCCAGACCCGCCGCACCGACCAGTCGATGCCACCCTCGCGGGCCTGCAGCGCGAACTCGAAGCGAACCGCGCCCAGTTGCTCGCGCAGAAGCCCTTCGTGCGCCCACAGCCGCGACACCATCGGCCAGCGGCCAAACCGCCGCGCCCACTGCTCGCCCTGCCCGCGTGCACTGAACGCCACTTCGGTGGGCAGCGCGTCGCCGTCCTTCGGCAACCGCGCCAACGTGGCCAGCAGCGGCACCAGCCAGTGCCGCCCCCTCACGATGCGCGCCTGCCCCACGTAACGGCAGGGCAACGGCGCGGCATGCAGCGCCTGCACCGGCGCTGCCAGGGTGGCGAAGGCCGGCCCCAGCACCCGCGCAAACAGCGACGGGGTCAGGGCGCGATCCAGGCCAGGGTCGCCATGCGCCCGGTACGACGGTCGCGCCGGTGCGAATACAGGTCAGGATCGGCCATGGTCGACACCGTGCCGCCATACACCTGCGCCGGGTCCATCCCCGCCGCCTGCAACCGCTGCCGCGCCAGCGCGAACAGGTCCACCTTCCAGTGGCCCGGCCGGGTCGCCACGAACGCCGCTTCGGCGGCCGGATCATGGCCGACGAAGGCGTGATAGACCTCCTCGCCGATCTCGTAGTCGGACGGCCCGGCGGCCGGGCCCAGCCAGGCCCGCAGCTGCGCCGGCGGCGTCTGCAGGGCGGCCACCGTGGCCTCCAGCATGCCGTCAGCCAGCCCACGCCAGCCGGCATGGGCCGCACCCACCTCGCTGCCATCGGCCGCGGCAAACACCACCGGCAGGCAGTCGGCGGTCAGGATCGCCAGCACCACGCCCGGCACCGAAGTCACCGCGGCGTCGGCCACCGGTTCGCTGGTGCCGGGCACCGGTGGCGCGGTGAAGCGCAGCACGGTGCTGCTGTGCACCTGGCGCAGCCAGTGCGGTGCCGAGGGCAGTGCCAGCCCCTCCTGCAGCAGCTTGCGGTTGTGCTCCACGTTGGCCGGGGTATCACCATCGGCCGCGTGCCGGTTGCCGAGGTTGAACTGCGCGAACGGCGCCGGCGAAATGCCCGCGCCATGCCGGCGCGTGGTCAGCGCATGGACGCCTGCCGGCGCCGGCCAGTCCGCCTGCAGCAACGGCAGCGCGGCGGCCATCACCAGCGATCCCGCTCGCGGGCGGCGAAGGCTTCGCTGTCTTCGCGCAGCACCTTCATCAGGTGCAGCATGTCCTCCGGCACCGGCGCGGTATTGCGCACCGGCTCACCGGTGATCGGATGCATGAACTCCAGGGTCTCGGCGTGCAAGGCCTGGCGCTTGAAGCCGCGCAGCGCGGCCACCAGCTCGTCGCTGGCACCCTTGGGCAGCTTCAGCGCACCGCCGTACAGCGGGTCGCCGATGATCGGATGGCGCACGTGTGCCATGTGCACGCGGATCTGGTGGGTACGGCCGGTTTCCAGGCGGCACTCCAGCGCGGTGTGCGCACGGAAGCGCTCGCGCAGGCGGTAGTGGGTCACCGCTTCCTTGCCGTCTTCGCGCACCGCCATCTTCAGCCGGTCGCGCGGGTGGCGGTCGATCGGGGCATCGGCGGTACCGCCTGCCACCAGCGCGCCCATCACGATGGCCAGGTACTGGCGGTGCACGTCACGGGCCGCCAGTTGCTCGACCAATGCAGTCTGCGCTTCCAGGGTCTTGGCCACCACCATCACGCCGCTGGTGTCCTTGTCCAGGCGGTGCACGATGCCCGCGCGCGGCAGCACCGCCACCGAGGGGTCGCGGAACAGCAGCGCGTTGACCAGGGTGCCGCTGTGGTTGCCGGCGCCGGGGTGGACCACCAGGCCGACCGGCTTGTTGATCACCAGCACATGCTCGTCCTCGAACAGCACGTCCAGCGGGATGTCCTCCGGCTGGGCGTCGGTCTGGGTTTCCAGCACCACGTGGAGGGTCACCACCTCGCCGCCGCGCAGCGGATCGCGCGGGCGCACCTGGGCGCCGTCCAGCAGGACGTCACCGGACTTGATCCACTCGGTCAGGCGCGAACGCGAATATTCGGGGAACAGTTCGGCCACGACGGCATCGAAACGACGGCCGGCGGCGGTGTCAGGGACGATGGCCTGGCGGGCCGATTCAGAGGGTTGTTCAGACATGGCAGGGGGCATTCTTTGAAATTTTGGGGTCCCGGCGGCCGGTTTCAGTCGCTGGACAGGACACTAGGCTATCATCGACCCTTCGTATTCCAGCCGCGTCCCGCCTCGACCCCATGATCCGACGCTCCGCCATGCTCTCCGCGCCCGTCCGCCTCACCGCCCTGCTGCTGGTGCTGGTCATCGCCGCAACCGGCTGCCACCGCGGCGCCAAGAAGGGTGATCGCCCCGACGAAGGCGTGCCGGTCGAACAGCTGTACGAGAAAAGCCACAAGCTGATGCAGGGCGGCAACTGGAGCGGCGCCGAAGCCAGCTTCCGCCGCCTGGTGGCCCAGTATCCGTATGGCCCGTACACCGAGCAGGCGATGATCGAAACCGCCTACGCCCAGTACAAGGCCGGCAAGCACGATGACGCGGTGTCCAGCATCGACCGCTTCATCCGCACCTACCCGACGCACCGCAACATCGCCTACCTGTACTACCTGCGCGGCCTGGCCAATTCCAACCGCAGTACGGTTTTCCTGCGCCGCGTATGGTCGCTGGATGCCAGCCGCCGCGACCTGTCCACGCCGCACCAGGCGTACTCGGACTTCAACATCGTGGTTGATCGTTACCCGAACAGCCGCTACGCCGCCGATGCGCGCCAGCGCATGCTGGAGCTGCGTGACGTGTTCGCCCAGCACGAGCTGGACAACGCCCTGTACTACATGCGCCGCGGCGCCTGGGTCTCGGCCGTGGGCCGCGCCAACTACCTGCTGGAAACCTACCCGCAGAGCGCCTTCCAGTACGACGCCGTGGCCGTGCTGGCCGATTCCTACACCCACCTGGGCAACAAGACCCTGGCCGACGACGCCCGTCGCGTCCTGCAGCTGAACCAGCCGGATCACCCGTGGCTGGAAGGCAAGTGGCCGAAGTACCCGTGGATGATCCGCAAGCTGAACCCGTTCGCCGGCGAGAAGTCCGCCAGCACGGGCCAGCGCAACGCGCGACTGGAGAAGAAGTAAGAGAGGGCCCCGAAAGGGGCCCTTCTTCTTTGTGGAGTCGAGCCACGCTCGACTGCTTTCCTCATCCGCCTCCCCGCGCCGGGGCCGGCACCTAGGAATGCTACGAATCCAGCGCGGATGCGACGCCGGTCGCAGCCCGCCTGGGCGAGGCGCTCCACACTGCGGCGCAACGGCCACACCGGCCATCACGGAGCGTCCCATGGCCCCACTGCGCTGCAGTTTCCGTCCCCTGTCCTGCCTCATCGCCACCGCCCTGCTGGCGCTGTCCCCGCGCCCCCTGGCTGCTGCACCGGCCGCGCCGGGCGATCTGCTGTCTGCTGCCCCCTATCGCGCGTCATGGGTGCCGTCGAAGGCCGCGCAGGCCTACAAGCTGCACTACCGCACCCCGGACCACCGCGGCCAGCTGGCCGAAGGCACCGGCCTGCTGTACCTGCCCGCCGGCGCGGCGCCTGCGGGCGGGTGGCCGGTGGTGTCCTGGGCACATGGCACCCAGGGCATTGCGGATCGCTGTGCGCCCTCGGTCTCCGGCCCCACCCATGCCGAACGCGACGGACGCTTCCTGGACGTGTTCCTGGCCCAGGGCTATGCCGTCGCCGCCGCCGACTACCAGGGCCTGGGCAGCCCAGGCAATCATGCCTACCTGCACGTGCGTACCGCGGCGCGCAACGCCATCGACATGGTCAAGGCCAGCCGCCAGTACCTGGGTACGGCAACATTGTCGCCGCGCTGGGTCTCGGTCGGATATTCGCAGGGGGGCGCGGCCGCATTGACAGCAGGCCATCTGGCCGCCTCCCATGGCGGCCCATCCCTGCAGTACCGCGGCAGTTTCACCGCCGGAACGCCCACCGCAGTCGAACTGACCGCGCTGGTGATGAATCCCGGCAACCGCACCGCCAATCCTGGCGCACCCAACGCATATCACGCGTATCTGCTCGACGGCCTGCTGCAGGCCGCGCCTCAGATCGACCGCGTCCTCAGCGACGCAGGCCGTGCCCGTGTGGCAGTGGCCCGCGAGCAGTGCCTGAGCGAACTGACCGCCACGCTGGACGGCGCCGATACCGGCAGCATGTTTACTGCACCACTGACCAGCGTGCCGGGCATCTGGGCGGTGCTGTACGACTATCTGGGTGTACCGCGCCGCGGCTTCAGCCAGCCGTTGATGCTGGCCCATGGCAGCGAGGACCGCGACGTGCCCTATCTGACCACCCTGCTGTACGCCGCAGGCCTCGCCGGGCGAGGCGAGCCGGTCGCGTTCCGGCGCTACCCGGTCGATCATCGCGGCACGCTGGATGCGGCGGCGGCGGATGCCCTGGCGTTCGTGCGTGCACGACTGGAGGGCGACCACTTCAACGACGCTGCGGAGATCGCAGGCCTCGAACAACGGCTCGACGAAGCCCGGTAGATCCACGCCATGCCGGATACGCGATCCAGGAAGTTGCCGGCCAGCGGCCGGCACTACCGAATGCAGTAGATCCACGCCATGCGTGGATACGCGCTATAGGGCGTTGCCGGCCAGCGGCCGGCATCACCTGCCAACCGCTGCCTCAGCCCTTGTAGCCGTTGCTGATCGGGTAACGACGCTCGCGGCCGAACGCCCGGCGCGAGACCTTCGGCCCCGGCGCGGCCTGGTGCCGCTTCCACTCGCTGATGCGCACCAGCCGCAGCACGCGGTCAACCACGGCCGCATCGTAACCGGCGGCCACGATCTCCGTTCGCGACTGTTCCTGGTCGATGTAGCGGTACAGGATGCCGTCCAGCACGTCATAGGCCGGCAACGAATCCTGGTCCAGCTGGTTCTCGCGCAGCTCGGCCGACGGCGGGCGGCTGATCACCGCCGGCGGGATCACCGGTGCGCCGCCCACGGTATTGCGCCACTTGGACAGGCCGAACACTTCGGTCTTGTACAGGTCCTTCAGCGGCGCATAGCCACCGCACATGTCGCCGTAGATGGTGGCGTAGCCGACCGCGTACTCGCTCTTGTTGCCGGTGGTCAGCAGCAAGCCGCCGAACTTGTTGGCCAGCGCCATCAGGATCACCCCGCGGCTGCGCGACTGCAGGTTCTCTTCGGTCACGTCCGGCGCGGTGCCCTCGAACATCGGCGCCAACGCTTCCATCAGGCCCTTGAACGCCGGCTCGATCGACACCGCCTCCAGCTTCACGCCCAGCGCCTGGCACTGCTCGGCCGCCAGGTCGTTGGACAGGCCCGCGGTGTAGCGCGACGGCAGGCGCACGGCGGTTACGTTCTCCGCGCCCATCGCGTCGACCGCCATGGCCAGCACGATCGCCGAGTCGATGCCGCCGGACAGGCCCAGCCACACTTTCTTGAAGCCGTTCTTGCGGCAGTAGTCCTGGATGCCACGGGTCACCGCGCGCCAGGCCAGCGCGTCCATGCTCTCGTCGCCGTCGTCCATCCACACGTGCGGCATGAAGCGGCGGCTGGCGCCGTCGTACTCCACCACCAGCCACTGGTCGACGAAGGCAGCAGCGGCCGGGTGCACCGTGCCATCACCGTCGGCCACCACCGAGGCGCCATCGAACACCAGCGCGTCCTGGCCGCCAACCACGTTGAGGTAAGCGATCGCCGCCCCGCTCTCCCGGGTACGTGCGGCCAGCACAGCATCACGCTGGGCGTGCTTGCCACGCTCGTACGGCGAAGCATTCGGCACCACCACCAGCTGCGCACCGGCGCGCATGGTGTCGGCCAGCGGCTCGGCAAACCACAGGTCCTCGCAGATCAGCAGGCCAACCGGAATACCGTTGACCTCGAACACACAGCTGCCGCCATCCGGATCGACATCGAAGTAGCGGCGCTCGTCGAACACGGCGTAGTTGGGCAGCTCACGCTTGCGGTAGGTCTGCTCGACCAGGCCGTCACGCAGCACGCTGGCGGCGTTGTAGACCACCGCGCCAGCCGCCTGCGGCCAGCCGACCACGGCGGTGATGCCGCGGCAGGCGGCAGCGATGCTGGCCATCGCCTGCTCGCACTCGTACAGGAAGCCCGGGCGCAGCAGCAGGTCTTCCGGCGGGTAGCCGCTCACCGCCAGCTCGGGGAACATCACCAGCTCGGCGCCGTACTCGTCGCGCGCCTGGCCGATCATCTCGATGATGCGCTCGGTGTTGCCGGCGACATCGCCGACCGGGAAGTCGAACTGCGCCATCGCGATGCGGATCGAAGCCATGGGATTCCAGCCTGTGGTTGCAATGCCGCCATTGTAACGCCGGGGTCAGATCCGTTTTGCGCAGCAAAAGGGATCTGGCCCCACACCAGACGCAGAAAGGCCGCCCGGAGGCGGCCTTTCTGTGTTCAAGCAGCCGGCCAGCGGCCGGCTCTACAGCATCGTCTGCCGGAGGCAGTCGATCTTATTTCACCAGCTTGGCGATGGCAGCGCCCAGGTCGCCCGGCGAGCGGACGGTGACAACACCGGCAGCTTCCATGGCGGCGAACTTGCCTTCCGCGGTGCCCTTGCCGCCCGAGGCGATCGCGCCCGCGTGGCCCATGCGCTTGCCGGCCGGAGCCGACGCACCGGCGATGAAACCGACGACCGGCTTCTTCACGTGGTTCTTGATGTACTCGGCGCCGGCTTCTTCCGCGTCACCGCCGATCTCGCCAACCATGATGATGCCTTCGGTCTGCGGGTCTTCGTTGAACAGCTTCAGGCAGTCGACGAAGTTCAGGCCGTTGATCGGGTCACCACCGATGCCGATGCAGGTGGACTGGCCCAGGCCGACTTCGGTGGTCTGCTTGACCGCTTCATAGGTCAGGGTGCCCGAACGCGACACGATGCCGATCTTGCCCGGCTGGTGGATGTGACCCGGCATGATGCCGATCTTGCACTCACCCGGGGTGATGACGCCCGGGCAGTTCGGCCCGATCAGCACGGTGTCCGGATGCGAACGGGTCAGCACGTTCTTGACGCGCAGCATGTCCAGCACCGGGATGCCTTCGGTGATGCAGACGATGACCTTGATGCCGGCAGCAGCGGCTTCCAGGATCGCGTCGGCCGCGTACGGCGGCGGCACGTAGATGACCGAAGCGTTGGCGCCGGTGCTCTGCACGGCGTCGGCAACGGTGTTGAAGACCGGCAGGTCGATGTGGGTGGTGCCACCCTTGCCCGGGGTCACGCCGCCAACAACCTGGGTGCCGTACTCGATCATCTGAGTGGCGTGGAAGGTGCCCTGCTGGCCGGTGAAGCCCTGCACGATCACCTTGGTGTTCTTGTTAATCAAAACAGACATGGGAATTCCTTGGTGTCGAATCAGGCAGCGTTCTTGACAGCTTCAACGATCTTCTTGGCGCCATCGTTGATGTTGTCAGCCGGGATGATGGCCATGCCGCTGTCGCGCAGCAGCTGCTTGCCTTCTTCCACGTTGGTGCCTTCCAGGCGCACCACGACCGGAACCTTGACGCCCACTTCCTTCACGGCGGCGATGATGCCTTCGGCAATCATGTCGCAGCGGACGATGCCGCCGAAAATGTTGACGAAGATGCCTTCGACCTTGTCCGAGGACAGGATCAGCTTGAACGCTTCGATGACGCGCTGCTTGTTGGCACCGCCGCCCACGTCCAGGAAGTTCGCCGGCTCGCCGCCGTTGAGCTTGATGACGTCCATGGTGGCCATGGCCAGGCCGGCGCCGTTCACCATGCAGCCGATGTTGCCGTCCATGGTGACGTAGTTGATGTCCAGCTCCGAAGCGATCACTTCGGTCGGATCTTCCTGGGTCTTGTCGCGCATGGCGACCAGGGCCTTCTGGCGGAACGCGGCGTTGTCGTCGCTGTCGAACTTGCCGTCCAGCGCGTACAGGTTGCCGTCGTCCAGGATGGCCAGCGGGTTGATTTCAACCAGGGCCAGGTCCTTTTCGTTGAACAGGCGGTACAGGTTCACCATGATGCTGGCGAACTGGCCGGCCTGCTTGGCGGTCAGGCCCAGCTTGAAGCCGAAATCACGGCCGTGGTAACCCTGCACGCCTTCGACGAAGTCGACGTTCAGCGAGTGGATCAGCTCCGGGGTTTCAGCAGCGACCTGCTCGATTTCCACGCCGCCTTCCGAAGAGGCGATGTAGGTGATGGTCTTGGTGCCACGGTCGACCAGCACCGACAGGTACAGTTCCTTGACGATCTCGCCGGCGGTGGTCACCAGCACCAGGTTGACCGGCAGTTCAACGCCTGCGGTCTGGTAGGTGGCCATCTTGGTGCCGAGCATCTTGGCCGCAGCGGCCTTCACGTCGTCGGTGGTCTTGCAGAACTTGACGCCGCCAGCCTTGCCGCGGCCGCCAGCGTGGATCTGCGCCTTGACCATCCAGGGGCCCTGGCCCAGGGAGTTGGCAGCGGCAACCGCTTCGTCCGGGGTCGCAGCGACCTTGCCGGCCGGGACCGGGATGCCGTACTCGGCAAGCAGTTGTTTTGACTGGTATTCGTGGAAATTCATGCGTCACCGTGGGAATAGGAACGACCGCACGCAATTCCTCAGGGCCCCGGCGGGGCGCCGGCATGGACCGCGGCGGGCCCACTATTGTGGCCGAGCCGGCGCCGGGGCGCAAAGAAGTCTGTACAAAACGCCAGACCCCGCCAGATTTCCGCCGTCATTCAGGCAGTTGCGCCCGGCGGCCCACTGGCCACCGGTATCCATCCCGGGCCAAATGCGCGATCCGGGCGGCTCCGGCGGCGCCCTGCCGGGGGCCCTATACTGGTCAGCCAGGGTGTGTCGCGTCGGGGTTGCTCGACCGCTTCCACCGCAGGCCACATCGAAGCGACGTGCCCGCCCGGCCTCAGGGGACGCCGGGCAGGCCTGCCGCAGATTCCAGACCCAGGCAGCCAGAAGGGGAGTTCCGGCGTGTCACCCAGTGCTTCATTGATCGACCGCATCGAATCGATTCCGCGGCGTGAGCTGTACTTCTTCGCGCTGTACCGGGTGCTGATCGCCTCGGTCATCGCCGCCCTGCTCTACAGCCCGCTGTCGGCCATGGTCGGCGAAGCGCACCACCCGCGGCTGGCCGACACCGTCGCCGCCATCTACCTGGTGCTGTCCCTGCTGGCCCTGGTGATCGGCCGCAACGAACGCTGGCTGCGCCCGATCGTGGTCAGCGGCGTGCTGGTGGACATCGTCGCCGCCACCCTGCTGTCACATGCCCTGCCCGGTGCCAGCGCCGGCATCTCGATGTCGCTGCTGTTCAACATCGCCGCCGCCGCCACCCTGCTGCCGCTCAGCCTGGGGCTGGGCCTGGCGCTGGCCGCCAGCCTCGCCACCGGCGTGGAGTACACCTGGAAGCTGCTGGAAGGCGGCGACCCCACCCGTACCCTGGCCGAACTGGCGATGTTCGCCACCAGCTACCTGGCACTGGCCTTCATCAGTTACCAGGTCGGCAGCCGCGCGCGCCGCAACCAGCAGCTGGCCAACCAGCGCGGCGATGAAGTGGCCAACCTGTTCCAGATCAACGAGCTGATCATCCGCCGCATGCGTACCGGCGTGCTGGTGGTCGACGCCGACAACCGCGTCACCCTGGCCAACGAGGCGGCCTCGATGCTGCTCGGTGACAGTGATGGCAGCGGCGAAAGCGGCCGCCTGGACCTGGCCAGCGCCGCCCCGGAACTCGCCCGTCGCCTGCAGCGCTGGCGCAACGGCTGGGCGCAGGACGAACTGCCGCTGCAGCTCAACCCCGACCAGCCCGAAGTGCAGCCGCGCTTTGCCCGCCTGCTGGCCGGCAGCGACCTGGCCCTGGTGTTCCTGGACGACTCCAGCGTGGTCTCGCGCCGCGCCGAATCGCTCACCCTGTCGGCGATGGGCCGCTTCTCGGCCAGCCTCGCCCACGAGATCCGCAACCCACTGGCCGCGATCAACTACGCGGTGCAGCTGCTGGAAGAAGGCACCGGCTTCAACGAAAGCGATCGCCGCCTGCTGCAGATCATCCGCCAGCAGTGCCAGCGCACCAACGGCATCGTCGAAAGCGTGCTGGGCCTGGCCCGGCGCGAGCGCGCCACGCCGGAGAACGTCGACCTGGCCGCCTTCGTGCGCCGCTTCGTGCTGGAGTACAAGCAGGGCCAGACGCTGGAGACCGACAGCATCGAGCCGATCATCAACGACACCTCGGTGCTGGCCCAGGTCGACACCAAGCACCTCTACCAGGTGCTGACCGTGCTGGTGCACAACGCGCTCAAGTACGGGCGCATCGGCCAGCAGCCGGCGCGGGTGCGCCTGCGCGTGGCGCAGCACGAGCGCAGTGCGGTCATCGATGTGATGGATCGCGGCCCCGGTATTCCCGAGAGTGTGGCCGCACAGTTGTTCCGACCGTTCTTCACCACGTCCGAGCATGGCACCGGGCTGGGCCTGTATATCGCCCGCGAGCTGTGCCGGGCCAACCAGGCGCGGCTGGACTACATCCCGGTTCCCGCTGGAGGCTCCTGCTTCCGCTTGGTGCTGCCCGGCCCGCATACGCTGTTGCCCACCTGATCTCGATTCTGTGCGTCAAACATTTGTCGCTTCCAGCCCCCTCGTTTATCTTTCACGCCCATGAACGAAACCCGCAGCGCCCTCGTCGTCGACGACGAACGCGACATCCGCGAACTGCTGGTACTGACGCTCGGCCGCATGGGGCTGCGCATCAGTACGGCAGCCAACCTTGCAGAAGCGCGCGAACTGCTGGCCAGCAATCCGTACGACCTGTGCATCACCGACATGCGCCTGCCGGACGGCAATGGCATCGAGCTGGTCAGCGAGATCGCGCAGCACTACCCGCGCACGCCAGTGGCGATGATCACCGCCTTCGGCAGCATGGACCTGGCCGTGGAAGCGCTGAAGGCCGGCGCCTTCGACTTCGTCAGCAAGCCGGTGGATATCGCCGTGCTGCGCGGCCTGGTCAAGCACGCGCTGGAACTGAACAACACCGAGCGCCCCGCGCCCGGGCCCGCCGCCGAACAGGGCGCACGCCTGCTCGGCGATTCGCCGGCCATGGACGTGCTGCGCACCACCATCGGCAAGGTCGCGCGCAGCCAGGCGCCGGTCTACATCCTCGGTGAATCCGGCGTGGGCAAGGAGCTGGTCGCACGCACCATCCACGCCCAGGGCGCCCGCGCGGCCGGCCCGTTCGTGCCGGTCAACTGCGGCGCGATTCCCGGCGAGCTGATGGAGAGTGAATTCTTCGGCCACCGCAAGGGCAGCTTCAGCGGCGCCCACGCCGACAAGCCCGGGCTGTTCCAGGCCGCGCATGGCGGCACCCTGTTCCTCGACGAAGTGGCCGAGCTGCCGCTGCAGATGCAGGTGAAGCTGCTGCGCGCGATCCAGGAGAAGTCGGTGCGCGCGGTGGGCGCGGCTACCGAGGAGCCGGTGGACGTGCGCATCCTCTCGGCCACCCACAAGGACCTGGCCGAGCTGGTCGAGGACGGGCGCTTCCGCCACGACCTCTACTACCGCATCAACGTGATCGAACTGAGGGTGCCGCCACTGCGTGAGCGTCGCCAGGACCTGCCGGAACTGGCCGCATCGGTGCTGGCGCGGCTGGCCCGCAGCCATGGCCGCCCGACGCCGTTGCTGGCGCCGTCGGCGCTGGACGCACTGGCCCAGTACGCCTTCCCTGGCAACGTGCGCGAATTGGAGAACATCCTGGAACGTGCGCTGGCCCTGGCCGAAGAAGACCGCATCGGCGCCGACGACCTGCGCCTGCCGCAGCATGCCCCGCGCACGCCCGGCAGCGCAGCGCACGCCGAAGCCGTGGTGGACCTGCAGCCCGGCAGCGCCGCCCTGCCCTCGTACATCGAACAGCTCGAGCGCAGCGCCATCCAGCGCGCGCTGGAAGAGAACCGCTGGAACAAGACCCGCACCGCCGCGCAGCTGGGCATCACCTTCCGCGCGCTGCGCTACAAGCTGAAGAAGCTGGGGATGGAGTAAGGACAGGGCCCCGACGCGGGCCACCAACGGGTAGTGCCGGCCGCTGGCCGGCAACCTCATGCATCGCGGCATCCACGCATGGTGTGGATCAACCTCAATCCTTGGTAACGCGGTTGATCTCGGCCAGGCTGGTGACACCCGCAGCCGCCTTCTTCAACGCCGACTGGCGCAGATCGTTCACCCCGATCTGCTGTGCGGCCTCGGCAATCTGCAACGCATTGCCACCGGCCAGCACGATCGTGGCGATCTCGTCGGTCATCGGCATCACCTGGTAGATACCGGTGCGGCCCTTGTACCCCTCGGTGCACTCGTCACAGCCGACCGCCTCGTACAGCTCGATACCCGCATCCAGCTGCGCCTGGGTAAAGCCCTCGGCCAGCAACGCATGTTCGGGCAGGTTGGCCGGGCGCTTGCAGTTGTTGCACAACCGGCGCGCCAGGCGCTGGGCGATCACCAGCGTCACCGAGCTGGTGATGTTGTACGGCGCGATGCCCATGTTCATCAGGCGCGCGATGGTCTGCGGTGCATCGTTGGTGTGCAGCGTGGACAGCACCATGTGGCCGGTCTGCGCCGCCTTGATCGCGATCTCGGCCGTCTCCAGGTCGCGGATTTCGCCGACCATGATGATGTCCGGATCCTGTCGCAGGAACGAGCGCAGTGCCGCGGCGAAGGTCATGCCGCGCTTGTTGTTCTGCTGCACCTGGTTGACGCCGGGCAGGCGGATTTCCACCGGGTCTTCGGCGGTGGAGATGTTGCGCGTCTCGTCGTTGAGGATGCCCAGCGCGGTATACAGCGACACCGTCTTGCCCGAACCGGTCGGGCCGGTCACCAGCACCATGCCGTAGGGCTTGTGGATGGCGTCCAGGAACAGCTTCTGCTGGTCCGGCTCGTAACCCAGCTTGTCGATGCCCAGCTTGGCCGCGCTGCCGTCCAGGATACGCAGCACCACCTTCTCGCCGAACAGGGTCGGCAGCGTGCTCACGCGGAAGTCGATCTGCTTGGTCTTGGACAGGTTGAGCTTGATGCGTCCGTCCTGCGGCACGCGCTTCTCGGCGATGTCCAGCTGCGCCATCACCTTCAGGCGCGCGGCGATGCGCTGGTTCAGCTTCACCGGCGCGCGCGCCACCATCTTCAGCAGGCCATCGATGCGCAGGCGCACGCGATAGTCGTCTTCATAGGGCTCGAAGTGGATGTCCGAGGCGCCCTTGCGGATCGCGTCCACCAGCACCTTGTTGACGAACTTCACCACCGGGGTGTCATCACCCTTGGCATCGATGCCGGAGTCGCCACCGGCGCCGAGATCCTCGTCTCCGGCCGCAACATCCAGGTTGCCCATGCCATCGTCGTCACCGCCCAGCGCGTCGCCCAGCGTGTCATGGCTGGCATGCCACTGCTCGAGCGTGCGGCGGATCTGGTCTTCATCCACCAGGATCGGCTCCACCACCAGATTGGTGTGGAACTTGATCTCGTCCAGCGAATGGGTCGGATTGCTGGTACCCACGAACAGCTTGCCGCCGCGCTTGAACAGCGGCAGCACGTTGTGCTTGCGCAGCAGCTCCTCGCTGACCAGGCTCATCGCGTTCTGGCTGGCGTCGAACGTGGACACGTCGAACAGCGGCATGCCGAACTCGACCGCGTTGGCCGCCGCCAACTGGGCCGCCCCGACCACCTTGTTCTGCGCGAACCAGGTCGGCAGCGGCTGCCGGGCCGCAGCGGCCTTGGCCATGGCGTCGCGGGCGGAAGCCTCGTCCAGCGCACCATCCTGGACCAGGCGACGGGCCAGGCCGGTGATGCCGACGAGATTGGCGGTGGTTACGGCGTTCATATGGATCCTTGGCTCATCATGGGTCAGGCAGTGCGGCGCGCCTTCCAGAGGCACCGCACAGGGCAGCAGAACCTGCCGCGACCCGATGGCCGACGACGACGCCAATCCTTCAGCATGACTGCCTCGCCCGGCACTCCCAGCCCGGCAGGCACGATCCTGACTCCCCCGGGGATGATAGCCCCGTCAACGGCCCGCCAACATCCCATTGGCAGGCCGAAGTGTGATCAACAGCCGGTTGGGCGATAGCGCGCTTCGAAGGCGCTGCCGTCGCAGGTCCAGGTGCCGTCGGCTGCGCGACGGAGGACCAAGTTCTTGCCCGATACTGGCGCCCCTCCAACGAGAGTGCACGTGATACTGCCCACGCCCGTCGCCGCCAGTTCCGCTGAAACCGCAGAACACCTCGTACTCGGCTTGAGCCCAATGTATTCCGCGTTAACCAGAGATGCGTTCTGGTTGTCCTGGGCAACGGACTCCATCGTGGTCTTACCCGGCCGGATATCCGACAAAGCTGCAGCCAAATCAGCCTTGGCCACGTAATCCTGATACATCGGCAATGCAATAGCTGCCAGGATGGCAATGATGGCAACTACTATCATCAGCTCGATCAGTGTAAAACCCCTAGTTCGCTTCATGGCTCCCCCAGCTCATGAGTGAGTTATCGCCCTTCCAAACGAAAGAAGCCCCGCTTTCGCGGGGCTTCTTCCGGAGCGCTTTAGGCGCCGGTGCAGCCCGTCGGGGCGTACTTCTTCAGTACGGTCGTGGCACAGGTCCAAGTACCGTCAGCAGTGGCGCGGGTCAGGGTGATGGTCTTGTCCTTCACCTGAGAGTTACCAGCCAGGGTGCAGGCGATCGACGCTGCACCGGAAGACGCGGTGCCCTTCACGGTGACGGTCGGGCAACGGGTCGAAACCTTCAGACCGATGTCAGCCGGATCAGCGAAATCCTTGCCTTCGTTGAGTGCGACCTCAGCAGCGGTCTTGCCGCTGGTGACTTCGGCCAGGCCCGCCGCAGTCTGCGACTTGGCCACGTAGTCCTGGTACATCGGCAGGGCGATGGCGGCCAGGATGGCGATGATCGCAACGACGATCATCAGTTCGATAAGGGTGAAGCCCTTCTGGTTCTTCATTTGGTACATCCCCAAGATAAGTGGTGGTTGATTTCAGAAGTCAGGATCGGTCTGACCAGCGGCCAGCTGAGCGGGTCCTGCCCCCTGCGGGTGGATCAACGCAGGTTGCGTGCCAACCCCGGCACGCCTCCCCCTGGATTTCCCCGCGCCCATGATGGCAGCTATTTCACGGATGGGAACCCCCCGGATGCGAATCTGCGATGGACGCGGCAATGTGACGCAGTGCGTCACCTTTGGCCGGCAACCGGCACGAATTCGCATCATGGGCCCCTTGGCAACTGCCCAGACGGGCATGAACCCGCTACCATCGACGGCTAGACGCCCGCCTGGGGATGGCGGGTCTTGGGGAGCCGATATGTCTGTCAGTCGCAGTGCGATCAAGAAGGAGCCCGTGGCGCGCAGCACCACGGAACTGCAGCCGTTTGTCTGGGAGGGGACCGACAAGCGGGGCGTGAAGATGAAAGGGGAGCAGGCCGCGAAGAACGCGAACCTGCTGCGGGCTGAACTACGCCGCCAGGGCATAAATCCCGGCGTGGTCAAACCCAAGCCCAAGCCGCTGTTTGGCGCGGCCGGGAGCAAGATCACACCCAAGGAAATCGCTTTCTTCAGCCGGCAGATGGCCACCATGATGAAGTCAGGCGTACCCATTGTGGGGTCGCTGGACATCATCGCGAACGGGCACAAGAACCCGCGCATGAAGAAGATGGTGGATGGCCTGCGCACCGACATCGAGGGCGGCTCGTCGCTCTATGAGGCTGTCAGCAAGTACCCGGTACAGTTCGACGAGCTCTACCGCAACCTGGTACGGGCCGGTGAAGGCGCCGGTGTCCTGGAGACGGTGCTGGACACTGTTGCCAACTATAAAGAGAACATTGAGGCGCTGAAGGGCAAGATCAAGAAGGCGATGTTCTACCCGGCGATGGTACTTGCGGTTGCCCTGCTGGTCAGCGGCATCCTGCTGGTCTGGGTCGTACCGCAGTTCGAAGACGTATTCAAAGGCTTCGGTGCAGACTTGCCGGCGTTCACGCAGTTGATCGTCAACATGTCTAGATTCATGGTCTCATGGTGGTGGCTGATCCTGCTGGTCATCATTGGCTCGGTAGTAGGCTTCATCGCCGCTTATAAGCGTTCACCGAAACTGCAGCACAGCATAGATCGGCTGATACTGAAGCTGCCGGTCATTGGGCAGATCATGCACAACAGCTCGATCGCCCGCTTTGCCCGTACCACCGCCGTGACCTTCAAGGCGGGCGTACCACTGGTGGAGGCACTGAGTATCGTGGCCGGCGCTACCGGCAATACGGTTTACGAGCATGCCGTATTGCGCATGCGCGACGACGTGTCGGTCGGTTACCCGGTCAACATGGCCATGAAGCAGACCGCCCTGTTCCCGCACATGGTCATCCAGATGACCGGCATCGGTGAAGAGGCGGGCGCCCTGGACGCCATGCTGTTCAAGGTGGCCGAGTACTATGAGCAGGAGGTCAACAATGCCGTTGACGCCCTGAGCAGCCTGCTGGAACCTGTGATCATGGTGATCATTGGTACCATCGTCGGCGGCATGGTCATCGGCATGTACCTGCCGATCTTCAAGCTCGCTTCCGTCGTCGGATAATCACTACATGGCATTTCTCGACCAGCATCCCGGCCTCGGCTACCCCGCCGCGGCCGCCCTGGGGCTGCTGCTGGGCAGTTTCCTCAACGTCGTCATCCTGCGCCTGCCCAAGCGGCTGGAGTGGCAGTGGAAGCGCGATGCGCGCGAGGTCCTGGAAGAACCGGACTTCTACGAACCCCCGCCACCGGGGATCGTGGTCGAGCCCTCGCACTGCCCGCACTGCAAGCACAAGCTGAGCTGGTACGAGAACATCCCGCTGTTCAGCTGGATCATCCAGGGCGGCAAGTGCCGCCACTGCAAGGCGCCGATCTCGTTGCAGTACCCGCTGGTCGAGGCCCTGACCTCGGTGCTGGTACTGGCCTGCGTCTGGCAGTTCGGCTTCGGCTGGCAGGGCTTCGGCGCCATCGTGCTGACCTGCTTCCTGATCGCCTTGTCCGGCATCGACCTGCGCACCCAGCTGCTGCCCGACCAGTTGACCCTGCCACTGATGTGGCTGGGCCTGATAGGCAACATCGACAACCTGTACATGCCGGCCAAGCCTGCCTTGGTCGGCGCGGCGGTGGGCTATCTGTCGCTGTGGATGGTCTGGTGGCTGTTCAAGCAGCTGACCGGCAAGGAAGGCATGGGCCACGGCGATTTCAAGCTGCTGGCCGCGCTCGGCGCCTGGTGCGGGTTGAAGGGCATCCTGCCGATCATCCTGCTGTCGTCGGTGCTGGGCGCCATCATCGGCTCGATCTGGCTGTACACCCGGGGCCGTGACCGCGCCACGCCGATCCCGTTCGGCCCCTACCTGGCCATCGCGGGCTGGCTGTACTTCATGTGGGGCGCGCCCGTGGTGGAGCAGTACCTGGTGTTGAGCGGACTGCGCTGAGGGGAATCCCCATGAGCCGCTATGTGGTTGGCCTGACCGGCGGCATTGCCGCCGGCAAGAGCGAGGTGACCCGGCGCTTCGAGGCGCTGGGCATCGTGGTGGCCGACGCCGACCTGGCCGCCCGCGCGGTGGTTGCCGCCGGCAGCCCGGCCCTGGACCGTATCGCCGAGCGCTTCGGCGCCGGCATGCTGCAGGCGGACGGTAGCTTGGACCGGGCACGCCTGCGGGCCCACGTGTTCGCCGACCCGACCGAACGGGCGGCACTGGAAGCGATCACCCACCCGGCCATCCGCCTGCTGATGCAACAGCAGTGCGAGCAGGCCGCCAGCCCCTATGCGATTGCCGCCATCCCGCTGCTGACCGAGGTCGGTGGGCGGCAGGCCTACCCGTGGTTGGACCGGGTATTGCTGGTGGATGCGCCCGAAGCCGTGCAGCACGCCCGGCTGATGCAGCGCGACGGCATCGACGCCGCGCTGGCCGACAAGATGATCGCCGCCCAGGCCAGCCGCGCGCAGCGGTTGGCACTGGCCGATGATGTGGTGGTCAACGATGGCCACCCCGAGGACCTGCAGGCGCAGGTGGAAGCGCTGCATGAGCGCTATCTGGGGTTGGCTGGGGGCTGAGGCCTGGCTGCCGGCCAGCGGCCGGCACTACCGAAGCGAATCCATGCATGGCGGTGATCTACCCCGCGCCAGCGTGGAACTGCTGTAGAGCCGAGCCCGTGCTCGGCTGCGATCATCAAGCCGAGCATTGGCTCGGCTCTACAAAGCGTTCTGCATCCACGCATGGCTTGGATCTACTCCAACTGCAGACGGGCGTAGCGGGCCAGTTCTCGTGCGCCGAGCAGCAGGCCGTCGACGACATCCGGGCTGAGCTGCTGGTGGGCACCGCCCTCTTCGCGGGCGGCTTCGGCGGCGTGCAGCACCTGCATGAGTGCATTCAAGCCGGCCAGGGTGCGGCTGAGACCGGCCATGGTGGCCGCCTGGGCAGGGCTGAGGCCCTGCGCTTCCAGTCGCCGGCCGTCGGCGGCATCGCGGCCGTCCATGCGGGCAAGCAACGCAGGCAGCAGATCTTTCGGATCATCGAGCAGGGTTTCGATGCGCGCGACGACGTCGGCCGGCAGCAGGTCAGCGGCTTCGCCGATCAGTGCGTACAGTTGGGGGAACACGGGGCGTGCGGACATGGTGAATCTCCTCGCAGACGACGAGCCACCTGCGGATGCGAGGTGGCGGACGGTGCGGGTTGGCGTACCGGAGATCCGACATTCAGCAAAAATACTCCAGCGGATTCTGATGAATCCCCACGCACCGCCCGCCGAAGCAAGGCACGCGGTGCATTTTCAACGACTGGCCGAGGGGCCGTCGAAGAGTGCTGAATGTTGGTTTTTTTCAGGACGCCAATCCCGGCCAGGGCACCTGCCCCGGCCGCCCCATCTGGCCATCACGTAGCGTTGTGATCTGTAAGGAAATTCTCAAGCCGCCGCTGAGGGCACGAATGCGTGCATGCGGACACGCACGCGGCGTGGCGGCGATCACAGTGATGTCGTATTGGGCTTCTTGCGCATCACGACTGCGAAGTTAATTCGGTGGCACAAGCGACACAGGGCGCGTTGTGAGGTCGGCAGGATTCGTGCCGACCAAGGTCGGCACCCACCCTGGCAGGGGCCCTTACAACGGCTTCGGCGAGAACGTCAGCGTGGCGATCACGCCGCGCTCGCCACCGGGGCGCACGCTGACCTGCCAGCCGTACAGATCGCACAGGCGGCTGACGATCGACAGGCCGATGCCACCGCCCTGCGAATGGCCGGCATGGGTGCCGCGATAGCCGCGCTGGAACAGCTTGGCGGCGTCTTCTTCGCTCAGGCCCGGGCCGCTGTCAGTCACAGACACTGAATTGCTGCCGACAAAGACGCGCACTTCGCCATCCTGCGAGTACTTCACCGCGTTGCCGATCAGGTTGCCCAGCGCCACCGACAAGGCCGCCTCCGGCGCATCGATCACCAGGTTGCGCTCGCCTTCCAGCGCCAGCTCCAGCGGCTTGCCACCCAGCTGGGCGCGGTGGGCGTCCAGCAGCTGTTCGGCCACGCGCGCGACGTTGCTGGTACCCTGCCCGCGCTCGTTGCGCGACAGCAGCAGCAGCGCGCCGATCAGGTCGCTGCACTGCTGTTCGGCGCGTTGGATGCGCTGTAGCCGCTGCAGCACCTTCTCATCCAGGCCGGGCCGGGTCAGCAGCAGCTCGGTGGCGCCACGGATCACCGCCAGCGGCGTGCGCAGTTCGTGGCTGACGTCGGCATTGAACTCGCGGTCGCGCTGCACCACTTCGGTCAGTCGCGACGAATAATCATCCAGCGCCTGCGCCAGCTGCCCCACTTCGTCGTCGGGGAACCGCGGCGCCAGCGGCTCGGGATCACTGGTGCCGCCGCGATAGGCACGCAGCCGCGCGGCCAGGTCCGAGACCGGCTTCATCACCTTCGATGCCGACCACCAGCCCAGCACCAGCGACAACAGGCTGAACACCAGCACCGACAGCACCAGCGCGCGGTTGAGCTGCTGCCCACCGCGCACGCTGTCGGTCATGTCGTAGGCCAGGAATGCCCAGGCGTCGGGCGTCTTGCGCACGGCCAGCTTGTAGGAATAGCGCTGGCCGCGCTCGTCCACGCCGCCCATGTTGTACAGGCCATCCTTGAACTCATACCAGTCCGGCTCTTCCTCGCGCAGCGCGTCAAACTTGTCAGGCTTGATCAGGCGCGCACGCATCTGCTGCACGGGCAGGTCGGGGTTGCGATCCGGGCTCTCGTAGAACCGCCGCACGTACTCGTTGATGTTGCGGTTCATCACGTCTTCCACCAGCTGGTTTTCCACGCGCATGCGGGCCCAGTTGGTGGCAAACGCGAACAGTGTCGTCAGGCAGAAGCCCAACAACACGAACGAGACGATGATGCGGCTGCGCAGGCGCCGCCGATACGGCGAACGCCGGCGCTCCCCCTTGGTTGCCACGGAATCAGGCTTCCGGGGTGGCGATGCGGTATCCGATGCCATGGCGGGTCTGGATCAGCGGCACTTCAAACGGCTTGTCGACCACCGCACGCAGGCCGTGGATGTGGACACGGAGCGAATCCGAGTCGGGCAGCTCCTCGCCCCAGACGCGGGTTTCCAGCTCCTGGCGGGTGACCACGGCCGGCGCGGCCTCCATCAGGGCCTGCAGGATCTTCAGCGCGGTCGGGTTGAGTTGCAGCAGCTTGCCCTGGCGGCGCACTTCCAGCGTGTCCAGGTTGTATTCCAGGTCGCCGGTTTCCAGCACGCGGGTCTGCACGCCCTTGCCGCGGCGCGACAGCGCGTTCAAGCGCACTTCCACTTCCTGCAGCGCGAACGGCTTGATCAGGTAGTCATCGGCGCCGGAATCGAAACCGGCCAGCTTGTTGTCCAGCGAGTCGCGGGCGGTCAGCATCAGCACCGGGGTCTGCTTGCGCGCTTCGTTGCGCAGCTTGCGGCACACTTCGATGCCATCCATGCCCGGCAGGTTCAGGTCCAGAACGATGGCGTCGAACTCGTGGACCACGGCCAGGTGCAGGCCGGTCACGCCGTCGGCGGCGAAGTCCACGGTGTGGCCACGATCCTCAAGGTAGTCGCCAAGGTTGGCGGCGATGTCGCTGTTGTCTTCGATTACGAGAATGCGCACTGGGACCTCTGGTTCTTGAAGGGTCGTCGGGGGGCCAGGCCCACCCGCTCAGGATGCCCCTGCGTGGGTGGACGCGACGTCTACCTGCTGAACGATACAGGTTCCATTCTTAACATTTCGTACCGAAGGGCCGACACCGACAAAAGCCCCCTCGGCGAGCGGTCAGCGGCTGATGCGCTGCTGGTCGGTCAGCGCCCGGCGGCTGTCTTCCTGGGCCTTGCGACGCTGGGCCACGGTCAGGCAGACGCTGGTCGGCATGTTGCTGCCGGTAAGGCGCTCGCGGCGGCAGATCATGCGGCTGTCGGCCTGGGCGCGGGTCATGATGGTGTTGACGATCTCCTGCTCGTTGAACAGGTCGTTGCGCTCCTGCGGGGCCAGCTCATCCACCTTCTCCCGGCCATTCATCTTGATCCGGATCCGGTTCAGTGCCTGCTGCACGCGACTCTTGTCCTCCAGCCCGATCTCGCTGTAGTCCTCGCTGCCCATGGCCGTTTCAACGCGGCGGATCTGCTCGGACACCGGGGTGAAGGCATCCATCTGCACGGTGTCCTTCTGCGCCTTGGCCTGCACGGTGGCTACCAGGCCGAGCGACAGCATCAGGGCAAGTGTCGTGTTGCGGTACATGACGAGCTCCATGTTCGTCCATGAATAGGGTCTCGACTTTACGATTCCGCCGATGCGCCCACAAGGGACGCACGGCAGGGTGACCGATGGCGGCATGCGATCGGTCCGGCAGCGATCAGGGCTTGTAGTTGTTGAAGCGCTGGTTGTCGTTGAGCGCCTTGCGGCTTTCTTCCTGCGCCTTGCGGCGCTGGGCCACGGTCAGGCAGACAC
Organism: Stenotrophomonas sp. YJH_SMC_123; assembly: GCF_059368215.1. NCBI lineage: Bacteria > Pseudomonadati > Pseudomonadota > Gammaproteobacteria > Lysobacterales > Lysobacteraceae > Stenotrophomonas > Stenotrophomonas sp. YJH_SMC_123. The sequence goes on from NZ_JCAFRM010000007.1 coordinate 121,284, forward strand.
TCTGCGGCATGTTGCTGCCGGTGGTGCGTTCACGACGGCAGACCATGCGGCTGTCGGCGTGGGCGCGGGTCATGATCGTGTTGATCACTTCCTGGTCGTTGAAGATCTCGGTGCGGTCCTGCGGACTGACCTGCTCCACGCGTTCGTGGTCGCCCATCTTGATCTTGATGCGGCCCAGCGCCTGCTGCACGCGGCTTTTGTCTTCCAGCCCGATCTCGCTGTAGTCCTCGCTGTTGATCGCCGTCTCAACGTTGCGGATCTGTTCGGCCACCGGTGCGTTGGCGTCGAACTTCACCTGCCCTTTCTCGGGCTTGGCGTGGGCGGTGGTGGCCAGGGCCAGGCCCAGCATCAGGGCGAAGGGGGTCATGCGCTGCATCGTTACCTCCAGGTTCTTCCATGAGTGGAACATCGATCCTGCGGTGCCACCGATGCGCCGTCACAGCACGCTCGATGGGCCGAAGGGCGGTGCGGTCAACGCCCGGCGGGCGGTGGGCTGAGCGTGTTGTAGCTGCGCTGGTCGTTGATCAGCGCCTTGCCTTTCTCTTCGATCCGGCGCCGTTCGGCCACGGTCAGGCAGCGGCTCTTGGGCATGTTGCTGCCGGTGGTGCGTTCGTACCTGCAGATCTGCCGGCTGTCTTCATGGCCACGCGCCAACACGGTGTTGATGCGTTCCTGCTCGTTGAAGACCTCGGCCTGCAACTGCGGCGGCAGCTCCTGCACGGTCTGGCGTTCGCCCATGTGCTGGCGGATACGCGACAGCGACTGCTGCACCTGGCCGCGATCCTCGGCGGACAGTTCGGCATAGTCGGGGGCGGCCAGGGCGGTTTCCACCTGACGCATCTGCTCGGCGACCGAGCCCTGCCGGTCCATCTGTACAGCCACTTTCTCCGGCTTGGCGGCAACAGCGCCAGACAGGCCCAGCAGCAACGCGATCATCATGATGCGGTACATCGCCAACCTCCCGATCCATCCCGGAACGAAGGGCCAACTCTACGACCGTCACGCGGCCTCCACAAGAGACCTTGGGCATGGGGCCGACAGGCATAAAAAAGGCCCAGACGGTGCACCCGCCTGGGCCTGAAGTCGTATCCCGATACCGATCCTGCTGAGAGGCAGAGCTGCGGTGCGCTGAAGCCTACGCCCGATCCGATTAAAGCCTCGTTAAAGGCCCGGATCATTTGCCGGTGAGAATCATAACCCCATGGATAATCAGGGTTTTTTGATCTTCTCTACGTGCTCGATGATGCGTGTCGCCACGTCGACCCCGCAGGCCGCTTCGATGCCTTCCAGCCCGGGCGTGGAGTTGACCTCCAGCACCAGCGGGCCGCGCGCGGAACGGATCAGGTCCACGCCGCAGACCGACAGGCCCAGCGCCTTGGCCGAACGCACCGCCACCTGCTGCTCGGCACGGCTGGCCTTGGCCGCCACGGCGGTACCCCCGGCGTGCAGGTTAGAGCGGAAGTCGCCCTCCGGTGCCTGCCGCTGCATCGACGCCACCACCTGGTCGCCCACCACGAAGCAGCGCAGGTCGGCCCCCTTGGCCTCGCCGATGAATTCCTGCATCAGGAAGTTGGCGTACAGGCCGCGCAGCGCTTCGACGATGCCGCGCGAGGCACTGGCCTTCTCGGTCAGGATCACGCCGCGCCCCTGGGTGCCTTCATTGAGCTTCACCACGTGCGGCGGCGGGCCCAGCATGGACAGCAGGTCGACGGTGTCGTCGGGGTTGTCGCCGAACACGGTGACCGGCATGTCGATGCCCTTGGCCGCCAGCAGCTGGTGCGCGCGCAGCTTGTCGCGCGAACGCAGGATGGCGTCGGACGGATTGGGCGTGCGCGCGCCCATCAGCTCGAACTGGCGCAGCACCGCGGTGCCGTAGCGGGTGATCGAGGCACCGATGCGCGGAATGACCATGTCCACGCCGGTCATTGGCCGGCCCTTGTAGTGCATGGAAAAGCCATCGGCGGCGATGCGCATGTAGCAGCGCAACGGGTCCAGGATGCGCACGGTGTGGCCGCGCGCGCGCGCCGCCTCGACCAGCCGACGGGTGGAATACAGGGAGCTGTTGCGGGACAGGATGGCGAGCTTCATCGCGGTGGGATCGGTCGGCAGGCGCGAAGCATAGCGCGGGCGTGTGGCGGGTGGATGATGCCTGGCCCGTGCCGCCTGCGCCGGTAGTGGCCGGCTCCTGCGGCGACGATTCCGGCGAAAGAGTAACCGTCGCCGGATACACCACAGGCCCGCATCACCATGCGGGCTGGTTCCGCTTCAGAACCCGCGCGCGGATTCACCCAGCGCTGCGATGCAGGCCATCTGCGTGACCGGTCCGGCCGAGGTCCCCTCATAGATCTGCCACAGAAGCTGCGCGGCCTTCGGCCCACCGGCGCGACCCAGTGCGCGCACTGCGGCCAGCTGGCGGGAGGTGCCGGCACCGGAGTTCTTGTAGATCTCATGAAGGCTGCCGACGACGTCGTCCTTCGTTTCCATGCGCTGCTTCCGTGTAGGAAATGCGGCAACGCTAACCGGGCGCGTATGGGCGTGGATATGAAACTAATCAGAAATGAAGAAGGCCGCTGATGAGCGGCCTTCTGTCTACGCGCGTGGCGCGATTGGAGCGGGCGATGGGAATCGAACCCACGTCAGTAGCTTGGGAAGCTACAGCTCTACCATTGAGCTACGCCCGCAGTGCGCGGTGAAAGTCTATGCGGTTGGGCCAGTGTTGCGCAATGGCAGCATGCCGCAATGGGGTCAGAGCCGTTTCCTGGCGGAAACGGATCCGACCCCCGGCGCAAAAGGTCAGAGCCCTTTCCTTGGCGGAAAGGGCCCCGACCCCGGCGGGTGCTGCTTAGAACGTGCCGCTGAAGTTGGCGAACAGGGTGGCGTCCTGCGCGCGCTTCTGGCCGGTCGACGCGCTCAGGCCGAAGTTGCTCTGCAGGCCGAACAGTTCGGTGCGGGCACCCAGCACGACGGTGGCGTAGTTCTTGTCGAACTTCAGGCCCGGCACGCGGTAGCTGCCCAGTTCCGGCAGGGTCTGCAGCCAGGCGCTGGCCTGCTTGGTGTCCTCGAACTCGTGATCGTAGGTCACCTGCGCGTACGGCTTGACGGCGCCGCCATCGAAACGGGCCTGCCAGCCGATGCGGCCGACGGTCGAATCGACGTTCTGGCGGTCGTAGCCCAGTGCGGTGGCCAGGGTGCCAGCCGCAGCGCTTTCGGTGTAACCGTCGATCTTCACCTTCTGCCAGATCACCGAGGCGATCGGGCCGTGGCGGAAGCCGCCTTCGGTGCCGAACTCGTAACCGGCGTTCAGGGCCGCGGTCAGGTTGCTGCCGTCCGGCGAACCACCATGCTCACGGGTGGCCGGGCCCAGCTGGACCTTGCGGTTCACGTCATAGGACAGCCAGGTGTAGCTGACCTGGCCGTTCACCCAGATGCGGTCGCCATACCAGCCGGCGAACAGACCGGCGGTGGTGTCCTTCTGGGTGAAGTCGCCACGGCTGTTGCCGAAGTCGGCGCTGAGGCGGCCGAAGCCGGCGAAACCGCCGAACACCATGCCGTCGCGGGCCCAGTCGATACCGAACAGGCCGGCCGGGGCCAGGCCGTCGTACAGGTCGGCGTGGTCGTAGCGCTGCAGGTCGCCGCGCACGCCGCCCCACCAAGACAGGCCGTCAGCCGGACGACCACCCAGGTGCATGCTGACCTGGTCGGCACGCGAGCGGCCGATGGTCTGTGCCGAGTGGCTCAGCACCTGCTGCAGGCGCGGGCCTTCCAGCACCGAGACCGCGTACTGGCCCAGCAGCTGATGACCGGCGGTGGTCGGGTGCACGCCATCGGCAAACAGGTAGGTGTTGGCCGCATCCGGGCTGACGTAGCTGGTCGGGTTGCAGGTCAGGATGCTCTGCGTCGAGTTGGCCGGATCGATCTTGCAGGCGGTGCTGGTGACGTTGGTGAAGCCGTACATGCCCGGGTTGGCGGTCACTTCACGCAGGATGCTGAAGGTGTCGAGCGGAATGAACTCGATGCCCGCCTGCTTCAGACCACCGTACAGGGCCTTGTTGTAACCGGCCGACAGTGCAGTGGCGGCGGCGGCGTTGGGGCCACGGAACTGCGGAGTGATGCCCACGTCCGGCAGATTCGGCACGAGCACGTACTGGGCACCGGCCTGCTTCAGGGCGCCCACCAGCGCGATCTGGTCGGTGACCGCGGCGCCGATGATGCCCTGCACCTGGGCCTGCGAGGCACCGCCGGCCGCTGCGCGCGTGGCCGCGAACAGATCATTGGCACCGCCCCATACGGTGTACAGGGCATTGGCGTCAGCCTTGCCACCATTCGCAGCAAGGTAACGGGTCGCCTGCGACTTCAGCGACGGAATGGCTCCGAGGCCACCCGCTTCGTCGGTCGATACACGGGCGCCGCCGACGGCGTAGTTGTCACCGTTCTGGCCATTGCCGTTGGGCGTGCCGTTGAGGCCGTAGTAGTTGGCGACCTGCTGCGCCCACACCCAACCCGGGTTGGTGGTGAACTGGCCGGTCACCGGACGCACATCGGCCGGCAGCAGCGGGCGGAAATAGCCAGCGTCGGTCAGGCTGTCACCGAAGAACACGGCCTTGGAATAGGGGGATTCGCCTGCCATGGCCGGAAGCGCGGCCAGCGCGATCGCGGCCGCCATCAGGGAGCGGATCGGGCGTTTGCTGAGCAGCATGTAAAAAACTCCTGTGGGGATATCGTTGAGGACCCGGCGGACGTACGCCGGCGCACGGTGAATGGTTCCACTGCGCCGCGTTTTGCTCACGCTGCGCCGCCGCATGGATTGTCGCCTGAGGGCGCTGGACCATGCTGTGCCGGGGCTGGCGATCAACGAAATTTGCAAGGGTTCCGATCCGCGCAGGCCATCGGCGACAATGCGGCGATGAACATCCAGCTCAACGGCGAACCCCGTACCCTGCCCGCTTCGGCGACCCTCCACGACCTGCTGCAGGCCGAGCAGCTGCTGCAGCGCCGGGTGGCGGTGGAGGTCAACGGCGAGATCGTCAGCCGCAGCCGCCATGGCGAGCACGTCCTGGCCGAAGGCGACGTGGTGGAGATCGTGCACGCGCTGGGCGGGGGCTGAGGCCTGCGCGGGTGTTCAGGGGTCAGATCCCTTTGCCGATGGCAAAGGGATCTGACCCCACGCTCGACCCCGCCCTCTGCGTGACCCCATCTTCAGGCGGATAAGCGATAATCGCGCCATGAACGTTCATGTCTCCCCCGATTCGCTGGTGATCGCCGGCAAGACCTATGGCTCGCGGCTGCTGACCGGCACCGGCAAGTTCAAGGACCTGGAAGAAACCCGCCTGGCCACCGAGGCCGCTGGCGCCCAGATCGTCACCGTGGCCATCCGCCGCACCAACATCGGGCAGAACCCGGGCGAGCCGAACCTGCTGGACGTGCTGCCGCCGGAGCGCTTCACCATCCTGCCCAACACCGCCGGCTGCTACACCGCCGAGGACGCCGTGCGTACCTGCCGGCTGGCCCGTGAGCTGCTGGACGGCCACAACCTGACCAAGTTGGAAGTGCTGGGCGACCAGAAGACCCTTTACCCGGACGTGATGCAGACCCTGAAGGCCGCCGAGCAGCTGGTCAAGGACGGTTTCGAGGTGATGGTCTATACCTCCGACGACCCGATCCTGGCCAAGCGCCTGGAAGAGATCGGCTGCGCTGCGGTGATGCCGCTGGCCGCGCCGATCGGTTCGGGCCTGGGCATCCAGAACAAGTACAACCTGCTGCAGATCATCGAAGACGCCAAGGTGCCGATCATCGTCGACGCCGGCGTCGGTACCGCGTCGGACGCGGCGATCGCGATGGAGCTGGGCTGCGACGGCGTGCTGATGAACACCGCCATTGCCGGTGCGCGCAGCCCGGTGCTGATGGCCAGTGCGATGCGCAAGGCGGTCGAGGCCGGCCGCGAGGCCTTCCTTGCCGGGCGCATCCCGCGCAAGCGCTACGCCAGCGCCTCCTCGCCGGTGGATGGGCTGATCGGCTGATGACCAATCCTTTTGACAGCGCCGGTTCCAAGGCCCCGCCCAAGCCCTTCACCGTGAGCGAGGGCCGCCGCGAGGTGCGCAGCTTCGTGTTGCGCCAGGGCCGCTTCACCCCTGCCCAGCAGCGCGCGTTCGACGAACGCTGGCCGCGCTTCGGCCTCGACTACACCGGCCAACCGCGTGACCTGGACGCCACCTTCGGCCGCCCGGCACACAAGGTGCTGGAAATCGGCTTCGGCAACGGTGCCGCGCTGCGCTTCGCCGCCCAGCACGACCCGTCGCGCGACTACATCGGCATCGAGGTGCACGCCCCGGGCGTGGGCCGTCTGCTGAACGCGCTGGCCGAGGACAATGCCGACCACGTGCGCCTGTACCACCACGATGCGGTGGAAGTGCTGCAGAACGAGATCGCCGACGGCGCGCTCGATGAAGTGCGCATCTACTTCCCGGACCCGTGGCACAAGAAGCGCCACAACAAGCGCCGCCTGCTGCAGCCGGCGTTCGCCGAACTGCTGGTGCGCAAGCTGCGCCCGGGCGGCCGCCTGCACTGTGCCACCGACTGGGAGGACTACGCCGAGCAGATGTGGGATGTGCTCGATGCCACCGCCGGCCTGGTCAACCGTGCCGGCCCGCGTGGCAGCGTGCCGCGCCCGGACTGGCGCCCGCAGACCCACTTCGAGACCCGCGGCCAGAAGCTCGGCCATGGCGTCTGGGACCTGCTGTACGACCGCACCTGACGATCGCCTGAGGACGCCGCGCCCCACATGGATACCGCGCTGACGCTGACCAACGACATGAAGCTCGTGCTCGGGCTGGTCGGCTTCACGATGGCGATGTTCCTGTTCGAGCGCATCCGCGCCGACGTGGTCGCGCTGGTGGTGCTGGTGGTGCTCGGTGTCACCGGACTGATCGCGCCGGAGGAAATCTTCGGCGGTTTCTCCGGTAACGCGGTGATGAGCATCATCGCCACCACCATCCTCGGTGCGGGTCTGGACCGCACCGGGGCGCTGAACCGGCTGGCCGCCTGGCTGCTGCGGCGCGGCCACGGTGTCGAGCAGCGGCTGCTGATGATGACCACGGCCATCGCCGGCCTGAACTCATCCTTCATGCAGAACCCGTCGGTGATGGCGTTGTACCTGCCGGTCGCCTCGCGACTGGCAGCGCGCACCGGGCTGACGATGCAGCGCCTGCTGCTGCCGATCTCGGCGGCGATCGTGATGGGCGGCGCGCTGACCATGGTCGGCAATTCGCCGCTGATCCTGCTGAACGACCTGCTGGCCTCGGCCAACAACAACCTGCCCTCCGGCCTGGCCACCATCGAGCCGCTGCGCATGTTCGCGCCGCTGCCGATCGGCGTGGCACTGCTGGTCGCCTCGCTGCTGTACTTCCGCTACTACGGCGACCGCAAGCTGATCGAGGAAGAAAACCTGGTCAACGACGGGGTCACCCCGGCGCGAACCGAGAGCTACTTTGCCAAGACCTACGGCATCGAAGGCGATGTGTTCGAGCTGGTGGTCAGCGCCGAAAGCCCGCTGGTCGGCATGACCCTGGGCGAGGCCGAGACCCTGCACGATGCGCCACTGCTGCTGGCCCTGAAGACCGGCAATGACACCCGCCTGGCGCCGCCGGCGGAGATGCGCATCTGGGTCGGCAGCGTGCTCGGTGCGATGGGCCCGCGCCAGCAGATCAGCGACTTCGCGCAGAACCAGTTCCTGCGCATGTCCTCGCGCCTGAAGCACCTGGGCGACCTGTTCAACCCCAGCCGCGCCGGCATTTCCGAGGCGGTGGTGCCGCCGACCTCGAACGTGATCGGCAAGAGTGCGGCCGACCTGCGCCTGCGCAAGGAGCGCGGCATCAGCCTGCTGGCGATCAACCGTGACAAGCAGGTGATCCGCGAGGACGTGCGTGACGTGCAGCTGCGCGCCGGTGACATGCTGGTGTTCCACAGCATCTGGACCGACCTGGCGCAGGCTGCCAAGAGCCGCGACTTCGTGGTGGTGACCGACTACCCGACCGGCGAGCAGCGCCCGCACAAGTTCAAGATCGCGATGGCGATCTTCGCGTTGACCATCCTGATCGCGCTGACCAGCAAGCTGCCGGTGGCGCTGACGCTGATGACCGGCGTGGCCGGCATGCTGCTGACCGGCGTGCTGCGCATGGACGAGGCCTATGCCTCGATCAACTGGAAGACGGTGTTCATGATGGCCGGGCTGATTCCGCTCGGCTGGGCGATGGACTCCAGCGGTGCGGCCGCGTGGGTGGCCGGCCATACCATCGACAAGCTGCCGACCGGCATTCCGGTGTGGGTGCTGGAGGTGGCGCTGGCGCTGCTGACCACGGCGTTCTCGCTGGTGATCAGCCATGTGGGCGCGACCATCGTGATGGTGCCCATTGCGGTGAACCTGGCACTGGCGGCGGGTGGCAACCCGACCGCGTTCGCGCTGATCGTGGCGCTGTCGGCGTCCAACAACCTGATGACGGCCTCCAACCCGGTGATCTCGATGATCACCGGCCCGGCCAACTACACCCCGCGCGAGATGTGGCGGGTCGGCGGCCCGTTGTCGCTGATCTACACCTGCGTGGTGGTGCTGATGATCAACCTGATGTTCTGAGGGACTTGATCGGCAGGGCTGCGCCCTGCACCTGCAGAAGCCGAAGCAACAGCAACAGCGGGCATTCCGTGGGATGGCGGGGCACTGTGGGTTTGCGGGGACGCCGTAAACCCATCCATGGGGGCTTGGCCGCGGCATCCATACCGCTCACACCCCGCAAACCCACAGTGCGCCGCCTTCGACAGTTTCACGCGGCGGGTGGTGGGTGCCGACCGTTGGTCGGCACGGATCTCGCTCTGGTAGCTGTCGACCTTGGTCGACACGGCTTTTGTAGCGTCGAGCCGTGCTCGACTGCTTCTGGCCTCAAGCCAGGTAGACCTGCCCGTCGCGCACGTCCACCGGCACCGCGCGCAGGCGGTCGCCCTTGCACGGGCCGGCGATGCAGTCGCCACTGTCCAGCGCGAACGACGCGCCATGCGCGGCGCACACCAGGTGGCCCTCGCGGCTCTTCAGGAACTGCCCCGGCGCCCAGTCCAGGCGGCGGCCGGCGTGCGGGCAGATGTTCAGGAATGCGCGCACCTGCGCGCCGTCGCGGTACAGCACCAGCGATTCGGCATCGCCATCGACCACCGCTTCGACCTCGGCAAACGCGCCATCGGCAATGGCATCCAGGGCGATCAGGGCAGCAGCGGCAGTCATGGCGAAGGCTCGTACGGTAAACCCGCATTGTCGCATGCCCACTCAGGTGACTGGCTGCGACATGAACACAAGTCATTGATCCGTAATAAGCACAGGCTATATTTAACGAGTTTTTCACTCAATGACAGTGGCGCGTCCCGATACTCTGGTTTCGCTGATCCCAGCCTATCGAGCCGCCATGTTCAATCGCGCATCCGCCTTCAACCAGTTCCGCACCCTGTTCGCGCCGCGCAAGCCGCGCCACCCGCTGGTGCGCGTTGCCGTGGGCCTGCTTGGCCTGGCGATCCTGGCCGCGATGGTGTTCATCGGTGTGTTCGTCGGTGCGGCGATGATCCTGGTCGGCCTGGCGTGGAAGCTGCTGGCCTCGCGCAAGCCGGGTGTTGCCCGTCCGGTCGACCCGACCGTGGTCGAAGGCGAGTACCGCGTGGTACGCAAGCCGGTGTTGCCGGCCTCGCGCTGATCCACCTCCTGCGCGCCCGCTGACGGCGGGCGCCATGCGTTCTAGACTGCGGGCACGCCCTTCCTGGATGCCCGCATGTCCGATGTCTCCGATGTGATCCCTGCCGTAGCCCTGCCGCGTGTGCCGGTAGCCGGTGGTGGCAGTTTCCCCGTGCACCGCATCTACTGCGTCGGCCGCAACTTTGCCGACCACGCCCGCGAAATGGGTGCGGCAGTGCCGGCGGCCGATGACCGTGGCCGCCCGATGTTTTTCAGCAAGCCGGCCGATGCGATCGTGGTCGGCCACGACGATGCAATCCCCTACCCGCCAGCGACCGCCAACCTGCACCACGAAGTGGAGCTGGTGGTGGCGATCGGCCGCGATGCGCCCGCCGGCGAGCTGGCCGTGGCCGACGCCGACGCACTGGTCTACGGCTATGCCGTCGGCCTGGACCTGACCCGCCGCGACCTGCAGGCCGCGGCCAAGGACAAGGGCCACCCGTGGGACGCGGCCAAGGGCTTCGACGCCTCCGCGCCGATCAGCGAAATCGTCCACGCCGAGGAAGTCGGCGACCTGGCCGCGCTGAACCTGTCGCTGGAGGTCAACGGCGAGGTGCGCCAGCAGGCTCTGCTCGACCAGATGATCTGGAACGTGCCGGAGATCCTGCATGAGCTGTCCAAGCTGTGGCAGCTGCGTGCCGGCGACCTGGTGTTCATGGGCACGCCGTCCGGCGTGGCCGCGCTCAAGCCCGGCGACCGCTTCAGCGCGCGCCTGGAAAACGTGGCCGAGCGCCACGGCGTGATCGTCGGCTGACATCACCTGCGCTACCCTGCGCGCTGTCCACTTCCCCACCGGAGAAAAACAACAATGGGAATGCTCACCGAGTTCAAGGAATTCGCGATGCGCGGCAACGTCATCGACCTCGCCGTCGGCGTGGTGATCGGCGCGGCCTTCGGCAAGATCGTGACCGCACTGGTCGAGAAGATCATCATGCCGCCGCTGGGCTACCTGATCGGCCGCGTGGACTTCTCCAGCCTGGCCTGGACGCTGTCGCCAGCCCGGCTCGGACCGGATGGCAAGGAGATCCCGGCGGTGGTGGTTGGCTACGGCGACTTCATCAACACCGTCATCCAGTTCGTGATCGTGGCTTTCGCGATCTTCATCGTGGTCAAGGCGATCAACCGCCTGTCGCGCAAGAAGGAAGCGGCACCGGCGGCGCCGGCCGAAGAAGTGGTGCTGCTGCGCGAGATCCGCGACAGCCTGAAGAAGTAAGGGTACCGGGCGCCTATGGGCGCCCCTCCCACCTGTAGAGCCGAGCCCACGCTCGGCTGATCTGCGAAAGGCAGCCGAGCATGGGCTCGGCTCTACAGAAGCAGGCGAAAGCCCCGCTCCGGCGGGGCTTTCGCTTTGCTGCATCTGGCGGAAAACAGCATCCGCGCCAGCCATGACCTCCCGCCCATGCGCCGGGCTGAACGACTGTTAAGCTCCAAGGCTTAGGTCCCTTCCCGGAGTTGTCCATGCGTCGCCGCGTCCTTGCCATCGCATCCTCCCTCGCCCTGTTGGCCGCCCCGGCCTTCGCGGCACCGCGCACCACCACCCTGCCCCCCGCCTCGCTGGCGACAGCCGCGCAGCTGCGCGACCAGGCGCTGGCCGATGACACCGGCTGGAAGGTGGTCGAGTCGCTCACCACCGAGATTGGTCCGCGCATCGCCGGCAGCGAAGCCGATGCCCGCGCCGTTGCCTGGGCCGAAGCCAAGTTCAAGGCCCTGGGCTTCGACAAGGTCTGGAAGGAGCCGGTGACGTTCCCGAAATGGGAGCGCCGCAGCGAACACGCCGCCGTGACCGGCAGGAACCCGCAGCCGCTGCAGATCACCGCACTGGGCGGCAGCCCGGGTGGCACCGTGGAAGCCGAGGTGGTGCGCTTCGCCGATCTGGCCGCGCTGCAGGCCGCACCGGCAGGTTCGCTGAAGGGCAAGATCGCCTTCGTCGATTACCAGATGCTGCCCTTCCGCGATGGCCGCGATTACGGCCGCGGCGGTGCGATCCGCAGCAAGGGCCCATCCGAAGCCATCCGCAAGGGCGCGGTCGGCTTCCTGATGCGCTCGGCCGGTACCGACTCGCACCGCGTGCCGCACACCGGCATCACCCGTTTCGATGACGGCCTGACCCCGGTGCCGTCGGCCGCGCTGTCGGTGCCCGATGCCGACCAGCTGGCCCGCCTGCTGGCGCGTGGCAGCACCACGGTGAAGGTGGCACTGGATTGCGGCTGGGACGGCACCGCCACCTCGTACAACGTGATCGGCGAGATCACCGGCCGCAGCCTGCCGAAGGAAGTGGTGGTGATCGGTGGTCACCTGGATTCGTGGGACCTGGGCACCGGCGCCGTGGATGACGGCGCGGGCGTGGGTATCACCATGGCCGCCGGCCACCTGATCGGCCAGCTCAAGCAGGCACCGAAGCGCACCATCCGCGTGATCGCCTTCGCCAACGAGGAACAGGGCCTCTACGGCGGCAAGGCCTATGCCGAGGCACACGCCAAGGACGTGGCCCTGCACCAGCTGGCCGCCGAGAGCGACTTCGGCGCAGGCCGCATCTACGCCTTCAATACCGGTTCACCGAATCCGGAAGGCTCGCGTGAAGCGACGAAGCAGATTGCCGAAGTAATGAAGCCGCTGGGCATCGAGTACCAGGCCGACAAGGGTGGCCCGGGCCCGGACGTCGGCCCGCTGGCCGCCAAGGGCGGTGCGTGGGCGTGGCTGGCGCAGGATGGCTCGGACTACTTCCACCTGCACCACACCGCCGACGACACGCTGGACAAGATCGACCCGAAGGCGCTGGCGCAGAACGTGGCCGCGTATAGCGTGTTCGCCTACCTGGCGGCGGAAGCCGACGGCAGCTTCGGCAGCGAGGCCAAGGCGACCACGCCGCCGAACGAGTGATGCGGTGACACAGGGGGTCAGAGCCCTCGCCCTTGGCGAGGGATCTGACCCCTGATCGTATTAGCTCTCCCAGACCCGGGTGTTGCTTACCCCGATCGTCTGCGGCTTGAACAGCGGATCACGCTGCTTGCGCTTCTGCGCCTCGTAATCGCGCAGTGCGGCCAGGGCAGGCCTTTGCAACAGCAGGATGGCGATGATGTTCAGCCAGCTCATCAGGCCGACGCCGATGTCGCCCAGCGACCAGGCCACTGTGGCACTGTTCACCGCCGAGTAGCCGGTCGCTGCCAGGAACAGCAACTGGAAGACGCCCATCAGCCACGCCGCCGGCCGATCGCGGCACAGATAGCTGACGTTGGTCTCGGCCATGTAATACAGCGCCAGGATGGTGGTGAACGCAAACGGCAGGATCGCCAGCGCCACGAACGAACGGCCGAAGCCCGGCAGCGTCGATTCCACCGCGTGCTGCACGAAGCGTGGCCCGGCTTCGACACCCGGCAGATTGCCCAGCAGCAGGCGCGCCTCATCCGGAATACCGTTCACCGCCGGGTCGTAGACGTTGTACAGGCCGGTGGACAGGATCAGGAAGGCGGTCGCACTGCACACCACCATTGTGTCGATGTAGACCGAGAACGACTGCACCAGGCCCTGCTTGACCGGATGCGAGACTTCCGCGGCGGCGGCCGGATGCGCACCACTGCCCATGCCGGCCTCGTTGGACAGCACGCCACGGCGCACGCCCCACTGGATGGCGGTGCCGATCATCGCGCCGAACGCCGCATCCACGCCGAATGCACTGCGCAGCACCAGCATGATCACCTCCGGCACCCTGTCCGCGTTGAGCACCATCACCAGCGCCGCGACCAGCAGGTAGGCCACGGCCATCAGCGGCACCACCCATTCGGCCACGCGCGCAATGCGCCGCACACCGCCGATGAGGATGGCGCCCAGCACCACCAGCAGAACCGCCGTGGTGGTCATCACCGGCACGTCCCAGGCTTCGTTCACCGCACTGGTGATCGCATTGGACTGCGTGCCGGCCAGCATCGCGCCCGCCAGCACCGTCACCAATGCGAACAGCACTGCATACCAACGTTGGCCGAGGCCTTTTTCGATGTAGTACGCCGGGCCGCCCCGGTACTGCCCCTTGCCGTCGCGCTCCTTGTAGATCTGTGCGAGCGTGGATTCGATGAAGGCACTGGATGCGCCGAGGAAGGCGACGATCCACATCCAGAAGATCGCGCCGGGCCCGCCGAAGGCGATGGCCATGGCGACGCCGGCGATGTTGCCCACGCCCACGCGGCTGGACAGCGAAAGGGACAACGCCTGGAACGGCGACACGCCGGCATCGGAGCGCTCATGGCGGAACATCAGGCGCAGCATGTCCGGCAATGCACGCAGCTGGATGAAGCGCGTGCGGACGCTGAAGTACAGGCCGGTGAGCAGGCACAGCACCACCAGGTAGGGGCTCCAGACGACGCCAAGGATCGCGTTGACGATGGATTCGATGTTCATCGGCGGCCCCTCAGAAGAACATGCCCAGGGCGACCTGGGGGCTGATGATGCGGCCGGTGTTGCGGCCGGCCACGCTGAACTCGACGCCGGCGATCAGGCCCAGTGACGGGCTGAAGTGGTACTCCACGGCCGGCGCCAGGGTGACGCTGCGGCTGGCCGGGCGATGCTCGTCGATGCGTTCGAAACCACCGCTGGGGTTGCGCGCGAAACCCCTCAGGCGCTGGCCGGTCTCGCGGCTGGCGGCCACTTCCATCACGCCCACCCAGCGCGGATTGAAGCTGTACTCGGCGCCGACCGACAGGCCCAGCACCGACCCCCGGGAGATGTGCCCCTGGAAGCTGTCGTCGGTGCCGTAGACGCTGGCCCCGGAGATCGCCGTCCGCGACGGCGCAGGCCCGGCGCTGAGCTGGGCACGCCAGCGCAGCGGGCGGTCGTTACCCAGCCAGACCACCTGCTGCACGCCCAATGCGGCAGTGGTGCGCTGCACACCGTCGCCCTGCGCATCGAGCGGATTGCCGGTGATGCGGTCATGGCTGCCGGTGCTGAAGCGCTGCACCAGCGCAACCGAGACGGCCGGACGCGTGCCATCGGCATTGGGCGCCTGCAACAGGTACTGCAGGCGCGCGGTGGTGTCACCGGCACGGAAACCACTGCTGCGCGCGCCGCCCTGTTCGGCACGCGATGCACTGAGATTGACCTGCCCCATCACCCGGTCGCTGAAGCCGTAGATGATCGGTACCACCGTTGCCCATGCGCCGCTGCGTTGCCCACTGCGGCGGCGATGGCCGCCATCGTCGTAATGATCGCGGCTGTCGATCCGCACCAGATAGGGTTCGATGTACCAGTTGCCCTGCGGCAGGCCAGCCGGGTTGGGGGTGATCAGCGGCCCGGTGAAGTTGACGCCGTCCAGGCTGCGTTCGCTGGCTGCGGCACGGCCGTTGGCAAGGACGCTGGTCAGGACCAGCAATGCGATGAGGATACAGCGTGGGTGATGCATGGCAGCCTCTTCTGGACAACGTGGGATGGAGTTCCACCCTGCGTTGCCGGAAGCGGCTGACCAATAAGGAAACTTTCAAAACATCATGCGCGCTTGACGCAATTACGGACCCTGGAAGGGGTCAGAGCCCTCGCCTGCGGCGAGGGATCCGACCCGGGATACCGGATCAGCCGCGGCGACTCGCCCACTGCGCCAGCAGTACCGCCGTGGCCGAGGCCACGTTCAGGCTCTCCACCGCGCCGCTGCCGGGAATCGAGACCTGCTGGTCGCACGCTCCCGCCAGGCTGCGGTCCATGCCCTCGCCTTCGGCGCCCATCACATACACCAGGCGGGCCGGCAGCGAGGTGCGGAACACGTCGTCACCGCCCTCCACCAGGGTCGCCGCCAGGCCGAAGCCGGCCGCACGCAGCTGCGTCATCGCCTGGGCGGTCTCCGGCAGCTGCACCAGCGGCACCGCTTCTGCACCGCCCTCGGCCACGCGCGCGGCGGCACCGGACAGCGCCAGCGTGCTGCCGGCCGGCAGCAGCAGCGCCTTGGCGCCGAAGTGTGCGGCCGAGCGCAGGATCGCACCGAGGTTGTGCGGGTTGCCCACGCCATCAAGCCACAGCGCCAGCGCCGGGCCGTCGCCGACCTGCTCCAGCCACTGCGCCAGCGGCAGCGCCGGTGCGCGCAGCACATCGGCCACCACGCCTTCGTGGTGGGTGGTGCCGGCAAGCTTGTTCAGATCGCCGTCTTCAACCACGCGATACCCCACGCGGTTGGCCACGCACCACTTCAGCAGCGGCTGCAGGCGCGGAATGCGCGCCTCCAGCAGGTACAGCTTGCGCAGCGCCTGTGGCCGCGCTTCGAACGCGGCCAGCACGGCATTCAGGCCGTACAGGCGCAGCTCGTCGCCGCCACCGCGCCCACCACCGCCCGTGGCCGGCACCTCCGGGCGCGGCAACGGCGTTGCGCGCGGCGGACGGGCGGACGGGCGGCGGTTGTTCCAGGGGTTGTTCACTTACACACTCTCCTGCTTGCGCTGGCGCCAGAAATCGGCGTTCTTGATGCCCAGGGCATCAGGGTCGAACACCGGATCCAGGCCCAGCTTCTTCTGTCGTTCGTAGTCACGCAGGGCCAGCATCGCCGGCTTCTGGATGATGAGGATGGCAATGATGTTCAGCCAGGCCATCAGGCCGACGCCGATGTCACCCAGCGCCCAGGCCAGGGTCGCATTATGGAACGCGCCGAACACCACCATGCCGATGATGCCCAGGCGCAGCACCAGCACGGTCAGCGGGCGCTTCCTGTTGTGGTTCACATAGCTGAGGTTGGTCTCGGCCATGTAGTAGTACGCCATGATGGTGGTGAAGGCGAAGAAGAAGATGGCCACCGACACGAACGCCGAACCCCAGCCCGGCAGCACCGCTTCCACGCCGGCCTGGGCGTAGCCCGCACCTTCGGGAATGCCGGCCAGGCCCTGGAAGATCGGCGCGGCGCCCTCCACCGGCGAGTACACGTTGTAGGTACCACTGGCCAGGATCAGGAACGCGGTGGCGGTGCACACCATCATGGTGTCGAAGTAGATCGCGAAGGCCTGCACGTAGCCCTGCTTGGCCGGGTGCGAGACTTCCGAGGCGGCCGCTGCATGCGGGCCCGAGCCCTGGCCGGCTTCGTTGGCATAGATGCCGCGCTTGATGCCCCACTCCACCGCCAGGCCCATCATCGCGCCGAATGCGGCATGCGTGCCGAAGGCACTCTTGAAGATGATGCCGAACATTTCCGGCACGCGGTCGTAGTTGATGATCATGATGATGATGGCCATCAGGATGAAACCGGCGGCCATGAACGGCACCACCACTTCGGCGAAGTTGGCGATGCGCTTGACGCCACCGAAGATCACCACGCCCAGCAGCAGCGCCACCACGATGCCGATGCCCAGCTTCAGCGCCTGCACCGATTCCATGCCGAAGGCCTGGCCATCGAGCGGGCCGCACAGCGCGGTGCCACGGCAGGCGTTGATGATGCTGTCGGCAATGGCGTTGGCCTGTACGCCCGGCATCAGGAAGCCGGCGGCGATGATCGTGGCGATGGCGAAGGCCAGCGCGTACCACTTCAGGCCCATGGCCTTTTCGATGTAGTACGCCGGGCCACCGCGGTAGCGGCCTTCGGCGTCCTTGGTCTTGTAGATCTGCGCCAGGGTGCATTCCACATACGACGTGGACGCGCCGAGGAAGCCCATCACCCACATCCAGAAGATCGCACCGGGGCCGCCGAAGGCGATGGCCGTAGCCACGCCGGCGATGTTGCCGATGCCCATGCGGCCGGCCATCGACATGGCCAGGGCCTGGAACGAGGACACGCCGGCGTCGGATTTCTCACCCTTGACGGTGAGGCGGCACATCTCGAAGAAGCCACGGATCTGCATGAAGCGCGTGCGCAGGCTGAAGAACAGGCCGGCGCCCAGGCACACGAAGATCAGTGCCTTGCTCCAGATGATGCTGTTGATGAAGTGTACGGTTGCTTCCACGCGCGCTCTCTCCAGTCGGCGGGTTGTAAGGACGTCCCGTCGGCTGGAAGGGACCGGTCGATTCTCCCTGATCGCAGGCCGCTGCGGTAGCGCTGTTTTGTAGAGCCGAGCCCATGCTCGGCTTGGGCCCCCGAGGGCAGCCGAGCATGGGCTCGGCTCTACAGCGGCCAGCCCGCGTGTTCAGGGCAGCTGGGTGCGTACCCTGGCGAAACGGCGAAGGTCGTGCAGCACGCCGCGCTTGTAGACCGCGCAGCGCTCCACGCCCTCCTCCTGGAAGCCGTTCTTCTCCAGCACCCGCGCCGAGCCGAGGTTGAAGTCGACTACTGTGGCCTGCAGCCTGAACAGGCGCAGCTCGTCCATCACCCACGGTGCGAACAGCCCGACCACACGGGTCATCACGCCGTGCCCCCAATAGGCCTGGCCCAGCCAGTAGCCCAGTTCGGCGGTGTGCCCACGCTCGGCCATGCCCTGCTGGGCAGCGACGCTGCCGCAGGCCTGGCCGTCGATCTCGATGGCCAGATTCAGGGTTCCGGGGGCCAGCACGCGGCCGGCGAGGAAGGCCTCGCCATCGGTGCGCGTGTACGGGTACGGGAAACGGTCGCGCAGGCCGCGCGACACCTCGGGATCGTTGGCGTGGCGCAGCAGCGATTCCAGATCATCCGGGCGCCAGGGGCGCAGCTGGAAGCCGTCGCCTCGAAGTGGGGGCAGAGCCCTTTCCCTTTGGGAAAGGGGTCCGACCCCGTCAGCGAGGGACCCGATCCCGTCGGTGTGCCGGTCAGGCATGGCCGCCCACCGACGGCGATTCCGCTTCCTGCTTCTCCAGCTCGCGCTTCACCGCTTCCGGCGAACGGGTGTACGGGGCAAGCCGCGCGTAGAACGCCGGCACCACGAACAGCGACAGGAAGGTCGAGAGGGTCACGCCGAAGATGATCACGATGCCGATCGTGCCACGGCTGGCCGAACCGGGACCACCGGCCACCACCAGCGGAATGGCGCCGACCACGGTGGCGATCGAGGTCATCAGGATCGGGCGCAGGCGCACCATCGCCGATTCAATGATCGCCTCGCGCACGCTGCGCCCATCGTCGCGCAGCTGGTTGGCGAATTCGACGATGAGGATGCCGTTCTTCGCGGCCAGGCCAACCAGCATCACGATGCCGATCTGGCTGAACAGGTTCACCGTACCGCCACTCACCCACAACCCGACCAGCGCGCCGAGCACGCCCAGCGGCACGGTCAGCATGATGGTGAGCGGGTGGATGAAGCTCTCGAACTGCGCGGCCAGCACCAGGTAGACCACCAGCAGGGCCATGGCGAAAGTGAGCAGCACGGCGCCACCGGCGCTCTGGTACTCGCGCGATTCACCCTTCCAGTTCACCTGCGCGTACTGCGGCAGCTCTTCCTGGGCCACGTTCTGCGCCCAGGCAATGGCCTCGCCCAGCGGATAGCCCGGCGCCAGGCCGGCACTGATGGTGATCGAGCGCAGGCGGTTGAAGCGGTTCAGGGTGCCGGCCTCGGCCACTTCGCTCAACGTGACCAGGTTGGACAGCGGCACCAGTTCGCCAGAGGTGGCGCGCACGCGGATCGCGGCCAGGTCGGCCGGGCTGGCGCGACCGTCACGTCCGGCCTGCACCAGCACGTCGTACTCCTCGCCGTTGTCGACGAAGGTGGTGACGCGGCGCGAGCCCATCATGGTTTCCAGCGCCGAACCGATCGCGGTGACCGGCACGCCGAGATCGGCCGCACGCTGGCGGTCGATGTTGACCCGCATCTGCGGCCGGGTTTCCTTGTAGTCCGAGTCGGGGCCGACCAGGCCGGGGTTGTCGGCCATGCGCAGCAGGATGCGGTCGCGCCACTGCGCGATCTCCGCGTATTCCGGCCCACCCAGCACGATCTGGAACGGCTGCCCGCCGCTGCGCACCAGGCCGCCACCGACCTGGGTACGCACACGCACGCCACGGATGGTGTCCAGTTCCTTCTGCAGTTCGTTGGCCACGTCCGGCGTGGCCTCGCTGCGCTGGCGCCACGGCTGCAGGAAGATGCTGACGCGGCCGGTGTGCATTTCCTCGCTGGCACCGAAGCCACCGGGCACGCGCGGGTTGGCACGCACGATCGGCTTGTCCGGGCCGACATGCGGGGCCAGCAGCGCCTCCACCTGCTGCACCTGCTGCACGGTGTAGTCGTAGCCGGCACCTTCCGGGCCGTCGATCATGATCTGGAACGAACCGCGGTCTTCGGCCGGCGCCAGTTCCGAGGGCAGCAGCTTGAGCAGGCCCCAGCTGGCGACCAGCGCGGCCACCATCACCAGCAGGTAGATCCAGGTGCGGTCGACATGGTGATCGAGCACCCGCCCATAGGCACCCGCGAGGCGTTCCAGGTTGCGGTTGATGAAGCCGTGCAGGCCACGTGGCGCCTGCCCGGTGTGCGGCTTGAGCAGCTTGGAGGCCATCATCGGCGTCAGTGTGAGCGCCACGAACGCGGACAACGCCACGGCGGCGGCCAGCGCCACTGCCAGCTCGCGGAACAGGCGCCCGGTGTTGCCTTCCAGGAAGCCGACCGGCAGGAACACTGCCACCAGCACGGCGGTGGTGGCGATCACCGCGAAGGCGACCTGCGCGGTGCCGCGCTTGGAGGCCACCAGCGGGGGTTCGCCCAGGTCGATGCGGCGCTGCACGTTCTCCACCACCACGATCGCATCGTCCACCACCAGGCCGATGCACAGCACCAGCGCCAGCAGGGTCAGCAGGTTGATCGAGAAATCGAACGCATACAGTGCGATGAACGCCGCGACCAGGCAGACCGGTACCGTCACCGCCGGGATCAACGCGGCGCGGAAACTGCCGAGGAACAGCCAGATCACCGCCAGCACCAGGATCATCGCCTCCACCAGCGTGGCGTAGACGCGGTCCACCGCCGCTTCGATGAAGGTGGTGTTGTCGAAGGCGACGAAGATCTGCGTGCCCTTGGGCAGGGTCAGCGCCACCCGCTCGGCTTCAGCGCGCGCGGTACGCGCCACGTCCAGCGAGTTGGCGGTGGAGGTCTTGACGATGCCCAGACCGATGCCGGGCTCGCCATTGCTGCGGTAGTACGCGCGGCGTTCGGCCGAGGCCAGCTCGATCTTCGCCACGTCGCCCATGCGCACCACGTAACCGTCGCGGCCCTTGCCCAGCGGGATGGTCGCGAAATCTTCGGGCTTGATGTAGTTGCGCTCCACGCGCAGGGTGAAATCACGGTCGGTCGACTCGATGCGGCCGGCCGGCAGCTCCACGTTCTCGTTGCGCAGCGCGGTTTCCACGTCGCCGGTGGTCAGCCCGCGTGCGGCCAGCTGGTCCCGGTCCAGCCAGATCCGCATCGCATAGCGCTGGCGGCCGCCGATGCGGACCTGGGCCACGCCATCGAGGCTGGAAAAGCGATCGACCACGTAACGGTCGGCGTAGTCGCTCAGCTCCAGCGTGTCCATGGTCGAGGAGACCATGTTGAACCAGATGATGGGGTCGGCATCGCTTTCGACCTTGGCGATCTCCGGTGGCCGCGCCTCTTCCGGCATGCGGTCGGCCACGCGGCTGACCGCATCGCGCACGTCGTTGGCCGCCGCTTCGATATCGCGGTTGGAGGTGAACTCGATGCTGACCTGCGAGCGGCCGTTGGTGCTGCGCGCGTTGATCGTATCGATGCCTTCGATGCCGGCCAGCGCATCTTCCAGCACCTGGGTGATGCGGCTTTCAATGACCGCCGCCGAGGCGCCGGTGTAGTCCACCGAGACCGAGACGATCGGCGGGTCGATGGCCGGCAGTTCGCGCAGGGTCAGGCGGGTGAAGGACATCACGCCCAGCACCAGCAGCAACAGGCTCATCACCACGGCGAACACCGGCCGCTGGATGGAGATGTCGGACAGCTTCATCCGCCGTGGCCCTCGGCCGCGGCCGGCGCAGCGTCTTCAGCGGGCTTTGCACCACTGGCGGGCGCTGCGTCCTTGGCGGCAACCTTCAGGCCCGGACGCAGCTTGCCGGTGCCATCGACCACGATGCGCTGGCCCGCTTCCAGACCCTGCCTGATCTCGACCACGCCGGCACGGCGCGCGCCGGTCACCACGTCCACACGCTCGACGCTGTCGTCAGCCTTGATGCGGTACACGAAGGTATCGCGACCGACCTGCACCACGGCGATTTCCGGAATCACCAGCGCCGGGCGCTCGGGGCGGAACAGGCGCACGTCCAGCAGCATGCCAGGACGCAGCGCATGGTCGCCGTTGGCAAAGTCGGCGCGCACGGTCACGGCACGGGTGGCCGGGTCGATGCGCGCATCGATGGTGCTGACCACGCCCTCGAAGGTGCGGCCCGGCCAGGCCACGCTGGTGGCGCTGACCTTGTCACCGACGCCCAGCGCAGCCAGTTCCACTTCAGGCACCTGGAAATCGATGTGCATGTGCTCGATATCGTCGAGCGTGGCGATGACCGTGGTCGGGGTCACCAGCGAGCCAGGGCTGACCTGGCGGATGCCGAGCACACCGGCGAACGGCGCGCGCACACGGCGATCACCGATGTCTGCCTGCATCTGCATCACGCGCGCTTCGGCGGCATCGCGGATCGACTTCTGCGTATCCAGCGTGGCGCTGGACACCAGCCGCTGGGCGGCCAGCTCGCGCTGGCGCTTGTACAGCTGATCGGCTTCATGGAAGGTCGCCTGCGCCTGCACCAGTGCGGCCTCCTGGGCCTGCCCACGCAGGGTCACGATCGGCGCACCGGCAGCAATGTGCTGGCCGCTTTCGAAATGCACTTTCTCGACGATCTCGCTGACCTTGGCGGTCACGCTGATCGATTCGCGCGCCTTGGCCGTGCCAAGCGCCTGCAGGGTGTCGCTCCACTGACGGGACTGCACGACCTGCGCAGTGACCGGCACCGCTTCTCCCTGCCGACGCGCGGCGGCCTCCTGTTTGCCTGCGCACCCGGCCAGCACGGCCAGGCTGAGGCCAAGGGCCAGGGTCGAAGCGATACGAGCCAACATGAACGGTCCAAATTGATCCACGGCCGCCGAGTGTAGGCAAGTGCCCCTGAAAGCGGTATGTGCCAAGCGTTTACCGGCGTGGAACCAGGGCTGCGATAGCGCCTTGAACCCATTCCGTGCAAGGCTGCCATGGGCAGTGTCGGCGTGTATCGGGGTGTATCCCGTCGTGCACCACCGGGTCAGTCATCGTAGAGTCGAAGCTGCCCGACGGAGGGCGTCGGGCGGGGACGGATCCTGGCGGGGATCCGGCCCCGTTTTTTTACATCCGGCGGATCAATACCGGTAGTTCAGCTTCATCCACACGCTGCGCCCCGGCTCGTTGATGCGCACCGGGTCGGCCGGGAAGCCGAAGTCGGCGCTGCCGGCCAGGTTCAGGTGCTCGCTGTAGGCGCGGTCGAACAGGTTGTCGACGCCTGCGCTGAGCTGCAGCTGCGAACCGAAACGGTACGCCGCGTTGAGCGCGAAGGTGGCAAAGCCCGCGCTCGGCCCGAGATCCTGTGCGACCACGTTGCCCTGGCCATCTGCGACACGGTGCTGGTGGGTCACCGCGCGCAGCAGCGCACCGGCGCTCCAGCGCTGGCCTTCCCAGTTCGCACTCAGGCGCGCTTCCAGCGGCGGCATCTGCGGCAGCGGACGCTGCTGGTCGCGGTTCTCGCCCCAGGCATAGGCCAGCGTGCCACCCAGCTTCCACTGTTCGGCCACGCTCACTTCCAGCCCCGCCTCGGCACCGGCGATGCGCGCATCGACGTTGCTGGCCTGGCTCATCCCCATCGCGCCGCTGCGGTGGTAGGTGAACAGAGTGTAGTCCTGGATCTGCCCGGCGTACGCCGAGACCCAGGCCTGCACGCGCGGTCCCTTGTACTGCAGGCCAGCGTCGAGCTGGGTGGTGCGCTCGGGCTGGATGCCGGCAAACGCGTTCACCGCATCGGCCGGGCCGTGGTCGGGCGAGAACAGCTCCCAGTAGTCGGGCATGCGTTCATTGTGGCCGAGGCCGGCGTACCAGGTCAGGCCGTCGGCCAGGTCCTGCTCGTAGCGCAGGAAGCCACTGCCGAGCCATTCCTTGCGACGCTGGCCCGCAGTCGGATTGGGCATGTTGCCCATCATTCCGCGGAGCAACTGCCGCTCGTCGCGCACGCTGGCGCGATCGATGCGCAGGCCGCTGATCCAACGCTGATCGGTGCCGGCGCCGAGGGTCAACTCGGTGAACACGCCATAGCGGCGGAAGTGGGCATCGGTCTCCCACGCCACCTGGCGATAGGTGCCGCGGCCCATGCCCATGCGCCCACGATGGCGGCTATCTTCGCCGTCCACGCCCGCCACCAGCTGCACGTCCTGCCAGCGCCACTCGGAACTGACCCGGCCGCCCTGGGTACGGCGATCCACGTTCGAAGCCATCGGCATCGGCATCATGCTGTTCGGGTTCGGCGCACGCAGCGTGTAGTTGTCCATCACGTGATCGGCCTCGTTGTAGTACACGTTGGCCTGCACCGTGTCCCACGCACCCGGCAGGTTGCGCTTCTCGAAGCGCGCGGCATAGCTGGTGCGTTCGAACGCGGCCCCGTCCATGCCGCGTCCCGCATAGCGTGCGATCGCATCTCCGGCACCGGCAGAAATTTCCAGCAGCGTGTCGGCATCCGGCGTCCAGCCGATCGCCACGTCACCGTTCCACTTGCGCCACTTCGATGGCACCACATCGCCGTGGCCGTCCTTGTAGTCATCGGCTTCGGAACGGTTGCCACTGGCGCGCACATAGCCGGTCGGGTTGCCCAGGGTCAGGTCGAGCACCTGGTCGTTGCGGTTGCGCGAACCGACCAGCGCACTGGCATCGGCACGCAGGCCCGGCTCTTCGAAGCGCGGTGTATCGCGCTCGAAGCGTACGGTGCCAGCCGAGGCACCTGCGCCCCAGCGCACGCTCTGCGGGCCCTTGATGATGGTCAGCCGGTCGAAGCTTTCCGGCGCGATGTAGGACAGCGGATTGTCCATGCGCGACGGGCAGGCACCGATCAGGTTGCCGTCATTGCTGAGGATGTTCAGGCGCGAACCGAACATGCCGCGCAGCACCGGGTCACCGTTGGTGCCGCCGTTGCGGATGGCGGAGAAACCGGGAACGGTCTTCAGGTAATCGGCGCCATCACTGGCGGGTACCGGCTGCCGCGGCAGGCGTGGGTCGGTCACCCAGTGCAGTGGCGAGGACGGTGCGGCAGCGGTGACCACCAGGGTGTCGAGGGTACGCGCCTCTTCGGCGGGCGCGGCATGGGCGAGCGTTGCAGCTACGGCCAGGCCAAGGGCAACCGGCAGGCGCGCACAGGCGCCCGCGGGGCGGGAAGTCATTTTCATCGGAACAGCTCCAAGGTACGCACGCGCGCACGGCGCCCGGTCAGGCGTCGTGCGGCAGATTCGACAGGGACATCAGCGAACGATGGAGAAAGGCGGCGGCCCACGCGCGGCATGCGCCGGCCAGCACAGCGCGGGCAGCACCTGCCGCGACCAGGGGAACACCAGCCGCGGCCGCCACAACAGCGGCAACAGCAGCACAAGCACGGCCAGCCACGGCAGCAGGCGCATCGCCAGCACGCAGTATTCGCAGGCTTCGCCGTGCATGGCGTGGGGATCGACCGGTGGGGCCGGATCCGTTTGCCCGGGCAAGGGGCTCTGGCCCGCTACGGCACCATCATGCTGCATGTGCGCGTGGTCCATGCCGGCCATCGCAGCGTGGTCCATCGGCTGCGCCTGCAGCGCGCGGCTGACCAGCGGCGCAAGCACCATCAGCAGCGTCGCCAGGACGGCAAGCTGGAGCAGAAGGCGCTGCGGGCGGGACAGCCGGGTCATCCCGCTAGTGTAGAGCCGGGTCCAGGGTTGCCCGTGCGACGAACCGTCGCAGGAGGGGGTTTATCGGCAGGGCTGCGCCCTGCACCTGCAGAGGCCACGTCCACGGCAAGAGCCGAAGCAACAGCAAAAGCAAAAGCTGGCTTCCTGTTGAATGGCGGGGCGGGTCCGGTTGCGGGAGACGCCGTAAACCCATCCATGGGGGCTTGGCCGCGGCATCCATGCCGCGGACACTCCCGCAACCGGACCCACCCCGCCTTCGACAGTTTCCTGCGGTCTGTTGGAACGGCTTTGGGGTCAGATCCGTTTTCCGAAGGAAAACGGATCTGACCCCAGATGTATTTCGATATCTGACAGCTTTCATCCACGCATGGCGTGGATCTACCGTGTCGACCAAGGTCGACACCTACCAACAGCCGCGAAGATCTGTCAGAGGTGGGGCGGTGTGGGCAGACAGGACCGTTGGCGCCATGGATGGCGCCATCGAGCCCCCAGGGATGGGTTTACGGCGTGTCCTGCCTGCCCACACCGCCCCGCCTCCCACGGAAGCCAGCTGTTGCTTCGGCTGTTGCTGTTGCTTCGGCTGTTGCTGTTGCTTCGGCTGTTGCCATTGATTCGGCAGGTGCAGGGCTGCAAGCCCTGCTCGCCCCCCTCACACCGTGATGGTCTGGGTCAGTGATTCCCAGGTCGGTGGCACCGGCCACGCGGCCGCCTGGTTGCCATCCAGCACCCGCCGCAGGTCGCGGGGATCGATCTGCGGTGCCAGCACATGCACCAGCTCCAGCGCGTAATCACGCAGCACGCGGTCGCGCGGCAGCACCGCCCAGGCGATGCACTCGCTGATCGGGTCCGGCGCCGGCCACGACCTCAGGTCTTCGTCGTTGGAACTGACCGCCATTTCGGCCAGCAGGCCCACGCCCAGGCCGGTACGCACATAGGTCTTGATCAGATCGGCATCCAGCGCGGTCAGCGCCAGATCCGGCACCAGCCCGTTGGCGGCAAACGCACGCTGCAGCGACGAATTCGGGCGGGTCGAGGATTCGTAGCTGATCAATGGTTGCCGGGCCAGCGCGGCCAGGTCCGGTGCACGCCCGGCGCGGTCCAGCGGGTGGCCCTTGGGCACCACCACCAGGCGTCGCCAGCGGAACAGTGGCACCGCGATGCCATCGGTGGGCTCCCCCCCAGCGGTGCTGATGATGGCGATATCCGCGTCACCCTGGTTCAAGCGATCCAGCGCGTCGGCTTCACCGGCCTGCTGCAGGTGCACGCTGACCTGCGGGTAAGCCTGCTTGATCGCCGCCACCGCCGGCGGCAGCACGAAGCGCGCCTGGGTGTGGGTGGTGGTCAGGATCAGCTGGCCCTGGCTCTCGCGCCGCTGGTTGGCCGCGTAGGTGCGGATGTTGTTGGCCTCGGCCAGCACGGCGCGGGCGCGGGCGATCACCTCGGTCCCGGCCGGGGTGACCGACTCCAGGCTGCGGCCCTTGCGCACGAACAACAGGAAACCCAGCTCGTCCTCCAGCTGCTTGAGCTGCTTGGACAAGCCGGGCTGGGTGGCATGCACGCGCGAGGCGGCCAGCGTGATGTTCAGCTCGGCGTCGGCGATGGCAACCAGGTAGCGCAGCTGGGTCAGCGTCATGGGCAGGCAGGCGGCGTGGGGCGGAGGTCCACTCTAGGGTCAATTGCCGTCACCAGCTTATAACCAAAGGTTGTTTAAGAAAGGTATCTGGTCATTTCCGGGCGTCATATGCCGGCGCTACGGTCAGCCGGCAGCCGCTGGCCTGAACAGCCAGCCCTCCCCCTTCGCCCGCCGAAGCCCGGCGCGGCCCCGTTTCCGGAGCGCTTCCATGGCCCTGTACGACTCCATCCTCGACACCGTCGGCAACACCCCCATCGTCAAGCTGCAGCGTCTGGCACCGCCGCAGGTCAGCGTTTACGCCAAGGTCGAGTCGTTCAATCCGGGCGGCTCGGTCAAGGACCGCCTGGCTTTGGCGATCATCCTCGACGCTGAAGCGCGTGGCCTGCTCAAGCCGGGCGACACCATCGTGGAGGCCACCTCGGGCAATACCGGCGTGGCACTGGCGATGGTCGCCGCAGCGCGCGGCTACAAGTTCGTGGCGACCATGGTCGAGACCTTCTCGGTCGAGCGCCGCAAGCTGATGCGTGCCTATGGTGCCAAGGTGATCCTGACCCCGGCTGCCGAACGCGGCAGCGGCATGGTGCGCAAGGCAGCCGAACTGGCCGAACAGCACGGCTGGTTCCTGGCCAGCCAGTTCGCCAACCCGGCCAACCCGGCCTATCACCGCAACACCACCGCCGCGGAAATCCTGCGCGACTTCGCCGGCAAGCGGCTGGACTATTTCGTCAGCGGCTGGGGCACCGGCGGCACGCTCACTGGTGTGGGCGAAGTGCTGAAGGTCGCGCGCCCGCAGACCCGCATCATCGCCACCGAGCCGGCCGGCGCCGCCCTGCTCAAGGGCGATGACTGGAAGCCGCACAAGATCCAGGGTTGGACCCCGGACTTCGTGCCGGACGTGCTCAACCGCGATGTGGTGGACGAACTGGTCTCGGTCGAAGATGACCGCGCGATCGCCACCGCGCGCCGCCTGGCCGCCGAGGAAGGCATCTTCGTCGGCATCTCTGCCGGTGCCACCGTGGCCAGCGCGCTGGACGTGGCTGCCCGCGCCGAACCCGGCGCGGTGATCCTGGCGATGCTGCCGGACACTGGTGAACGCTATTTCTCCACACCGCTGTTCGCCGATGTCAACGAAGGCTCCGACGACGACTGGCTGGCCGGCCTGCCGTAAACCGCCCGGGGTCGGATCCCTTTGCCGCAGGGAAAGGGCTCTGACCCCACCCGCGTGGATCAGCGACAGGGGTCAGAGCCTTTCCATGCGGGAAAGGATCTGACCCCGTTCTGCTTCAGCCTGCGTGAAGGCGTCGCCCGCCATCGTGCGTGAAGGCCGTCGGATCGCAGCGCGTGAGACGGTCATGACGCAGTATCGATGCCCTGTCCCCTACCGTGGGAACAGCCGGCGCAGATGCTGCGCGGATCACCTCACAGGCAGGAGACGGACGCATGAAGATCGAGGTTTGGCAGGGTGACATCACGACCCTGGCGGTGGATGCGATCGTCAACGCGGCCAACGAAACACTGCTCGGTGGCGGCGGTGTCGACGGCGCGATCCATCGCGCGGCCGGCCCCGCATTGCTGGCCGAGTGCGCGCAGTTGCCGGAGCTGCGCCCGGGCGTGCGTTGCCCGACGGGCGAAGTGCGCGCCACCAGCGCCCATGCGCTGCCGGCGCGCCATGTACTGCACACGGTGGGCCCGGTCTGGCATGACGGCCAGCGCGACGAACCGGCGCTGCTTGCCAACTGCTACTGGAAGTCGCTGCAGCTGGCCGAGTCGCTGGGCGTGCAGTCGATCGCGTTCCCGGCGATCAGCTGCGGCGTCTATGGCTATCCGCTGTACCAGGCGGCGCAGATCGCAGTGACCGAAACACTGGCGTGGCAGCGCAGCCATGCGCAACCCATGCGCATCGTGCTGGTGGCGTTCAATACCGCTACGGCCAAGGCCTACCAGCAGGCGTTGAGCGCCGCCGGGCAAAGCGCGGACAGCGAACCGCGCGGGTCGATGCTGCCGCCCCTGGGCGATGCGGGTTTTGCCGCCGCGCACTGAATCCCGGTGCGCGACGTAAAGAAAAAGGCCGGGCAGTGCCCGGCCTTTTCCGTTGCACCGTTGTGCTCAGCCACGCATGGCGTGGGTCACGCTCAACGGCTGGCAGCTTCCACCGCGGCGGCGTCATCGGCCACGGCGGCTGCGTCGGCTGCGGCGCGTGCCGCCGAGGCCGCAGCCCCATCGGCGCTGGCGCCATCCACCTGCACGCGCACTTCCACCATGCCCGCGCCATTGTTCAGGCTGGACACGTCGACCGTGTAATGACCGGCCGGCAGGGTCTCTTCCAAGCGCGAATTGGTGCCGTTGCCACCATCGTCGTCGGTCAGCTCGACATCGCCGCCGACCACGCGCAGCACGGTATCAACCTGGCTGGATATCGCATCCAGGCGCACATCGGCCGGGCGGTCCAGCGACAGCAGGAAGCGGCGACGGCCATCGTTGTCGAGCATCGTGTACACGCTGCCCGACTTCGGCAGTGCCGTGCCATCGCGCTCGACCAGATTGCCGGGCAGCTCGATGCGGTTGGCCGACAGGGTGAACATGCCGCTGACGCCGTCGCCGAGGCCGCGCGCGGTCAGGGTGTACTTGCCCGGCTTCAGTGACAGGGTCAGGCGCGAGTTGGTGCTGTCGCCGCCATCGTCATTCTCTGCATCCACGCCCTGGCCCGACAGCTTCAGCACCGGATCGAAGACATCCGACACCAGGCGGATCTCGTACAGGCCGGCCTTGTCCACCTGCAGGGTGTAGTCCTGGGAACCACCGGCCAGCATGTCGACGATCTCGCCGCTGCCCGCCAGCGGCTTGCCGTCGTACGGCACCAACTTCTCGGCGCGCAGGCGGTAAGGACCGTAGTCGGTCGAGCCGTTGGCGTTGACCGCCACCTGGTAGGTGCCGCCACCGTTGGCACGGAAGGCCACCGAGACGTCGCCTTCGCGCTCGTAGCCGGTGTTGCTGCTGGCCACCAGGCTGCCGTTGTTGAACACGGCGATCGAGCCGCTCAGCGAACCGGTTAGCTTCAGCCCGACCAGCTGCTTGTCTTCCAGCTTGATCTGGTAGAGCTGGTGGTGGCTGCCGTCGTTATAGTTGATGCCGCTGCGCGAGGTGATCTCGCCGGATACCGGCTTGTCGAAATCGAGTGACGCGGCCTTGCCCGCGTCCGCGCCGCCGCCGATGCGGTTGCAACCGCTGGCGACCAGGACCGTGGCAACGGCCAGTGTGATTACTGCCAAACGCATGTTGTTTCTCCTTGGCCTTCCATGTGGTTCCCGCATACCGGCCAGGCACGCGGGGGCGGAAAAGATACCCGCAAAAGCAAACGCCGGCGTGATGCCGGCGCTGCCTTGTTCATCCGGCGATGGGACGGATCAACCGTTCCACTTGCCCAGCGCGGCCAGGCCGTTGTCCTTGGCGCGCTCGTACACCGTCTTCTGGGCAGCAGCGTAGTTGCCCTTCATGTCCTTGGCCCACAGCTTCAGCGCGGCCTGCTGCATGGCGCGGCCGTAGGAGAAGCTCAGCGGCCACGGCAGGTTGCCCAGCTGGTTCATCGCGTTCAGGTGCTCGGTGGACTGCTCGTCGCTCTGGCCACCGGACAGGAACACCACGCCCGGCAGGATCGCCGGCACGGTGCTCTTCAGGCACATCACGGTCGACTCGGCCACTTCCTCGACATCGGCCTGCTCTTCACAGTCCTTGCCGGAGATGACCATCGAGGCCTTCAGGATGGTGCCTTCCAGCAGCACGTTCTGCTGGTACAGCGCGTCGAACAGCGAGCGCAGGGTGGCTTCGGTGACTTCGTAGCAGGTTTCGATGTCGTGGTCGCCGTCCATGATCACTTCCGGCTCGACCATCGGCACCAGGCCGCATTCCTGGCACAGCGCTGCATAGCGGGCCAGCGCGTGGGCGTTGGACTCGATGCAGGTGCCCGACGGGATGCTCTCGCCGATGTTGATGACCGCACGCCACTTGGCGAAGCGCGCGCCCAGCTTGTAATACTCCTGCAGGCGCTCGCGCAGGCCGTCGAGGCCTTCGGTCACCAGCTCGCCCGGGCAGCCGGCCAGCGGGTGCGCACCCTTGTCCACCTTGATGCCCGGAATCATGCCGTGGTCGGCCATGTACTTGGCGAACGGCACGCCGTCCTTGGTCGACTGGCGGATGGTCTCGTCGTACAGGATGGCGCCGGAAATGTGCTCGTTGAGCTTCGGCGTGGTCAGCAGCAGCTCGCGGTAGGCGCGACGGTTCTCCTCGGTGTTCTCGATACCGACGCCGGCGAAACGCTTGGCGATGGTAGCGGTGGATTCGTCGATCGCGATGATGCCCTTGCCCGGGGCGACCATGGCCTGGGCGGTTTCAGCCAGCTGTTCGATGCTCATGTATTTCCTGTGGCGGGTGCGGGAAAAACGTAAGTATAGCCCTGCTGCCCGTTGCCTCGCCGTGGAGGACAGGATGGAAACGCTTCCACGTCTACGCAGGACAAAGGATGTCCTGCGGCATGGGGTCAGAACCCCCTCAGGGATCTGACCCCTGGTCAGTACGGGGTCAGATCCCCGCAGGGGCTCTGACCCCGGATCGGCAGCGCCGACCCGACCGTCAAGGCTTACAGATCGCCCAGGCCGATGGCGCGGCCATCCTCGCCCACTTCCAGCAGGCGCAGGGTGTTGGTGGCACCATGGGTTTCCATGTGCTCGCCGCTGGTGAACACAACGCGGTCACCGGCCTGCAGCAGTTCCGATTCGACCAGCAGGCGGATGCTGCCGCGCGCCGCTTCGCGCGGGGTCAGGCCGCGGCTGTCGAAGTTGATCGGGAACACATCGCGCATCAGCGCCATCTGGCGACGCGCGCCGTCGTGGCGGGTGACCGCGAACACCGGCGCCTTGGCGCGGAAACGCGACAGGTAACGCGCGGTGCCGCCGGATTCGGTCATGGCCACGATCGCGCGCACGCCCACATGCTGCGACAGGAACATGGTGGCCATGGCAATTGCCTGGTCGGCACGTTCCAGGTTGCGCGGCGAGGCGTTGAAATCGGTCTCGGTCTGGAACTGGCGCTCGGCACCCAGGCAGATGCGTGCCATCGCTTCCACCGCCTTGACCGGGTAGGCACCGGCGGCGGTTTCCGCCGACAGCATCACCGCGTCGGTACCGTCGATGACCGAGTTGGCCACGTCCAGCACTTCGGCGCGGGTCGGGATCGGGCTTTCCACCATCGACTGCAGCATCTGCGTGGCGGTGATCACCACCTTGTTCTGCGCCAGCGAGGCCTTGATGATCTTCTTCTGCAGGCCCGGCAGCTCGGCATCGCCGATTTCCACGCCAAGGTCGCCACGGGCAACCATCACCACGTCGCTGGCCTCGACGATTTCTTCCAGGTTCTCGATCGCCTCGGTGCGCTCGATCTTCGACACCAGGGCGGCATCACAGCCGTGCGAGCGGGCGATGTCGCGCGCGTCGTTCATGTCCTGCGCGTTGCGGCAGAACGACACGGCGATGAAGTCCACGCCGATCTTGGCAACGATGCCGATCAGCTCCTTGTCGCGCTCGGTCAGGGCACCCAGCGACAGGCCGCCGCCCTGCTTGTTCAGGCCCTTGCGGTCGGACAACACACCATCGTTGAGCACGGTGTTGACGATGCGCTCGCCCTGCACTTCCACCACCTGCAGCTGCATCAGGCCGTCGTCGAGCAGCAGCACATCACCCGGGCCCACGTCCTGCGGCAGGCCGAGGTAGCTCACGCCCACCTGGCTGGCGTTGCCCGGGCCGGCGTTCTCGCTGGCGATCAGGTCGAAGCGGTCACCCGCCTTCAGCTGCACCTTGCCTTCGGCGAAGCGCTCGATGCGGATCTTCGGGCCCGGCAGGTCGGCCAGGATGCCCACTTCCACGCCCACGCGGGCCGACGCGGCGCGCACTTCGGCAGCACGCTTGGCCTGGCCGGACGGATCGCCATGGCTGAAGTTAAGGCGCACCACATTGACGCCGGCGCGGAAAAGATCCTCCAGCACGCCCGGCGGATCAGTGGCCGGACCGAGGGTGGCAAGGATCTTGGTGCGACGCTGACGCTCGAACATGGTGGATGGGCCTCTCCCGTTAAAGAACGGAAATTAGCACATCCTTCACGCCGCATGTATACGGTTACAGCCTTGTGCTGCCTGACTCCGCAGGTCATGCAACGGACATTGTCCGGACATACGCTGGCGCAGGGCATTCCGTAGAGCCGAGCCCATGCCCGGCTGGCCACTCGCCGAAGCAGCCGGGCATGGGCTCGGCGCTACAGGAAGCTAGGCCAGCAGCGTTTCCAGCTGCGCCGGTTCGCGTGCCAGCTGGCCAGCGCCGGCCGCGGTGAGTTCCGCCTCACCGCCAAAGCCCCACAGCACACCCACGCTGCGCAGGCCGTGGTGACGCGCGCCTTCGATGTCCATGCGGCGGTCGCCGATCATCCAGCACTGTGCGGGCTGCACCTGCAGCCGGCGCAGAGCTTCCCCGACCAGCTCCGGCTTGTGGCTGCGCGAGCCATCCAGGGTCGAACCGACGATCTCCTCGAACAGCCCGCCAAACGGCAGGTGCGCAAGGATGCGGCGCGCATGCGGCTCATTCTTGGCGGTGACCACCGCCAGGCGGTGGCCACGGCCATGCAGCGTGCGCAGCGTGTCTTCCACCTGCGGGTACACCGTGTGTTCACGCCAGCCTTCGACGTCGAAGCGCTCACGGTAGTAGCCCACCGCCTGTTCCACCCGTGCCGGTTCGACGAACAGCGGCGCGAAGGTGGTGCGCAGCGACGGACCGATCCAGCCCAGCAGCGTCTCCTGCGGCGGCACCGGATGGTCCATCTTCTGCAGCGCATAGGCGATGCAGGCGGTGATGCCCACCTGCGAATCGATCAGCGTGCCGTCGAGGTCGAAGAACAGGACATCCTTGCTACGGTCGGCACTCATGCGCCGCGCGCGTCGAGTGCGGCGACGGCCGGCAGGGTCTTGCCTTCCAGGAACTCCAGGAACGCACCACCGCCAGTGGAGATATAGCTGACCTGCCCGGCGATATCGAACTTGTCGACCGCCGCCAGGGTGTCGCCACCGCCCGCGATGGAGAATGCCGGCGAGCTGGCGATGGCGCGGGCCAGCGCTTCGGTGCCCTTGCTGAAGGCTTCGAACTCGAACACGCCGACCGGGCCGTTCCAGACCACGGTGCCGGCCTTTCCGATCAGCTGCGCGTACTGCACAGCGGTCTGCGGGCCAATATCCAGGATCAGGTCGTCCTCGGCGACGGCGTCGACCGCCTTCACTTCGGCAAGAGCGTCCGGCATGAACTGCTTGGCGGTGACCACGTCGACCGGCAGCGGGATGTCGGCGCCACGCGCCTTGGCATCGGCCACGATCTTCTTCGCGGTGTCCAGCAGGTCCGGCTCATACAGCGACTTGCCGACCTTGTAGCCGGCGGCAGCGATGAAGGTGTTGGCGATGCCACCACCAACGATCAGCTGGTCGACCTTGCCGACCAGGTTGGCCAGCAGTTCCAGCTTGGTGCTGACCTTGCTGCCGGCAACGATGGCCAGCAGCGGCTTGGCCGGTGCGTCCAGCGCCTGCGCCAGCGCGTCCAGCTCGGCCATCAGCAGCGGGCCACCGGCCGCGACCGGGGCGAAGCGGATGACGCCATGGGTCGAGGCCTGCGCGCGGTGTGCGGTACCAAAGGCATCCATCACGAACACGTCGCACAGGGCGGCGTACTTCTTCGACAGGGCCTCGTCGTCCTTGCCCTCGCCGACGTTCATGCGGCAGTTTTCCAGCAGCACCAGCTGGCCCGGCTGCACGTCGACGCCGTCGACCCAGTCACGCACCAGCGGAACCTCGCGGCCGAGCAGCTCGGACAGGCGCTGGGCGACCGGCGCCAGCGAGTCGGCCTCGCTCCACACGCCTTCCTTCGGGCGCCCCAGGTGCGAGGTGACCATCACTGCCGCGCCCTGCTCCAGCGCGCGCTTGAGCGTCGGCAGCGAAGCGGTGATGCGCTGTTCGGAAGTGATGCGGCCATTCTCGATCGGCACGTTCAGATCCTGGCGGATCAGCACGCGCTTGCCGGAGAGGTCGAGGTCGGTCATGCGGACGATGGACATGGGCAACTCTTTGGCTCAGGGACGGGATGCCGGGCTACGGCAGGCGGCCATTGTATCGGGTGCGGCTGGTGGGAGGGCCGATGCCTGCGGCAGGCAGAGGCGCACGGCAACAGCAACGGCAACAGCCAGAGCCAACGCGCTGGCGCCTTGTGATGCTGTGGGTGGGCCGGGGCGGTGTGGGCTCGCGGGGGACGCCGTGAATCCATCCCTGGAGACTCGGGCGCGCCATCCATGGCGCTTACGCCCCCGCGAGCCCAGACCACCCTGGCCTCGACAGGTTCATGAGGCGGAGCGGACGGCGAAAGCAAAGGCGGTTTCTGGTGTCGGAGGGCGATGGAAGGTTGAGCCGAGCTGATGCTCGGCTGGGTCTACCGCGAGCAGCAGCCGAGCGTGGGCTCGGCTCTACAAAGAGCGCCCAGCCAAGCAGCTTTTGCTCTTCTTTTTTTCTTTCCGTGGGTGGACGCACACGGAAACTGTCAGAGGCCGGGCGGGTGGGCTGGGCAGGGGTATCCGCGCCATGGATGGCGCGGCTAAGCCTCCAGGGACGGATTCACGGCGTCCCCTGCCCAGCCCACCCGCTCGGCCCATCCCCGGGATCGCGCTTTGCAGCCACCCACGAGGGGCTGCGCCGTTCGCCGGAACCTACGCCGAAGGCGTCGGCTTCTGCCGAAGCAGGCTGAGCGCCAGGCCACCCACCACCAGCACGCCCAGACCCAGCAGCGCCCACAACAGCCACGACTTCCAGTCATGCTGCGGTTTCAGCGCCGCGTCACCCGCCAGCGGTTCCGGGCTGCCTTCCAGTCGCGCCAGCGTCGGCTGCCACGACGGATCGTTGCGCTGCCGAAGTTCCTCGATCAACACCCCGATCGGCGCGTCCGTGCGGCGCGCGGTCGCGCTGCCCACCGCCAGTGCGTAGGGCGCCGCACCCTGGCTCAGGAACACCAGCACTTCCGGTTGGTAGCCCAGGCGCAGCGTCGGCGCAGTGGCAGATTCCGCCGGATTCGCCACCAGCTTCCAGTAGCGGTCGCGGTGCACGCCGCCCAGCGGCTGCGCCGCCGACTGCTGGCGCGGGCCCTGCGTGCCCTGTTGCACCTGGTAGGCGATCCACGGCGCGCTGCGGCGCTGCCACTCGGCACTCTCATCATCACGACTGAACAGCGTCCATTGCACCAGGCTGTTGTCGGTGCTGGCCACATCGGCGCGCGCCACCGGGAACCGGCCATCCATCTCGAAGGTGTATTCGCCCTTGCCCTTCGACGTCGGCTCCAGCGACAGCCATTCCCACGGCAGCGTGGCCGGCGCTGGCGGCAGTTCCGCCAACACGCCGCGCAGGGTCGGCAGCCGCGAGTCGCCCTGCGCCAGGATGCGCAGGTAGCGTGCAGTGCCGTCCACCTGCAGGCGGCGCTGCAGCAGGCGCTTGCCGGCGCGCTGCAGATCCACCAGCGGCACGTCGCGACCCATCGATCGCCAGTGCTGCAGGTCATCACTGGCATCCAGCTGAACCTGCGCCTGCAGCGGCTGGCCGCTGTCGGCCCAGTCCAGCACCAGCGCCGCCAGCGGCTGCTGGTCGAGCATGCTGGCGTCGATCAGCCAGCCGCCCTGCCCGTTCGCCGTCGCCCCGCCACTCACCCGTGCTTCGACCCGGCGCACGCGCCCATCGGTATCACGCTCGGTCAGCAGCTGCAGATCGTTGCGCTGGGCATCGGCCAGCGGCGGCAGCACGAACCACGGCAGTTCACGCTGCACCGGCGGTTGCGCCAGCGGCTGGTCCGGCGCCAGCAGTGCCGACGGCAGCAGCTGGCTGGCTGCATTGAACACCTGCAGGTCGCTGAGGTCGGGGCTCACGGCACGGCGGTAGATCGCCGGCTCCAGCACGATGCGGTAGGCACCGGACTGCGCGCTGGACAATGTGAGCGGCCATTGCTCGGCATACTGCGTGCGGTAATCAGCCGCCTGCACCACGACGGCGGCCAGCATGCCGAACATCGCCGGCAGCAGCGCCCTGCTCCACTTCCTCATTGCTTTTCCTCCACGGTCGGCGCCACGCTCGGCGGAGCCGGTGCCAGATAACCCACGACCGTGCACAGCAGGCCGTAGGCGATGAACGATGCGATGCCCAGCAGGTTGCCCAGGTGCTGGCGATCGACAATGACCAGCTTGGCCAGTACCACGCCCATCAGCACGGCACCGACCATCCACAGCACACGCTGGCCACGACGCGAACCCCACACCCAGGCAATCACGCCCAGCACGCTCCACAACACGGTCAGGCTGGTCTGGGCCAGGCTGAAGCGCATCATCGACGCGTTCCATGCCAGCCCACCCCACTGGTGCACGCCATGCAGCACCAGGCTGGTCAGTGCGACGAAGGCCGCCAGTGCCAGCAGCGGCATGCGGATGTTCAGCAATGCCTGCGGTGCCTGCGGTTGCTGATCGCCGTACAGCCAGCGCGCCAGCAGCAGCAGGCTCAACCATTGGCCGATCTCGGCCGGATTCAGCACCGGCAGCCACAACAGCGGTGCAGCGTCGCCCGGCAGCAGCTGGCCCAACAGCCAGCCGATCGACAGCAGGCCGAACAGCACGCACTGCAGCGGGACGCGCACGCTGTCGAAGGCCTGTCCCAATGGCCAGCGCAGCGCATTCCAGCGCCACAGCGACAGTGCCGCCATCAGCAGCCATGGCAAGGTCACCAGCAGGGTCGTCCAGCCCTGCGCCAGATCGGCTTCGCCACCGCCCCACAGGGCCAGCAGCGAAAGCAGCGACGGCCACAGCAGCCACCACAGGAACTGCGCGATGCGGGCCACGGTATCGCCGCCCTGGCGCAGGCACAGCAGGGTCCGCACGCCCAGCACCGCGAACACCGCCCAGGCCAGCGCGCCATAACCGGCGAACGGCTGGTGGTGTGCATCGCTCTGCACCAGGGCCAGCGGGAAGCCCAGCGCGAGCATGGCCAGTGCGGTCACGCCCAGTGCACGTGCCGGCTGGCGACGCTGCACTTCGGCCACCAGCCAGGCAGTGACCGCGGCCAGCACCAGCAACGCGTCCACTTCGGTGCGGTACGGGAAGAAGCGCGTGATCTCATGGACCAGGCCGCCCAACCACCACAGCAGGCCCCACAGGTAGTACACCAGTGCGACCTCATGACGTGGCCTGCGCTGGTAGCTCCACGCCGACGCGAAGCCGGCCAGGGCCAGCAACAGCGCGCCGATGGCGGTCGGGTTGATCAGGAAGCGCAGGTCTTCGTGCCAGTGGTCGCCACCGGCAACGAAGGCGAATGCGGCGCCGATCTGCAGCAACGCGCCGGATACCTGCGGCAGCCAGCGCTTCTGGCGCAGCCCCAACCAGGCCAGGCCTGCACCTTCCAGCGCAAACACGGCACCGGTGGCACGCGCCGACAAGGCCAGCGGCACCGCCAGCGTGGCGAAGCCCACCGCAAGCACGGCATGCGACTGCGCCAGCATGGTATACGACGCACGTGCGATCAGCGCCCGTGCCAGTACCGCGTAGATCGCGGCCAGGCCCAACGCGCATAGTGCCAGCGTCATCGGTTGTTCGTGCAGCATGCCTGCCTGCAACGAGAATGCGACCAGCGGCGCGCCGAACACCAGGCTGCCATCGATCAGATCGCGCCGGCCGGCCGGCTGGCGGCGCGCGTACAGCAGCGGGATCAGCAGGTAGAACACGGAGAACAACAGCAGGAACGGCTCAGTGCTGCTGAACTTGTCCGGTACGTACTGCAGCACGCCCCAGAAGGTGCCGATGCCGAAAGTGAAGGCGAAGCCCAGCAGGTTCAGTGCGCGCCAAGGGCGGAACCAGGCGATGGCGAAGATGCCCGCGTTGAGCACCGCGTAATAGCTGAACAGCCCCACGTGATTGCCGCTGCCGGTGGACAGCCACAGTGGTGCCATGAAGCCGGCCAGGATGCCCAGCACGGCCAGCGTGCGCGAGTTCTGCACCACCGCCAGCACGCACAGCCCGGCCACCAGGGCAATGGAGCTGGCGAAGGCGAAGCCCGGCGGAATCAGGTCGAAGCGCTTGAAGGCCGCGAAGATGGTCAGCAGCAGTACGCCGATGGCACCGCCCTGCAAGGCCAGCGCAAACAGGCGCCGGCGCTCGCGCTGGTGCCAGCCGAAGGCCAGCAGGCCCAGCGCGCCCACAGTGATGCCGGCCAGGCGCAGCTCGATCGGCAACACCAGCCAGCCCTGGTCGCTGACGTACTTCAGCAGCGCCGCGACACCGGCCAGCAGCACCAGCATGCCGATCTTGACCGGCACGTTGCCTTCGGTGAACCAGCGCTTGACCGCACTGATGCCGCGCTCGATGACGTTGGGCAGTGCCGGCTCGGAAGGCAGCGGCGGCTGCACCGGCACCGGTGGCACCGGCGGTGGCGCAGCAGGTCGGGGAACAGGCGCCTCGGTCGGCGCTGCTTCGCGCACCGGTGGCTGCGGGGGGTGCGGCGCAGCAGCGGCGACCGGCCGCAGGAACGGTGGATCGGCACTGGCCGTGGGCGTGGCCGCAGCCCGTTCAGGCGTGGGCGCGCTGGCGGCCGGCCTGGCGGTGGCAGGCGCGGCGGCCATCGCGCTTTCCAGCGCCGCGACGCGGCGGCGCAGGCCGGAGATCATCACCAGCGCCACCACCAGCAGCAGGGGGATGGCCAACAGGACCAATACGACCAGTGCGATCAGTGCTTCCATTGCGTGCTTCCATTGCGTTCCCGCGCCACAGCGGCAGCGGTCGACCGCCCCATGCTACGACAGGGTGGGCCCCTTAAACGACGAACCCCGGCCAGGCCGGGGTTCGTCTGCGATCTACGCCGGCCTTACTTGGCGGCGATGACCTTGGCCATTTCCAGGCACTTGTTCGAGTAGCCCCACTCGTTGTCGTACCAGGTCACCAGCTTGACGAAGGTGCCGTCCAGGGCGATGCCGGCATCGGCATCGAACACCGAGGTGCAGGTTTCGCCGCGGAAATCGGTGGCCACCACCTTGTCTTCGGTGTAGCCCAGGATGCCCTTCAGCGGGCCTTCGCTCTGTGCCTTCACTTCGGCGCAGATCTCGGCGTAGGTGGCTTCCTTTTCCAGCTCGACGGTCAGGTCGACCACCGACACGTCCGAGGTCGGCACGCGGAAGCTCATGCCGGTCAGCTTCTTGTTCAGTTCCGGAATGACCACGCCGACGGCCTTGGCCGCACCGGTGGACGAGGGAATGATGTTTTCCAGGATGCCACGGCCGCCGCGCCAGTCCTTGTTGGACGGGCCATCGACGGTCTTCTGGGTGGCGGTGGCCGCATGCACGGTGGTCATCAGGCCGCGCTTGATGCCCCACTTGTCATTGATGACCTTGGCCAGCGGGGCCAGGCAGTTGGTGGTGCACGAAGCGTTGGAGATGATCGCCTGGCCGGCGTAGGTCTTGTCGTTCACGCCGTACACGAACATCGGCGTGTCGTCCTTCGACGGGGCCGACATGATGACCTTCTTGGCGCCGGCATCGATGTGCTTCTGCGCGGTTTCCTTGGTCAGGAACAGGCCGGTGGCTTCCAGCACCACATCAGCGCCGACTTCATCCCACTTCAGGTTGGCCGGGTCGCGTTCCTGGGTCAGGCGGATCTTCTTGCCGTTGACCAGCAGGTCATTGCCCTGCACCGCCACGTCGGCCTTGAAGCGGCCGTGCACGGAGTCGTACTTGAGCATGTACGCCAGGTAGTCCGGCTCCAGCAGATCGTTGATGGCCACGATTTCGATGTCGTCGCCGAAGTTCAGCACCGCCGAGCGCAGGACGTTACGCCCGATGCGACCGAAACCGTTGATACCAACCTTGATTGCCATTTCTCAAGCTCCTGCGGCCGCGACAGGTGCGGCGGGATGGATAGGGCCCACAAGTCTAGCAAACCGCCGCTGGCCACCGTGGGCCAGCCGGGACCGCCGGCCGGCCCACGGACAGGATTTGATCCGGATCAAAGCGTTAGCGCGGCGTGAGGCCGAGACTGTCGCCATCCACCCAGCAACGAGAACACCCCCATGCGCAAGACCTCCC
Source organism: Stenotrophomonas sp. YJH_SMC_123 (assembly GCF_059368215.1). NCBI lineage: Bacteria > Pseudomonadati > Pseudomonadota > Gammaproteobacteria > Lysobacterales > Lysobacteraceae > Stenotrophomonas > Stenotrophomonas sp. YJH_SMC_123. Next base: position 162,579 of record NZ_JCAFRM010000007.1, read on the forward strand.
CCCTGATCGTGGCCAGCCTGGCCGCCGCCCTGTCGCTCGCCGCCGCCCCGGCCATGGCCCAGTCCAAGGGCGACTGGACCGTCTCGGCCGGCGTGCACCAGGTGGCGCCGAAGTCGAACAACGGCTGGCTGGCCGGCGGCACCCTGAAGGTCGACGTCGACAATGACGTCAAGCCGACCATCACCGGCGAGTACTTCATCGCCGACAACCTGGGCATCGAAGTGCTGGCCGCGCTGCCGTTCAAGCACGACATCAACATCAACGGCCTGGGCCGCGTCGGCAGCACCAAGCAGCTGCCGCCGGTGGTCACCCTGCAGTACCACTTCAACAGCAAGGGCAAGGTGTCGCCGTTCGTCGGCGCCGGCCTGAACTACACCACCTTCTTCAGCGAAGACACTACGGGTGCGCTGGCCGGCAGCAAGCTGAAGCTGCAGGATTCGTGGGGCCTGGCCGCACACGCCGGCGTGGACTTCGCGATCGGCGAGAAGGGCGCCCTGCGCGTGGACATGCGCTGGATCGACATCGACAGCAAGGTGAAGTTGAACGGCGAGAAGATCGGCACGGTCAACATCGATCCGCTGGTCTACGGCGCTTCGTACGTCTTCAAGTTCTAAAGCGGTGTATTGGGCGCGGGGGCTTCGCCCCCGCTCCCCCGCTACACGCAAAACCCTCGCAGCATGTTGCCCCGGTAATTGCCGGGGCTTTTTTGTGCCTGGGACTGAAGCGGTTCCGGAGCTGGGGCAAGGCAGGGAGCGGAGCCGGGACACGCCGTAAACCCATCCCTGGGGGCTCGATGGCGCCATCCATGGCGCCAACGGTCCCGGCTCCGCTCCCCGCCTTGCCCCTTCCCATCACCGCGTGCGTACCAGCTCAAGCAAAGGCAAGAGCAGAACCCGTGCATCCGAGGCGCAGTGATTGCCTGTAATTGCAGGAGGCCGATTTTGATCCTGCATTTGTTTTTGATGTTGCATTTGACGTTTGCATCCGCCTCCGCGGCCATGTTTGGAGGGGAGCGCAGAGGGAGGGGCGGCGGGACCGTTGGCGCCATGGATGGCGCCATCGAGCCCCCAAGGACGGATTTACGGCGTGTCCCGCCGCCCCTCCCTCTACGCTTCCACTTCGGAACAGGAACGCGCCGCTCTTCAATCCACCTACCCCGCTAGAATGGGCGCATGAAAGCCCTGCACTCCCTGTTCCTCGCCGCCGCCCTGGCGCCGGCCCTGCTGTCCGTCTCCGCCCCTGCCCATGCCTGGGGCGCGCAAGGCCACCGCCTTGTCGCCGAAGTCGCCGACGCCCGCCTCACCCCCGCCGCCCGCGCCGAAGTGGACCGCCTGCTGGCCACCGAACCGGACGCCACCCTGGCCAGCATCGCGCCCTGGGCCGACCAGCTGCGCGCCAAGGACCCGGGCCTGGGCCGTCGCTCGGCCGGCTGGCACTACGTCAACATTGCCGAAGACGACTGCCACTACGAAGCACCGAAGCACTGCAGGAACGGCAACTGCATCGTCGAAGCCCTCAAGGCGCAGAGCGCCATTCTGGGCGACCGCAGCCTGACTGACGGCGAGCGCCTGCAGGCGCTGAAGTTCGTCGTGCACCTGGTCGGCGACATCCACCAGCCGATGCACGCCGGCTACGCCCACGACAAGGGCGGCAATGATTTCCAGCTGCAGTTCGGCAACCGCGGTACCAACCTGCACTCGCTGTGGGACAGCGGCATGCTCAACACCCGCAAGCTGGACGATGCCGGCTACCTGCCGGTGCTGCAGAGCCAGCGCGCACCGAAGCTGGCACGCCAGTCCAACCCGCAGCGCGACCCGCAGGCCTGGGCCGAGGCCAGCTGCCGCATCTCCATGCAACCTGGCGTTTATCCGGCCTCGCGTAAAATCGGTGACGAGTACACCGAGCGCTACCGGCCGCTGGCCGAAGCGCAGCTGCGGCTGGCCGGTGAAAACCTGGCGCAGTTGCTGAACCGCGTGCTCGGCACGCGCTGAGGAGAGCTCCAATGCCGGTCCAGGTGCAGTCGTTCTTCCACCGTGACAGCAACACCTTCAGCTACCTGGTCAGCGACCCGGCCAGCGGCGAGGCGGCGCTGATCGATCCGGTCCTGGACTACGACCCGGACACCGACGCCAGCAGCGAATCACCGCTGCGCGCGGCATTGCAGGCCATCGAACAACAGGGCCTGCAGCTGCGCTGGCTGCTGGAGACGCATGCCCACGCCGACCATGTGTCGGCCGGGCGCCGACTCAAGCAGCACTTTCCGCAGGCCACGCTGGCCATCGGTGAAGGCATCCGCGCGGTGCAGGCGACGTTTGCGCCACGCTATGGCCTGCAGCTTCCGGGCGCCGATGAAATCTTCGACCACCTGTTCAGTGATGGCGAGACCTTCACTTTGGGCGAACTGCGCTGCCAGGTGATCGCCGTGCCCGGCCACACCAGCGACAGCATCGCCTACCTGATCGACGATGCGCTGTTCACTGGCGACTCGCTGTTCATGCCCGACGGCGGCACTGCCCGCTGCGACTTCCCCGGCGGTGATGCCGCACAGCTGTACCGCTCGATCCAGCGCCTGCTGGCCCTGCCGGATGCCACCCGCGTTTTCGTCTGCCACGACTACGGCCCGGGCGGCCGCGACTTCGCCAACGAAACCACCATCGGTGAACAGCGCGCGCACAACATCCACGTGCACGACGGCGTGGCCGAGGCGGAGTTCGTCAGCGTGCGCCAGGCCCGCGATGCGACGTTGGAAGAACCGAAGCTGATGCAGCCTGCGGTAAAGGCCAATATCCAGGGCGGGGCCTGACGTACGCCGGGCAGAGCCCAGCGCCATCGGTTTCCATCACGGACCGCGAGCGTTCATTTTCCCTGCATCCGCACCACGTGCTGGCCCTTCACGATCTCGAACGTGAAGGCGTACTGCAGGGTGACCGCTACCGGCTCGACGCGCTCGGCGCCCCGGCAGTCACCGCGGTCGGCAGGCACCTTGCCCGCCGCGAAGTGGCAGACCGCTGCGGACGAGTACTTCCACATCGCCACGGCTTCCTGGGCAGCCTGCAGCAGGGGCGCATTCTCGCCCGCAGCACCTGCCGCGCACTCCGGACGATCGGTCAATGGCAGGCTTCGCTCCACGGCGCCATTGGCATCAACCACCACCTGCAGGCAGATCGTGGTCGGCGCCAGTTCCGCGCGCGGGTCACGATCGCCAACCTCCGGGTCAGGTGCCGCGTACAGCTGCGGCATCCGGTAGCCTTCGGTCGCACCCAGCGAATACACCTGCGACTGTCCACCGCCGCTGCCCGCCTGCGGCTGCAGGCGCTGGTGGCCGACATTTTCGCTGCGGGTATCCACCGTGGTCAGGCGGTCCTGGCTCGCGCACCCGACCAGCAGCGCTGCCGCCATGATCAGCGCAGCGGACTTCATTGGGTGTCCTCGGTGTTGTCCATGGCGAACGTGATCGGAATCTTCACCGCCGCTGCAACCGGCTTACCGTTCTTCATCGCCGGCCGATAGGTCCAGCTGCGTGCCGCAGCGATCGACACCGCATCGAACACGCCCGGATTGGTGGCACTGAGCACGCGGACATCGCTGGGACGCCCCTGCGCATCCACCTCCACGCGCAGGTTCACCACACCTACCTGGCGCTGCTCGAACGCGGATTTCGGATAGGACGGCGGTGGCATCCTGTCGATCTGGATCGGACGGTCCAGCCCAGCCTTGGCCGCACCTTCTTCCGCCGTTGCGTACGGCTCGACACCGATCCCCGGGCTCCCGGCCGCGCCGCCCTGGCTGGCCCATGCCACCGCGCCCATGCCCACACACAACCCGACCACCAGCACCTGCCCGGACACCCACGGCAATGCCTTCCGCTTGGACTGCTTCAACATGGCGATACGCTCCTTCAACACGGGTTGGCTGCGCCAATGGCAGACCGCGGGCGCAACCGGGTGGACCAGCTGCGCCTTCAGCAGCGTGCTGGCGTAGAGGCCGCGCAGCGCCGGCTGCGGGGCCATGGTGCGGGCATCGCAGGCCAGTTCCTGGTCGCGCAGGAAGCGGCCCGCAGCCCACGGCAGAAGCGGGTGGAACCAGAACACCGCGCGCATCAGCAGCAGCGCACCGTTGGCCCAGTGATCGCCATGACGGTGATGGCTGCGCTCGTGCTGCAGGATCAAGCTCTGTTCCTGTGCGGTGAACTGCAGGTCGAAGTCGGGACCAACCACGATGCGTGGGCGCCACAGGCCAACCAGCGCGGGCAAGCCGGGATCGCCGCTGGCCTGCCAGCTGCCATCGGTGCGCGGCGTCAGTGGGCCCATGCTCCGTTCGAAACGATGTTGTGCGTGCAGGTCGCGCAACAGGCGGATGCCCGCGCCCAATGCCCACAGCGCGAACAACAGCCCGGCCCATGGCAGCGAGGGCCCGCTCAGGGCATCGAGGGCACCGGGCATCACTTTCAGCGGCAGCGTGGGTACCTGCTGCAACACCGCAACCTGTGGCAATGGCAGCGTCAGGGCCACCAGCAGCAGCGGCAGCAGCCACCAGCTGCGGTAGGCCAGCCCAGCGCCCCCCAACCGCACCAGCAGCGGTCGCAGCACCGCCAGCAGGACCACACCCACGGCCAGCCACAAGCTGGCCCGCCACAGTCCGTCGAGCAGCTCAGTCATGGTCCAGCTCCTGGATCAGCTTCTTCAGTTCGGCGATGTCCTGCGCGCTCAGCTGGCCGCGTTCGCTGAAGTGCGCGACCAGCGGCGCCACGCGCCCTTCGAAGACACGGCCGATGAAGTCCTGGCTCTGCGCCTCCACCCACGCCTGTCGCTGCAGCAGCGGCCGGTACAGGTAACGCCGTCCATCGCGCTCGGCAGTGATCGCGCCCTTGGTCAGCAGGCGGTTGAGCAGGGTCTTGATGGTCGGCTCGGCCCAGTCGCGATGGGCCAGCGCGGCCACCACGTCATCGGCACTACGCGGTGCCTGCTGCCACAGCACCTCCATCACGACGGCTTCGGCTTCGCTGATCGGGGTCATGGTTTACATCCGTAATCGACAGATTGATTACGCGCGTAATCGAACTGCCTGTCAAGCCCCTCGACTCCGGGTTCATCCCGGCTGCGCCAGCATCGGTTCCTCCCGCCCCTGGCCCCGGATGAAAGCACTGCCGAAGAAGGATTTCCCGGTCGAGCAGGCCCGCCGCTTCCTCGAACCCGGCCCGATCGTGCTGGTCAGCACGGCATGGCGCGGCCAGCGCAACCTGATGACGATGGGCTGGCACATGGTCATGGGCTTCTCGCCTTCACTGGTCGCCACCTACCTGTGGGACGCAAACCACAGCCACGCGTTGGCGCGCGGCAGCGGCGAGTGCGTGATCAACGTGCCCGGGGTGGAGCTGCTCGATACCGTGGTGGACATCGGCAACTGCAGCGGCCGCGAGGTCGACAAGTTCGCCCGTTTCGGGCTCGACGCACTGCCCGCGCGTGAGGTCGGCGCGCCACTGGTCGGCCAATGCCATTCGTGCTTCGAATGCCGCCTGTACGACGACAGCCAGGTGGCAGCGAGCAATCTGTTCATCTGGGAAATCGTGCACGCCCATGTTGCGCCCCGGCCGAAACTGCCGCGCACGGTGCATTACCGCGGCGATGGGCAGTTCATGGTGGCCGGCGCGGAAGTCTCGCGTCGACGGCGGTTCAAGCCCGACATGCTGTAATGCCCGCACTTCCCCGACGCAGGACCGCCGCGCATGACCGAACACCTCACCGACCTGGACGCCGCCGTCGACTGGTTGTTTGCGCGCGTGGACGGGCCGCTGCGGATCGGGGCACCGCTGGCACTGGGCAAGCCGCATCGGCTGCTCAACGCCCTCTACGCGCGCGTCGAGCACGATCCGTCGCGGCCGCTGCAGCTGTATACCGCGCTGTCGCTGAATCCGCCGAAGGCGCGGGGCAACGGCCTGGAAGCCCGCTTCCTGGCACCGTTCGCGCAGCGCCATTTCGGCGACGACTTCCCGCGCCTGGCCTATGCCGATGCGATCGCACGCGACGCGTTGCCGGCACATGTGCAGGTGGAAGAGTTCTACATGCAATCCGGCGCCCTGCTCGGGTCGCGCCAGGCGCAATCCAGCTATACCAGCCTGAACTACACCCACGCCGCCGATGCGGTGGCGCAGCGCGCGCCACAGGTGATCGTGCAGAAAGTGGCGATGCGCCCGAACGACCGCCGGCTTTCCCTGTCGTGCAACAACGACATCACCCAGGACACGCTGGACGCGATGACCGCGCGTGGCCTGCCGCGTCCGCTGCTGATTGCCGAGATCGATCCCCAGTTGCCCTACCTGGGCGGCTCGGCCACGGTCGATGTCTCGTTCTTCGATCTGGTGATCACCCCACCGCCGCCGTACCCGGCGCTGTTCGGGCTGCCGCGGCAGCCGGTCGGCGATGTCGACTACGCCATCGGCCTGTACGCCAGCACGCTGGTGCGCGATGGCGGCACGCTGCAGATCGGCATCGGTACGCTGGCCGACGCGCTCAGCCATGCGCTGGTGCTGCGCCACACCGACAACGCGCGCTACCGCCGCGTGCTGCACGCGCTGGATCCGCAGCTGGCCAGCCACCCGCTGGTGCAGGAGATCGGCGGCGTGGACCCGTTCGAAGTGGGCCTGTACGGCTGCAGCGAGATGCTCAACGAGGGCTTCCGCAGGCTGGTGCAGACCGGGGTGATCAAGCGCAAGGTACACGATGACCTGGCGCTGATGCAGCGCATCGAGAACGGCAGCACGCTGTCGATCGACCACGCCACACTGGCGGCCGAAGGTGAGTACCTGCACGGCGCGTTCTACCTGGGCTCGCCGGAATTCTACGAGTGGCTGCGCACGCTGCCAGAGGACGAGTGCCGTGCGATCGGCATGCGCCGCATCAGCGAGATCAACCAGCTGTACGGCGGCAACGAAACGCTGGAACGCCTGCAGCGCCGCCATGCGCGCTTCTTCAACTCCTGCATGATGGCCACCGCGCTGGGCGCGGCGGTGTCCGACGCGCTGGACGATGGACGCGTGGTATCCGGTGTGGGCGGCCAGTACAACTTCGTGGCGATGGCACATGCCCTGCCGGAAGCCCGCAGCGTGCTGATGTTCCGCGCCGCGCGCGATGACAAGGGCCGACGCGAATCCAACGTGCGCTGGAACTACGGGCACACCACCATTCCGCGCCACCTGCGCGACATCTACCTCAACGAATACGGCATTGCCGACCTGCGCGGACTGACCGACGAGGACTGCGTGCATGCGATGACCGCAATCACCGAGGCCCCGTTCCAGGGCGGCCTGCTGCAGCAGGCGCACGCCTCGCGCAAACTGCTGGAGGTCGCGCAACCGGATCCGCAGCGGCAGCAGCGCAATACGCCGCAGGCGCTGACAGCGGCGCTGGCCCCGTTCCGCGCCGATGGCAGCCTGCCGGACTATCCGCTGGGCAGTGACTTCAACGAGATCGAGCAGGTGCTGGTGAAAGCGCTGGCGTGGCTGAAGGCCAATACGCAGACCCGCGGCGACAAGCTGCGTACCGTCTGGGCAGCACTACGGCAACCGGCCGGCGACGGCGATGCGGTGTACCTGCAACGCATGGGCCTGCAGGCGCCGAAGGATTTCGCCGAACGCCTGGACGCGCGCCTGCTGCGGCTGGCACTGGCGCGCACCGCCTGAGAAAAGGGGACGGAGGGGATTAAGTCGCTTGTGCACAAACGACTTAATCCCCTCCGTCCCCTTTTTCCTGCGGCAAAGAAAAGGCCGGCGTGCGCCGGCCTTTCCTCATTACGTCGCGATGCTGCTTACAGCGCCTTGGCGGCTTCCACCACGTGGGCGGTGGTGATGCCGAAGTGCTTGTACAGCTGGTCGGCCGGGGCGGAGGCACCGAAGGTGTCGATACCGATCACGGCACCGTCCAGGCCGACGAACTGGCGCCAGAAACCGGTGACGCCGGCTTCCACGGCCACGCGCTTGCGCACGGCGTTCGGCAGCACCGATTCACGGTAGGCCGCGTCCTGGCGCAGGAACACGTCGGTGGACGGCATCGAGACCACGCGGGTCTTGAGACCAGCCGCATCCAGCTGGGCCTTGGCTTCGGTGGCCAGCGAGACTTCCGAACCGGTGGCGATCAGGATCACATCCGGGGTACCGGCGGCATCGGCCAGCACGTAACCGCCGCGCTCGATCTGCGCGATCTGCTCGGCGCTGCGCGGCTGGTGCGGCAGGTTCTGGCGGCTGAACACCAGGCAGCTCGGGCCGTCCTGGCGGGTGATCGCGGCCTTCCAGCTCACCGCCGACTCGACCGCATCGCACGGACGCCACACGTCGTTGTTCGGGATGTAGCGAAGCGAGGCCAGGTGCTCCACCGGCTGGTGGGTCGGGCCGTCTTCGCCCAGGCCGATCGAGTCGTGGGTGTAGACGTGGATGGCGTGCGCCGGGATCAGCGCGCTCATGCGCACGCCATTGCGGGCGTAATCGCTGAACACCAGGAAGGTGGCGTCGAACGGAATGAAGCCACCGTGCAGGGCCAGGCCGTTGGCAATGGCGGTCATGCCGAACTCGCGCACGCCGTAGTACACGTAGTTGGCGTTGGCGTCGTCGCTGGCAACCGATTTGCTGCCCTTCCAGAGGGTCAGGTTGGAGTGCGCCAGGTCGGCCGAGCCGCCGACGATTTCCGGCAGCAGCGGGGCATAGGCTTCGATGGCCAGCTGCGACGCCTTGCGCGAGGCGATCGTCGGGCCTTCCGCGGCCACCTGGGCGATGTACGCATCGGCCTTGGCAACGAAGTCGGCCGGCAGTTCGCCATGCGAGCGGCGGGTCAGTTCGGCTGCTTCAGCCGGGTACTGGCTGGCGTACTTGTCGAACAGCTGTTCCCACTCGGCCTGGCGCAGGATGCCGGCGCCATTGGCGCGCCAACCGTCGTAGATCGCCTGCGGGATCTCGAACGGGCCGTATTCCCAGCCCAGCTGCTTGCGGGTGGCTTCCAGCTCGTCCTTGCCCAGCGGTGCACCGTGGCTGGATTCCTTGCCCGCCTTGTTCGGCGAACCAAACCCGATGGTGGTGCGGCAGCAGATCAGGGTCGGCTTGTCGCTCTGCGACAGCGCGGCCTCGATGCCGGCCTTGATGCTGTCCGGGTCATGGCCATCGACGTCGCGCACCACGTTCCAGCCATAGGCCTCGAAACGCTCCGGGGTGTTGTCGGTGAACCAGCCCTCGACGTTGCCGTCGATGGAGATGTGGTTGTTGTCCCAGAAGCAGACCAGCTTGTGCAGGCCCCAGGTGCCGGCCAGCGAAGCGGCTTCATGCGACACGCCTTCCATCAGGCAGCCATCGCCCATGAACACCCAGGTGCGGTGGTCGACCACTTCCAGCTCCGGGCGGTTGAAGCGCTGTGCCAGCAGCTTCTCGGCCAGGGCGAAGCCCACGGCATTGGCGAAACCCTGGCCCAGCGGGCCGGTGGTGGTCTCCACGCCCGGGGTCTCGTGGCGTTCCGGGTGACCGGCGGTGTGGCTGCCCAGCTGGCGGAACAGCTTCAGCTGCTCGATCGGCAGGTCGTAACCGCTCAGGTGCAGCAGCGCGTACTGCAGCATCGAACCGTGGCCGTTGGACAGCACGAAACGGTCGCGGTTGAACCAGTGCGGGTTGCTCGGGTTATGGCGGAGGTAGTCGTTCCAGAGGACTTCGGCGATGTCGGCCATGCCCATGGGCATGCCGGGGTGGCCGGACTTTGCGGTTTCAACCGCATCGGCGGCAAGGAAGCGGATGGCGTTGGCCAACTGGCGACGGGTAGGCTGCGTCATGGTTCTGTCGGAATCGGGAGGCGGCCGCGGACGTGCGGGCGGCCTATTGTCCCATAGTCGCCGGGCGGGGGGTCAGTTCACCTTGCCCGGTCGTGCCGGCCGCTGGCCGGCACGTCATGATCTCCGCCGGATTCCGCATGTGAAAGGGGCCGGAGCCCTTTCCCCTGCGGAAAGGAATCCGACCCCGATCAGGTCGCCAGCAGTGGCGTTGGACTCAGTCCTGCTGCGGACCCAGCGCCGGGCCATCGTGCGACTCGCCCTTGGCCACCAGCGTGGTCAGGGCCAGGTCGCCGGTCACGTTCAGCGCGGTACGGCACATGTCCAGGAAGTGATTCACGCCCAGGATCAGGCCGATGCCCAGCGGGTTCACACCGACCATCGCGCAGATCATCGCCACCACCGGCAGCGATCCCGACGGCACGCCGGCGGTACCGATGCCACCGAGGATGCAGACCGCCATCACCATGATCTGCTGGCCGATGCTCAGGTCCACGCCGAAGAACTGGGCCAGGAAGATCACCGTCACACCCTCGAACAGCGCGGTGCCGTTCTGGTTGGCGGTGGCACCCACGGTCAGCACGAAGCGCGACACGCGCTGCGGCAAGCCCATCTGGTCGGCCACGCGCAGCGCGGTCGGCAGGGTGGCATTGCTGGAGGCGGTGGAGAACGCCATCACCGTTGCTTCCTGGGTATCGCGGAAGAACGACAGCGGCGAGCGGCCGGACAGCCACACCGCGGTACCGTAGGTCACGATCATGTGCAGGCCCAGCGCCAGCACCACCACGCCCACATAGGCACCCAGGCGGATGATCAGCTCGAAGCCGAACAGCGCGGCCAGGTTGAACATGAAGCAGGCCACCGCATAAGGGGCCAGACGGATGACCAGGTTGATCAGGGTCATCGAGATTTCGAACACGCCTTCGATGGCGCGGCGCAGCGGGGCAACCTTTTCATTGTCGGTCAGCACCATGCCGATGCCGAACATCAGCGCGAAGAACATCAGCGACAGGATCGCGCCGTTGTCCGACGCGGCCTGCAGCACGTTGCTCGGCACGATCGAAAGCAGCATGTCCATGCCCTTCGGCGTGCCGTGGATGCCAGCGACGATTTCCTTGCTGCGCTCGGCGTTCTCCGAGAGCATCAGTGCCGCAGTCTGCGGATCGACGCCCGCGCCCGGCTTGAGCAGGTTGACCAGCACCAGGCCGATGCCCACCGCGATGCCGGACAGCAGCACGGTGTAGGCCAGGGTCTTCCAGCCGATGCGGCCGAGGGCGCGGATGTCGCCCATCTCCGACACGCCCATGATCAGCGCCGAGAAGATCAGCGGCACGATCAGCATGAAGATCAGGTTGAGGAACAGGCCCGACGCCGGGGTGGTGACGTAGTCCATTACCCACTTGGCACCAGCCTGCAGACCATCGACGCTGCCGCCCAGGGCGTGCACGATCAGTCCCAGGACCAGGCCGATCGCAAAGCCGATGCCCATCTTCCAATGCAGGGGCAACTTCTTCTTGTCGGCAGCAGCTGCTGTCATACGCGGGTTTCCTCGAAAAATGAATGCACTCTAACAAAGCGCGCAAGCGGCGCCGGTTCAGGTTCGCCGCGGCGGATACAGCGGCGCCAGGTCAGTGTCGGCGGTGCCCGCAGCCGCCGACCAGTGCGGTCCGTCACGGAAGACCTCGCGCAGGCGCGTGCGCAGCGGCGCCAGATCCCCCTGCCCGCCCCACCGCGCCTGCTGCAGGTCCTGTAGCACTTGACGCTGGGCTGCATCCCCAAGCCGCGCGATGACCTGCTCGATGCGTTCCACACCAGCCATCGCACACAGCTGTGCTTCCACCTGTTCGAAGCCCTCGCCATCCAGCGCGCGGCGCAGTTCTGCCAGGCCGGCACGCCCGCCCGCCGCAGTCGGCACAGAGGCCTTGCCCGCTACTGGCGCCACTGCGCGCGGGCGCCGACCTCGCTGCCAGCCCCACAGGAGAGTCAGCAGCCACAGCAACGCCAGGCCGATGGCCGCCGCCATCCACGGCCACGGACGCTCGGACAGGCCGCTGGCACGCGGATCGGTCGCGGCGATGCGGCTGTCCTGGCCATCGGCGCCCGGCAGCGCGGCATCGGTGTCGATCGGCGGCAATGGCGCCGGTGAGGCAGTGCCGGTGCCGGTGCCGGCCGCGACGGCCAGCGTCAGGTCCGGCAGCTTCGCCTCCTGCGCCCTGCCGTTACGCACATCCCACCAGGGCAGGCGCGGCCCCGGCACCACCAGCGAACCCGGCTGGCGCGGCACGATCGAATAGCGGCGGGTGATCTTCAGGCGCGGCGTGCTGCCGTTGAAGGTCTCTTCGTACTGTGCCGGTTCGGCGAACACCTGCGCATTGGTGCCGACATCCGGCACCGGCAGGTCGGTGAACTGCGCGCGCGTCGCGCCTTCGGCAACCGCTTCGACCACCACGTTGGCGGCCTCACCGGTGCGGGCACTGGTCGGCGCACTGGTGTAGCGCAGCTGCAGGCTCTGCAGTGGCAGCCACGGCTGCGGGGCCTGCGCCGGCTGTGCCTGCACCTGCAGCGTGCGGTCTGCGCCGGTGGCATTCATGCGGCCATCGCCACCGCCGAAGAAGTCGTCGAAGAAGCCACCCGCACTGCGCCCACTGAAACGGGCACCGGCCAGGCGCAACGCGCCACTGCGCTCGGGGATCAGCAGGAAACGCCGTTCGACCACGTTGTAGCGGCGCCCGTTGACCTGGCGTACATCGGTGCGGTCGTCGCCCACACGCTGCAACGACGCGCCCGCCGGGGTATCCAGCACCAGCTCGCCGGAGGCCAGCTGCGAGGCGAAGTACAGCCGCACCACCACGCCCACGCTCTGCTGCACATACGGCGTATCGTCATCGACAACGGTTTCGATGAAGGCCATCGCATTGCTGTCGGGCCCCGCCACGGCGGCCGCATCGACCTGCAGCGTCAGCGGTGCGGTGCGCACACTGCCCACCTGCAGGCCCGGTACCACCAGCGCACCACTACGTCGTGGTGTCAGCGCCACGCCATACAGGTTGCGCTGCTGCATGCTGCCATTGCTCCATTCCACCTGGCGGCTGCTGGTCTGCCCGCTCAGGTCGAAGTCGGTGCGCAATGGCGTGAAGTCAGGGGCGCCCTGGTCGCTCTCGACATTGAGCGTGACCGTGTCGCCCATCGCGATGCGGTCGCGGTCCAGCCACGCGCGCGGCTGCGCCCAGGCCAGCAGCGGCAGCCACAACAGCAGCGCCGCCAGCACCTGTCGAGGCCAGTGCCCGTGCATGTTGATCGACCGCGTCATCGCCCTTCCCTCTTCCTGCGTTCGTTTTCCAGCTGGAACTTGGCCCGCAGCAATGCGCCCGGATCATCCGGCACACGCCGCATCCATGCCTCCACCGCCTGTTGCTCCTCGCGCTGGCGCGGCGTGCGGCCCTCACCACCCGGCACTGGCTTGCCCCCCTTGCCGGCCTCACCCTCGCGTGCCTGCTGCATCGCCTGCTGCATGCGCTGGCGCTGCTGTTCATCGGCCTGCGCCTGCGCCTTGGCATCTTCCACCTGCGGTGGTGCCTGCTGGCCATCGCGGCCACGTTCGCCAGGCTGAGGCTCCGACTGCGCGTTGTTGTCACCCGCCTTGGGCTGGCCCTGCTGGCCCGACGGCGGCTGGCCCTGGCCGGGTTGCTGCTGGCCCTGCTTCGGCTGTCCCTGTGGGTTCTGTTGGCCCTGCGGGCCCTGCGGTTGTTTCTGCTGCCCGTTGTGCGGTGGCTTCTGTTGATCCTGGCCTTGGCCGCCCCCGGATGGCCTGCGCTTGCGTGCGGCATCGACCACGGCACGGTTGGCCACCGCATCGGCCATGCCCGGATGCAGCGCCAGCGCGCGGTCGTAGGCGGCAATTGCGTCGTCGTAGTTGCCTTCGCGTGCCAGCGTGTTGGCCAGGTTGTACCAACCGGCATCGCTGTCGATGCCTTCGAACTGTCTGCGTGCAGTGGCGAAGTCGCCCCTGCGGTAGGCCTGAACCCCCTCGGCCAGGCGTTGATGCTGCAGCTGGTCGCTGCGCTTCCACAGCGTGCCCTGCGCCGGCTGCGAGACAGGCGTCGCAGGGGCCTGCGCCTGCGCGTCATTCATCCATGGCAGCAGACCCACCGCGAGCACCGCAGCCAGCACCGCGCGACGGCGGAAGGCCAGCAATGCCAGCAGCATCACCGGCGGCAGCAACCAGAAGCCTTCGTCACGCCACTGCTTGCCTTCGCCCGGCCGCTGCGCCGCCGTGCCGTCGCGCGCGTCGAGTACACCGAGCGCACGCAGATCGCCGTCATCGGCAGAGATGCGCGCATAGCGGCCGCCACCGGCAGTGGCGACTGCACGCAGGCTGCCCTCATCCAGCGCGGCCTGGCGGATCTGCCCATTGCCATCGCGGTAGGCCGCACCGGCAGGCGTGCCCAGGCCCAGCACCGACACCTGCAGGCCCAGGCTGCGTGCCTGCGCCGCCGCCAGTGCAGCTTCGCTGTCCGCCTGATCGCTGACCAGCAGGATCTGCCCCTGCAACGCGCCGATCTGCCGCATCAAGCGTGTCGCCCAGTCGATGCCGCGGTCGGCACGCTGGCCATCACGCGGCATCACGTCCGGCGACAGCGCATCCAGATACAACGCAACATTGCTGCCGTCGTCGGTCAGCGGCGCCACGGTGTAGGCATCATCGGCATACACCACCAGCCCCACCTGCCCGCCCTGGCGCGCGCGCAGCAGTTCGCCCACTTTCGCCCGCGCCTGCAGCAGGCGCGACGGCGGAAGATCGGTTGCCGTGATCCGGCTGGACAGGTCCAGCACCACCAGCAGCGGTGCGCTGGCCTGGAACATCGGTTGTGCCTGCTGGCGCCAGCTCGGCCCGGCCATGGCCAGCGATGCCAGTGTCCAGCCCAGCAGCAGCGCCCATGGCAGGCGCACTCGACGCTTCGCGCCCGCGGCCAGCAGGTGGGGCAACAGGTGTGCGTCCACCGCCTGCCGCCACGCATCACTGCGTCGCTGCCGGTACATCGCGAGCGCGAGGATCAGGGGCAACGCCAGCAGCGCCCACAACCACTCCGGTCGCAGGAAGTGCAATGCGCTCCAATCGGGGAGATTCGAAGCAAACGCGATCATCGGCGACGCTCCGGCCACAGCCAGGCCAGCACGCCCAGCAGCAACGCCAGCCCCAACGGCCAGGCATAGCGTTCTTCGCGCGGACGCAGGCTCGGCCCCTTCGCGGCGACCGGCTCCAGGCGATCGAGCTCGGCGTAGATCCCGGCCAGCTGCGCGGTGTCACGCGCGCGGAAGAACTGGCCACCGGTCATGCTGGCGATCTTCTTCAGGGTGGCCTCATCGACCGGATCCTGGTCGGTGGAAATCGGGATACCAAACAGGCGCATGCTGCCATCGCCGCCGAATGCAACCGTGTGGATGCGCACGCCTTCGGCGCGCGCGACTTCCGCGGCGCGCAGCGGCTCCAGCACACCGGCGTTGCTGACACCATCGGTCAACAGGATCAGCACGCGCTGTCCCTCCGGCTGGCTGCGCAGGCGCTTCACCGCCAGGCCGATGGCATCACCGATGGCGGTCTCGCGCCCGGCCAGGCCGACCACGCTGTCGCGCAGCTGATCGCGCACGCTGGCCAGGTCTGCGGTAAGCGGCGTAAGCGTGTAGGCGCGATCCCCGAAAATCAGCAGGCCGACGCGGTCGCCGGCACGACGATCCAGGAAGTCGGCCAGCACGGCCTTGGCCGCGGTGAGGCGATCAACCGCCTGGGCTCCCAGCACCATGTCACCCTCGCCCATGCTGCCGGACACGTCCATCGCCAGCATCATCTGCCGGCCCTGCTGCGGCGGCGTGATGGCTTCGCCCAGCTGCTGCGGCCGTGCCAGCGCGATGCACAGCGCGCACCAGCCCAGCCATAGCAGCAGCGTGCGCAGCCACGACACGTCGACGCGGCCCCCACCGGACAGCGCTTCGAGCTCGGCGGCGGCGTAGGGCACACGCAGCGCGGCGCCCGGTTCTGCACGGCGCTTCCACCAGCGCATCAGCAACGGCAACGGCAGCGCGAGCAATGCCAGTGGCCATGCCAGCTGCAGGTCCGGCCATGGCCAATAGGTCGTCCAGAGGTTCATCGGCGGCGCTCCAGCAGCATCGCCAGATAGCGCTCGCGGGCCCAACTGCGCACGGCCGCCACGTCGCTGCTGTCGACGCGTGGGCGATACGCGCCTTCGGCCAGCAGGCTGCGGCGCGCATCGGGCAACGTGCCCTGCGGGTCTACACGCTGCCACCAGGCATCATCGCGCAGCGATTCACTGCCCGGCTTTGCACGGCGTGCGGCACGGCGCAGCAATCCGGCAATGGCCGCCAGTTCGGCCGCAGCGTCGGTGGTGGCTGCCAGTTCGCTATCGAACAGCTGCAACCAACGCTGGCGGCGACGGCGACGCCGCCACATCAGCACGGCGATCACCAACAGCACCAGCACCACCGCCGCGCCGACCATCAGGTAACCGGGGGCAGGCGGCCACCATGAAGGTGCCGGTGGCAACTGCACATCGCGCAGCGGCAGCGCGGCGCTCACGCCGGCACCTCGGTCGGTGATGGCGCCAGCCACGCGTCGCTGGGCGCATCCGTGGACAGCACCTGCACATCGACACGGCGTGCGCCGAGCTGGCGCCGCAGTTCCTGCAGCGGTTCGACGAAGTGTGCCTGCCAATGCGCCTGCACTTCACTGCGGCGCAGGTCGAGGCCGATGCGCTGCTGTGCGGTCTGGAACTGCAGCGCCGCCGAGGGGGGATGCAGTTCCAGCGGATCAACCAGCAGCACCAGGCTGAGATCGTGATGCTGGGCCAGCGCGCTCCAGCGCGCGGGCGGAATGCGGATGGCCTGCTGCGGATCGGCCAGCACCAGCATGCGTGCCCCCGGGCGCAGCACGCGACCGGCATGATCCAGTGCACGCGCCAGGCCCAGATCGTCGACCGGCGGCTGTGCATACCAGCGGGTCAGCGCGTCGAGCACGCGCAGCACGCCGCGTGGCCCGCCCGCAGGGGCAATCGGCGCTTCGCGGTCACTGCCGCGCAGCGCACCCACGCGGTCGCCGCGGCGCTGCGCCGACCACGCGGCAACCGCACCGGCACGGGCGGCCTGTACCGATTTGAAGCGCACGCGCGTGCCGAAGTACAGCGCCGGCGACGTATCGGCCACGATCAGGCTGACCCGCTCGCGCTCGGCCTGGAACAATTTGGTATGGGCGCGGCCGGTGCGCGCAGTCACGCGCCAATCGATGTGGCGCGCGTCGTCGCCAGCTACATATTCGCGCGACTCGGCGTATTCCATGCCGCGGCCGCGCAGTTGGGACGGTGCCTGGCCCGCGTTGCCGGTGCGGCCACGGCGCGGCGGCGGCGGACGCTGTGCCAGCCGCCGTAGCGCGACCAGTTCGGCCAGCTGCGGGCGCAGCCCGTCACCTTCGAGCGCGGACGGTGCCTGTTCCAGGGATGGATCGGTCATGCGCAGGCTCAGGGTGCCGGCACCCGGGCCAGCAGCTCCTGCACCAGGCGCTCGCCGTCCCAGCCCTCGGCGGTGGCTTCATAGCTGGGCAGCACGCGATGGCGCAGCACGTCGGCGGCGACTGCACGCACGTCGTCGGGCGTGACGAAGTCACGGCCGGCCAGCCACGCCCGCGCACGGGCACAGCGCTCCAGTGCGATGGAACCGCGCGGGCTTGCCCCCCAGGCGATGCGGCGGCCGAGGCCGGCGTCGTAGCGCGCGGGATCGCGCGAGGCCAGCACCAGTTCGATCAGGTAGCGCTCCAGTGCCGGTGCCATGTGCAGGTCCAGCACTTCGCGGCGGGCGTCGAACACGTCCTGCATGGGCATCTTGTCCGGCGCCGGCGCAGCCTCGCCCAATGCACCACGGGCACGCTCACGGGCCAGCCGCAGGATTTCCGATTCGGCGGCCTGGTCCGGGTAACCGATGCGCACATGCATCAGGAAACGGTCCAGCTGCGCTTCCGGCAGCGGGAAGGTGCCCTCCTGCTCGATCGGGTTCTGCGTGGCCATCACCAGGAACAGCGGCGGCAGCGCATAGGTATGGCGGCCAACCGTGACCTGGCGCTCGCCCATGGCCTCCAGCAGCGCCGACTGCACCTTGGCCGGTGCCCGGTTGATCTCGTCGGCCAGCAGGATCGGGTGGAAGATCGGGCCGGGCACGAACTCGAAGCGGCCCTCCTGCGGGCGCCAGATCTCGGTGCCGGTGAGGTCGGCCGGCAGCAGGTCGGGGGTGAACTGCACGCGGGCAAAGTCTGCTTCCAGGCGCGAGGCCAGTGCACGGATCGCCGTGGTCTTGGCCAGGCCCGGCGCGCCCTCCACCAGCAGATGGCCGTCGGCCAACAATGCAATCAGCAGGCGTTCGACCAGTGCCGCCTGGCCGACGATCTCGGCCGACAGCGCGTCGCGCAGCTGGGTGAACGCCGCATGCAGGCGGGAGGTGGCCGGCGCGGGCGGCGGCGAGACGGTTTCGGGCATCGGCGGTGGCAGGTTCATGGGGGCCTTTGACCGGCGCAGGACGGCACGGGTTCCCGACATCATCGCAGGGTGCCCTGCGATTGGCATCAAGAACCGCTGAACAGCCGTCCACGCTGGGCATGGATCTGCTTCGTGCATGCCGCCAGCCCAAACGAAAAAGGGCCGCACGGGGCGGCCCTTCTTCGTTTCGCGGGAGGCGCGGGCTCAGTTTTGCTTGGCCACGCGCAGCACCTTCGGGGTGACGAACACCAGCAGCTCGGCCTTGTCCTTGTTGCGACCGCGCTTCTTGAACAGGTTGCCCAGGAACGGCACGTCGCCCAGGAACGGCACCTTGCTGATGCTGTTGCGATCGGTGAACTCGTAGACGCCACCGATCACCACGGTCTGCCCATCCTCGACCAGCACCGCGGTGTTGACTTCGCGTCGGTTGATCGACGGCACGGTGCCGTAGCCTTCCAGCTGGATCAGCTGGTCGACTTCGTCCTTCTTCACCTGCATGTTGAGGAACACGCGGTTGTCGTTGGTGATGGTCGGGGTGACCTTCAGCTCCAGCACCACTTCCTTGAACTGGACGTTCGGGGTCGCCACGCCGCCAGCGGTACCACCGCTGATGGTGACGTAGCCGATTTCCTTGCCCTGCTTGATCATCGCTTCGCGCTGGTTGGTGGTGACCACGCGCGGGTTGGAGATCACCTCGCCTCGCGATTCCTGCTGCATGGCCGACAGCTCCACGTCCAGCAGGTAACCCGCATTGAGGATGGACAGTGCCAGCGAACCCGGGTTGCTGGCGGCGGCCACCGGCAGGTTCCAGTTCAGGCCACGGGTGATCGCCGAGCCGGACTTCACCGGCGGCGGGCCGACCCGGCCACCGGCTACCCAGTCACGCTCGGCCTTGGCATTGGCCAGGTCGGTCGCAACCTGCGACTCACGGGTCTTCGCATTGGCATCCAGGCTACCGCTGAAGTACACGTTGTCGCGGCTGCCGCTGACACCGAACTTCGCGCCCAGCTCGCGGGCGAAGGTGTCGGTAGCGATGACGATGCGGCTTTCGATCAGCACCTGGTCGACCGGTCGGTCGATCACGTTGATCAGCTCGCGCATGCGCGCGATCTTCTTCGGGATGTCGCTGATCATCAGCGTGTTGGTGCGCTCGTCGGCCACGATGCGGCCGCGCGAGGACAGGAAGCCACTGTCCTCCTGCGAGGAGCTGCCCGAACCACCACCACTGCCACCACCACCGCTGCCGCCGATGCCCTTGGCCTCGGTCAGCGCTTTGAAGATCTGCGTGGCGCTGTGGTAGTTGATCTGGATGTAGTCGGTCTGCAGGTCTTCGCGGTTCTCGATGGCGATGCGCGCGTCTTCCTTTTCCTGTTCGAACTTGGCCAGTTCGGCCTGCGGCGCCACCCAGATCACGCTGCCGTCGCGACGCTTGTCCAGGCCCTTGGCGCGCAGGACGATGTCCAGCGCCTGGTCCCACGGCACATTGACCAGGCGCAGGGTCACGTTGCCCTGCACCGAGTCGGACGCCACCACGTTCAGGTTGGACTCCTCGGCGATCAACTGCAGCACGGTGCGCACCGGCACGTCCTGGAAGTTGAAGGTCACCGGCTTGCCGGTGAAGCCGCGCTGGCCGACGGCCTTGGCCGCCTGGGTGACGCTGCCGGCGGTGACCGCACCCACGGCGGCTTGGGCCTGGCGCGGGCTGATCTCGACCACGTATTCGTTGCCGCTCTGGTAGGCCAGCGACTCCACCGCGCCACCGGTGCTCAGCACCAGTTGGGTGCCGGCGCCCGACGGCTTGGCGTCGATGCGCTGTACCGGCGTGGCGAAGTCGGTGACGTTCATCGGCTTCTGCAGGTTGGCCGGCAGCCGAGCATTGCCGACGTCGACCACCACGCTGTTGCCCTGCGTGCGCAGGTCAGGGATCGCGCCCTGCCCGTCGAACTGCACGATCAGGCGCCCGGCGCCGTCATCGCCACGCTTGAAATCGATCTTGGCCACCGACAGGCCCGCCGGCGCGGCGGGCGGTGCCACGGTGGCGCCCACCGGCTTTTCCGCCGGTGCGGCAGCCAGCGCCGGAGCGCAGGCCAGCATCAGCGCGACTCCCAGCGCGCTGACACGGTTCAAGGTAGAGCGCCGGATGGGACGCAGCCCCTTGGCTTGGTGAAAGGTCATCGTGCTATCCCCAGTAAACGATCATTGATCTTCAAGCGAGAGCGTTGCCGGCCGTTCCAGCCAGCCACCCGCGCCATCCGGCACCAGTTCGATCAGCTCCACGCGGTCTTCGAAGACCGCCGTGACCCGCCCGTCGCTCTGCCCCAGGTAACCGCCCGGGCGAACCCGGTAGGTGACCTTGTCCGGCCCCATCACCAGCGCCACGGTACCTGCGCCGGTACCGATGGTGCCGACCATGTCCAGCGCATCCAGCGGGAAGCCTTCCAACGGCTCCTTGCGCCGGTTCGGGTCCGGTCGCAATCCGCCATTCCCCTGCTGCGGATTGGTCCAGGCATCGGTGAACGGATCGCGCATGCCCTGCGCGGAGTATTCAAAGGTCTCGAACTGCTGCATCACCGGCAGCGGCTCCAGCGGTTGCGCCGGTCGCGCGCGCTCGCCTTCCACCCACTTCTCAAGGTTCGGTGCGTCACCGGGCGTGCTGGTCACGCCACGGCCGCAACCAGCCAGCAGCAGCACAGCCAGCACCATCGCACCACGTACGGTCTGCGCGCGCATCACTTCTTGCCCTCCTTGCCAGCGTCGGCCGCCTGCTGCGCCTGCACCTCGGTCTCGTCCAGGTAGCGGTAGGTCTTGACCGTACCGGACAGTTCCAGTGCACCGCTGCGGACGTTGCCGCCGGTCTTTTCCTTGGGCTTGAGGTTGATGTCGTGCATGGTCAGGATCACCACCCGCGGCAGCGAGGCCACGCCGCTGACGAACGCGCCGAACTGGTGGTAACTGCCCACCATGCGCAGCTTGATCGGCTTCTCGGCGTAGAACTCCTTGATCTGCTCCTGCTCCGGCTCGAACAGCTCGTTGGTCAGGCCGCTGGACAGCGCGGTCTGCGAGATGTCGATGATCAGGTCGGGCATTTCGGTCTTGCTCGGCAGCTGCCGCAGCATCTGCTGCAGCACCTGCTCCATCTGCGCCAGCTGCTGCTTCAGCGGCCCCAGGTTCACCGCGCGTTCCTGCTGCTTGGTGAACTCGGTGCGCAGCTCGACTTCCTTCGATTCCAGGCCGGCCAGTTCTTCGCGCTTGCCGCTGATCAGCAGCATCCACGCCACGAACATGATGACCAGCGCCAGCAACGAGCAGAAGACGATCTTGGCCTTCTGCGGCCAGTTGCCGATGTCGTTGAAATCCAGGTTCTTGATGTCGATCTTCTGGCTCATGCGCGGTCCCCCTGCAGCAGCGCATTGAAGGCCTGCGGCGGCTGCGCCAGGCGGCTGCCCTCAGGCTTCGGGGCAGGTGCCGGGGCCGGCGCGGCGGCCGGAGCGGCCGGTTGGTTCGGCTTGGCCGGCGTGGCCGGTGCAGTGGCCGGTGCGGCGGGAGCTGCTGCCGGCTGGCCCGCTGCCGGGGCCGCAGGCGTCGCGGCATCCGGACCTGCGGCCAACGGTGCCACCGGTGCCGGCGCAGCCGTCGCCACCGAGCCATCGGCGTTCAGGCCCGGCGTCGCCGACACCTCTTCGCTCTGTGCCGGCAGTTTCACCTTGACCACGAACACGTAGGGCAGCGCCTTGATGTCGGCCAGCGGGCCGGCCTTGCCGTCCTTGTCCTTCTCCGGGTCACGCGCTTCGATGATCGACAGCTCCGGGTTGGTCATCCAGCCGGAGGTCTCCAGGTTGCGCATGTAGGCCGAAACGCGGGCGTTGGACTGGGTGCGGCCTTCCAGCGTCAGTACATCCCCTTCCTGCTTCAGCGCGGTCAGCACCACGCCGTCGGGAATGGTGCGCACCAGCGCGTCGAACAGGTGGACCATCTGCGAGCGCTTGGCCTGCAGCTCCTCGATCACCTTCTTGCGGGCCAGCAGGCGTTCCTTCTGCGCATCGAGGCGGTCGATCTCCTTGTTCTGTTCCTTGACCTTCTCGATCTCGGCTTCCAGATAGGCATTGCGGTCCATCTGACCGCTCACCTGACGGTCGTAGTAGAACCAGATCATCAGCGACAGCAGCAGGCCACCGACGGCGGCCATGCCCAGCATTGCGTAGAACTCGCGCTGGCGTTGCTTGCGCCGCTCGGCGCGCCAGGGCAATAGATTGATGCGTGCCATCAGTCAAAGCTCCTCAGCGCCAGACCGGTCGCGATCATCAGCGCGGGGGCATCCTGGGCCAACGCATGCGCGTTCACCTTCGGCCCCAGGGTCATCTGCGCCAGCGGGTTGGCGACCACGGTCGGCACGCCCAGCTGTTCCTCGACCATCTCCGGCAGGCCACCGAGCACGGCGCAGCCGCCGGCCAGCACGATGTGATCGACGCGGTTGAATTCGCTGCCTGCGTAGAAAAACTGCAGCAGGCGGCTGATCTGCTGGACCGTGGCTTCCTTGAACGGCTCCAGCACTTCCATCTCGTAGCTTTCCGGCAGGCCGCCCTGGCGCTTGGCCAGCCCGGCTTCCTCGTAGCTCAGCCCGTAGCGGCGCATGATCTCATCGGTCAGCTGCTTGCCACCGAACACCTGCTCGCGGCTGTAGAGGCTGCGGCCGCCGCGCAGGACATTGAGGGTGGTCATTGTGGCGCCGATGTCGACCAGCGCGACCACGCCATCGATGGATACCGGCAGCTCGCTGGCGACCAGGGCGTAGGCGTTCTCGACCGCGAAGGCCTCCACGTCCATCACCTTGGCCTGCAGGCCACCGAGTTCCAGCGCGGACTGGCGCAGCTCGACATTCTCCGAACGCGACGCGGCCAGCAGCACCTGGACCATCTCCGGGTTGTTCGGGATCGACCCGATCACCTCGAAATCCAGGTTCACTTCCTCGATCGGATACGGAATGTAGTTGACCGCTTCCAGCTCGATCTGGGCTTCCATGTCGTTTTCGTCGAGATCGGCCGGCATCGGGATCACCTTGGTGATCACTGCCGACCCCGCGACGGCGGCAGCGGCCAATTTGGCCTTGCTGCCTGAACGGTTCATCGCCCGACGGATGGCCTCACCCACGGCCTCCACTTCAACGATGTTCTTCTCCACCACCGCATTGGGCGGCAGAGGTTCCACAGCGTAATGTTCCACGCGGAAACGATTGCCGCTGCGGGACAGCTGCAAAAGCTTTACCGCAGTCGAACTGATGTCGACGCCTACGAGCGGCGACTGACTTTTTGGGATGAGCCCCACGGTTTCTCCCCTGCCGACGGGCACTTGGACGCAAGACCTGCGCCCAAGCATTAATAACGTATTCTTAGCAAATGGCAACGGCCCTGCTGTGAATTCCTTCACGGATTCACCATGCAGCCCCTGACTGTTCCCCTTGCGCTCCCCGGTGCCGACCCCAGCCGGCACCTTGCGTAATCTATACTCTGCGACCACGAAATTCGCAATCGGAATCTGAACCCGATGACTCGACTCCGCCGCTGGCTGCGCTGGATCTTCTTGATTGTCCTGGTCCTGGCGCTGATCGGCGCGGCCGCCGTGGGCGGTCTGTACTACGCCGTTTCCTCCAAGCTTCCCGACGTGCAGACCCTGCGCGACGTGGAAATGCAGGAGCCGATGTACGTCTATGCTGCCGATGGCAAGCTGATGGCTGTGTTCGGCGAGACCCGGCGGACCCCGATCACCATGAAGGACGTGCCGGAGAAGCTGAAGCAGGCCTTCCTGGCGACCGAGGACGCCCGCTTCTACGAGCACGGCGGCGTGGACTACATGGGCATCGGCCGGGCGGTCTGGCTGCTGGCCACCACCAGCGACAAGCGCGTGCCGGGTGGCTCCACCATCACCCAGCAGGTGGCCCGCCAGTTCTTCCTCAGCTCCGAGTACAGCTACACCCGCAAGCTGGCCGAGATCCTGCTGGCGCGCAAGATCGAGTCCGAGCTGAGCAAGGACGAGATCTTCGAGCTGTACCTGAACAAGAGTTTCTTCGGCAACCGCGCCTACGGCGTGGCCGCTGCCGCCGAGTTCTATTACGGCAAGAAACTGAACGAGCTGGACCTGGATGAGATGGCCTCGCTGGCCGGCATCCCCAAGTTCCCCTCGTCGGGCAACCCGATCTCCAACCCGGAGCGTGCCCGCCAGCGCCGCGACAACTACGTGCTGCAGCGCATGGCCGACCTGAAGTTCGTCAGCCAGGCCGAGGCCGACGCGGCCAAGGCCGTGCCGATGCACGCCACCGCGCATGAGCCGCCGGTGCAGGTCGATGCCCCGTACGTGGCCGAGCTGGTGCGCCAGGAGATGATCGCCCGCTTCGGCGGCGACGTGGTCAACAAGGGCTATCACGTCACCACTACCATCGACTCCACCCTGCAGACCGCCGCGAACCAGTCGGTGCGCGACGGCCTGCTGCTGTACGACCACCGCCACGGCTGGCACGGCGTGGAGAAGCAGGTGCAGGTGGGTGCCGGCGAAGACGCCGCCGCCCTGGCCGAGCACCTGCGCGGCATGTACGGCCAGGCCGGCCTGCTGCCGGCGATCGTCGCCAGCACCGGCGCCGACGGCAGCGCCACCGTGGTGCTGGCCAACCGCAGCGAGATCGTGCTGCCGGCCGGTGCCGCCAAGTGGACCAACAAGACCCCGGGCAAGCTGGTGCAGCGCGGCGACATCGTGCGCGTGCGCGCCGGTGCCAAGGAAGGTGAGTGGCTGCTGGACCAGATCCCGCGCGGCCAGTCCGCGCTGGTCTCGCTGGATGCCCACAGCGGCGCGCTGAAGGCGCTGGTGGGTGGCTTCAGCTTCTCCGGCAACAAGTTCAACCGCGCCACCCAGGCCCGTCGCCAGCCGGGTTCGAGCTTCAAGCCGTTCGTCTACGCAGCCGCCTTCGACAAGGGCTACAACCCGGCCTCGATCGTGCTCGACGCCCCGGTCGTGTTCCGCGATCGCCGCGGCAAGACCTGGGCCCCGCAGAACGACGGCGGCGGCTTCCGCGGCCCGATGCGTCTGCGCGAAGCGCTGGTGCAGTCACGCAACCTGGTGTCGGTGCGCCTGCTCGATGGCATGGGCGTGGACTACGCACGCAAGTACATCAGCGAGTTTGGCTTTGCCGAATCGGAGCTGCCGCCGAACCTGTCGATGTCGCTGGGCACCGCCTCGCTGACCCCGCTGTCGGTGGCGCGCGGCTACGCCGTGTTCGCCAACGGCGGCTCGCGCGTGGACACCTGGCTGATCGACCAGGTCAATGACCGCGACGGCAACCTGGTGTTCAAGGAAAACCCGGCGCTGGCCTGCCGCGACTGCGCCGGCAGCAGTGACCAGCCGGTCAACCAGGTGGTGGACGGCTTCAACTTCGGCGCTCCGGCCCCGAAGGTGGACCCGGCCGCCGCCAAGGCCGAAGCCAAGGTCGAAACCCCGGCGGCACCGGCCAACCCGGATGCCCGCACTGCCCCGCGCGCGATCGACGCCCGCACCGCCTACCAGCTGGTATCGATGATGCGCGACGTGGTCCAGCGCGGTACCGGCGTCCAGGCCAAGGTGCTCGGCCGCGAGGACGTGGGCGGCAAGACCGGCTCCACCAACGACCACCGCGACGCCTGGTTCTCCGGCTTCGGTGGCCCGTACGTGACCACCGTGTGGGTGGGCCGCGACGACTTCCGTTCGCTGGGTTACCGCGAATACGGTGGCAAGGCCGCCCTGCCGATCTGGATCGACTACATGCGCACCGCGCTGAAGGACACCCCGATCGCGCAGAACGACCCGCCCAGCGGCATGGTCCAGGCCACCCTCAACGGCGCGACCGAGTGGGTGAAGGTGGAAGACATGGACCGCCTGACCGACTACGACCTGAACCTCAATACGCCGCAGGCCGACGCCGCCGCGTTCGACATCTTCTGAGGAAGGTTCTGGTGGGTGCCAACCATGGGTTGATACCGATGCGGCTCTGGTAGAGGCCAACCTTGGTTGGCGCCCCGTGCCGACCAAGGTCGGCACCTACCAGAGCGTTGGTGGGTGCCAACCGTTGGTTGGTACCGATGCTGCTCCGGTAGACGCCAACCTTGGTTGGCGCCCCGTGCCGACCAAGGTCGGCACCTACCAGAGCGGTTGCCTCCGCCATACCCACGCGGATGTCACATCCGTGCGCTAGTCTGTAGCCAGGTCGCAACAGGAGTCATCGCATGCATCGCGCCCGTCAGCATGCTGCCAGCCAGACCCGCGAGCGGCGCCACCGCCTCGCCCACGAAGCCGCCCGCCTGATGGCCGAAGGCGGCATCCGCGACTACCACCAGGCCAAGTTGAAGGCCGCCAGCCGTCTCGGCATCCACGACGATGCCTCCCTGCCCCGCAATACCGAGATCGAAGACGCCCTGCGCGAGTACCAGCGGCTGTTCTCCGGGCCCCAGCATGGCAATGAGCTGCAGCGCCGCCGCGAGGCTGCCATGCGTGCGCTGGAGTTCCTGCACGGCTTCGCCCCTCGCCTGGCCGGCCCGGTGCTGGAGGGCACCGCCGATGCCAACAGCCCCGTACAGCTGCACCTGCACAGTGACGACCCGGAAGCCGTGCACCGCTTCCTGGACGAGCACGGCATTCCCGCCGAATCGCGGACGCGTCGACTGCGGATGGACCGCGAACGGAGCCTGGACGTGCCGGTGTGGGTGTTCAGCGCCGAAGAGCTGACCTTCGACCTGGCCGTGCTGCCGTATGACGCCCTGCGCCAGGCGCCCTTGTCGCCGGTGGACGAGAAGCCGATGCGACGCGCGTCTGTCGCACAGTTGCGGCAGCTGCTGGCCGAGGCGGAGATCACCGCGTATATCGGCGGGTAGCGGTAGCTCCGGCCTTGGTGGGTGCGGACCGTTGGTCCGCACGATGCATCGGGCATGCGGACACCTGGCCCAAGAGCAGCCGAGCATGGCTCGGCTCTACAGAAGACGCGCTGCCTGCTTCCTTCTTCTGGTGGGTGCGGACCGTTGGTCCGCACGATGCATCAGGGCATCCGGACACCTCGCCCAAGAGCAGCCGAGCATGGCTCGGCTCTACAGAAGGCGCGCTGCCCTACCAGACATCATGGTGCTGCTCCTCCGTCTCATCGCCAAGCAGGCGCATCAGCCACGGTGCTCCCACCCGCTGCGGGTACGCCATCATCATCCGCGCGTGCATGTTCTGCAGATCGCCCAGCAACCAGGTCTGGTTGTAGACATCGCCGAACGGGTCCGACCACGCCGTCTGTATCCGCGCGCGCTCACCGCCGTTGAGGTTGGGCATCCTGTCCAACGGCACCTCCAGCACCGGCTCCAGCCCCCGGTTGATGGCCGCGTTCTCCGCCTCCGCCGCACGCATGAGCTCCAGCCGGTGGCTCACCTGCCAGCATGGGAAGGGGAAGCAGCTGCCCGTGGCTTCGATGTATGCCGCCATGTCGGCCAGCATGTGGGCTTTCAGCTGCCACACCCTCTCACTGTCCAGCAGTTGTCGCACCCGCAGGGTGCGCAGCGTTCCCGCGCGGACGTCTTCCGGCGTGGTGAACGGCTCGCCCGGTGTCGGGCCGCCATGCCGCACCAGCACGATGCGATGGATCGCCTCCTGGGTGATGTTCTCCACGCGCACCGCGGCGGCCTCCGGATGCACGCGCGGTGGCGGCACGCTCGCCACCCGCCAGTGGTACCAGAGCACCAGCACCATGCCCACCAGGCACAACAAGGTGAACTGCACCCAGCGATCCAGATTGCGGGTGTAGTAGTAGAAACGCGCCCGCCACAGATAGAACGTGCGGTAGCTGATGAATCGGCTTACCCATCGATACATTGCCATCTCCTCGGCAAGGACCCCGGCGCGGCGGGGTTCATTACGCGCACCACGCCGGGGCTGCACGGCTTACCAGCCGATGCCCACGCCGACGCCCATGCTGCGCTCACCGCTGTTGGTGAACGCACCATTGAGGCTGAAGGTGGCCGAACCCTTCTCGTTCAGCACGCGCTGGTAGCCCACCGCCATCGCCGACTCACCCTCGCTGTAACCCACGCCCGCACCCAGGCGGTTGTAGGTGGCCAGGCCGGCGGTATTCATCGCCATCGCACTCTGTGCGCTGCTCATCGCCGCCATGCGGTTGAAGCGCTTGTCCATCTTGTCCAGGCGGCGTTCGAAGGTGCTGATCGCACCATCGGTGTACTCGTTGGCACGGGCCAGCATCTTCTCCAGGTCGGCGGTGTCGACCTGCGGCTTGGGCGTGTCGTCCTGCTTCCGCTTCGGCTGCGGGGCCGGCTTGCCACCTTCACCGGTTGAGGCGATCTGCGGCGAGCCGCTGGTTTCCGGCGCCGGCGCGGTCTCTTCGGTGGACGGCGAAGGCGTGAACGCCGTCGACATGGCGCGGGCCTGCGGATGATCGTCGATACGCTGCTCCAGCCCATCCATGCGGCCGTTGATCTGCTGCTGCATCGAATGCAGCTGGCCACCATTGACCGCATCGCGGCTGCCGGCCGCGATCAGGCCGTTGGCCACGTTGGAGATGACCATACCGTTGGCACCGGCCAGGGTGAGCTGGTGGGTGCCGTCTGCGCGCACCGACGGAGTTTCCTGGAACACGGAGCGGAGCTGTGATTCGACCTGGTTCACGCGCGAGGTGGTGCTGACGACTGCGCGGTCGAGCGCCATCAGCGCATCCTCGACAGTGTTCTGCGTTCCGCTCTGCACTGAATAAATAGGGGCAATGATGTTGCCGTTGGCATCCATGCCTGCGCCTCCGCCGAGCGTGGCGAGGGAATCCTTGAGCTGGGAGACGGTGGTGGCGTTGTGGTCGGCGGTGCCCCGAGCAACGTTGGTGAGCCGGCGCTTAACCTCGTCACTGCCAAACGAGGCGGTATGGGCCTCATCGGCTACAGATGACGCTCCGATAGCCAATGCACTAGTGGCACCCTTCTGAACAATGCTATTCGCCCCGATCGAGACACCACCAGCCTCCTGCACCGAAGCGAGAACGCCAAGAGCGAACCCATTGTCAGCTAGCTCATCCACGCGAGCAGCCCTGCCCAAAGCAACAGAATTCTTGCCACGAGCAGAAGAGAAGCCACCTACGGCGACAGCACCCTCACTTGAAACTGATGCCTCGGCGGAATCACCAATAGCAACGGCGATCAAACCTGCTTTCGCCGCACCTTCAGGCCCGCCCTTCCCGCTCGAAAAATAGCGCGAACTCTCAGCAACTTCCTCAATTCGTCTAACAGCTTCCTCTGCAGTGTTCCTCGCCCCTTGCGCAGACTGCTCAACCGCATGCAGCTGCCCGCCATTGACTGCATCGGCACTACCAACGTCCAGCAGACCATCCGCCACACCACTGATCTTCCGGTTGGCATTGGCGCTGTTGCGTACGTCCAACGTCGTACCGCTGTTCTTCTCTCCCAAACGCACATCGCCAGACGCCGAAACCTGCGCCACCAGCCCGCTCAGCGACGCTGTTTCGGCCAGCGCCTTGGTCGCATCCGTCTTTGCCAGGGTCGCGTCCGCTGCCGCAGAGGTGGCCATGCCTTCCACAGCCCCCACCTTCTCATTGGTGGCATTGAGCTGCCTGCCGTTGACGACCTCGTAGCTGCTGGCGCTGACCACGCCATCGGCCACACCGGTCAGCTTACGGTTCGCATTTGCGCTATTGCGCACATCCACTACGGTGCCGCTGTTCTTTTCACCCAGGCGGACAATCCCTGTGGCCGAAACCTGCCCGACCAGCCCACCCAATACGGTAGCTTCAGCCAAGGCCTTGGTGGCATCAACCTGTGCGGCATTGGCCGTTGCCTGCGCGCCGTTCGCAGCATTCTGTGCAGTCGTTACCCGGCCGTTGGTTTCATTCAACTGCTTGCCCGTAATGGCCTCGGTACTGCTGCTGCTGACAGCGCCATCCGCAAGGTTGACGATCTTGCGCTTGATACTGGAGCTGCCGACCGAGACCTGATTGATGCCGGTGGTCTGGGAGCCGTTGCCCAGAGCGACACTTCCCGTGTGCGATGCCAGGGCGCGGTCGCCCAACGCAACGGCACTTTCGGCACCCGCCTTTGCAAGATTGCCAAGCGCCGTCGAATACAAGGCCGATGCGGCGGCCTCCCGGCCAATGGCGACGGCCTGATTGCCGCTCGCATCTGCCTTGTAGCCCAGCGCGGCGGCATGGGTCGCCGCGGCCGTCGCATCATTGCCTACGGCCACGGCGCGATCACCCACTGCCGAAGCACGCAGGCCTGCCGCCACCGCGCCATTGCCACCGCGCGTTGCAGCACCGAGAGCAACTGCACCGGTGGCAGCGCTCTTGTCGCCGTTGGCGTCGACACCGGCCCGAGCATCTGCACCAACTGCGATGCTGTTGGTGTTGTAGGCCTTCGCCGAGCGCCCCATCGCTACGCTGGCGGTGCTTCCGCTCCCTTCCGCCTCTGCCGCCAGCCCGATAGCCGGGGCGGATGCGTTCAGGCGCGCGGCTGCCGCGTCTGCGACGCGCTGTGCATCTGCCAGCTTGGTGTTGGTGGCATTCAACTGCTTGCCTGACACAGCATCGGTGCTGGACGTACTCAGCGTGGCATCCGCCACGCCCGTGATCTTGCGATTGGCGCTGGCACTGTTGCGGACGTCCAGTGCGGTGCCGCTGTTGCTTGCGCCTATACGGATATTTCCCGAAGCAGACGTCTGGCTCAGAAGGCCGGAGAGCGTATTGGCCTTTGCCAGCGCACTGTCGGCATTGGTCTTGGCGGAGTCGGCGACGGACCGTGCGGCCGTTACATTGGTGTTGGTGGCATTGAGCTGCTTGCCAGACACAGCATCCGTACTCGTCGTGCTTAGCGTGGCATCCGCCACGCCCGTGATCCTGCGATTGGCGCTGGCGCTGTTGCGGACGTCCAGCACGGTTCCGCTGTTACTTGCACCTAGGCGAACGTTCCCCGAGGCAGACGTCTGGCTCAGGAGGCCGGAAAGCACATTGGCTTTCGACAAGGCATTGTCCGCATTGAACTTCGCCGTATCGGCAACAGTCCTGGCCGCCCTGGCGGTAGAGTAAGCCGAATCCGCTGTGCTTCGCGCCGATGCTACATTCTGATTGGTTTCATACAGCTGACCACCGGTGACCGCGTCCGCACTACCGTAGGAAATGTTGCCTGATGCGACATTCACGATCCTTCGTTTAATGCTGTTGCTTCCCACCGATACTGTGTTGCTTCCGTTGGCTACCGAGTTGGCACCAATGGCCACCGCATTCGATGCGGTGGCCGAGGCGCCGCTTCCAAGGGCGACAGCATTCTCGGCGCGAGCCGTTGAGCTGTTCCCCAAAGCGGTTGCGCCAATGTAATCGGCAAACGCTCTCGTCCCGATGGCAATGCTGTGACCACCATTTGCGCCAGTACGCGACATATAGCCGATGGCGACGCTGTCGACGTCGGAGGTTGTAGAGTGGTAGCCGAACGCGACACTGTTACGCTTCTCGACTCGCGCACCTTGACCGAACGCGAACGAGTAACTTCCGTACATTCTGGACCCCGCACCGATCGCCATCGAGTTCGTCACATCCAAACCCATGTCAGCATAGCCTGTCGACATGCGAGGGTCCCACGAACCTATGAATGGAATGCAATGCCGGATGTTCCCGTTGTCACCCGAACAACCGACATCGAGACCCGCATTCGCGCTGCCCGCCGCACCGGCCAGTGCGATGAAGACAATCAGTGCGGTCCCGCGACGATGAATCAAGGCGCTTCGTGGCTTTCCACGCGCTGCTACCAGCTCGCCCACGACCACCCAGCACTGCTTGGCGGCACTCCAGATACGACGATAGATGTGGTTCATGCTCTCTCCCTTAACAGGACATCGAAAATGAGGCCCCGCAAATAGCGCGGGGCCAGAACGTTCAGGCGCTCGGCGCCAGGGTGGTTGTGTGCTCGCGGTAGCCGTCCTTGGACAGGCGGTAATGCAGCTGCACGGTGTTGCCCGGCTGAGGCTGGAACGGCAGCTTCAGCTCCGCGTCCGGGTACAGGCTTTTGGCAAAGTCGTGGGTCGTGCAGGCACCACTGGCGCTGCACTCGGCCAGCCCTGTGATGCCGACCCGCAAAGTCCCCACGTTGCGCAGGGTGTCGCCCTGCAGTTGCAGATCCACGCTGCCGTTGGTGGGCAGCACGTTCACCAGCGCACCCCAGACCAGGCTGACGCCGACGTTGGCCTGTGCCGCCTGCTCGTCACCCTCAAGCAGGGTCCCGTCCGGTCCCCTGACACCCTCGAAGTAGACGCGGTAGGCCACTTCCTTCTCCACGCTGCGCAGTGGAATGACCCGGATCAGGCGATTGCCTCCGCCAGTCAGTGCGAACTTCCCAGGGGTGACGGCGACCGCGGCGTCGGCCGCCTCCATTTCCACCTCTTCCTCGCCAACCTGCGCAGGATTCGCGATGCGCAACAGGCGTGCCTGCACGTACTGCGGCTGGGTGGAGTGCGAGTAGACGCGGATCTGCGTACCGCGCTTGCCATCGACGGCCGCGCGCATCGGATGGATGGAGAGGTTGGCATGCGCCGGCGGGGCCAGCAGCGCGCTCAGCGGCAACAGACAGAACAGCAGCTTCTTCATGATGAGGCTCCGTGGGGATCAGGGTTTGGCAGTCGGCACGCGCAGCTCTACCGTCAGCTCGCCGTCGTAGAGACCGGGCCGCTTGCTGGCGATGGGCGTAGGCGGCGTTTCCAGCACCAGCGGCGTGGGCACGCAGTACACGGGTTGATTGATGCCCGGCAGCATCACCAGGCGCAGCTGCGCGCTGTCGATGCCGCGCAGCAGCTGTTCCTCGCCGTGTTTCATGGCCAGCAGGTTTCCGCCGTATTTCAGGCCAACCTGGTAGTCCAGGCGCTGGGTGTCATCGCTGCCGCCATCCCCGTGCCAGACCGCATAGTCACGCCCTGGTGGTGGCCGTGGACCGCTGTCGCGCACGGTGACGCCAAGGAACTCGCTCTGCGAGCCCACGCCGTCGTACAGGCACATGTCCACTTCCTTGTAGCCGCCGACCATCTTGCGGATGGGGTCGTAGCGCAGGTCCATGTTGACCAGCGGTGCGATGCCGTCGAAGCCCGGGAAGTAGATCGAGATCGCGTCGTAGTCGGTGACGGTGAAGTCGAAGTTGAAGGTGGCTGTGGCGACGGGTGCTGCGGCGGGGTCGGCCTTGATTTTTAGGCGCATTGTGGCTCTCCAGTGACCAGCGACGAGACGCGTCAGCTCGGATGATGGAAATACGAGCTGGGAACCTGTACCGATTGGCTGATCGCTACCACAGGTGTAATAGAACGCTTCATGGAGCGCCCGCTGATTTCTGTCCCAATAATCTGGGTTACAACTCCAATCACTCAGGACTCTCTGAAGGCTCCCGAGCACCCGAAGCTCCGTGCGCAGGCCTGTCCGGCTCTCCACAAGCCGCAGGACAATTTCGGACGGTCCGCTAACTATCGATGAATCTCCTTCCGTCGCGCATCGCCCAAACTCACTATCAGAAGCAGACCCACAAACTACGTGGATCTGCCCATACTTCATCGCCAGATCATGACTGAACCCCAGCACCGTCCGCGGCGCCCACAGCTCCACATCACCCGGCACCGCCGAGCGATCCCAGCTCATCACGATGTCCCGGCTCTGGTCCGTCGGATGCGTCTCCGGCGGCCACTGCGCCCACGCCCGTGGCATCACCAGAACCAGCGCACACACCAGCATCAACACACACATCCAACGCCGGCTCATGGCGCACCTCCTGCAGCAGCGGTCTGGGGCGTGGCGGCAATCAACGCGCGTTCCTGCAGCAGGCGGGTCACGCGGGCCTGCTGGCGGATCTCGGGCGGCAGCTGGGCCACGGCCAGCGGCTCGCAGTGCACGGCGCCGACCAGCAGCACCACCTGGCGGCGCTCGCGCACCTGCAGCGGGCAGTGCAGCAGGCGGTCGTCCTGCAGCAGGTACAGCGTTGTTTCGCGACGCGGGAAATCGGCAACGAAGCTGCCGTTGGCGCTGGTGCCGGGCACCGGCGCGTTGAGGATGCGGGCGCCGCCCAGCGGCGACCCCGCAAGGTCCTTGGCATTGCCAATGAAGGTGTAGGTCACTTCGATCGGCACCGGCATGCGCATCAGCTTGCCGGGGGTGAGGAACATCGGCCGTGCACCGCCCACGCCGGTTACGCGGATCGCGGCGATGCTGTCCAGCGTGCTGGCGTCCTGCACTTCGGCGCGCTGCGACTGATAGGCCTGCAGCGGCAGCAGCCGGCGCTCGCCGATCTGCAGACGCTGTCGGCGCAGTCCCCCCACCTGCAATTCCGCGGCCACGCCATGCAGGTCGGCATCGTCGAAACCGTCCACCTGCACGGCCAGGCCGGCCTCGGCGCCGTTGGCACCGCTCCAGTAGAAACCACGACGGCCCAGTGCGAAGCCGGAGCTGTGGCTGCCGCTGTAGCCGGTCTCGCCACGCCCGCGCTGCTGATAGTGCGCGATGCTGGCGGCGGTGTTGCCGATGCCGTTCTGCAGCTGGCCACTCAGTGACGCGCTGTAGCGATCGTTGTTGTTGACGCGCAGTTCGGCGTTCAGCTCCCGATAGTGCGTGTCCCGGTCTTGGCGCAGGCTCTGGCCCACGCTGTAGTCGATGGCCGGGCGCTGATGCTGCGGCTGGCGCACGTCCACCGCGTAGCGGCGCTGGCCGCTGCTGTCATGGTTACGCTGCAGGCGGGTCAGGCTGAGGTTGAAGTAGATGCCACGGTCACGCTCGTTGCTGCCGCGCACGCTGTCGGTGCTGCGCTGCTGCCATAGCCCCACGCGCGTGGACACGCTGAAGTCCTGCCAGCGGTGGCTGCGGCTGAAGCTGGCCTGCCAGGTCCGGCTGAGCACGGGCTCGCGGCGCGGCTCCAGCGGACCGGGCGGCAGCAAGGGATCCAGCCCGAACAACGGGTCCTGCTCGAATTCAGGCCGATGCCAGCCGGTGCGCCAGGTCTGGCGCCGGGTGTAGCCCACGTAGACGTTGCCGCCGGCCAGCGGCAGCGATACCGAGCCGCTGAGTGAGTTGGTGCAGCCCAGCTGGTCGCGTGCATCGGCCTCGAACTGGCAGGCCTTGCCGCGCATGCGCTGCTGGTAAAGATTCCACGACGCCTTGCGCCGGTATGACAGCTGGTGCTGCTGACCATTGCTGCCATCGCTTCCACGCATGCCGCTGAGCGAGGCGCGCATTTCCTGGGTGGCCAGCACGCGGCGCAGGTCCAGGCGCAGCTCGCCGTAGCTGTGGCCGCCGAGGTTGGCGGCGCCCGCGGTAAGTGCGGCATCGCGGCCCAGCGGCACGCGCACGCCGGCCATTGCCACGCTTTCTCCATCGAAACGGTCGCTACGGCGCTCGTTGCGACGGCCGCCCTGCACGAACCACTGCCACTGGCTGTTGGTCCAGTCGCCGCCTTTGTCGAACGGCGCCTCCTCGGTGCGCACCAGCACACCGTCCTCGTAGATGCGCATGCGCACCAGGTAGTTGCCGAAGGGGAAATTGCGGGTGTCGATCTGGTTGATGCCGGCCTGCAGGTAGAAGGTCTGCAGCAGGCGCTCGCCGTCGAAGACATCGACGCGGGCATCGCGCGCCAGCAGCACGGTCAGCGGCGTCGCCTGCACGGCGGCGTCGGTGTCCACGTAGGCCTGGGTGGTGCCCACGCGCGCGCCCTGGAAACGGTCCAGCGGCAGCATGCTGAAACTGAAGGTGCCGCCCTGCGGGCTGGACAGGTTGCGGCGGTCCATGCGCCCGGCCTGCAGGTAATGCGCCTGGCCCAGGTCATGGCGGTAATAGACGTTGTCGAACTGGAAGTCGTCGTTGCTGCCACGGCTGCGGTAGCGCTGCTGGGTGTAGTACCAGTCGGCGGACAGGTGGCCGCGATCAAACAGGCCCAGCGTGCCCACGCCGCGCGCGGACAGTGCCTGATAATCGCGACCACCGCTCACATTAAGCGTCTGCTGGTGCAGGAAGGCGTTCTCGGCGTTGGACGTGACCGTGTGGTAACGCTCCGCTGCCGGCTCGCCGGGAATCCACTGACGCGCCACGAACAGGCGCACCGCGCCCTCGCCTTCGTCGTACAGCGCGCGCGCCGCGGTGGGCTCTTCGGGCGGGTCCAGATAGCCGCACCCCGCCGTGGCGCCACCAAAACGGCAGGCCAGGTGGCTGTTGCGCGGCAACGGCTGCGACAGCCCCGGTAGCAACGCAGCCTGTGCTTCGGCAGGCAGGGCCAGCGCCTGCAGCACGCGCGCGGGGTCTTCCAGCTGCACGT
Organism: Stenotrophomonas sp. YJH_SMC_123; assembly: GCF_059368215.1. NCBI lineage: Bacteria > Pseudomonadati > Pseudomonadota > Gammaproteobacteria > Lysobacterales > Lysobacteraceae > Stenotrophomonas > Stenotrophomonas sp. YJH_SMC_123. The sequence goes on from NZ_JCAFRM010000007.1 coordinate 199,237, forward strand.
GTTCCAGCGTCACGCGTACCGGCGACAGCCCGGCCGAGCGGCCGAACAGCTGGATGTCGAGTTGTTCGGTCTGGCCTTCGACCAGATCCTCGAAGCCGGCGGGGACGCCGTGGGCCGCTACCGAGGGAGCAGCCAGTGCCAGGGCGAGCGCGACCGCCAACCGGGTAACGGCGGGGGCGTGTGGGGTCATTGGGGGTACCGCTGGAGTAGCGGCCGGCCCGGGGTGCGGGCCGGCGCGGGAAGCCGTGGATCAGGGCTTCTGGTTCATGACGATGTAGACCATGCCTTCGTAGCGGCCGTTGACCGTAAGCGGGCCACCGGCACCCGCCTGGGCGATGGTCAGGGGCATCGAGATGGAGGCACCCGGCGTCGAGCTGGCGCCGTTGAACAGGTCAGCCGCCTTGAACTCGGTGACCGCAGTGGTCAGCGCGTCGGTGTTCAGGCTGACGGCCAGCGGCACGCGCGTGGCGCCATTGAGCAGCACCGGATCGTGGCCGAGGCGCACCTCGATGTCCGCGGTTTCGTCATTGGAATGGATACGCACCTGCTGCGTCGACGGCAGCAGGCCACGCAGCGGATCGTGGGTCAGCTGCACGGTGTCCGGCAGCGGGGTGCCATCGTCGCGCAGCAGCGCCAGGGTCGGGTCGACGTCGGCGTAGACGGTGATCTTGGTTTCCAGCGCGTGCGCGGACAGCGAAGCAGTAGCCAGCGCTGCAGCGAGCGCGGCCTTCTTGATAATGGCGTGCATGGTTGTCTCTCTCGGACAAGGGGGAATTTGAAAGCTCCCCTCCCCAAGGAGAAAAGGGAGGGAAGCGCCGCCCGCGGGGATGGGTGCGGGCGACGGAGAGAATGTTAGAAATCCATTGCCATGCAGGCCATTCAAGCATTCCTAAAACGTTGAACGTTAAGGAGAATTTTTGAAGGCGCTCTATGTTTGAGGGTTATGCAATTTCCCTCACTGTTTGAATGCAATAAACCTCATTGCATTGCGTTTGTAGAGTCGGGCATGGCTCGACTCTACTGTGGGGCATCCACGCGTGGCGTGGATCTGCGGGATGGCATCAGGCCGCCTTTCGGCGGCCTGATGACACGGCGCGGTGGTGCGCGATCAGAAGAAGATCGCGTACAGGATCAGCAGCGGAATCGGCACGCCCAGCAACCAGAGCAGAATCATCTTCATGGCAGGTCTCCTTGCATGGAAGGGTGGATTACAGGTCGCGGCGGCGGCCGCCCCAGGTGGCGCTGAGGCTGGCGAAGAACGCGCCGATCAGCAGGGTGATGAAGAGCCACAATGCGGCGTAGGCGGTCGCCTTCCGCGCATCGTCGGCAGCCTGCTTGGCGGTATTCCTGGCCTTCTCCAGCGCTGCACGCATGCGCGTCTGCACATCGGTCACGCGGGCCTGCGCTTCAGCCGGGCTCATCCCGGTATCGCGCGCGATCAGCTGTGACAGGTACTGGGTATCGGCCGGATCCAAGCCTTCCCCCTGCAGGCTGTTGACGATGATGCGGTTCACTTCGGCACGCACTTCGCGGCGATCGCCGATCGGACCGTTGCCCGGCGCCGGTCGCGGCGGCGGGGCCATGCGCGCGTCGCGCGGACCGGCGCCCGCTGCCGGCGGTGGCGCGGCATCCGGGTCCATCGGTGCGCCCGGCGGCGGCGCTGCGGGATCGGCCGGCCCTGCGTGGGTCGTGCTGCGGAACAGCGCATCCACCCAATAGTCGAGGTCGCCTTCCGGTGCAGCCGCCACAGCGCCGCTGGCACCGGCTGCAGCCACGCCGACGGTGGACGCAGCGGCACCGGCAGTGGCGCCGGCCACCTTTGCGCCCGCACCCAGCACGCCACCGATGGCCGACGTCAGCAGGCCCGCGGTCAGCAGCGTGGCCACCGCCCACGACACGAAGCCGTGCGCGGTGTCGCGGAAGTAGGTTTCGTCGCCGTGGATCTGCGTCCACTTGGTGCGCAGGCGACCCGCCAGATAGCCCCCCAGGCCGGAAGCGGCCAGCGCGGTGAAGGTGAGCCAGGCGATGCTGGACCAGCCGAAGGTTTCCTTGCTGACGCCTTCGAACGACCAGGGCGACACCGACGACAACCCCAGGCCCACGCCGAGGATCAGCAGGATGAGAGAGAGCGCAGCGGCGGCGGCGGCGCCAGCGAAGATGGCTCCCCACGACACCGCGCTTTCGCTGGCGGGCGGAACGATGGGGGCAGTGACGACAGCGGCGACGTCAGCGCCGAGCGGGCCGCGCTCGGGTGGGTCGAATCGGGTACTCATCGGGATGGACGCTCCATTTCAGGTGCTGCGAATGCAGCTGGCGTCCTGAGGCTGCGCGAGCGCTTGTGAAGCTGGTGAGACCCCTGAATCACGCGGTCTTGGCGCGTTGAAGAGCGTGCCAACCAAGGTTGGCACCTACCAAAGGCGGGAACGCGGTAAATCCATGCCACGCGTGGATGGGGGAGCGTGCCAACCAAGGTTGGCACCTACCAAGGCGGGAACGCGGTAAATCCATGCCACGCGTGGATGGGGAGCGTGCCAACCAAGGGCGGGAACAAGTGGATCCACGCCATGCGTGGATGGTTTTTCGCGAGTGTCGAAAGCGTGCCAACCTTGGTTGGCACCCACCAGGGCGGCAGAAAAAAAAACGCCCCGCGCATGCGGGGCGTTCTCGGCACAACCTACGCGGGGCGATCAGCCCTGGTAGTCGCGCACGTCGCTGCCGGTGTAGACCTGGCGCGGACGGCCGATCTTCATTTCCGGATCGACCTGCTGTTCCAGCCAATGCGAGACCCAGCCGGAGGTACGGCCCAGGGCGAACATGACGGTGAACATTTCGGTCGGGATCTGCAGCGCCTTGTAGATGATGCCGCTGTAGAAATCGACGTTCGGGTACAGCTTGCGCGCGACGAAGTACTCGTCCTGCAGCGCGGCCTGTTCCAGCTTCACGGCCACGTCCAGCAGCGGATCCTGCACGCCCAGCTGCTTGAGCACCTTGCTGGTCATCTCGCCGATGACCTTGGCGCGCGGATCGAAATTCTTGTAGACGCGGTGGCCGAAGCCCATCAGGCGGAAGCCGGAGGTCTTGTCCTTGGCCTTGACCACGGCGGACTCGACGTTGTCGGCGCTGCCGATCTCTTCCAGCATCTTCAGCACGGCTTCGTTGGCACCGCCGTGGGCCGGACCCCACAGCGCGGTGACGCCAGCGGCGACCGACGCGTACGGGTTGGCACCGGTCGAACCGACCAGGCGCACGGTCGAGGTCGAGGCGTTCTGCTCGTGGTCGGCGTGCAGGATGAACAGCAGGTCCAGCGCCTTGACCACATCCGGGTTCAGATCGTACTGGCCGTCAGCCGACTCGAAGGTCTGCTTCAGGAAGCGGCTGACGTAGTCCAGCGACGTGTCCGGCTTGTTGGCCGGCAGGCCCTTGCCATGGCGGTAGATCAGCGCCGACAGGGTCGGCACCTTGGCGATCAGGCGCACGGCGGCCTGGCGGCGCTGTTCGGCGTCGGACAGGTCCAGCGCATCGTGGTAGATGGCCGACAGCTGCGCGATCGCAGCAGCCAGAATGGCCATCGGGTGGGCGTCCTTGGCGAAGCTGCCGATCAGGGTGTTGATCGAGTCGTCGACATTGGCTTCGGCAGTCAGCTCATCGGTGAAGGCCTTCAGCTGCTCGGCGCTCGGGCGCTCGCCGTTGATCAGCAGGTAGGCCACTTCGACGTAGCTCGACTTTTCCGACAGCTGCTCGATCGGGTAGCCGCGATACAGCAGCACGCCCTTGTCGCCGTCGATGTAAGTGATGGCGGACTTGCAGCTGGCCGTCGCGGTGAAGCCGGAATCGTAGGTGAAAAACCCCGTTTCCTTGGTCAGCTTCGCGATGTCGACGCAGTCGTTGCCGAGGGTGGGTTTGATGACGGGCAGAACGACGGACTTATCGCCGGCGTTGAGCGTGACCTGATCAAGATCGGACACTGTGTGCGCTCCTTCATGGGAAGGCGCCTGCCCAAGCGCATTGGTCAGGCACGTGAATGACGTCCTCGGCCTGTGCCGGGGATCATGCCATTATCGCACAGCAGCATTTGCCAGGCGCTAGACAGAAGTCGTAGACGGCAGGCGGCCATAACCCGGCCAGCAAGCGGCCCGGATCGGCAAAAGCGTTGTCACACGAACGCAGTGTTCTGTCCATCCAAACGCCCGTTGGGTAGGCGTTGGGGAAAAACAAACGGCCGCGCAGAGCGCGGCCGTCGGTTCGAAGCTGGATCGACAGATCAGCGCGCGTAGCGCTTCTGGAACTTGTCGATACGGCCCGAGGTGTCGATGACCTTGTGCTTGCCCGTGTAGAACGGGTGCGAAGCCGAGGAAATTTCAACCTTCACCAGCGGGTAGTCGTTGCCGTCTTCCCACTTGATGGTTTCCTTCGTCGCCATGGTCGAGCGGGTCAGGATCTTGAAATCGGAGGTGACGTCATGGAAGACGACGTCGCGGTAGTTCGGATGGATATCGGCCTTCATGGGCTCACACCGTAAATGGGCTGGTGGTCAAGAGCGGCATTATAAGCACCGGTTGCCGCCCGGGGCAACCGGTGCCGGTCAATCGGCTTCAGTCCGCGCCCAGGGCCTGGCGTACCAGGGTCTCGAAACGCTGCTGGTCGTAGGCCATCAGCAGATCGCAGTTGTCCGGCTGGCCGGTCTGGCGGTTCCAGTCGACGATGGTGGCGCCGCGGCTGAACGTGCCATTCAGCTCCACGTTCAGCGGACGCGACTCGACCCGCAGCTGCCCTTCCGGGTTCAGTGCCCAGGCCATGGCAACCGCGTCGGCGGTGTACCAGCGGCCGCCCTTGCTGTCTTCGGACAGGCCCCGGGTCTTGCGCGAAATCAGCTCGTAGAAGCGGGCGCGATCGGAATCGGCCTGCAGCCATTTCTCGGCTTCTTCCAGCGGCAGGCCGTGGGCGACGGTGGCCTCCCAGTCCGACACCAGCAGGTGCTTGAACGAGGTGAACACCACATGCGCCGCTTCCGGATCGAAGGCGATGTTGAATTCGGCCGCCGGGGTGATGTTGCCGTGGCAGGTGACCGCGCCGCCCATCACCACGATGCGCTTGATGCGCTGGGGCAGGGTCGGGTCCAGCTTCAGTGCCAGCGCGAGGTTGGTCAGCGGGCCAAGCATCACCAGCATCAGTTCGCCGGCATGCGCGTGCGACAGGCGCAGGATGGCCAGCGCAGCATGCTCGGCTTCGGCCTGGCGGCTCGGCGGCGGCAGGTCCACGTCGCCATAGCCATCACGGCCATGCACGTGGGCAGCGTCTACGGAAGGATGCAGCAGCGGATCCGGGCTGCCGGCAAACACCGGCACGTCGGTGCGGCCGACGATGTCGCAGAGCTTGAGGGCGTTGCGGACGGTGTACTGCAGGCCGACATTGCCGGCGGCGATGGTCAGGGCGACCACGTCATGCCGTTCATCGGCAAAGGCCATCAGCAGGGCCAGGGCGTCGTCCACACCGGGGTCGGTGTCGATCAACAGGGGGATCTTGTGGGTCATCGTTGCCGTCTTCAGATCGGCAACGAAGTGTGGACCGGGATGATGACCGTTGCAAGTATGGGGGGCGGCAGGGCTGCGACCTGCACCCGCGGTAGTGCCGGCCGCTGGCCGACAACTTCAACAGCAACGCCGAAAACGGGTTTCCCGCGGATGGCAGGGAAGAGCTCTCTGTAGAGTCGAGCCATGCTCGACTCACGCGCGCAGCGCGAACGGCAGCCGAGCATGGGTTCGGCTCTACAGTAGATCCACGCCATGCGGGGATGAGCGTCCCGGGGATGGGGTCAGAGCCCTTTGCTGTGCAAAGGGGCCTGACCCCGCCACTTACGCCGAGGCGTAGCGCACGGCGGTGCCGATCCAGCGCTGCACCACGCGATCGGCCAACGCGGGCTGCTGGGCCAGCAGCCGCTCGGCCAGGTCATGCACGCCGGGCAGCAGGCCGGCATCGCGGGCCAGGTCTGCAATGCGGAAACCGGCCAGGCCGGTCTGGCGGGTACCCAGCAGTTCGCCGGGGCCGCGCAGTTCCAGATCCTTCTCGGCGATGACGAAACCATCGTTGGTTTCGCGCATGGTCTGCAGGCGCTCGCGCGCCATCTGCGAAAGCGGAGCCTGGTACAGCAGCACGCAGCGCGATACCGCCGAACCACGCCCCACGCGGCCGCGCAGCTGGTGCAGCTGGGCCAGGCCGAGGCGTTCGGCGTTCTCGATCACCATCAACGAAGCATTGGGTACGTCCACGCCCACTTCGATGACCGTGGTCGCGACCAGCAGGTCGATCTCGCCGGTCTTGAACGCCACCATCGTCGCCAGCTTTTCGGCGGCTTTCAGGCGTCCGTGCACCAGCCCCACGCGAACGCCGGGCAGCAGTGCCTGCAGCGATTCGTAGGTGGCCTGCGCCGGGGTGGCATCCAGTTCTTCGCTTTCCTCGATGAGCGTGCACACCCAGTACACCTGCCGCCCTTCCTCGCAGGCCAGCGCGATGCGCTCGATCAGTTCCGGGCGACGGTCATTGTTGAGGGCGACGGTCTGCACCGGCGTGCGTCCCGGTGGCAGTTCATCGATGGCCGACACATCCAGGTCCGCGTACTCGGACATCGCCAGCGTGCGCGGAATCGGCGTGGCGGTCATCACCAGCTGGTGCGGCACGCTGTTGCCGCCCGCGCCCTTGTCGCGCAGCGCCAAGCGCTGGTGCACGCCGAAGCGGTGCTGTTCGTCGACGATGGCCAAGGCCAGATCCTGGAACACCACCGCCTCCTGCATCAGCGCGTGGGTACCGACCACCACCTGCGCTTCGCCACTGGCGACCTGCTCCATCACCTTGGCGCGCGCCTTGCCGGTGACCTTGCCGGCCAGCCAGGCGATACGCACACCGAGCGGCTCCAGCCAGCCGCGCAGGTTGTTGAGATGCTGTTCGGCCAGCAGTTCGGTGGGCGCTGCCAATGCGACCTGCTTGCCCTGCTCCACCGCCAGCATCGCCGCCAGTGCGGCCACCGCGGTCTTGCCGGAACCGACGTCGCCCTGCACCAGCCGCAGCATCGGGCTGGGGCGCGCGAGGTCTTCACGGATCTGCTTGAACACGCGCGCCTGCGCGCCGGTGAGCGCGAACGGCAGCTGCTTCAGCAGCGCCTTGGCCAGCTTGCCAGGACCAGCCAGCGGCGGCGCATGGTGTGCCTGCAAGGCAATGCGCTGGCGACGCAGGCTGAGGTGGTGGGCCAGCAGTTCTTCCATCGCCAGGCGGCGCTGCGCCGGGTGGGTGCCGGCGGCCAGCGCGGCGAGGTCGGCATCCGGCGGTGGCCGGTGCACGGTCAGCAGCGCGCTGCGCAGCGACGGCAGGCCCAGGCCATCGAGCCAACCGCTGGGCAGCAGTTCCAGCGTGCTCTCCTCGGGCAGGCGATCCAGGGCCTGGCCGATCAGCTTGCGCATCGTCATCGGGCCCACGCCTTCGACGGTGGGATACACCGGGTCGAGGCGGTCGCCGAGTTCGGGATCATCGTTGCGGCCCAGCACCTGGTAGCTGGGATGGACGATTTCCAGGCCGAGGTGGCCGGGCTTGGGCGTGCCGAAGCAGCGCAGCCGGTTGCCGACCGCGAACTGGCCGACCTGCTGCTGGCGGAAATGGAAGAAGCGCAGCACCAGGGTGCCCTGCCCTTCGTCCTCCACCGCCACTTTCAGCATCGGTCGATAGCGCATGCCGCGCTCGACCGCGACCACCCGCCCTTCCACCTGCGCCGGCACGCCGTTGCGCAGGTCTTCGATGCGGGTCAGCCGGGTCCGGTCTTCATAGCGCAGGGGCAGGTGAAGCCAGAGATCCTGCAGGGTGGCCAGGCCACGCGCCTGCAGTTTGGCGGCCACGGCCGGACCGACGCCGGCGAGCATCGCCAGGGATGCTTCGCCGGACGGTGACAGGACCGGGGTGACCGCCGCCTTGCGTGCCACGTGGTGGTCAGTCGATGACCATCACCGCGTCGACCTCGAAGCTGGCGCCCTTCGGCAGGCCGGAGACTTCGATGGTGGAACGGGCCGGGTACGGGGCCTGGAAGTAGTCCTGCATGACCGCGTTGACCTTGGCGAACTCGCCCAGGTCGGTCAGGTACAGGCCCAGACGCACGACCTTGTCCAGCGAGCCGCCGGCGGCTTCGGCCACGGCCTTGAGGTTGTCGAAGGCGCGACGGGCCTGCGCTTCGACGTCGCCAGCGCCGACGATGTCGCCGGTGGCCGGGTCAAGCGGGATCTGGCCGGAGAAGTACACGGTGTTGCCGGCGCGCACGGCCTGCGAGTACGGGCCGATGGCGGCGGGGGCCTTTTCGGTGTTGATGATCTGGCGGGACATGGGTCGCTCCGGTGCTTTGGGGGAAAACAGAGCGGTGATTGTACCGGGTGGGCGCGGCATCGGCTGGGGGTCGGATCCGTTTCCCGGCGGGAAACGGATCCGACCCCGTACGTCGTGTGCGCGGAACGTCATCCACGCATGGCGTGGACCTACTGGCGGCGTACCGACTGCACGACCGACAGGCGGCGCAGGCGGCGCATCACTTCGGCCAGGTGGTTGCGGTCGCGCACCTGGATGTTGAACGCCAGCACGGCGGCGTTGAAATCGCGATCCAGGTAGTCCACGCGCTCGATGTTGGAGTGGCTCTGCGCGATGGCAGCGGCCAGCTGTGCCAGCACGCCGGTGCCGTTCTCCACTTCCACCACCAGCGAGGTGTCGTAGTCACCGGAGACGGTGGTGTCCCAGCCGATCGGCACCCAGCGCTCGGGCGACTTGCGCAGCTCGGCCAGGTTCGGGCAGTCCATGCGGTGCACCACGATGCCCTTGCCGGCGGTGTGGTAGCCCATGATCTCGTCGCCGGGAATCGGCTGGCAGCAGCCGGCGAAGGTGACCACGCCACGCTCGCTGCCGTTGATCAGGATCTTTTCCTGCGAGTGGTGGCGCGAATGCGGGCCGCCACGCAGTTCGGCGTAGGCCATCAGCGCCTGCGCGGCCTGGGTCGGCATCCAGTTGCCCAGTGCGACCTCGGCCAGCAGGGCTTCCAGGCGCGGGAAGCGGTGTTCGGCCAGGAACGCATCCAGGCGCCCCTTCGGCAGCCGCTCCAGCGACGAATCCATCGCTTCCAGCGCACGGTCGAGCATGCGGTGGCCCAGCTGCACGGCATCCTCGTGCTCCAGCTGCTTGAGCTGGTGGCGGATGGCAGTGCGCGCCTTGCTGGTAACCACGAATTCCAGCCACTGCGGTTTCGGCGTGGCCGAGCGTGCGGTGATGATCTCCACCGACTGCCCCGACACCAGCTTGGTGCGCAACGGCACCAGTTTCTTGTCCACGCGCGAGGCCACCGCCATGTTGCCGACGTCGGTATGCACGGCGTAGGCGAAATCGAGCGCGGTGGAGTTGCGCGGCAGGGCCAGGATCTTGCCCTTTGGCGTGAACAGGTAGACCTCGTCCGGGAACAGGTCGACCTTGACGTTGTCCAGGAACTCCAGCGAGGAACCGGCGGCACGCTGCGAGTCGATCAGCTCGACGATCCACGCGTGGGCACGGCTCTGTGCGCTGTTGGGCGAATCGCCGCCGAACTTGTAGGTCCAGTGCGCGGCCACGCCGCGTTCGGCGATCAGGTCCATTTCCTCGGTACGGATCTGCACTTCGATCGGCGAGCCATACGGTCCGAACAGCACCGTGTGCAGCGACTGGTAACCGTTGGCCTTGGGAATGGCGATGAAGTCGCGGAAACGGCCATCCAGCGGCTTGAAGGTGGCATGCACCGAACCCAGCGCGTGGTAGCAGCTGGGCACGCTGCGCACGACCAGGCGGAAGCCGAACACATCCATCACCTGGTCGAAGGATTTGTTCTCGTCGCGCATCTTGTTGTAGATGCTCCACGGGGTCTTGATGCGGCTGATCAGCCGATGCTCGATCCCCTCCTTGGCCAGGCGCTGCGACAGCTGCACTTCCACCTGCGCCATCGCCTCGCGACGCACCACCGGCTGGCTGCGGATGTGCTTCTCGATGATGGCGTGGCGCCACGGGTACAGCGCCTTGAAACCGAGGTTCTGCAGCTCGCTCTTGACCAGGCTCATGCCCAGGCGCTGGGCGATGGGCGCGTAGATCTCCAGCGTCTCGCGGGCGATGCGGCCGCGCGCTTCGCGGCTCTGCGCACCCAGCGTACGCATGTTGTGCAGGCGGTCGGCCAGCTTGATCATGATCACGCGCAGGTCGCGCGACATCGCCAGCAGCATCTTGCGGAAGCTCTCGGCGGCCGCCTCCTGGCGGTCGCGGAACTTCAGCTTGTCCAGCTTGGTAACGCCGTCGACCAGTTCGGCCACGGCTTCGCCGAACTCGGCGGCCAGCGCCTCGCGGGTCAGCGGCGTGTCTTCGATGGTGTCGTGCAGGATCGCGGCGATCAGCGCTTCCACGTCCAGGCCGAGCTCGGCCAGCACCTGGGCCACCGCCACCGGGTGGGTGATATAGGGCTCACCCGACTTGCGCGTCTGCCCAGCGTGCGCGGAGGCTCCGACTTCCCAGGCACGGCGCAACAGCGGCAGCTGTTCCGGCGGCAGGTAATGGGCGGCGCGTTCAAGCTGGAGGACGTAGTCGGGTACGGCGGCAGTGGGGGCTGCGGCGACCTTGGCAGTGGGGCCTGGGTTCATGCCCGCAGCCTATTCCAGCGCGACGTTTACGGCAAATCCTGAATGCGAAACAGCCCGCACGGGGCGGGCTGTTCGGTGTATCCAACGATTACGTTGATCGATGCGATCAATCGTCGTTCTTGGACATGTCTTCGTCAGCGACCACTTCGGCGGCAGCCCACTCCAGCGCTTCGCGCTCGGCGCGCTCACGCTCGGCCTTCTCGACTTCGTCGATCAGCGCGTTGTCGATCTTGCGGGCGGCGATTTCGCGCAGCGCCAGCACGGTCGGCTTGTCCTCGGTCTCGCTGTTGTCCAGCGTGGCCTGCACGCCGTTGGCGAGCTGGCGGGCACGCTTGGATGCCATCATGACCAGTTCGAAACGGTTGTTAACGACTTCCAGGCAATCTTCTACGGTGATGCGGGCCATACGGGCTCCCGGCGACCGGTCGGCCGCTCAGTCGAATGAGGGAAAGGGGACGGAGTGTACTGGCAGGAGCTGGACAAAATCAAGCCAACCCCTACCCGATTCTTTTGGAATCAGTCAGTTGCGCCCGGATCGGGAGTCAGCAGGGCCTGGATCAGGCCGGCGTGGCGGACCTTCTGGGCCTCCCGGCGCAGGCGGCTGGCGGTGAAGATGGCGCACAACTCGTCCACGGCGGTGTCGAACACCTCGTTGACGATGACGTAGTCGAACTCGTTGAAGTGCAGCATTTCATCGCGCGCCGCGCCCAGGCGCTGGGCGATGACCGCCTCGCTGTCCTGGCCACGCTTGCGCATGCGATCCTGCAGGGCCTGCCTGGACGGCGGCAGGATGAACACGGTGACCGTGCCCGGCACCAGCTGGCGCACCTGCTGCGCGCCCTGCCAGTCGATTTCCAGCAGCACGTCCTGGCCGGCGGCCAGCTGCGGCTCCACCGACTGCCGGGCCGTGCCCTTCCAGTCGCCGTGCACCCACGCATGCTCGAAGAAGTCGCCGGCGGCGATCATTTCCTCGAACCTTTCCGCAGAGACGAAATGGTAGTGCTGGCCGTTCACTTCCCCCGGGCGCATCGCGCGCGAGGTGAAGGAGATCGACAGCGCGATCTGCGGGTCACGCGCCAGGGTGGCATTGACGATGCTGCTCTTGCCGGCGCCGGAGGGGGCGGCAACGATGTACAGCGTGCCGCGCGCAACGGCGTCCGACGGCTTCGACGGGGCGCTCATGCGCGGAACCCAACTGGTTGATTTCGCAAAATTTTTCCTCGGTGTTCCAGATCCGGCGCGGAGGATCGCGCCAGGACGGCGGGGGCTGCGCGGAACATCCTGGAACCAGGCCCGGCAGACGCTTCCCCGGGGGGCGGGCACGCAACTTTACCAGAGCGGCCCCGTTGCGCGCCCGCCCCGCCGGCGCCGGGCCTTGTGCCACATGGGCGTGCGGGGGCCTGTGCTATAACCGGGCCGTACCCAATGACAGCCCGGAGGCCCGTGCCTCCCCGCCATCCCAGGAGAACGGCATGCCATCGATGAGCCGCCGCCAGTTCCTGAAAGTGACCGGGACAACCCTGGTCGGCTCCAGCCTGGCATTGATGGGCTTCGCGCCCGGCATCGCGCTCGCGGAGGTCAGGCAGTACAAGCTGACCCGCGCGACCGAGACCCGCAACACCTGTACCTACTGTTCGGTGGCCTGCGGCATCCTGATGTACAGCCTCGGCGACGGCGCCAAGAACGCCGAGCCGAGCATCTTCCATATCGAGGGTGACCCGGACCATCCGGTCAACCGCGGCACGCTGTGCCCGAAGGGCGCCGGCCTGGCCGACATCATCCACAGCAAGTCGCGCCTGCTCTATCCCGAGTACCGGGCACCGGGCTCCAACGAGTGGAAGCGGCTGAGCTGGGACGATGCGCTGGACCGCATCGCGCGGCTGATGAAGGAAGACCGCGATGCCAACTTCGTGCAGAAGAACGAAGCCGGGCAGACGGTCAACCGCTGGCTGACCACCGGCATGCTGGCGGCCTCGGCCACCAGCAATGAAACCGCGGTGCTGACCCACAAGGTCGTCCGCTCCCTTGGCATGCTGGCATTCGACAACCAGGCACGTGTCTGACACGGCCCGACGGTGGCAGGTCTTGCCCCGACGCTAGGCCGTGGTGCGATGACGAACCACTGGGTCGACATCAAGAATGCCGACCTGATCCTGATCATGGGTGGCAATGCCGCCGAGGCACACCCGTGCGGATTCAAATGGGTGACCGAGGCCAAGGCACACAACAAGGCCCGGCTGATCGTGGTCGATCCGCGCTTCAACCGCTCGGCCGCGGTGGCCGACGTGTACGCGCCGATCCGCACCGGTACCGATATCGTGTTCCTGGGCGGCCTGATCAACTACCTGCTGACCGAGGACCGCATCCAGCACGAGTACGTGCTGAACTACACCGACATGCCGTTCCTGGTGAAGGACGAATTCGCCTTCAAGGACGGCCTGTATTCGGGTTACAACGAAGAGAAGCGCAGCTACGACCGTTCCAGCTGGGACTACGCCTACGGTGACGACGGCTACGTACGCAGCGACCCGACGCTGAAGGACCCGCGCTGCGTCTACAACCTGCTGAAACAACACTACGCGCGCTACACCGTGGAGATGGTCGAGCGCATCTGCGGCACGCCGGCCGACAGCATCCGCCAGATCTGGGACATGATCGCGTCCACCGCCGGCAAGGACAAGGCGATGACCATCCTGTACGCGCTGGGATGGACGCAGCACTCGATCGGCGCACAGAACGTGCGTGCCGGCACCATGGTGCAGCTGCTGCTGGGCAACATCGGCGTGGCCGGTGGCGGCATGAACGCGCTGCGCGGGCATTCCAACATCCAGGGCCTGACCGACATCGGCCTGATGTCCGACCTGCTGCCCGGCTACCTGACGCTGCCGAGGCAGGACGAGCAGGACTACGACACCTACATCGCCAAGCGCACGCAGAAGCCGCTGCGCGCCAACCAGATGTCGTTCTGGCAGAACTATCCGAAGTTCCACGTCAGCCTGATGAAATCGTGGTGGGGCGATGCCGCCACCGCCGACAACAACTGGTGCTTCGATTACCTGCCAAAGCTCGACAAGCCGTACGACATGCTGCAGGCGTACGAGCTGATGAACGAGGGCAAGATCCACGGCTACATCTGCCAGGGTTTCAACCCGCTGGCCTCGGCGCCTAACAAGGGCAAGCTGATCAGCGCGTTCTCCAAGCTGAAGTTCATGGTCAGCATGGACCCGCTGGAAACCGAGACCATCGCCTTCTGGCAGAACCACGGCGCGTTGAACGACGTCGACCCGAGCACGATCCAGACCGAAGTATTCCGCCTGCCCACCACGTCCTTCGCCGAGGAGAACGGCGCGGTGGTGAACTCCTCGCGCTGGCTGCAGTGGCACTGGAAGGGCGCCAATCCGCCGGGTGAAGCGCGCAGCGACATCGAGATCATGTCCGAGCTGTTCCATCGCATCAAGGCGATGTACGAGAAGGACGGCGGTGCGTGGTGGGAGCCGGTGCGCGACCTGGCCTGGAAGTATTCCAACCCGGAGCTGCCGACGCCGGAAGAGCTGGCGATGGAATACAACGGCAAGGCGCTGGCCGACGTGTTCGATCCGAAGGATCCAACCAGGCTGGTGCGCAAGGCCGGCGAGCAGCTGGCCGCATTCGGCGACCTGCGCGACGATGGCAGCACCGCGTCGGGCTGCTGGATCTACATCGGTGCCTGGGGCCCGACCGGCAACATGATGGCGCGGCGTGACAACAGCGACCCCACCGGCATCGGCAACACGCTGGGCTGGGCCTGGGCGTGGCCGGCCAATCGCCGCGTGATGTACAACCGCGCGTCGTGCGACGTGGCCGGCCAGCCGTTCGACCCGCGCCGCACGCTGCTGGCCTGGAACGGCAAGAACTGGGGCAGCGTGGACGTACCGGACTTCAAGGCCGACGAAGATCCCGCCGGCGGGATGGGCCCGTTCATCATGAACCCGGAAGGCATCGCCCGCTTCTTCGCCAAGGCCGGCATGGCCGAAGGGCCGTTCCCGGAGCACTACGAGCCATTCGACACGCCACTGCGCAGCAATCCGCTCAGCCCCGGCCAGGCACTGACGCTGAACAACCCGGCCGCCCGCGTATTCGCCAGCGATCGCGCACAGATCGGTTCGCCGGACGAGTTCCCGCATGTGGCCACCACCTACCGCCTGACCGAGCACTTCCACTTCTGGACCAAGCACGGCAAGTTGAACGCCATCATCCAGCCCGAGCAGTTCGTCGAGATCGGCGCGGCCTTGGCCGACGAGCTGGGCATCAGCAACGGCAGCCGCGTGCGGGTCAGTTCCAAGCGTGGACACATCGAAGCGGTGGCGATGGTGACCAAGCGCATCAAGGCCCTGCAGATCGATGGCCGGACCGTGCACCAGGTGGGCGTGCCGATCCACTGGGGCTTCCTCGGTGCGGCCAAGCCCGGATACATCGCCAATACGCTGACCAACGCCATCGGTGACGGCAACTCGCAGACGCCCGAATCGAAGTGCATCCTGGTCAAGGTCGAGAAGGTGTAGGAGACACGCCATGTCACTGCAATCGCTGGACATCATCCGCCGCTCGGCCACCACCACGCCCTCGCCGGAAGCGCGCGGTGCGCACACCGGCCAGGTCGCCAAGCTGATCGATGTGAGCAAATGCATCGGCTGCAAGGCCTGCCAGGTCGCCTGCATGGAATGGAACGACCTGCGCGACGAGGTCGGCAGCTGCGTTGGCAGCTATGACAACCCGCCCGACCTGAGCGACCAGTCGTGGACGGTGATGAAGTTCCGCGAGTACGAGGACGAGAAGGGCAAGCTGGAGTGGCTGATCCGCAAGGAGGGCTGCATGCACTGCAGCGACCCGGGCTGCCTGAAGGCCTGCCCGTCGCCGGGCGCGATCATCCAGTACGCCAACGGCATCGTCGACTTCCAGGAAGAGAACTGCATCGGCTGCGGCTACTGCGTGACCGGTTGCCCGTTCGACGTGCCGCGCATTTCCAAGAAGGACCACAAGGCCTACAAGTGCACGCTGTGTTCGGACCGGGTGGCGGTGGGCCAGGAACCGGCCTGCGTGAAGACCTGCCCGACCGGGGCGATCACCTTCGGCAGCAAGCAGGCGATGACCGAGCACGCGGCCGGCCGCGTGGAAGACCTGAAATCGCGCGGCTACGGGAACGCCGGCCTGTACGACCCGCAGGGCGTGGGTGGCACCCACGTGATGTACGTGCTGCAGCATGTGGACAAGCCGGAGCTGTACGCCGACCTGCCCAAGGACCCGCGGATCAGCCCGATGGTGGAAGTCTGGAAGGGCGTGGCCAAGCCGCTGGGCGTGCTGGCGATCGCCGCCACCGCCTTCGCCGGCTTCCTGCATTACATCGGCATCGGCCGCAACACGGTCAATGACGAGGAAGAAGAGGAAGCCGAACACGAGGCGAAGAAGATCGAAGAGGAGCAGCGGCCATGAAGTACGCCCCGCACCCGCGGCAGATCATCCGCTACCGCGCGCCGACCCGCATCAATCACTGGATCGTGGCGATCTGCTTCGTGCTGACGGCGCTGTCCGGGCTGGCACTGTTCCATCCCGCGCTGTTTCCGCTGACCCAGCTGTTCGGTGGCGGCCCGTGGACGCGCATCCTGCATCCATTCATCGGGCTGGCCATGGTGGTCGGCTTTGCGTTTCTGGCGTTCCGCATGTGGCGCGACAATCTGCCGACGGCCGACGATCGCGCATGGATGCGCGGCATGCGCGATGTACTGCGCAACGAGGATGAGAGGCTGCCGCCGGTGGGCCGCTTCAATGCCGGCCAGAAGCTCTTGTTCTGGGCGATCATTGGTTGCCTGTCGGCACTGCTGCTGACCGGCTTCGTTATCTGGCGGCAATACTTCAGCCATCTCTTCCCGATCGGGCTGATCCGCTTCTCGGTGCTGGCCCATGCGTTGTTCGGTTGGGTGCTGGTGTGCGCGATCGTGGTGCACATCTATGCGGCGCTCTGGATCAAGGGCTCGGTGCGGGCGATGACCCAGGGCAAGGTGACCTATGGGTGGGCGTACAAGCACCACCGGCAGTGGTTCCGCGACATCCTGCGCGGACGTCGGGAAGAGGGGTAACGGCAGGGCCTGCGGCCCTGCACCTGCAGAGGCGCCTTCGACAGTTCCCCGGTGCTTTTGGTAGGTGTCGACCTTGGTCGACACGATGAACACGGCAGCAACCGATGGGGTCAGATCCGTTTTCCTGTGGAAAACGGATCTGGCCCCGACCATTTCAAATGGCCTACAGTGCGCTGGACGCCAGCGCCGACAACGGCGAGGATGGAGGCTGGTTCTTCTGGCTGGCCCTGCATGGCGCAACGCATCCTTGAACCCGGTGAGATCGAGACGCTCGCCTCGCGCGACGTGCCGCGCATCATCCTGCCTGATACCGGGTCGCTGTTCGCCACACGCGCGGCGCGCCTGCGCAGCCTGGCCGCGCACAGCGCCATCGGCGGTTACCTGCAGCTGCTGGCGGCATTGGCCGATGCACAGCAGGCGCTGCTGGAGGAATTGACACCCCAGCAACGCGAGGCGCTGCAGGACCACGCGCGCGCGCAGCAGTCCAGCGCGGCCGCCAGTGCCGGCATGCCGTTGCGGCCCGCCAACACGCTTCATCTGGACGGGCGCTGGCGCGACTGGCTGCGCACGCTGTGCCGGCACTGCGCCGACGAAGCGGGGCTACCGGCGGAAACACGGCAGGAATTGCTGCGCGTCGCCGCCGCCGACGACACCTGGCTGGATGCGCAGGCCCACGCCGTGCTGGAACGCGCTGACGCGCCCCCGGTCGACGCGGTCGCTGCGCTGCTGGTGATGAATGCGTTGCAGGTGTATTGGGCAGTACTGGCGGCCAGCTTCCGCCCCAGCGACCTGAAGCCGCTGGCCGATGCGCCAGGGCTGTGCCCGCTGTGCGGCACCCTGCCGGTGACCAGCATGGTGCAGGCCCGCCCGCCCTATGCCTCCTACCGCTACCTGTCGTGCTCGTTGTGCGCCTGCCAGTGGCACTACGTGCGCGTGCAGTGCAGCCAGTGTGGCGCCGCTGGCAAGGACATCGCCTATCGCGCCCTGGCTGATGCCGACGGCGATACCGGCCAGGCGGTGCGCGAGAGCGCGGTACGTGCAGAAACCTGCGACCACTGCCACAGCTACCGCAAGATCCTGTATCTGGAAAAAGATCCGTCGCTGGAACCGGTGGCTGATGACCTTGGCACGCTGGCGCTGGACCTGCTGCTGGGCGAGGAAGGCTATGCACGCGCCAGCCAGAATCCGCTGCTGTGGCAATCCGACGGCGAGTGAGGCGATGACAGCCACGCCCCCCACCCCGGCATCGGCTTCCGCGCTGCCCTCGCTGGACCGGTTGCTGCGCCTGCCTGCCTTGGCAACACTGATCGAGGGCCACGGCCGCAGCCGCATCACCCAGTTGCTGCGCGTACATCTGCAGGCGCTGCGTGAGCGCATCAGTGCCACGCAGCTCTCGGCCGAGCAGTTGCATCAGGCCATTGAAGGCCCGGCACTGGTCGCGGCGCTTGATGCCGCACTCATCGCCGATGCACGGCTGAACCTGCAGCCGATGTTCAACCTGACCGGCACCGTGCTGCATACCAACCTGGGTCGCGCCCTGCTGCCCGAGTCCGCGGTGCAGGCCGTCACCCGCGCGATGGCCGCACCGGTTGACCTGGAATTCGACATCACCCGCGGCCGCCGCGGCGACCGCGATGCACGGGTGCAGGCGCTGGTCTGCGAGCTGACCGGCGCCGAAGCCGCCACCGTGGTCAACAACAATGCGGCGGCGGTCCTGCTGCTGCTCAACAGCCTGGCCAACCGCCGCGAGGTGGTGGTGTCGCGCGGCGAACTGGTGGAAATCGGCGGTGCCTTCCGCATTCCCGATGTGATGCGCAGTGCCGGCGCGCGGCTGCTGGAAGTGGGCACCACCAACCGCACCCACCCGGCCGACTTCGCCCATGCCATCGGCCCGCGCACCGCACTGCTGATGGAGGTGCACGCCAGCAACTACGCGATCACCGGCTTCACCGCCAAGGTCGACACCGCGGCGATGGCAGCGATCGCGCACGACCATGGCCTGCCGTTGGTGGTGGACCTGGGCAGCGGCAGCCTGTGCGACCTGGCGGCCTTCGGCCTGCCACACGAGCCGACCGTGCAGGAAACACTGGCGGCCGGTGCCGACCTGGTCTCGTTCAGTGGCGACAAGCTGCTGGGTGGGCCGCAGGCCGGCATCATCGCCGGCCGCGCCGACCTGATCGCGCGGATCAACCGCAACCCGCTCAAGCGTGCGCTGCGCATGGACAAGATGGGCCTGGCCGCGCTGGAGGCGGTACTGGCGCTGTACCGCGAGCCGGAGCTGCTGGCGCAACGGCTGCCGACACTGCGTACGCTCTCGCGCACGCAGCAGGACATGGATGCGCAGGCCCAGCGCCTGCTGCCACCGCTGCGCTCGGCGCTGCCGACCGGCTACATGCTTGAACAGGCACGGATGCACAGCCAGATCGGCAGTGGTGCGCAGCCACAGGCGCAGCTCGGCAGTGCCGGCCTGCGCATCACCACTGCGCAACGTGGCGGCCTGGACCGCCTGGCCAAGCGCCTGCGCCAGCTGCCGCGACCGGTGCTGGGCCGCATCGGCGAGGACGCATTGTGGCTGGACCTGCGTTGCCTGGAACCGGCCGACGAAGCGGACTTCCTCGCCCAATGGAGCACGCTGCAACCATGATCGTCGGCACCGCCGGGCATATCGACCATGGCAAGACGCGCCTGGTGCGGGCACTGACCGGCATCGAAACCGATCGCCTGCAGGAAGAACGCACGCGCGGCATCTCCATTGAACTGGGCTATGCCTATGTCCCGGTGGAAAGCGCGAACGGCACAGGCCCCGCCGCGATGCTGGGTTTCGTCGATGTGCCGGGTCATGAGCGCTTCGTCCACACGATGGTGGCCGGCGCCACCGGTATCGATGTCGCCCTGCTGGTCGTCGCCGCCGACGACGGCGTGATGCCGCAGACCCGCGAGCATCTGGCGATCCTGCAGCTGCTGGGCGTGGATCGCGGCGCGGTGGCGCTGACCAAGATCGACCGCGTGGACGCCGCGCGCATCGCCCGGGTCGAGATCGAGATTGCCGCTTTGCTGGCCGGAACGCCGCTGCAGGGTTCCCCCGTGTTCGCCTGCAACAGCACGTCCCCCGATGACGCAGGCATCAACGCCTTGCGCGCCCACCTGCACGCATGGGCCGCCGGCGATGCCAACGCGCGCCAGGCCGCGCTGCGCAGCGAGCTGTTCCGCATGCCGGTGGACCGCGTGTTCTCGCTGGCCGGCCACGGCACATTGGCGACCGGCGCGGTACATGGCGGTGTCACCGCGGTGGGCGAGCATCTGCAGCTGATGCCGGCCGCCACTGAAGTGCGCATACGCAGCATCCACGCGCAGAACCAGGCCAGTGACCACGCCATGGCCGGACAGCGCTGCGCGTTGAACCTGGCCGCCATCGCCCGCGACGAGATTCATCGTGGCGACTGGATTGCCGACCCGCGCGCGCTGCTGGCCACCACCCGCGTCGATGTGCGCCTGCGCTTGTCCGCACGGGCAGCACCACTGCGCGACTGGGCACCCCTGCACATCCACTGGGGCACGATGCACCGGCAGGCCCATGTGGTGCTGCTGGAGGACCGTGACCAAGGTGATGGGCAGTTGGTGCAGCTGGTGTTCGATGCACCGGTCTGTGCGATGTGTGGTGAACGCTTCATCGCCCGCGATTCCGCCGCGACCCACACGCTGGGCGGTGGCGTCGTGCTCGACCCGGACCCGCCACAGCGGCGCCGGCGCAGCCCGGCACGGCTCGCCTGGCTGGGCGCACTGGAGCAGCTGGCCACAGGTGCGGGAATCGGCCCGCTGTTGCAGCAGGCGCCCTTCGGCATTGCCATGGCCGCGCTGCAACGCTACTGCCGGCGCGCGGCCGACCGGATCGATCTTCCTCCAGACGCACAGCGCATCATCACCCGCGAGGACACGGTGGTCATCCTTGCCTCGCACTGGGAGGTGCTGCGCGAGCAGGTGATCACATCGCTGCATAGCTGGCATGAGCGACGCCCGGACGAACCCGGTGTCGACAGCGGGCGCCTGCAGCGCAGCACCCTGCCCTCACTTGCAGGCAGCCTCTGGAATGCTCTGCTGCAGGACCTACTCGCTGACGGCGCACTGCAGCGCGTGGGCGCCTGGTGGCGCCTGCCCGGCCATGACCATGCGCCACCGGAACGCGAGCGCCTGCTGCTGGAACGCGTGCTGCCGCAACTGCACGCCGGTGGCTTCGATCCGCCGTGGGTGCGTACTCTGGCCGCCGACTTCGGACTGACCGAAGACGATGTCCGCGCCGTCCTGCGCCGCGCCGCCGCACGTGGCGAACTGTTCCAGGTGGTGCCGGACCTGTTTTATGCACCCGCGCGCATTGCGGAACTCGCCGCGATGGTCGCGCAGCTGTCACAGGCCAGCGGCGCGGTGGATGCGGCGGCCTTCCGCGATGCCATCGGCCTGGGCCGCAAACGCAGCATCCAGATCTTGGAGTTCTTCAATCGCGTTGGCTACACTCGACGCGTCGGTGACCAGCATCGGCCGCGCGGCGACCTGCAGTGGAACGCAGCCCGCGACTGAGCCCACCGGTACCGCCGTACTTTCGGAAGGCATGCGCATCCGGGCATGTGGCTGGGCTTCAAACCCAGTAGGGGGCGTCGATCGTTCCCTGGTAGGTTCGACTCCTGCTGCCTTCCGCCATTCGTGTTTCCGCAGGAGATGTCGGCATGGCCACGCACGCGCAGTCACCCGCCCCATCAACGGCCGATGCCCCGCAACGACTGACCTCTCTCGCGCATGGCGGCGGCTGCGGCTGCAAGATCGCGCCGGGCGTGCTGAGCGAACTGCTGCGCGGCGTTCCAGCACTTCCCGCACCGGCCGAACTGCTGGTGGGCCGCGAGACCAGCGACGACGCCGCGGTGTACCGCCTCGATGATCGCCAGGCAATCGTCGCCACCACCGATTTCTTCATGCCCATTGTCGACGACCCGTTCGACTTCGGCCGCATCGCCGCCACCAACGCGTTGTCGGACCTGTACGCGATGGGCGCGCGGCCGCTGTTCGCGCTGGCCATCGTCGGCATGCCGATCAACACCCTGCCGCAGGAAACCATCCGCGGCATCCTGCAGGGCGGCGAGCGTGCCTGCGCCGACGCCGGCATCGTGGTGGCCGGCGGCCACAGCATCGATTCGGTGGAACCGATCTACGGCCTGGCCGCGATCGGCGTGCTCGATCCTCAGCGGCTCAAGCGCAATGCCGATGCCCGCGCCGGCGATGTGCTGGTGCTGGGCAAGCCGTTGGGCGTGGGCGTGTACTCGTCGGCGCTGAAGAAAGAAGTGCTGGATGCAGAGGGCTACCGGCAGATGATCGCGTCGACTACCCGCCTGAACAGCGTGGGCGTGCCGCTGGCCGCGCTGGACGGCGTGCACGCGATGACCGACGTCACCGGCTTCGGCCTGCTCGGCCACCTGCTGGAAGTGTGCCGCGCCAGCGGCGTCGCTGCCGAAGTGGACAGTGCACAGGTGCCGCTGCTGCCGCAGGCGCTGGAGCTGCTGCAGCGCGGCTGCGTGACCGGCGCCTCCGCCCGCAACTGGGCCTCGTATGGCGCCGAAGTGCGCTTCGCCGAACGCTTGGCCGGCCACTGGCAGCCACTGCTGACCGATCCGCAGACCAGTGGCGGGCTGTTGGTGTCCTGCGCCCCGGAGGCAGTGAATGCGGTGCTGGCCTGCTTCCACGACGCAGGGTTCGGCCAGGCGGCCGTGGTCGGGCGATTGGGTGAAGGGGCGCCGGGCGTCAGCGTGCGCTGATGCGCTGGAACGACAAGGGCGCCCGAAGGCGCCCCTGCTGTATCGCTGCACGCAACATCATTCGATGTTCTGCACCTGCTCGCGGATCTGGTCGATCAGCACCTTCAGCTCCACCGCGGCATTGGACGTGCGGCTGTCCACCGACTTCGAGCCCAGCGTATTGGCTTCGCGGTTGAACTCCTGCAGCAGGAAGTCCAGGCGGCGGCCGACCGGCTCGCGCTGCTTGAGCACGCGACGGATCTCGACGATATGGCTGCCGAGCCGGTCCAGCTCTTCATCCACGTCCAGCTTCTGCAGCCACAGGACCAGCTCCTGCTCCGCACGGCCCGGGTCGACCGGGTGCGGCAGGTCAGCCAGACGGGCGGCCAGCTTGGCGCGCTGGCCGTCGCGAATGGCCGGAATCAAGGTGCGCACTTCGGTGGCGATGCGTTCGATGCCGTCCACGCGTTCGCTGATGGCCGCAGCCAGCTTGCCGCCTTCGCGCTCACGCGCTTCGACGAAGCCGTCCAGCACCTGGTCCAGCAGGGCCAGCGCCTCGACCTGCAGGGCGGCGGCATCCGTGGCCTCGCCGCGGGTCACGCCCGGCAACTGCAGCAGATCGGTGAAGCTGACCTGCAGGTTCGGGAAATCGGAGGTCAGGCGGTGGGCCAGGCGGCCCAGCTGGCCCAGCAGGGCCTCGTCCACCTGCAGGTTGGCAGCCGCCTCCGGCGCGCGCAGGCGCATCACCAGATCCAGCTTGCCGCGGCTCAGGCGCGCGGCGATACGCTCGCGCAGCTGCGGTTCGAGCGCCCGCAGTTCCTCGGGCAGGCGGGTGCCGACCTCCAGGAAGCGGTGGTTGACCGAGCGCAGCTCGCAGCCCAGCGTGCCCCACGGGGTGACCCGCTCGCCGCCGGCATAGGCGGTCATGCTTCGAATCATGGAATGTGTCCGGTGCGTGCAAAGGGGGAATGGTACCCTAGCGCCCTCACCAGAGCCCCCTTGCCCGCCCCGTGAAGGCCGCGGGCATGGCGGCGTACTCCCTCGCCATTACGGAACCCGCACCATGTCCGACTCCCGCCCCAGCGGCCGCCAGCCCGACCAGCTCCGCCCGGTCGTCATCCAACGCGGCTTCACCCGCCACGCCGAAGGTTCGGTGCTGGTGTGCTTCGGTGAAACCCGCGTGCTGTGCACCGCCAGCGTCGAGAACCGCGTGCCGGGCTTCCTGCGCGGCAAGGGCGAAGGCTGGGTCACCGCCGAGTACGGCATGCTGCCGCGCGCCACCCATACCCGCAGCGACCGCGAAGCGGCCCGTGGCAAGCAGGGCGGTCGCACGCTGGAGATCCAGCGCCTGATCGGCCGCAGCCTGCGTGCCTGCGTGGACCGCAATGCGCTGGGCGAACGCACCATCACCCTCGACTGCGACGTACTGCAGGCCGACGGTGGCACCCGCACCGCCGCCATCACCGGCGCCTATGTGGCCCTGGTCGATGCGGTGAACGTGCTGATGAAGCGTGGCGACATCAAGCGCAACCCGGTCCTGGGCGCAGTTGCAGCAGTATCGGTGGGCGTGTACCGCGGCACCCCGGTGCTGGACCTGGACTACGCCGAAGACAGCGACTGCGACACCGACATGAACGTGGTGATGAACGACGGTGGCGGCTTCATCGAGCTGCAGGGCACCGCCGAAGGCCACGCCTTCCGTCGCGATGAACTGGACGCGCTGCTGGGCCTGGCCGAAAAGGGCGTGGCCGAGCTGCTGGCCGCGCAGCAGGCGGCGCTGTCGGCATGAACCGTCGTCTTGCCCTGACCACCCTGGTGGTTGCCGACTATGACGAAGCCATTGCCTGGTACACCGGCAAGCTCGGCTTCGCACTGTTGGAGGACATCGACCAGGGCCACAAGCGCTGGGTGGTGGTCGGCCCCACCGACGGCAGCGCCGCCGCCCTGCTGCTGGCCCGTGCCAGCGACGAGGCGCAGCGCAGCCGCATCGGCAACCAGACCGGTGGCCGCGTCGCCTTCTTCCTCAACACCGACGACTTCCACCGCGACCACGCGGCGATGCTGGCCGCAGGCGTCGAGTTCCTGGAATCGCCGCGCGAAGAACCCTATGCAACGGTCGCGGTGTTCCGCGATCTGTATGGCAACACCTGGGACCTGTTGGAGCCCCGTCAATGAAGAAGCTGGTACTGGCCAGCCACAACGCTGGCAAGCTGGTGGAGATGCAGGAGATCCTCGCCGATCTGCCGCTGCAGATCACCTCGGCCGCCGAGCTGGGCCTGGGCGATGTGGAAGAGACCGGCCTGACCTTCGTCGAGAACGCGCTGCTGAAGGCACGCGCCGCCTGCGAAGCGACCGGCCTGCCGGCGCTGGCCGATGATTCCGGCCTGATCGTCGATGCCCTGGGTGGTGCACCGGGCCTGTACAGCGCGCGCTATGCCGGCCACCCGACCAACGCCGCTGCCAACAACGCCAAGCTGCTGGACGCGATGGCCGGTATTCCCGATGGCCAGCGCAGTGCCCGCTTCTATGCGGTGATCGTGCTGCTGCGCCACGCCACCGACCCGCAGCCGCTGATCTGCGAAGGCCGCTGGGAAGGGCAGATCATCCGTGAGCTGCGTGGCACGAATGGTTTCGGCTACAACCCGGTGTTCCTGGACACCACCCACGGCCTGACCGCCGCGGAAATGGAGCCGGCGCTGAAGAACGCCATCAGCCACCGTGCCGTTGCCCTGCAGCAGCTCAAGCAACAGCTGGCGACGCTGTACTGACGCCCGACCTGATCGAACCAGGGAAGCCGGCCAACGGCCGGCACTACCGATGAAGCCCATGCCGCACGCCCACGACCACTGCAACCACCTGCCCGGCGAAGCCTGCTCCGCTGACCACGACAGCGCACCGCGGCTGGTGCCGCCACCGCTGTCGCTGTACGTGCACCTGCCGTGGTGCGTGCGCAAATGCCCGTACTGCGATTTCAATTCGCACCAGGCCAAGGGCGAGTTGCCGTTCGAGGCCTACATCGATGCACTGCTGCGCGACCTGGACCAGGACCTGCCGCTGGTCTGGGGCCGGGTGGTGCACAGCGTGTTCTTCGGTGGCGGCACGCCCAGCCTGTTCCCGCCGGAAGCGATCGACCGCTTCCTGCAGCAGGCCAGCGCGCGCCTGCGCTTTGCCCCCAACGCCGAAATCACCCTGGAAACCAACCCGGGCACCGCCGAGCATGGCCGTTTCGACCGCTACCGCGCGGCCGGCGTGAACCGCCTGAGCTTCGGCATCCAGAGTTTCGACGACGCCATGCTCAAGCGCCTGGGCCGCATCCACGACAGTGGCGAAGCCGAGCGCGCGGTGAAGATGGCGCAGGACGCGGGCTACGACAATTTCAACATCGACCTGATGTATGCGCTGCCGGAACAGACCCTGGCCGGCGCCGAGGCCGACCTGGAGCGTGCATTTGCACTGCAACCGGCGCACATCTCGCACTACCAGCTGACCCTGGAACCGAACACGGTGTTCTTCGCGCGGCCGCCGCAGGGCATTCCCGATGAAGACAACGCCTGGGACATGCAGGAACACTGCCAGGCATTGCTGGCACAGGCTGGTTTCGGCCAGTACGAGGTCAGCGCCTATGCGCGCCCCGGCCGGCAAAGCGCGCACAACCTGAACTACTGGCGTTTCGGCGATTACCTGGGCATCGGTGCCGGTGCGCACGGCAAGATCAGCTCGGGCGCCGAAGAACACGTGCTGCGCCGCTGGAAGCTGAAGCATCCGCAGGCCTACCTGGACAGCGCTGGCACGCCGGCCTCTTTCGGGGGTGACGATGTGATCGCAGCCGAGCGCCTGCCGTTCGAGTACATGCTCAACCTGCTGCGCCTGCACGAAGGGTTCGGCCTTCGCGATTTCGAGTCGCGCACCGGGCTGCCGCGCGGCGTACTGGACGCTCCGTTGGCCGAGGCCGTCCAGCGCGGCTGGCTGGAGGTGGCGGAGGGTCATGTGCAGCCGACCGAGCTGGGCCGCCGGTTCACCAACGATGTGGTGAGCCTGTTCCTGGAGGAATAAGCCTTCCGCCATACCGGGCAGTGACGGCCGCTGGCCGGCACTCTGGTAAAGACAGCGCTGCCGGCCAGCGGCAGGCACTACCGTTCATCCGTCGGCCCTGCCCGATGAACGTGAGACACGTTCAGCCTAAAGTAGCGCCGACTGCGGCCGACACGGTAGATTCACAGGATCGATCCGCGGGAATCCGGGTACCGCTCGCCGATGTCAGCTGTCTTTTCCATCACCTCTGCCGACAAAGCACGCCTGGCCGCCAGCGACCTGCCATCGCGGGTGCGTGAACTGCTGGGTGCGTTGATCGGCCTGTGCCGGCAAACGCTGGCCGCGCCCCTGATCCTGACCGTCGAAGCGCTGGAGCAGACGCTGCTGCACGACGCCGACCGTGCACGCAATCCGATGCAGCAGGCGGACCTGATGGCCCAGCGTGGCCAGCTGCACGCCTTCGCCGGCCATTTCGCCGACCGCATGCTCGATGCCGTGGCCGAAGCGCTGGCGGGCCTGCGCGAGCCGTCCACCGTCGCTGCGGCCCCTGCTTCGCCGCCGCCGCTACCGGGCGCGCTCGGCCTGTCGCTGGTCGATGAGCACGAGGTGGATCGCGACCTGCTGCTGACCGAAATGATCCGGCGCGAGACCCTGCGTTCAACCAATACGTTGAACCTGCTGGGACAGCGCCTGGGCGTGCTCGCGGCGGCGCCGGCGTTCGAGGCCGACACCCTGCCACTGGCACCGCAGGCCCTGTGCGCGATGGTGCGCCGGATCGCCGAACAGGACGCCCTTGGCGTGGAGGTGCAGCTTGCGCTGTACCGCAGCTTCGAGCGGCAGGTGCTGGAACGCCTGGGCGATGTGCTGGACCGCGCCAATGCGCTGCTGGCCCAGCATGGCGTGCTGCCGGGCCTGGTCTACACCCCGTACCTGGCACGCTCGTCGAGCACCCGGCGGATCATCACCCAGTCGGTGGGCGGCGGCCGCACAACCCAGCCTGCCAAGCGTTCCGCCGCGCCGTTGACCGGCTGGAACGGCTCCGCTCCGGCCGGTTCCTGGTCGAACCTGGTGCAGGACGCATTCAACGACGCGGGTACGCCGGGCGCAGCCACCGCTGGCGTGACCACGTCCACCGGCAGTGCGCTGCATGAATTGCTGCAGCAGGCCCGCCATGCCACTGCCCCTCCTGCGGACACCGCTGCCGTGCCCAGTGCGGCCGTCGATGCGGTCCTCGCGCGGCTGCAGGCCCAGTCCAGCGCGGCCACCGGCGTCGCCGACCTGCAGGCTGCGGTGGTCGCCCAGCTGCGCAGCGAGCACGGCGCGCAGGCCCAGCTGGGCAGCCACGACCGCGACAACCTCGACCTGCTGCGCCTGCTGATGCAGCAGGTGCAGCAACAGCAGCGCCCCGACCCGGTGCCGGCCGCCCTGCTGGCGCGCCTGCAGGTACCACTGGCGCGTGCGGCGATGGCCGACCCCGGCTTCTTCGTGCGCGATGAACACCCTGCACGCGAACTGCTCAACCAGATTGCCGAAGTCGGCGCCAACTGGCTGGGCGACGATGACGTGGATCCCCAGCTGCTGCAGCGCATGGCGCAGAGCGTGCAGGGTCTGCTCGGCCAGGATGCACGCTCGCCCGAGGCCTTCGCCGCCGCCAACGAAGACGTGCAGCAGCATCAGCGCGCGGCGGCCCATCGCGCCGAACTGGCCGAGCGCCGCCACGTCGAGGCCGCGCGTGGCAAGGAACGGCTGGAACTGGCGCGTCGCCAGGCCAATGCGCAGATCGACCAGTGCTGCGACACACAGGCGCCGCCGCGCTTCGTGCAGACCCTGCTGCGCCAGGCCTGGGCCGATGCACTCACCCTCACCCGCCTGCGCCATGGCGAAGATTCGCCGCAGTGGCAGGAACGCCTGCTACAGACCGAGCGCATCGCCGCGGTGACCGCGCAGGCCGTCGATGCCAACGGTGGCACCGATGCAGTGCTGGCCAACGAGGTGGAATCGGCGCTCGTGCAGGTCGGCTATCACGCCGAGGAAGCCGCCGCCGTTGCGCGCCGCCTGGCCACGCCAGGAGGCGAGGATGAAAGCACCTCGCGCACCGAGCTCAGTGCGCGCCTGAAGGCACGTGCACGACTGGGTGAACATGCTGCCAGCGGCAGCGCCGACGCCCCGCGCACGCCGCGCAGCAGCGCCGAAGAGGCGGCCTACCAGCAGCTCGTGACCCTGCCCTTTGGCAGCTGGTTCGACATCGACAACGGTGACGGCACCCTGCGCCGCCAGCGCCTGTCCTGGTACAGCCTGCTGACCGGCCACGCCCTGTTCGTCAATCCGCGCGGGCAGAAGATCGCCGATACCGACCTTGATACGCTGGCCCGGCAGCTCAGCGCTGGACGTGCGCAGCTGGTCACCGAAGACAAGGGGCGGCTGGTCGATCGCGCATGGCAGGCCAGCCTCGGTGCGCTGCGTGCGCTGGCCGGCGGCCGTTACAGGGAGGCGTCCGTTTGAACGTGCAACCGCCGCAGGACACCCGCCGCGCGCCGCGTCGCCAGGTCTCGGACCTGGTACCGGTCACCGACCAGATGCGCGAATGCGTGGTGGGCCGGCTCGGCAATGTCTCCGAGACTGGCATGTTGATGCTGGCCAGCACCCCGCTGCGCGAGGACGCGCTGTACCAGTTCCGCTTCCCGTTGCCGATCAGTGACGGCCGCCACGAGGCCATTGACGTGGGCGTGCACCTGCTGTGGAGCGAGCCGGCGCATGTGCCCGGCCAGAGCTGGACCGGTTTCCGCTTCCTCACCCTGTCACGCGAACATCGGCAGCTGCTGCGCCAGTGGATAGGCGAAGACAGCGACGAGGCACCGGTTTCGACGGCCTGAGTGCCGGTTCCAGCACAGCGGTTTTTCCCGGTATGCGGCAGAATCTAGGGCCGTTTTCCGTGTCGAGCCACCGCAATGATCCAGCAAGACCCCGGCGCCCTGTACCCCGACCACCTGGCCGTGCTGTGCCGACGTGCCGAACAGGCGTTGGCCCGCGGCGGCTTCGACCATCTGGTCGTGCCCAGCGGCACCCTGCACTACCAGGTGTTCGACGATCGCGACTACCCGTACGCGGTCAATCCGCAGTTCAAGGCCTGGCTGCCGCTGACCCGGGTGCCCAACAGCTGGATCGTGTTCACCCCGGGCAAGCGCCCGGCGGTGATCTTCCACCAGCCCTTCGATTACTGGCACGTGGTACCGGACGCACCGAGTGGCTGGTGGGTGGAGCACTTCGACATCCACATCATCCGCAAGCCCGAAGAGGCGCTGGCCCTGCTGCCGGCCGACCCGTCGCGCTGCGCGATCCTCGGCGAGCCGCAGAGCGCGCTGGGCAGGTACGTGCCGAACAACCCGGCACCGGTGGTGAACTACCTGGAATGGCACCGCGGCAGCAAGACGCCGTATGAGATCGCGCTGATGCGCCAGGCGCAGGTGCTGGGCGTGCGCGGCCACCGCGCCGCCGAAGCCGCGTTCCGCAACGGCGCCGACGAATTCAGCATCCACATGGCGTACTGCCAGGCGGTGGGCCAGGATGCCAACGAGCTGCCCTACGGCAACATCGTGGCGCTCAATGAACATGCCGCCGTGCTGCATTACACTGAGCTGGGCCGCAAGGCGCCGCAGCCGCTGCGCAGCTTCCTGATCGATGCAGGCGCCAGCGCGCACGGCTACGCCAGCGACATCACCCGTACCTACGCCGCGCAGGGCCACGACGAATTCGCTGCGATGATTGCTGCCGTCGACGCCGCCCAGCAGCAGATGTGCGCAGCAGTGCGCCCGGGCTTCGACTACAAGCAGCTGCACGTGGACGCACATCTTTCGCTGATGGGCGTGCTGAAGGACTTCGGCGTGATCAAGGTCTCGCCGCAGACCGCGCTGGAGACCGGCGTCAGCGCCGCGTTCTTCCCGCATGGCATCGGCCACCTGATCGGCCTGCAGGTGCACGACGTGGCCGGTTTCGCGGCCAGCGACGAGGGCGGCCGCATCGAGCGCCCGGCGGGCCACCCGTACCTGCGCCTGACCCGCGTACTGGAACCGGGCATGGTGGTGACCATTGAACCGGGCCTGTACTTCATCGACATGCTGTTGAACGAAGTGAAGGACGCCGGCCATGGTGATGCGATCAACTGGGACCGCGTGGATTTCTTCCGTCCGTATGGTGGCATCCGCATTGAAGACGAAGTGCTGTGCACCGAGGGCGAGGCGGACAACCTGACGCGGCCGGCGTTTGCGGCGGCGAACGGCTGAGCCCCTCGTGGTTGGGCGCTGATATCAAAGGCCGCGCTTGGCCGGGCGGGGTGGGTTTGCAGGACACGCCGTAAACCCATCCATGGGGGCTCGATGGCGCCATCCATGGCGCCAACGGTCCTGCAAACCCACCCCGCCCGTCCTTTGACAGTTTCCTGCTGCGTCCAACCACGGAAAAAGAAGAAAGAAAAGCAGAAGCGGGTCGCTCGCTGCGCTCGCTCCGTGTCGACCAAGGTCGACACCTACCAACAGCCGCGCGTGCCAATAACCGCGGTTGCCAACAGCCGCGTGAACCTGTCGAAGGCGGGGTACTGTGGGTTTGCGGGGTGTGAGCGGCATGGATGCCGCGACCAAGCCCCCATGCATGGGTTCACGGCGTCCCCGCACACCCACAGTGCCCCGCCATCCCACGGAATGCGCGCTGTTGCTATTGCTGTTGCTGTTGCTGTTGCTGTTGCTGTTGCTCTTGCTGTTGCCTCTGCGGGTGCAGGGCTGCAAGCCCTGCAGAACACCCCTTACCCCGCCATCACCGCTTCAATCTCGTCGGCGCTGCGCGCCAGGCCTTCGGTCAGCACGCGATGACCGTCGTCGGTGATCAGCACATCATCCTCGGTACGGATGCCGATGCCGCGCCAGCGCGGTTCCACCGTCGTATCGTCCACGCCGATGTACAGCCCCGGCTCGATGGTGAATGCCATGCCCGGCTCCAGCAGCCGCGAATCGCCCGCCAGGCGGTAATCGCCCACATCGTGCACGTCCAGCCCGATCCAGTGCCCGGTCTTGTGCCGGTAGAAACGCTGGTACAGGCCTTCGGACAGGTTCTTTTCCAGCGTCCCCTTCAGCAGGCCCAGCCGCAGCAGGCCCTCGGTCAGGGTCTGCACCGCGGCTAGGTGACCGGCCTCGTACGGCACGCCCGGCCTGGCCTGGGCCAGCGCGGCGGCCTGCGCATCGCCGACCAGGTCGTGCAGTGCACGCTGCTCGGCGCTGAAGCGGCCATTCACCGGAAACGTGCGGGTGATGTCGCTGGCGTAGCCACGGTACTCGGCACCGGCGTCGATCAGCACCAGCTCGCCGTCGCGCGAACGCGCGTTGTTGTCCCGGTAATGCAGGATGCAACCGTTGCGGCCCGCACCGACGATGCTGCAATACGCCGGCACTGCATCGCTGGCGCGGAACACGCGTTCCAGCTCGGCCTGCAGCTCGTATTCGTGGATGCCGGCCCTGGCAGCCTTCATCGCCGCCAGATGCGCACGCACGCTGATCTGCGCAGCGTGGTGCATCAGCGCCACTTCCGCGCCGGACTTGAACAGGCGCTGCTCGTGCAGCAGATGGCCCAGTTCAAGGAATTCATGCGGCGGCTGCGCGCCGTGGCGCACCTGCGAACGCACGCGGTTGACCCAGCCGATCAGCTTCAGGTCGAAATCGGCGTCGCGACCGAAGTGGTAGTAGACGCGCGAACGGCCTTCCAACAGGCCCGGCAGGATGTCGTCCAGATCATCGATCGGGTACGCATCGTCCATGCCGTACTGCGCCACCGCGCCTTCCTGGCCGGCACGGCTGCCGTCCCAGGCTTCGCGCTCGGCATCACGTTCGCGGCAGAACAGGATGGCCTCGCCGTGGCGCCGGCCCGGGATCAGCACCAATACCGCCTCCGGCTCCGGGAAACCGCTCAGGTACTGGAAGTCCGAGTCCTGGCGGAACGGGTAATGGGTATCGAGGCTGCGCACCTTCTCGGCCGCGGCCGGCAGCACCAGGATCGCGTCCTCGCCGGCCATGTCCATCAGCTGGCGGCGCCGACGCTTGTATTCGCCGGCCGCGATGCCGGTGCGCTGCTTGATGTCCATCAGTTCAGGCGCTGCCGATGGCGCGAGGCCAGCACCACGTCACCGTGCAGCAGCAGTACCGCCACGCGGATGAACTCCTCGATCTCCGACAGGGCTTCGTCGTCATCATCGCCACCCGCTTCGAAATCCTCGCTGGAGGCGCGTGCCAGGCTGGCCATGTCGGTCAGCGCTTCTTCACCCTCTTCGGACAAGGTCGGGCGACGGCCGCCGCTGCCCAGGCCGAACCCCCCCAGGAACGAGCGGGTCCAGCTGAACATGGCATCGGCCTGCGCGGACACATCGTCGCCGTCTGTCAGCAGCAGTTCGAAGGCGAAGTCGCGGTCTTCCAGCTGCTTGATGGTCGCCTGCAGCAGTTGCCCCAGCACGCTGTCGGCAGCCACCGGCGGCAGGTTGTCGTCGGCCAGCACCCGTGCCGGCCAGTCGTTGCCGGGGGCGCCACCGGCGGCCAGCCAGCCACACAGCGCACCGTGCAGCTCGGCAGCGGTAGCGCCCAGGCCCAGTTCCTGGCTGGCGCGGGTAACGTCGTCGACGGAGGGAAGTTCGGTCATCGTGCGGCTCGTTCGGAAAGGAAACCCGGGGCGCGCACGCGCGCGCCCGTGAGACCCCGTAGTGTAGCAACCCGGCGGCGTCCTCTCTGCGGCCGCCAGGCCTTGCTGCGACAACGCTTGACCGCCCTTGCCCGGCTTGCCTATCGTGCCCGCATGGAACCCGCCGATCCCCTTGCCCAGCTGCAGGACTTCGCCGCCCGCGTGGAAGCGTTGCTCGAACGCAACCAGCGCCTGGCCGAGGAGAACCGCAGCCTGCGCCACCAGCAGGAACAGCTGGTGGCCGAGCGTTCCACGCTGCTGGCCAAGAACGAGCAGGCACGCTCGCGGGTGGAAGCAATGATCAGCCGGCTCAAATCCCTGGAGCAGCACACATGAGCGCCGAACCGGTCAGTGTCCGCATCCTCGATCGTGAATACACGGTGGGTGTCGGCGGCGATGAACGCGACAGCCTGATGGCCGCCGCGCGCCTGCTCGATGCGCGCATGCGCGAAATCCGCGGCAGCAACCGCATGGCCGCCGTCGACCGCGTCGCCGTGCTGGCCGCACTGAACCTGGCCCACGAACTGCAGCTGCTGCGCGACGAGAACGCCCGCCAGGCCGTGGCCCTGCAGCAGACGCTGGCCGACCTGAACAGGCGCCTCGACCGCGCGATCGACGGCCCCCCCTAGAAAAAGGAGACGGAGGGGATTAAGGCGCATTCGCCCCATCCGTGCCGGAAACGTCTTAATCCCCTCCGTCCCCTTTTCGCATATCTGAATTGGCACGGACTGTTGCCGACGAACGGCCTATCCAGATCCTGCACGCTGGCTATAATGGCCACGCGTTCTCTGCGGTACTCGACGGCATGTGCAAACATTCGCCTTGTCCCTTAAGAACGACACCGGGAGCGCGACAGCGCCGGGAGTGCAGGTCCGCCTTGTAGCGGGAAGCCCGATGGTTCTCCAGCGTTCCCACTTGAGCCCCCGGGTTCAAGGTCGTTTCGCATGCATCGACATTGCGGAGAATGCAATATTCCAGCAAGGGCGGCGTCTTCGGGCGTCGCCCTTGTTCTTTCCGGCACAATGGCGGCTGATCCTTGCCGCACGCTGCCATGACCGACCCGCGCCAGGCCCTGCGCCACGACCTGCGGCAACGCCGCCGCGACCTTTCCGCCGGTGAGCGCATTGCTGCCGCCGAATCCCTTGCCGATGCCCTGCTCGCCCTGCCGTTCGCCCCACGCGAAGGCACCGTGGCCGGCTACTGGGCGCTGGATGGCGAAATCGCCCTGCACCGCTGGCAGCTGCAACTGCCCGAAGGGCTCACCTACTGCCTGCCGGTGCTGGCCGGCGACGTGCTGCGCTTCGCGCCGTGGCGGCCGGGACAGGCGCTGACCAGCAACCGCTACGGCATTCCCGAACCGGACGTAGCGCTGGACGATACGCTGGAACCGGCGCAGATGGCGCTGGTGGTGGCCCCGCTGGTGGGCTTCGACGGACAGTGCCGGCGGCTGGGCATGGGGGGCGGCTGGTATGATCGCAGCTTCGCCTTCCGCCATGACCGGCCGGCGCCGCCCTGGCTGGTCGGTGCTGCGTTCGCGGTGCAGCAGGTCGAGTCCTTGCCGGTGGCGTCGTGGGACGTGCCGGTGGATGCGATCTGCACCGAAGACGGCACCCTGTTCCCCTCCGCTGCCCCCGTGAACGCATGACCGCCCGCAAGCGCTACTGGCTGATGAAGTCCGAACCGGACGCCTTCTCCATCGATGACCTGGCCAAGGTCAAGGTCGAACCCTGGAACGGGGTGCGCAACTACCAGGCGCGCAACTTCATGCGCGATGGCATGCAGGTGGGCGACGGCATCCTGTTCTACCACTCCAATACCAAGGTGCCGGGCATCGTCGGCCTGGCCACGGTGGCCAGCACCGCCTATCCGGACGACACCCAGTTCGATCCAAAATCCGACTACTACGACCCCAAGAGCACGCGCGAGAACCCGCGCTGGATGCTGGTGGACGTGGCCTTCGACCGCAAGCTGAAGCAGGTGATCGCGCTGGACGAGATCAAGCTGCACGCCGAGGAACTGGGCGAAGGCTTCCCGCTGGTTGCCAAGGGCAACCGCCTGTCGGTGTTCCCGGTGACCGCCGCGCAGTGGAAGCTGCTGCTGTCGCTGGAAAAGAAATCCTGATTCCCTGCCTGAGAGTTCTCCCATGTCCGAAGCCAAGCGCCTGGCCGCCGAGAAAGCCATCGAATACGTCGAAGACGGCATGATCGTCGGTGTCGGCACCGGTTCCACCGTGGCCTATTTCATCGATGCCCTGGCCCGCATCCAGCACCGCATCAAGGGCGCCGTGTCCAGCTCCGAGCAGAGCACCGCGCGCCTGAAGCAGCACGGCATCGAAGTGATCGAGCTGAACCACAGCGGCAACCTGTCGCTGTACGTGGACGGCGCCGATGAGTGCGATCCGAACAAGTGCCTGATCAAGGGCGGCGGCGCCGCACTGACCCGCGAGAAGATCATCGCCGAGGCCAGCGAGCGCTTCATCTGCATCGTCGACCCGAGCAAGCAGGTGCCGGTGCTGGGCAGGTTCCCGCTGCCGGTGGAAGTGATCCCGATGGCGCGCAGCCTGGTCGCCCGGCAGATCCGCGACATGACCGGCGGCCAGCCGACCTGGCGCGAAGGCGTGGTCACCGACAATGGCAACCAGATCCTGGACATCCACAACCTGCAGATCACCGATCCGGAAAAGCTGGAGCGCGAGCTCAACCAACTGCCGGGCGTGGTCTGCGTGGGCCTGTTCGCGCGCCGTCGCGCCGACGTGGTGATCGTCGGCGGCGAGCCGCCGGTCGTGCTCTGACCCTTCCGAAGGATCCTGACGATGTCGCTGTTGCGTTCGCTGCTGATGCTTCCGCTGCTGGCCCTGGCCGGCTGTGCCACCGACGCGGCCCGCCATTGGGTCGAGCTGGATGGCGCCCGCTACCAGGTGGAGCTGGCCACCAATGACGAAACCCGCGCGCGCGGGCTGATGTTCCGCGACCAGATGGCGGCCGACCACGGCATGCTGTTCATCCACGACCGCGAAGAAATGCAGGCGTACTGGATGAAGAACACCAGGATCGCGCTGGACATCCTGTACTTCGACAGCCAGCGCAGGCTGGTCAGCCAGCAGCGCGACGTACCGCCGTGCTCGGCCGGCGACATGTGCCCGCCCTACCCCAGCGGTGGCCCGGCGCGCTACGTGCTGGAACTCAACGCCGGCCAGGCCGAGAAGCTGCAGTTGAAGGACGGCACGGAGCTGAAATTCGGCCCGGGCATCGAAAAGTAAGGTACGGCCGGGCTGCGCCCGGCACCCGCAGTAGTGCCGGCCGCTGGCCGGCAACCCTGCAGGGGTCAGATCCCCTTCGCACGCGAAAGGGATCTGACCCCTGCATTTTTCACGCGGCACCGCTTGAAACGGCCTGCGAATGACGCCAGTCTGTGGCCATGCAGGACCGGATCACACTCCCCGACTGGGATGCACTGGCCGACCTCGAAGACGAGGCGCTGCCACTGTTGCCGACCGCGCTGCTGATCGCGCGCGATGAATACCCCGATCTGCAGCCGTCGACCTACGATGCGCTGATCCAGAGCCACGTCGACCACCTCCGCTCGGAAGTGGAGAGCATCGACAACAGTCCATTGAAGATGGCGGCGATCAACCGCCACCTGTTCGACGAGCTGGGCTACAGCGGCGACCACGACGAGTATTACGACCCGCGCAACAGCTACCTCAACCAGGTATTCGAGCGCCGGCTGGGCAACCCGATCTCGCTGGCGCTGGTGCAGATGGAAGTCGCGCGGCGGCTGGGCATTCCGCTCGACGGCGTGTCCTTCCCCGGCCACTTCCTGGTGCGCCTGCCGGTGGACGACGGCGTGCTGGTGATGGACCCGTTCAATGGTGGTCGCCCGCTGGACGTGGACGAACTGCGCGAACGCGCCAAGTCACACCTGGGCGGGCAGATGCCCGACGACCAGGTGCTGGCGCAGATTCTGGACCCGGCGCCGGCGCGCGCGATCCTGATGCGCATGCTGCGCAACCTGCACGGCGTGTATGCCGAAGCCGGCGAATGGGACCGCGCCGCGCGCAGTGCCGACCGCCTGCTGAAGCTCGCCCCGGAGCAGGACGATGCGCTGCGTGACCGCGGCCTGGCCTACCTGCAACTGGAGTACCTGGCCGGTGCCCGCCACGACCTGGGGCAGTACCTGAAGCGCAACCCGGAAGCCAGTGATGCGCAGTGGCTGCGCGAGAAGCTGATCGACCTCGGCGGACCGATGCCGCGGCTGCATTGAGGGTGTCGGTGTGTGGACCAACGGTCCACACCTACCCTCATCAATCGACCTCGACCATCTCGAAATCGGCCTTGGTGACCCCGCAGTCCGGGCAGGTCCAGGTCTCCGGAATGTCCTCCCAGCGCGTCCCCGGCGCGATGCCCTCCTCCGGCAGGCCCTCCGCTTCGTTGTACAGGAAGCCGCAGACCACGCACATCCAGGTGCGCAAGGTGGTGGGGGTGGCATCGCTCATCGGATAATCAGGGCTGGATTCACGGGCCGCCATTGTCCCATCGCGGTCCACTCACCGGTAGCCATCGATGACTTCTGCTTCCCCGGCGCCCCGCGGCGTCTACCTGATCACCCCGGACGAGCCCGATACCGCACGCCTGCTGGCCCGTACCGCGCCGCTGCTGGCCGCTGGCGCCACCTGGCTGCAGTACCGCAACAAGACCGCCAGTGACGCGCTGCGGCGGGAGCAGGCCACCGCCCTGCAGGCGCTGTGCGCGGAACACGGCGTGCCGCTGATCGTCAACGACGACCCGGCGCTCGCCAAAGCCGTTGGCGCGGCGGGGGTGCACCTGGGCGGCACCGACGGTGACATCCCCAGCGCACGCGCCCTGCTCGGTGCCGAGGCCATCATCGGCGCCTCCTGCTACGACCAGCTGGCCAATGCAGAGAAGGCCGTGGCCGCCGGCGCCAGCTACGTGGCCTTCGGCGCGTTCTTCCCCACCACGACCAAGGTCACCAGCAGCCGCGCGCATACCGGCCTGCTGCGGCAAAGCGCCGCACTGGGCGTGCCGCGGGTGGCGATCGGCGGCCTGACGCCGGACAATGTCGGTCCCATCATCGACGCCGGCGCCGATCTGGTCGCCGTGGTCAGCAGCGTGTTCGCCGCCGAAGACCCGGTCGCGACCCAGCGCGCCTACCTCGCCCAGTTCGCGTAACGCCCAGGAAAGCCCCATGAACCACGACCAGTCCCACGCCCTGTTCTCCCGCGCCCAGCAACTGCTGCCGGGCGGCGTCAATTCGCCGGTACGCGCGTTCAAATCGGTCGGTGGCGAACCGTTCTTCGTCGAGCGCGCCGACGGCGCCTACCTGTACGACGTCGACGGCAACCGCTACATCGACTACGTCGGTTCCTGGGGCCCGATGATCGTCGGCCACAACCACCCGGCCGTGCGCCAGGCGGTGAAGAAGGCGATCGACAACGGCCTGTCCTTCGGCGCGCCGTGCGCAGCCGAAGTGACCATGGCCGAGACCATCACCCGCCTGGTGCCGTCGTGCGAGATGGTGCGCATGGTCAACTCCGGCACCGAGGCCACGCTGTCGGCGATCCGCCTGGCGCGTGGTGCGACCGGCCGCAACCGCATCGTGAAGTTCGAAGGCTGCTATCACGGCCATGGCGACTCGTTCCTGGTCAAGGCCGGCAGCGGCATGCTGACCCTGGGCGTGCCGACCTCGCCGGGCGTCCCGGCCGGGCTGAGCGAACTGACCCTGACCCTGCCCTACAACGATTTCGAAGC
Organism: Stenotrophomonas sp. YJH_SMC_123; assembly: GCF_059368215.1. Lineage (NCBI taxonomy): Bacteria > Pseudomonadati > Pseudomonadota > Gammaproteobacteria > Lysobacterales > Lysobacteraceae > Stenotrophomonas > Stenotrophomonas sp. YJH_SMC_123. The sequence goes on from NZ_JCAFRM010000007.1 coordinate 238,308, forward strand.
GGCCACTGCGCTGTTCGCGCAGCAGGGTGACGACATTGCCGGCCTGATCATCGAGCCGGTGGTCGGCAACGCCAACTGCATCCCGCCGCGCGAGGGCTACCTGCAGCACCTGCGCGAACTGTGCACGAAGCATGGCGCGCTGCTGATCTTCGACGAGGTGATGACCGGCTTCCGCGTCGCCCTCGGCGGCGCACAGGCGCACTACGGCATCACCCCGGACCTGACCACCTTCGGCAAGATCATTGGCGGCGGCATGCCGGTCGGGGCCTACGGCGGCCGCCGCGAGCTGATGCAGCAGATCGCCCCGGCCGGCCCGATCTACCAGGCAGGTACGCTGAGCGGCAACCCGGTGGCGATGGCCGCCGGCCTGGCGATGCTGGAACTGATCCAGCAGCCGGGCTTCCACGCCGACCTAGCCGAGCGCACCGCGCGCCTGTGTGCCGGCCTGGAAGCGGCCGCCGCCGAAGCCGGCGTGGCCGTGACCACCACCCGCGTGGGCGCGATGTTCGGGCTGTTCTTCACCAGCGAGAAGGTGGAGACCTATGCGCAGGCCACTGCCTGTGACATCCCGGCGTTCAACCGCTTCTTCCATGCGATGCTGGACCAGGGCGTGTTCCTGGCGCCGTCGGCGTACGAAGCCGGTTTCCTGTCCAGCGCGCACGACGATGCGGTGATCGAGGCCACCCTCGCCGCTGCACGCGTGGCGTTCAAGGCCACCAAGGGCTGATCGCAAAAAGGGGACGGAGGGGATTAAGTCGTTTGTGCACAAACGACTTAATCCCCTCCGTCCCCTTTTTTTCTAACCGAAGAGGAACTTGCCCTTCATCATCGCGAAGTGGCCGGGGAACGAACAGAAGAAGGTGTAGTCGCCACCTTTCTGCAGGCCCTGGGTAGAGAAACGCACGCGCGTGGTCTCGCCGCCGCCGATCACCTTGGTGTGCGCCAGCACGCGCTTGTCGGCCTTCGGCAGGTAGCTGTCAGCCAGGGTCATGCGCATGCCCGCCATCGCCACCGGCTGGTAATCAGCGCTGCGGGTCAGCACCCAGTTGTGGCCCATCGCGGTGACCGCCAGCTTGCCGGTATGGCGCAGGGTCAGGTCCACGGCGGTGCAATCAGCGGCAACCTTGATCTCGCGGCTGCTGAAGCTCATCTGGTCGGTGCTGTCGATGCTCACCGCACACACCCGCGCCATCGCCGACGGCGCCAGCATCAGCGCACCCAGTCCCACTGCCACCCTCCAAGCCTTCATCATTGCATCTCCTGCGGATTCAAGCGCCATTCTAGGCAGCCCCCTGCGGCGCCGTCTGCGACCGTCTGTCGCATGCCAGCTCCAGGGTTTCCCGCGCACTCATCGCAATGGCATGCTCAGCCGATGCGGATCGACCTGTTGCTGCTGGATGTGGATGGCGTGCTGGTGCAGTACCAGCGCGGGCAACGCGTGCTGCATCTGGCCCGGACACTGCAGGTTCCGACGCACGCCGTACAGGCCGCGCTGTACGACAGCGGGCTGGAAGCAGCGCATGACAATGGCACGCTGGATGGCCCGGCCTATCTGGCGCAGCTGGGAGAGCTTCTGGGCACGACTGTCGATGTGGCTGCATGGACCGCGGCGCGACGGGCCGCCAGCCATCCTCAGGCGGCCGTGTTGCAACGATTGCAGGCCCTGCAACTGCCAATCGCGGTGCTGACCAACAACGGCGCGCTGATGCAGCAGGCATTGCCCACCCTGCTGCCGGAACTGTTTCCTGCCCTGCAGGCGCGCGTGTTCTGCAGTGCGGATTTCGGCCTGCGCAAACCTGCGCCGGCGGTGTTTCTGCGCACGCTGGAAGCGCTGGGCGTGGCACCTTCGCGCACGCTGTTCGTCGATGACCTGTTCGCCAATGTGCGTGGCGCGCGCGCTGCCGGCCTGCACGCGGAAACCGTGCGCGATGGCCGGGGATTGGGCAAGGTGTTGAAGCGCTACCGGATTGCGTGAACCACTGTAGAGCCGAGCCCATGCTCGGCTGCTGTGGCCTGGCATCGCGATGAACCGAGCATGGGCTCGGCTCTACGGGCATTCCTCAGCAACGGGGTCAGAGCCCTCTCCGCAGGAGAGGGATCCGACCCCGGCATGATGGCCTCAGCGCGCGGCGATGAACGCGGCAATCGCCGCGCGCAGGCGCTTCAGGCCTTCGGCCACTTCTTCGTCGGTGATGTTCAGCGACGGCACGAAGCGCAGCACGTCCGGGCCGGCCTGCAGGGTCAGCAGGCCCTGCTCGGCGGCGTGGTCGAGGATCGCACCGGCCTGGCCGGCGAAGTCCTTGCTCAGCACCGCGCCCAGCATCAGGCCACGACCACGCACGTCGCTGAACACACCGAACTCGTCGTTGATGCGGGCGAAGCCATCGCGCAGCGCCTTGGACTGGCGACTGACGTTGGCGGCGATCTCCGCCGAGGCCAGCTTGCGCAGCGCCACGCGGGCCACCGCAGCAGCCAGCGGGTTGCCACCAAAGGTGGTGCCGTGCGCGCCGAACTGCATGGTCTCGGCCACCTTCGGGCCGGCCAGCATCGCGCCGATCGGGAAGCCGCCACCGAGTGCCTTGGCCAGGGTAACCATGTCCGGCACCACGTCGTCCTGCCAGTGCGCGAACAGCGTGCCAGTGCGGCCCATGCCGGCCTGGATCTCGTCCAGCACCAGCAGTGCGTTGTGCTGGTCGCACAGTTCGCGCACGCGCTTGAGGAAACCGGACTTGGCCGGCATCACGCCGCCCTCGCCCTGGATCGGCTCCAGCATCACCGCCGCCACGTCGCCGGCGGCCATCGCGGTTTCCAGCTGTACTTCATCGTTGAAATCAATGTAGCGGAAGCCGCCGGGCAGCGGCTCGTAGCCTTCCTGGTACTTCGGCTGGGCAGTGGCGGTCACCGCGCCCAGGGTGCGGCCGTGGAAACTGCCACGGAAGGTGATGATCACCCGCTTGTCGGCCGGGCGGCCCTGGCTGGAGGCCCACTTGCGGACCATCTTGATCGCCACTTCGTTGGCTTCGGCGCCGGAGTTGCACAGGAACACGCGCTCGGCGAAGCGGCTGGCCTTCACCAGCTCCTCGGCCAGGTGCAGCGGCGGTGCGCTGTAGAACACGTTGCTGGTGTGCCAGAGCTTGCCGGCCTGCTCGACCAGTGCGGCCACCAGGTCCGGATCGTTGTGGCCCAGCCCGCACACGGCGATGCCGGCGGCCAGGTCGATGAACTCACGGCCCTGGCTGTCCCACACGCGGGCGCCCTGGCCTCGCTCCAGTACCACCTGGCGGGGCTTGTAGACCGGCAGGTAATAGTGCGAAAGGGAGATCAGCGGATCGGTAGCGGCGGTCATGGCAGTCGGCAGGGTTCAGGAATCCCCATTCTCGCGCCGGAACCCCTGCGGCACAATGCGCCCATGCGACCGTTTTCTGCCCCCCAGCTGAACCCCGCCACCGAGACCGGCTGGCGCCGCCGGTGGTTCGACATCATCTACCGCCACGACTCGCGGCCCTCGCGCAATTTCGACCTGATCCTGGTGGTGGCGATCGTCGCCAGCATCCTGGTGGTGATGATCGACAGCGTGCAGCACCTGCATGCCGAATGGTCCACCGGCCTGTACATCCTGGAATGGGCTTTCACGATCATCTTCACCGCCGAGTACCTGCTGCGGCTGGCCGTGGTCAAGCGCCCGCTGCGTTACGCGGTGAGCATCTGGGGCATCATCGACCTGCTGTCGATCCTGCCCGCCTACCTGTCGATGTTCATTCCTGGCGCGCAGAGCCTGCTGGTGGTACGCGCGCTGCGCATCCTGCGCGTGTTCCGCATCCTCAAGCTGACCCGCTACATCGAGGAAAGCGGCGTGCTGATGACGTCGCTGTGGCGCAGCAGGCGCAAGGTGCTGGTGTTCCTGTTCACGGTGATCACCATCACCATCATCGCCGGCGCGCTGATGTACGTGATCGAGGGCCCCGAACACGGCTTCACCAACATCCCGGCCAGCATGTACTGGGCGGTGGTGACCATGGCCACGGTCGGCTTCGGCGACATCGTGCCGCAGACCGTGCTTGGTCGCTTCGTCACGTCGGTGCTGATCCTGATCGGCTACAGCATCATCGCCGTGCCCACCGGCATCTACACCGCGGAGCTGGCCAGCACCATGCGTGAAGCCGAGCTGGCCGCGCGCCGCGATGCGCGTGGCTGCCCGCACTGCGGGCTGGAAGGCCACGAGCCGGATGCACGGCATTGCCGCAAGTGCGGGGGTGAACTACCGGATGCATTCAGCCATTGAGGCACATGCCGGCCAGCGGCCGGCACTACCAAACCCGCAGGGTGCGTGCCGGGCGTGACCCGGCACTACCCTCGGTAGCTCCACGCCATGCGTGGATCCTCCTCAACGCATGCGGTTGCTGGTGGTCACCAGGTCGTTGTAGGCATCCAGGATCGTCGACTGCGCGCCCTCAGGATCGGTGGTGAGCCAGCTGCCCGACGCCTTGCGCTCGGCGGCCAACGCATCGGCGGTGATCGGCTTGCCCTGCTCCAGACGCTCGACACCGCGACCGGCGGTACGCACCAGCTTGTCGGCCGAACGCTGCACATGACCCCACATCGGGTCGTCCTTGCCGACACCACTGTTCTGGATTTCCGTCACCAGCGCCTGATAGTCGGCCAGCTGGCCGCGCAACGCCGCAACGTCCGGTGCGTCGCTCTGGAACGCCATCGCCAGCTGCTTGCCATCGCCGACAAGGCGCAGGTGGTAATAGGCCAGCGAGCGGCCTTCGCTTTCCTCGATCTGCTTCAGCTGGGCGGCGCGGCGATCGTTCTCGTTCTTTTCCAGCGCAGCATCCATCGCTTCGCTGGCCTTGAAGAAATCAGCATAGGCCTGCATCAGCGGGGTATGCTGGCTGCGCATCCCTTCGCCACCATCGCGACGATAGTCCTCGCGGGTGAAGTACCCATCGGCACGCTCGATCAGGGTGTTCAGTGCCTGGAATGCCCGCTGGTACTGTCGCGCTGGTGCATCCAGCGGCGTGGCAGGGGTCTTTGCCAGCGCATCGGTCAGCGGCTGGCCGCAATGGTCGACCCGGTGCGACAACAGCTTGCCGGGTGAACGCGGCTGCGCTTCCTTGCCGGTCGGGCCGGCCTCGGGATCCTTCATCCAGCCCGTATAGGTCTGGAAACCCTCGCGGATGGGCTGTTCGACGCCGTTGTAACACTCGATGTAGGCGTTCACCTTCCCCAGCCCGGGGTCGGCGACCGCCAGCCCCGCCGGGTTGTTGCAGCCGGCCAGCGCGCCAAGCAGGAGAACGGGAATCAGGCGTGTGGATGCGTTCAAATCAGTTCCTTGCACCAGTGAAAACTGCAGGCATCTTCATGCATGGCGCGGGCGCGCGCTCCAGCACCTCGGGAAGGTGCTGGCATTCGGGGCTGCGGGGCGCGTCATGTCGCAATCATCCTGCTCGATCGCGACAAAAATAACGTTGAGCTTCGCTACTGGCGGTTGCTCTGGAAAACCAGCGAGTTGTATTCCTGCATCAGCTTGTTGGCGGAGCCACGCGGCGCCATCGAGGGCGAATCCAGCATGCGTCGTTCGAAATCGCTGTAAGGCTTTTTCTCGCTGACGCGCTGCAGCCGCTCCTTGCCTTCGCGACGGAAGTTCTCGGCTTCACGCTCGAAGCTGTTCCAGTCCAGCTTGCCCGGCTCCTGATCAGCCACCTTCGCATGCGCTTCGTCGGAAATGCGGTTGAACGCATCCAGGCGCTCGCGCGCCTTGGCCTGATCGAAGTCATCCTCACTCATCAGATCCATGATGGCCTTGGCTTCCAGCATCATTGCCAGACGGTAGTACTCGCGCGTGCGTCCCTCGGCCTGTTCCAATACCTTGAGCTGCTCGCGCTGGGCGGCGTCGTTCTGGCGCTCCAGCTCGGCGTTGAACGTTTCGCTGGCAGTCACGAACTCCTTGAAGGCGGCCATCAAGGGCGCGTGCAGCTGCTTTCCCTTGGCGAACTGGTCGTCTTCGTAGTCCTGGCGATCGTAATAGTCGTGCGCGTCCTTGCTGAGCGGCACCAGTGCCTTCAGCGCCTGCTGGTAATGGCCAGCAGCGGCATCGAGCTCAGCCAGCGCCGGCTTGGCAGCCATCGCCTCGGTCACGGGGCCATCGCACTGCTTCATGTCGTAATCGCTGATCTCGAACGGACCGTACACCTGGGTCTCGCGCCCGCTCGGGCCGGCCTCGACGTCCTTGATCCAGCGCGTATAGGACTCGATGCTGCCGTGGGTCTTCGAATCAAGCGTGTTGAAGCAGCCGATGTAGGCGTTGAGCTTGGCGGTCAACTGCTGCTGTGCGTCGGACGGCGCCGCGCTGGCGTCGGGCGTGCTGGAAGGGCCGGCGTCGCCAGTGGTTGCGGGTGCCTTGCCGCCGCAGGCAGCCAGGACAATCGACAGCGAAGCGGCCAGCGCCGCGACGGAAAGAGTGCGTGACATGGGTTCACGTCCTTGCTGAAAACGATTACAGCCGCGCATTCTAGCGCAGCAGGCCGAAGGTCGCAGCCCTCGGCCTCTGCCGGCGACGCGCGATCACTCCAGGAACAGATCCGGCAACAACGGACGCGATGGATCCACCGCATAGCCGGACAGATCGGTGATACCCGCCTGTGCCAGCACGTCATCGTCGATCAGGAACTGGCCGTGGAAACCCGCCGCCTCGCGCACCAGCACCGCGTGCGCAGCATCGGCCATGATCTGCGGCGTGCGGCAGCCGGCCGCATCGACGCCCGGAATCATGTTGATCGCATCGGTGGCGATCACCGTGCGCGGCCACAGCGCGTTCACCGCCACACCCTGCGGGCCGAATTCCGCGGCCAGGCCGAGCGTGACGAAGCTCATGCCCATCTTCGCCAGCGTGTAGCCGGTATGCGCGCCCCACCACTTCGGTTCCAGGCTCGGCGGCGGCGCGAGAGTGAGGATGTGCGGGTTCGGCGCCTGCAGCAGGTACGGCAGGCAGGCCTGCGCGCACAGGAAGCTGCCGCGCGAATTGACCTGCTGCATCAGGTCGAAGCGCTTCATCGGCGTATCCAGCGTGCCACGCAGCCAGATCGCGCTGGCATTGTTGACCAGGATGTCGATGCCACCGAAGGTATCGACCGTGGCCGCAACTGCGGCGTGTACCTGCTCCTCCTCGCGGATGTCGCACTTCAGGGCCAGGCCCTGCCCGCCTGCCGCCGTCACCGCTTCGGCCGCGGTATGGATGGTGCCCGGCAGCTTCGGATTCGGCACCGACGACTTGGCCGCGATGGCCACGTTGGCGCCGTCGCGCGCAGCGCGCAGTGCGATGGCCAGGCCGATGCCACGCGAGGCACCGGTGATGAAAAGCGTTTTGCCCTGCAGGCTGCCCACGTCCCACACTCCAGCGTATGCAATGAGCCGCTAGTATGCCGCGCCGACGTGGAGTTCACCCGGCCTTGACGATACTTGGGCCTCCAGACAACGCACGAGGTCCACGCCATGCGCCGTTCCCGCCTGTTGCTGCCTGCCCTGGGGCTTGCCCTGCTGACCGCCTGCCAGGGCCGTTCGCCGGAACCGGGCAAGGAGCCACCTGCCGGTGACACGCCCAGCGCGGAGAAGGCCGCCGCCGACGGCAAGCTGCGCTGGAGCGAGGCCGCGGTGTGGGATGGCGACCTCAACGCCTGCCGCCAGGGCGAGAACGCCGCCACGCGTGATTGCCTGCGCGATGCGATGCGCGCCGGCGGCGCCAGCGCCGATGCGATCACCGCCGCCGAACAGCTGTCCACCGGGGGCGAGCTGGCCTACGTGACGGCCTGGCACGAGAACGAAGGCCTGGGCATTGCGACGGTCGAGTATCCGTTCCGCGCCAACACCAACGAGGGCACCCGCCTGGTCGACGCCACCGGCAAGCGCATCGATGTGGATGCCGTGCAGCTGGACGACACCCTGCGTGCCGACCCCGCCGTGCAGGCCCTGCTGAAGGACCACCCACAGGCCACGCCGTTCGCACCGGCGCAGTCGGCCGGGGCCACGCCGCTGGAGAACGGTGGCGTCCGCCTGCTGTACCGCACGCCGCTGCGCGACTGCCACGCCTGCCCGGATGTGGGCCAGCTGCAGATCGCGTACGACTTCGACGCCAAGCGCAACTTCATTGGCCAGCAGGTGGTGCCGGCGACGCCGTAAGGTCACCCGCCTCTGTAGAGCCGAGCCATGCTCGGCTCTACATTTCCATTCCTGGTACAGCACTTCCACGCCATCACCACGGGCAAGACGTCTCACCTGATCCAACGTATCCACCGCCATGACGGAGTACGTGACCTCCACACCGGAGTGCAGGCGTCCCTCGGCAGGGTCCTCATCAGTCTCTACTGATATCAGCTTGCGGATTCCGGCGCATCGATAGAGGGGCGCTCTACCGTCTTCACCCATCAGGCGGCCGCTCGGATCCTCATACCCGCGAGCAAGCGCGTTTGCATTCTCAAGAGCGCGCTCGTCGTTATCGGCACTGATCAGGTACACGTTCTCATGCACCAGGAGCGAGTCCTGCCCTTGGCTCTCGTAATAGAGGATGGCGTGTGCGCAGTCCCACATGCATTACCTCAACAGCACTCTGGTCAATCAACCTCATCGACCTTTGATGTGCGCGATATGAAAGGCGCCCTCAGTTCGCCCACGCAGGCACCGTTCACTGCCCCCCCCCCGCGTAATACATCCCCTGGAGCATGACAAAGTACAGGCCTGGCTCGATGCCACGCACGGAGTCCTCGTACTCCGCGCCACTCAGATCGACCAGCGCATCGGCGGAGGGGCCGAGGGCATCACTGCTTCCACCCTCATGGAGCAGGTAGCCGAACGCAGCAAAGTGCCCGCCATCATAGCCGCCCGAGTTCGCAAGAAGCGCCTGCAGCGGTGTCTGGCAGGACTGCACATCATTGCGCGACCCACTCATTCCTTGGCAGATGCCTGGATGCTTGTCTCTGGAAAAGGCGGGAACCAGACCCGTCCCACCCGCTGCCAGCAGCAGGGATATACCAAGTGCTCTATTCAAACCGTTGCACGTCGACCACTTTCCGTTGTGATGGGCAGACCCCTTTGACAGCCATCAGCCACCGACGGATTGATGACCATATGACCCTTCAGAGCTGAGCCGACTCTCGATCACCGATCTGACATAGGCAGCCCTCGCTGTGCCAGACCCGGAGTACTCAGCCAGGAGCTCCATCGCCTCAGACCTCATCTCAGCACCGCCAGTGGCCACGAACACAGAAAATGCTGGCTCCAGGTAGCCAGGTGCCTCACAGATGAACCGCTTGCGTTCATCAAGCGGGAAATCGATGGCGTAGTCCGCCCACTCGATGTAGCGCTTCCAGAAAGCTGGCGCCGCGCGCTGCTGATCCTGCTGATCCTGCTGATCCTCAATCCGCATCAGCAGGGATAGCTGATCAGCGCACGCATCCACAACGTCCCCAGGCAAGTCCAATGCGGCGACGCGCCCGGGATCAACGGCCTGCCAACAGAACACCATGAAGTCGGCGACGAACGCCGCATCGCTTCGTTCAAGCATCAAGCGCTGATACATCGCAAGCGCTTCCGCGACATCCACTGGCTCTTCGAGGCTGGCATTCTGCACATTGCCCTTGTCGTCACCAGAATCCTTCTTCGCCACCTCATGCATAGCAGACCACGCTCTCGATCTGCGGAGATATCAGCTCGCCACCATCCCAACGAATGATCTCCAGCTCCAGTAGCCGGTCGTTTGCGTCCGCATGAAGAATCGGCGTGAGTTCAGCACCATCTGCGTCCTGCATCTGCAGCTCGACGGGATATGCGTGCTGCCCTAGATACGGCGGACGCTCATATCCAGAAATGACGAATCCCACCCGAGCTCCACCCAGACTGGTTTCCACAGCGCTTGCGGAAGCCAGGTCGGCTTGAAGCTGCGAAGCAGAGGCCGCAGGCAGGCAGACTGCCACAGCTTCAATCAGCGCTCTTTCAACGCTGGAAACGGTATGCATTGGGTTGCTCATTTCGTTCTGTTGCCAGCTTCCAAACTCAGCGACGCCATCTACCCTTCAAGGCATCTACAAAATATGACGACAGCAGAAAGGCTTGAAACACAAAAAAAGGGTAAAGAGCAATTCGAGCCGCGTTGCCAATCCCTCTGTAGTCAAGGATGACGTAGATCAGCACAAAGAACAGCACCCCTCCTATCTCATAAACTAACAAAGAACGCGTTGATGTCTTCACTTCCTTTTCTCCAGTTCCTTCTGTGCTGCCGCAGTCGCCATCTGAGCTGATGCCTGGGCAGTCTGTGACATGGTGGCCTGCCCCAAGCTCTGCTTCGGAATAGCTGCTGCAGTTGACGCGGTCGCATGGGCCATATTTGGCACTCCGGGTGCAGAGGAGGCGACCATCCTTTGTAGATTCCCTTTGGCCGCAGCTCCCGCAAAATCACCAGCAGCCACACCAATTCCGCTCGCAACTAGACCGCCACCGACACTACCCGCCATCGCTGACGCAAGCTCCGCACCGGACGTGGGCTTTCCTTCCTAGGCATTCTGAGCAAGAACACTGCCCGCCCCCGTGAAGGCGTTGGTCACCGCTTGAATCGCGACAGCTCCTCCCACTGTAACTGTCCCTCGACCAATGGCACCGATCAACGCGCCTCCGACCCCGCCGCTCACAGCTCCGCGTTGTTGCCTGGCAGGCTGACATCGGTGACGGCAAACTCACTTGCACGCGACCATTGAATTGCTTAATGCATCCACGCATGGCGTGGATCTACCGGTACGCCTGCACCTGCTTCCTCAGCAGATGCGGCACGATCAGCCGATGCACCGGTGCGACCGGCAGCATGTACACACGCCCGAACGCGTTGTGCGTATGCACCACCGTCGCCACTTCCAGCACATCGCCCTGCCACTGCAGGGCCAGCTGCACACGCAGGTGGCGGTCGTCGTCTTCCAGCACGATGGCATCGTCATCCAGCGACTGCAGGGTGAAGATGCCCAGCCGTTGCCCCGGACGCGGCTGCGCGATGTCCTGTACCGCACGCAACGAGCCCAGGTGCTTCATGCCGAGCAGGCGCATGCCGCGATTGCGCAGTGCCATCAGCCCGTCGAACCAGCCGGGAATGGTCGCCGCCATGTCGCGATAGGCCTGCAAGGCCGAGCGCCCATCGCGACGGGTCGTCGCCTGGCAGGCGTGCACGAAGTCGGCGCCAGCCAGCTGTGGGCGCAGGATGCTGCCTGCACTCGGCGGGCCGGTCACCACCTGCGTACGGCTCACGGCTTCGGCCCCTGCCCCTCGTTGTCTTCCCAATGCAGGATGCGGCGGGTGACGAAGCGGTAGACCGGCTTGCCGGTGGCGAACCACAGCTCGCGCACCCAGGAGGTGCGCTTGAGCACCCGCTTTTCCACCGGGGTGAGCGACTCGCGGCAGTACATGCGCTTGTGCTTGAGCAGGTGGCGCAGGTCCTCACGGGCCAGCAGGCGCATCCAGCGCGAACGCGGGTTGCCGATCACCGCCAGCTGGAAGTCGATCAGCGCCGGGCGGCCATCGTCGGTGACCAGCCAGTTGGCTTCCTTGGCCAGATCGTTGTGGGCCACGCCATTGCGATGCAGCTGCTGCAGCAGGCGCCGCGCGGCGCGGAACCAGGCCAGGTCACCGCGAGGCGGACGCTGGTACATGGCGTCGCCGGCCATGAAGCTGCGGTCGAGATGACGTCCATCCCACGCCAGCAGCTGCGGCACATCGGCCATGCCGTGGATGTGGCGCAGTGCGCGTGCTTCACGGCGGGCCAGCCACCAGGCCGGCAGCCGCAACCACAGTGGTGTGGCGCCCAGATCACGGCGTACAAAGGAGCCGGCCGGCCCTTCCACAAGGAGGATGCGACCGAAGCTGTCGGCCTTCAGGGCGTGCGAGGGCGTGTCTGACGAATGCGGCATGTGCCCATTCTAGGCGATGGCGCCCGTTGCAAACGGTCACCAAGCGGCTGGGAACCAGTCACCTTCACGCCCCTATAATCGGGCAATGGACTCTTCATGGATCGACGCCACCCTCGCGTGGATTGCCGCTCACCCCGTGCTGGCGGGTGCCGTTATCTTCCTCATCGCCTTCTGCGATGCGGTGATCATTCTCGGTGCCATCGTGCCGGCCCTGCCGCTGCTGTTCGCGGTGGGCGTGTTCATCGGGCTGGGCCAGATCTCCGGGCCGTACGCGGTGGCCGCAGCCGCACTGGGCGCATTCGCCGGTGATGGCATCAGTTACTGGATCGGCCGCCGCTGGGGTGACCGCCTGCGTGGCGTGTGGCCCTTCAGCCGTTACCCGCAGCTGCTCGACCGCGGCGAAAACCTGTTCCGCCGCAATGCCTTCAAGAGCATCCTGGTGGCACGCTACGTGGGCGCGATCCGGCCGTTCGTGCCGGCCATCGCGGGCATGATGAAAATGCCGGCCAGCCGCTACATGCAGGCCAGTGGCATCGCCAGCATTTCGTGGGCGGTGCTGTTCCTGGCACCGGGCTGGGTGCTCGGCGAGGCCTACGACGCGGTGGCCGCCGTCGCAGGGCGACTGGTGGTGGTGGTCGGCCTGCTGGCAGTGATCCTCGGCCTGGTCTGGGCCATCGTGCTGTACGGCTACCGCTGGTCGGCCGCGCGCATGGACAACTGGCTGGCGCGGCTGCTGGACTGGTCCAACCGACACCCGACGCTGGGCCGCTACACCGTTGGTGTGCTGGACCCGAAGCGCCGCGAGTCGGTGCCGCTGGCGATGCTGGCGCTGATGCTGCTGGTGCTGGGCTGGGGCTGGTTCGCGCTGCTGACCGTGGTGGTCGCCCATGGCGAGCCGCTGGCGATCGACCTGCTGGTGCACCAGGCCATGCTGGCGCTGCGCAATCCGCTGGCCGATTACCCGATGGCCGCGCTGGCATCGCTGGGCGCCTGGCAGGTGTTGTTGCCGGCCACCGCTGCAGCGATGGGCTACCTGATCTGGCGCCGCCGCTGGATGGCAGCCGCGCACTGGCTGGCCGCGCTTGCCTTCGGCCTGGCGTTGACCATGCTGCTCGGCGCAACGGTGGATGTGGTGCGACCGGTCGATGCCAGCAGTGGCTTTGGCTTCCCGTCGGTGTCGGTGACCATGGCCACCATCACCTTCGGCTTCTTCGCGGTGCTGATCGCCCGCGAGATGCCTGGCCGCACCCGTGTCTGGCCGTACCTGGTGTCGGGCATCGTGGTCAGCCTGATCGGCTTCTCGCGCCTGTACCTGGGCGCGCACTGGCTGAGCGATGTGATCGGCGGCATGCTGTTCGGTACGTTCTGGCTGCTGGTGCTGGGCATCGCCTACCGCCGCCGCTTCAACCGCTCGTTCTGGGTGAAGCCGGTGGCGTGGCTGTTCTACGGTGTCTTCGCCGTGGCGGCGATGTGGTACGCGCCGCGCCACATTCCGGTGAAGCTGGAACGCTTCGAGCCGACCCTGCCGGCGGCGCAGGCGATGGACATGCAGGCCTGGTGGCAGCACGACTGGGCGACACTGCCGGCGCGCCGCAACGAGTTCGACGACGACCAGCGCTGGCCGCTGGACGTGCAGGTGGCGGGCCCGCTGGCCCCGCTGCAGGCGCAGCTGGAAGCACGCGGCTGGAAGCGGCAGGAACAGGCCGGCTGGCAGGAGGCGCTGCTGATGCTGGACAAGAACACGGGTGCCGACGAACTGCCGGTGCTGCCAGCCACGCTGGACACGCGCGTGGAAGCGCTGTTGATGGTGCGCCCGGGTACACACCGCGATGAGCGCTACGTACTGCGCCTGTGGCCAGCCCCTGCGCAGTTGCAACCGGGCAATACGCCGCTATGGCTGGGCAGTGCGCAGACCCTGCGCTACGAGCGTCATTTCGAGTGGATCGGCATGTGGCACCCGCTGCGTGGCGTCGACCCGGCGCTCAACGCAGTGAAGGACGCCGTGCAGGACCTGCCGCAGCGCGAGGATGTGCACAGCGAAACCGGGTTGCCGGTGCTGCGGTTGAAGACCACGGCGCCCTGACCGGCACCGGTGCGCGATCACCCACTGTAGAGCCGAGCCCATGCTCGGCTGCTCTTCGCGGGAACCATCAAGCCGAGCATAGGCTCGGCTCTACAGTAGATCCACGCCGTGCGTGGATGGCATTCCACGCATGCCCCAGCGTGTGCACCAAGGTGCACACCCACCCAAGGCAGGCTGCTACGGCATCCAGCCCAGCAACTGCTGCAATCGCTGGTGCGGGTCGTCCATCTGCAGCAGCTGCAGGCGCTGCTGCTCGCTCAGCGGCAACAACTCGGCCAGCCGCCAGCCGACCCAGCTGGCCTGGTCCAGCAACGCCGGGTTGGACGGCGCATAAGCCTCGCCGGCCTGTTCGATGATGTGCCCCAGCACCGTGGCCAGCAGCGCGTGCTGTGGTCGCAGTTCGTCGTCCGGGTCTTCCTCGCACCAGCGCACGTCGGCCACCACCAGGCCGTTGTCGCGCACGCGGGTACGCTCCACATGGAAACGGCGGGTGCCGCGCAGGCGAAGCTGCAGCACGCCATCGGCACCGACATCGAAGTCTTCGATGCGCACCTGCACACCGTAGGCCGCCGGCGTCGCCGGTGCGCCGACTTCCTCGCCATCGAGGATCAGGCAGACACCGAACCCCTCACCACTGCGGCCGCTGTCGCGGACCAGGTCCAGATAGCGGCGCTCGAAAACACGCAGGCCCACCGCCGCACCCGGCACCAGCGTGGTGTGCAGCGGAAACAGCGGCAGCGGGCTGTCGACGCTCATCGGGCCTGCAACGCGGCGAGGAAGCGGCGCGGGGCGCCGTCGAAGCCACCGTTGGACATGAACACCACGTGGTCGCCACTGCGCACGCTGGACTGCAGCTGCGCCAGCAATGCGTCGGTATCCGGCACCGCGTGGGCGTCACCACGTACCGCAGCGATCACCGCAGCGGCATCCCAGGCCAGTTCCGGGCGATGCAGGAACACCACTTCATCAGCCAGCGCCAGCGACGGTGCCAGTGCCTGCGCATGTGCGCCCAACCGCATCGAGTTGCTGCGCGGTTCCATCGCAACCACGATGCGCGCATCGCCGACCCTGGCACGCAGGCCCTCCAGCGTGGTGGCGATCGCGGTGGGGTGATGGGCGAAATCGTCGTAGACGGTGATGCCGCCATGGCTGCCGATCACTTCCATGCGGCGCTTGACGCTGCGGAAGCGCGCCAGCGCCGGGATCACCGTGGCCGGCGCCACGCCCACTGCATGCGCAGCGGCCAGCGCGGCCAGCCCGTTGAGCACGTTGTGGCGGCCCAGCAGCGACCACTGCACGTCGCCCAGCGCCTGCCCACGATGGTGCACGCGGAACGCGCTGCCATCGGCGGCCAGCAGCTCGGCATGCCACTCCAGCGACGGATCGAAACCAAACCGCTCGACCGGAGTCCAGCAGCCCATCGCCAGCACTTCGGCCAGGCGCTGATCCTCGCCGTTGACGATCAGCCGCCCACGTGCGGGCACGGTACGCACCAGGTGGTGGAACTGGCGCTGGATCGCCGCCACGTCCGGGAAGATGTCGGCGTGGTCGTATTCAAGATTGTTGAGGATGGCCACCAGCGGCCGGTAGTGCACGAACTTGCTGCGCTTGTCGAAGAAGGCCGTGTCGTACTCATCGGCTTCGACCACGAACTCGCGGCCCTGGCCCAGGCGCGCGGAGACTCCGAAATCCTCGGCGACGCCGCCGATCAGGAAGCCGGGCGAGCGCCCTGCACTTTCCAGCAGCCAGGTGAGGATGGTGGTGGTGGTGGTCTTGCCATGGGTACCGGCCACGGCCAGCGTGTCGCGGCCCGGCAGCACCTGCTCGGACAGCCACTGCGCACCGGATATATAGCGCTGGCCGGCATCGAGCACGGCTTCCACGGCGGCATTGCCGCGCGACAGCGCGTTGCCGATCACCACCTCGTCGGTGCCGGCCGGCGCGCTGTCGGCACGGTAGCCCTGGTCCAGGGTGATGCCCAGCTGTTCGAGCTGGGTCGACATCGGCGGGTAGATGGCCTGGTCGCTGCCGCTGACGGAATGCCCGAGTTCCCGCGCCAGGGCGGCCACGCCGCCCATGAAGGTGCCGGCAATTGCAAGGATATGTACGCTGCTCATGACCGAGGATTGTGACCGATGACGGCTGTATAGGGCCAATGTCCGCTATCGGGTAAGACAACCCCTACACGGGATGTGAGAAAACTCCAATCAGCTGTCAGGGAATTCCCGATAGCGATGTTCTGTGAACCCGGACACAATTCGAACTGCCAGCCGCAGTACCCGAACCGGTCCTACTCCCCAAGAGGCCATCCCCAAGGGAGCTCATGCTGCGGGGCCCTGAGCAAGCCCTTCGCTGGCGCCTGTCAAACGACACAGGCCTGAGCCTCGCGGACCAGGCCTGTGTTTTTTTGCGCCCGGGGAGCCGGCAATTCGCGCCGGCCCGGCCGGATCAGGCCTTGATCGCCGCCAGGATGCGGGCTTCGATCTCGTCCAGCTCACCGACGCCATCGACGCGGGCCAGGGTGCCACGGCCGGCGTAGAAATCGACCACCGGGGCGGTCTGCTCGTTGTAGACCTGCAGGCGCTGGCGCACCGCTTCCGGATTGTCATCGGCGCGGCCCTGCTCCTTGGCACGACCGGCGATGCGATCCACCAGCAGCTCGGTGGCCACGTCCAGCTGCACCACGGCGTCCAGCGGCTGGCCGATCTTGGCCAGCAGGCCGTCCATCGCATTGGCCTGGGCCACGTTGCGCGGGTAGCCATCGAGGATGAAGCCCTTGGCGACATCAGCCTGGGTCAGGCGCGACTCCAGCATGCCCAGCAGGATGTCGTCCGACACCAGGTTGCCGGCATCCATCACCGTCTTGGCCTGCTTGCCCAGCTCGGTGCCGGCGGCGATTTCCGCGCGCAGCATGTCACCGGTCGAAATGTGGGCGATGCCCAGCTTTTCCTTCAGGCGCGTCGCCTGTGTCCCCTTGCCCGAACCGGGCGGTCCCAACAGAACCAATCGCATTGACCTGACTCCAACGTGTTGAAAACAAAGAAGGTTCGCGTCCCGGACGGTCCGGTATCGCTGCACCGCAATAGCGCCACTTTACCGCATCCGGGTAATGTCCCTGCAATGTCCCCTCCCCCGAGCAGGTAGAAGCATGCGCAACGGTACTCTCCTTTATGCCCAGTCCGGCGGTGTCACCGCCGTCATCAACGCCACGGCGGCGGCGGTGATCGAGCAGGCGCGGGCCAAGGGCATCAAGGTCCTGGCCGCCCGCAACGGCATCCTCGGCGCCCTGCGCGAGGAGCTGATCGACACCAGCAAGGAGAGTGCCGCGGCCATCCGCGCGCTGGCCCATACCCCGGGCGGTGCCTTCGGCTCGTGCCGGGTCAAGCTGAAATCACTGGACGCCGACCGTGCCCGCTACGACCGCCTGCTGGAGGTGCTGCGCGCGCACGACGTGCGCTGGTTCCTCTACAACGGCGGCAACGACTCGGCTGATACCGCGCTGAAGGTCTCGCAGCTGGCCAAGGCCTCCGGCTACGACCTGACCTGCATTGGCGTGCCCAAGACCATCGACAACGATCTGGCGGTGACCGACACCTGCCCCGGCTTCGGCTCGGCGGCCAAGTACACCGCCGTCTCGGTGCGCGAGGCGGCGCTGGACGTTGCGGCGATGGCCGAGACCTCCACCCGCGTCTTCATCTACGAGGCGATGGGCCGCCACGCCGGCTGGCTGGCCGCGGCCGCCGGCCTGGCTGGCAACGGTGATGACGAAGCACCGCACATCATCCTGCTGCCCGAGCGCGCCTACGACGAGGCCGCGTTCCTGGCCAAGGTGAAGGCCGTGGTCGAGCGCGTCGGCTACTGCGTGGTGGTGGCGTCGGAAGGTATCGCGACCGCAGATGGCCGCTTCGTCGCCGACGCAGGCGGCGGCAAGGACTCGTTCGGTCACTCGCAGCTGGGCGGCGTGGCCGCGCACCTTGCCGCACGGGTCAAGGACCAGCTGGGCCTGAAGGTGCACTGGGCGCTGCCCGACTACCTGCAGCGCTCGGCCCGCCACCTGGCCAGCAGGACCGACTGGGAGCAGGCACAGGCGGTCGGCAAGGCCGCCGTGCAGCTGGCACTGAAGGGCCAGAACGGCGTGATGCCGGTGATCGTGCGCAGCAGCGATGCGCCCTATCGCTGGAAGATCGAAGCGGCCCCGCTGTCGAAGATCGCCAACCACGAGAAGAAGATGCCAGCCGGCTTCATCCGCCGCGATGGCTTCGGCATCACCGCCAAGGCGCGCGCCTACCTGTCGCCGCTGATCAAGGGCGAAGCGCCGCTTCCCTATGGCACCGACGGCCTGCCGAAGTACGTCACTCTGAAGAACGTGGCGGTGAAGCAGAAGCTGCCGGCCTTCGAGGGCTGAAGTGTACCTGCGTCCTGTGCGGCGCACAGGGCGCATTGCGGCGGCCGCCGAAGCGCCCCACAATCGGGCTCCGGCCCGGGGCAAAGGGGCCGCTGCAAGCCAGATTCGACGCTGCCCGGCCCTCAAGGCCCGGGCCCGTGCTGCCATTTCACAAGGACTGTAACCATGAAGCACCCGATCCTGATCGCCGCGCTGCTGTGCGGTGCTGCCGCGCCGGCCTTCGCTGCGACCTGCGAAAGCAACTTCCAGAAGAAGGGCAATCCCTTCGTCGGCACTACCTTCACTTCATCGGTCACCCATCCTGACCTGACCGTGGCCAGCGCCATCGGCCAGATGCGGGTAATCGCCAAGAACGCCAACATGGACGTCCTCAGCGAGGACGTGGAAGGCGGCTCGATGCTGATCGAAGAGCCGGAATCCATGGCCCACAAGCCGATTCCGATGATCATCAGTGCCACCTCCGAAGGCGGCCAGGGCACCGTCGGCATGGTGGTGAAGGTCAACAAGGGCGCCATCGCCCCGGCCGACGGCGTGCGCGAAGAAATGTGCAAGCTGCTCAACCAGATCAAGCCAGGCAAGGCGGGCGAACAGGCGGCCAAGGCCACTCCGCAGGCCTCGGTGGTGACCATTGCCGCCGACCGCTTCGGCTTCCAGCTGCGCAACCAGAACAAGGACAACCCGGCCGCGGTCGAGCCGCGCTACAAGGGCAAGACCTACGCCATCACCGGTCGCATCACCACCGTGCTGCGCAGTGGCGGCACCTACAACACCAGTTTCGACCTGCCCAGCGATGGCAGCATCGATTTTGAGCGTGTGGCCATTTCCTGCTCGTTCGCAGCCAACCAGGCCGCGTATGCGCTGGCCCTGCGCCCGCGCGAGAAAGTAACGCTGACCGGCGTGGTCGACAGCTACGACCAGATCGGTCGGGTGTTGTGGCTGAAGGACTGCCGCGGCAACTGACCGCTGCCGGCATGGGAAAAGGCCCGGGTGCGCAGGCGCCCGGGCCTTTTCGTTTCCCCAGCGGTTCACGCCTGGCGCACGTGCATCGCAGGATGATGGACGCCCCGCCTGGAGGTCATCATGGCACTGCGTGTTGTTCGTCTCGGCAGCCCGCGCCAACCCGGCGAGGGCCTGCGCATCGGCACCGTGCGGCGACCACCGCGCGGCGTGCCCCGCAGCGAATTCGCGAAACGGGACTGGTACGACGTCTGGTTCCCGACTCTGTCACCCAGCGCGGAGCTGGTGAAACAGGCCCATGAGGCGAAGACCGCCGCCGACTGGACTGCGTTCTTCCGCCACTACAAGGCCGAGATGAAAGCGCCCGATGCCGCGCACGCGCTGGACCTGCTGGCCGCGATGTCGCAGCACAGCGACCTCAGCGTGGGCTGCTACTGCGAGGACGAAGCGCATTGCCATCGCAGGGCGTTGCGCGAGCTGCTGGTGGCGCGCGGGGCGACGCTGGCGGAGTGAGATCAGCCGGATGCCGGCCAGCGGCCGGCACTACCACCCGTGGACGACTGCGTGGGCGCAGCGCACGCATCATCTCAATTGCAGGCCTTGCCTTCCATCTGCAGCTGCGCGGCGAACATCGTCACCTGCGGAATCTGGCCGGCTGCCGCCTGCTTCTTGGCCTCTTCCAGATAGATGCGCGACTGGCCCTGCCCATCCAGCTCGACCTTGTTGCTCGACGGCAGGCGCCACACCCGCACCACCGCCTGCTGCGCCGGGCATGCCGCGTTGGGCACGCGGATCACATCGTTGAGCTTCCAGCCCTTGTCGGCACTCGGCTGTGCCTTGGTGTAGTCGACGAAGCGCGCACGTGGCTGGCACTGCTCGCTGGTACGCACGGCGGAGAAGCGGTACGGGGCGGCGGCATCGCCGGTGAACGCACCTTCCAGGCGTGCGCAGGCCTCGGGAATCTGCCGCAGCGTATGCACCGCGCCCACCGCCTGGGGTGCGCCCACGGCACGCTGCAGCTCCGGGGTTTCCGCAGCGAGTGCCGGCACGGCCGGGGCCAGGGCGGCGAGCATCAACAGGGACAGGCGCATGAGGGATCTCCATCGGGACTCCGCGCAGGCTTGCAGAGGCTGGCTTAACGGGGTGCAAAGGCCGGTGGCTCGCAAATCATGCCCTTGCCTGGCGGCGGGTCCGCGCGCATGTCGACGCGTTCATTGGCAGGGCGCCCACGGGTCATGCGGCGCGGCTCCCACGGGCCAGTCGAGCATGGCTCGACTCTACAAAGAGCGGCACGCATACTGCGGGCACCAGGGAATGCTGAACACCGCCATACGTCGGACGACCACCAAGGTCGGTACGGGTTGGTTCCAGGCTGCAGCCCGTCGTCCCCCTCGTGGTGCCGTTCATCGCCACTGGATGCCTACATCCATTCTGCGGAGGGGTCTAATGCTGGAACGTCACGGGCTGTCACTGGCGCTGGGCTGCGCCATTCTCGCGATCCTGTTCGGAATCGTCTCGGCGCGCTGGATCCTGCGCCAACCCACCGGCAATGAGCGCATGGTTGCGATCGCCACCGCGATCCAGGAAGGTGCGCGTGCCTACCTCAACCGTCAGTACCTGACCATCGGCATCGCCGGCGTGGTGCTGTTCGTGCTGGTCGGGGTGTTCCTCAGCTGGTACACCGCGATTGGTTTCGCGGTCGGTGCGGTGCTGTCCGGCGCCGCCGGCTACATCGGCATGAACGTGTCGGTGCGCGCCAACGTGCGCACCGCGGAGGCGGCGCGCCAGGGCATCAGCGCGGCGATGGACGTCGCCTTCCGCGGCGGCGCGATCACCGGCATGCTGGTGGTCGGGCTGGGCCTGCTGGGCGTGGCAGGCTACTACGCACTGCTGCTGCGCATGGGCCTGCCGATGGAGCAGGCGCTGCACGCGCTGGTCGGGCTGGCGTTCGGTTCGTCGCTGATCTCGATCTTCGCGCGGTTGGGCGGCGGCATCTTCACCAAAGGAGCCGACGTCGGCGCCGACCTGGTCGGCAAGGTCGAAGCCGGTATTCCCGAAGATGATCCGCGCAACCCGGCGGTGATCGCCGACAACGTCGGTGACAACGTCGGTGACTGCGCCGGCATGGCCGCCGACCTGTTCGAGACCTACGCGGTGACCGTGATCGCCACCATGCTGCTGGGCAGCCTGATGCTGGCCGAGGCCGGCGCCAACGCGGTGCTCTACCCGCTGGTGCTGGGCGGCGTATCGATCATCGCCTCGATCATCGGTGCGCTGTTCGTCAGGGTGAAGCCGGGCGGCTCGATCATGGGTGCGCTGTACAAGGGCGTGCTCGTCTCCGGCGTGCTGGCGGCGATTGCGTTCTATCCGATCACCACCGGGCTGATGTCCGACAACGTGCATGGGCCGATGGCGCTGTATGGCTGCGCGTTGATCGGGTTGGTGCTGACCGGGCTGATCGTGTGGATCACCGAGTACTACACCGGCACCCAGTACAAGCCGGTGCAGCACGTGGCGCAGGCCTCGACCACCGGCCATGGCACCAACATCATCGCCGGCCTAGGCATTTCGATGAAGTCCACCGCGCTGCCGGTGGTGGCGGTGTGTGCGGCGATCTGGGGAGCCTTCGCGCTGGGCGGCCTGTACGGCATCGCCATCGCCGCTACTGCGATGCTGTCGATGGCCGGCATGATTGTCGCCCTCGATGCCTACGGCCCGATCACCGACAACGCCGGTGGCATCGCCGAAATGGCCGAGCTGCCCTCGGAGATCCGCGACATCACCGATCCGCTGGATGCAGTGGGCAACACCACCAAGGCAGTGACCAAGGGCTATGCGATCGGATCGGCGGCGCTGGCCGCACTGGTGCTGTTCGCCGACTACACCCACAACCTGCAGGCGGCCAATCCCGGCCAGGAGTTCCGCTTCGATCTCAGCGACCACACGGTGATCATCGGCCTGCTGATCGGCGGCCTGATTCCCTACCTGTTCGGTGCGATGGCGATGGAAGCGGTCGGCCGCGCCGCCGGTGCGGTGGTGGAGGAAGTGCGCCGCCAGTTCCGCGAGATCCCCGGCATCATGCAGGGCACCGGCAAGCCCCAGTACGACAGGGCGGTGGACATGCTGACCCGCTCGGCGATCCGCGAAATGATCGTGCCGTCATTGCTGCCGGTGGCGGTGCCGGTGGTGGTCGGCTTGCTGCTGGGGCCACGCGCGCTGGGCGGCCTGCTGATCGGCACCATCGTGACCGGCCTGTTCGTGGCCATTTCGATGACCACCGGCGGCGGTGCCTGGGACAACGCCAAGAAGTACATCGAGGATGGCCACTTCGGCGGCAAGGGCAGCGAGGCACACAAGGCGGCAGTGACCGGCGACACCGTCGGCGATCCGTACAAGGACACCGCCGGCCCGGCGATCAATCCGCTGATCAAGATCATCAACATCGTGGCGCTGCTGCTGGTGCCGCTGTTGTAGATCCGCGCCATGCGTGGATGACGGCCTCGATGGGGTCAGAGCCCTTTCCTGCGGAAAGGGATCCGACCCCACCGTCAATCACCGCCCACGCAGGAAGAACGACACCGGCACCATCACTTCCACCGGGTCGCCGGCCATTTCGGCCGGCGGCGCCGGCAGCGGGCTGGCCCGCTGCACGGTGTCCAGCGTCTCCTGGTCGAGCAGCGCGAAGCCACTGCTGCGGCCCAGTTTCAACCCCGAGACCGCGCCATCGCGGGCCACGGCAAAGCGCACGTAGACCACGCCCTGCTGGCGCAGCCGCTCGGCCTGGCGTGGATAGCGCCGGTGCTGCTGCAGGTGCCCGAGCAGGCGTCCTTCCCAGGTCGCCTCGGCACGACTGCGCTCACCCGCCGTGGTCTGCGGCGCGGTGTAGCGTGCGGCAGCGTCGGCGGCCACCTGCGGCGGTGCGCTGGTCTGCGCGACGTTGGCATCGGCGCTGTCCGGCGCGGGCGCTGGTTCCGGCGCTTCTGGCGGAGGCAGCTCACCCTGCGGCTGCACGGGTGCCTTGGGTTGCTCACGCACGGCTGGCGCTGGCGCCTGCTGCCGCTGCTGTTGCTGCTGCAGCGGCCCGGTGGCGACCTCGCGCGGCGGCGCCGGCGGTGCCTGCGCCATCGGCGCCAGCTCCAGCGTCAGCGCTGCCGGGGGAGCCGTTGCAGCCTGCACCGGTGCGCGCGCCACCCACCAGCAGGCCGCGCCGATCAACAGCGCGTGCACCAGCAGTACGATCGCCAGGCTGGTCGCCCAGCGCCGCAGTCCGCTCATTGCGTGCGCTGCTCCAGGCCGACCAGTGCCACCTTCAGGTAGCCCGCCGCACGCAGCGCATCCAAGGTGGCCATCAATTCGCCGTAGGGCACGCGGGTGTCGGCGCGCAGGAAGATGCGTTGCGCGGTATCACTGTGGGTGGCCACCTGCAATGCAGCCGCCAGCCCGTCACGCGCCACCGCCTGCTCGCCGACGCGCAGCGACAGGTCGGCCTGCACGGTCACGTACACCGGTGCCTGTTCCGGCGGCGCGGCATTGGCGCTGCTGGCCGGCAGCTGCACCGGCACCGACACCGTGGCCAGCGGTGCGGTCACCATGAAGATGATCAACAGCACCAGCATCACGTCGATGAAGGGCGTGACATTGATCTCGTGCGCTTCTTCGGGGGCATCGTCGCGGTCGGACGCGGTCCTGATCGCCATCGTCGCGCCTCAGTGCACCGCGCGCAGCGGCGCCGCAGCGGCACGCGGGACGGCACGATCAAGATCGCGCGACACCAGCTGCTGCACGGCCGCCGACAGATCGCCGAGCAGCCCCCGCAGGCCGGCCAGCACGCGGCTGAAATGGTTGTAGACCAGCACCGCGGGAATCGCCGCGACCAGGCCGAGCGCTGTCGCCAACAGGGCCTCGGCGATGCCGGGCGCAACCACCGCCAGGCTGGTGGTGTTGCTGTGGGCGATGCCGATGAAACTGTTCATGATCCCCCACACCGTACCGAACAGGCCGACGAACGGCGCCACCGCGCCGATGCTGGCGAGCGCGCCGATACCGCGCCGCTGCACGCGCGCGGTTTCCAGCTCGATGCGTTCCAGGCGCGAGGCGACGCGCTCCTTGATGCCGTCGTGGCTGTCCAGCTCCTGCGACAGGCGCAGTTCGGTGCGTGCAGCGTCCAGCATCGTCAGTGCAGCGCCCTGTTGCAGGGTCGCTTCTTCGCTCTGCGTCGGCAGCTGTGCGGACTGCAGCAACAGCGCGCGTGCCGCACGCAGCTGCCGGGCCTGCCGCGCCAGCTCCCAGCCCTTGGCCAGCAGCACGGTCCAGGTGGCCAGCGACGCCAGTGCCAGCGCGATCATCACGGCCTTCACCACCACGTCGGCGGCCAGGTACATGCCCCACGGAGTCAATGCGGGGGCGGCCACAGGGGCCAGGTCAGCAGGCAGCATCGTCTCGGTTTCCATCAGCATCAGGGGTCGCTGCGCGACGGCGGGTCGCACGCGGATCATTGGCGTCGTCCACTTCCACGACCGGATGGGGCTGCAGCCGCGGCGCGGGTCGGCTGAGCACGTAGCCGGCGCTGACCGCGAAGAACAGGCCCACGCCCAGCAGCAGGCGCCACGACGGGTGCGCTCCCCAGCAGAACAGCGCAAAACCGACGGCCATGCCGGCACTGGCGAACGCCTTGCCCTTGCGCGACACCGCACCCTGCTCACGCCACAGCCGCAGTGACGGGCCGTAGCGCGGATGCGCCAGCAGGCGCTGCTCGAACTTCGGCGAGCTGCGTGCGAAGCAGCCCACGGCGAGGATCAGGAAGATGGTGGTCGGCATCACCGGCAGCAACGCGCCGATCACCCCGAGGACGACCATCAACCACCCCAGCGCGAACCAGAGCCAACGCATCAGCGCTGCATCCGCAGGCGGGCACCAGGCATCAGGCGAATTCCACTTCGACGTGGCCGTGCACGCTGCGGAACGCGGCGTCGGCCGCATCGATCACCTGCTGCTCCTGCCTGGCACTCAGCGGTACCGCGTCCAGCGCAGCGGTGAACTCGCGCCAGTGGCGCGCCGCGCCATCCGGATGCGCGGCCAGGTGGCGGGCGCCGAAATCACGATCCAGGCCGAGCCTGGCGGCCATCTTGTACAGAATGGTGCCGCCGAGGTTGGACCCTTCGGCCACATACAGCCACCCCAACGCGGCGGGCAGTTCCAGATCGGACGGCAACGCCGCGATGTCGGCCCCGGGCAGCGTCTGCTCCAGATCCTGCAGGTCGCGCGCCACCTGGGCCAGGCGGCGGCGCTCGCCCAGGTCCGGCAGCAGTGCGTCCAGCGCAGGGTTGGCATACAGCGCATCGATGCTGCGATGGAAGCGGTACTGCACGCGCAGGAACCGGGCGAAGTTGCTGCGGTCGGCGAAGATGTCACCGGCCATGATGCGCTTGTCCAGGGCGCCATGGCTGTCGCGGGTGGCGGCCTTGAGCCGCAGGCTGCGGCTGTCTTCAGGGGCGATATGTGCGTTCATGGGGGATGCCAAGGGGGTCGTCCTGCTGTAGACGTTCGCCACGGGGCTTTCCCCAAGGCTATGTGCGCCGATAATGGCGCATCCCTTCTTACCGCAGGAACCGACGATGATCACCACCGAACCGCGCATGACCAACCTGTTCCTGCAGCTGGGCCTGGACGCCAGCGCCGAGGGCATCGCCCGCTTCATCCGCGAGCACCAGCTGGCCACCGATGTGGAAGTGGTCGAGGCGCCGTACTGGAACGATGCGCAGCGCCAGTTCCTGTCCGAGTCGCTGCAGGCCGATGCGGCATGGACCACCGTGGTGGATGAGCTGAACGAGTCGCTGCACGAGGACGCGGTGAAGGCGGCGACGGGGCAGTAAGCGGGGTATCCCGCGCTGTTGGGGTCAGAGCCCTTTCCGCAGGAAAGGGATCCGACCCCAGCGCTCATCCGCGACCGATCAGTACTTCCAGGTCAACGCCAGCCGGGCCGTACGGCCCGGTGCCGGCATCACGCCCAGGGCCAGCGGGTCCAGGTAGTAGCGGTCGGTCAGGTTGTCCACGCCGGCTTCCACCGAGAGCTGGTCGTTGAAGCTCCAGCTGGCGAACAGGTCCACCAGCGTGGTTGGCCGGTACAGCTGCTGGATCGCCGACAGGCCCACGTTCCAGTCCTTGTCCAGCTTGCTGATCGGGCCGGCGTTGTGGACCACGCGGGTGCCGAAGGTCAGGCGCTCCTCGAACAGGCGCGAGCCCAGGGTCAGGTTGACCATGTAGCGCGGCGGGTTCTGGGTATTGGTGTACGAGCCCTCGAAGCCGCCGTCCACGCAGTCGGGCGTGTTGGCCAGCTCGCCGTTCCTGCGCTGCGCCCCATAGGCACGGCGCTCGGCGGCGATGTCCGGCGCGCAGGTCTTGGCCTTGAAGTAGTAGTGCGCGGACAGATCGGCAAATACCTTGCCGCTGTCATAGCTGGACTGGAACTCCATGCCCGAGACCTTGAACTGGTCGACGTTGCGGATCAGGCCCGCCGACAGCGTGCGGTAGTCACGGGTGATCAGGTCGTCGATACGGGTATCGAAATACGCCAGCTTCAGCGCCAAGCGGTCGCCGGCAGTGAACAGGTCGTAGCGGAGGGTGCTGGCGCCGATTTCCCAGCTGCGCGCGCGCTCCGGCTTAAGCTCGCCCACCGGTTTGGCGGCGGTGAACAGGCCCAGCGTGGTCTCGAACAGGCTCGGCAGCTTGGTGCCTTCGGCGTACTTCACGTAGACCAGGGTGTCTTCGCTGAAGCGGTAGGCCACGCTGGCGGTCGGCGAGAACGCGCTGTCGCGACGGCGGATCGGCTGCGACCAGGTCCAGCTGACCGGCACCTCCAGGTCCTGCGCCTTGCCGGCGTCGTAGAAATTCCAGCCCGCGATGTCCGCCACCGTGCCCTTCTTGTACGGCGAAGCCAGCAGCGATTCCTGGGTGAAGTTGCCGTTGGCATCTGGATACCAGTTCAGCAGCGCGATGCGCTTGGCCCGCCACGACGGCAGCGCCGGGTTGCCATTGAGCAGCTCGGTGTAGCGGTACTGGCCCTGCACCTCATAGGCATCAGGCGTGGCCAGGCGGTTGCGGTCATGCACATCCACGCGGTTCCAGCGGCCACCGGCCAGCAGCTCCCAGTGCTCATCGGGCTGCCACTTCAGCGAGGCCACCGCGCTGTATTCCTTGCGCTCGGCGTTGCGCAGGAAACGGTTGTTGACCAGATCGTCGTGCATGACCGGCCCCGAACTGCCCGGCGCGATGTCTTCGTCGCTGTAGGACAGGCCGTAGTCCAGCGTGAACGCGCCGGCCCGGGTGTCGAACTTCGAGGTATTGCTGACATCCAGGCCGAAGCGCTTCTGTCGCAGCGGATTGCGGTAGGCATCCTTGTAGCCGGGGTCGCCACTGAAGCTGGGCGCGTCGTACCACTCGGTGCGGCGGTCGAAGTACCACGGGGTGATGCCGGTCAGGCTGTTGTACATCACGCTGTCGGTGTCGGTGTACGCGGCGTTGACGCGCAGGTCGATCAGCTCGCTGTCCGGATTGAAGCGGTAGCGCAGGCTGTAGCTGTCCATGTCGACGTGGCCCGGATCCCACTGTGGAATGCGGTCACGATCCACGCGGATGATCTGCGAGGCCATGATCTCGCCGGCAGTGCCTTCATAGCGGCGATAGCCGGCTTCCAGCGTCTGCGTGTCATCGATGCGCCAGGTACCCTTGAGCAGCGCCGACTTCGAGCGCGAAGAGGTATTGAAAACCTCGGTGCGCGGCGGATTCAGCGGCGCCAGCGTGCGCCGATCCTGCGGGAAGTCGTCGTAGCCGTGGCGGCCGGAGAAGTAGTTGCCGTTGTCACGGTAGGCGTAAGCGGCGACCAGATCGAAGCGGTCCCAGTGCCCTGCGGCGGCCACGTTGAAGAACTGGCTGCCGGTGGCGCTGCGATCGGTGCGCGGTGCCGCACTGTAGGACGGCAGGCTGTTGGCACTGCCATTGGCCAGGCCGCCGCGCACGCGCACGCCGACGTCGCGGCCCTCGCGCAGCACGTCACCGATCTTCAACGTCTCCATCTCGACCACGCCGCCGATGCCACCGGACGCGTTGGCCTGCAGGCTCGGCCCCTTGGTGATGGTCAGGCTGGAGATCAGGTCCGGGTCGAGGTAGGTGCGCTGCGACTGGCCGGCGTAGCCACGGTAGGTATCCATGCTGGACTGGCCACCGTCGATGATCACCGGCACGCGGCCCTGGCCCTGGATACCGCGGATGTTGACGTCGAAGCCGTTGCCCACGCGCGGATCACCGGCGGTGACACCGGCCACACCCTTGACGATGTCGCCGTTGGAGGTGCCGCGGAAACGCTCCAGATGCGTGCGATTGAGCGTGGTGGTCGAACCCACGCTGCGATAGCTGTCGAGCAGGCGTGCTTCATCACTGGTCGCGCCGCTCCCGACGCGGTCGCCGGCCACACTCAGCGTGTCGGTGACGATCACACCACTGTCGGCCTGCAACGGCGTTGCCGCTTCCAGGGTGACCGCATCGGCGCTGACCCGGCGCACTGCCAGGCCACTGCCCTG
The DNA here is from genome assembly GCF_059368215.1 of Stenotrophomonas sp. YJH_SMC_123. Taxonomy (NCBI): domain Bacteria; kingdom Pseudomonadati; phylum Pseudomonadota; class Gammaproteobacteria; order Lysobacterales; family Lysobacteraceae; genus Stenotrophomonas; species Stenotrophomonas sp. YJH_SMC_123. The sequence continues at coordinate 267,270 of NZ_JCAFRM010000007.1, forward strand.
CAGCAGCTGCTGCAGCGCCTCGTTGGCCGACAGGCTGCCGCCGACCGCGCGAGAAGTTACGCCACGTGCCAGCGATGCGGGATAGACCACCTGCACACCGGACTGGCGCATGTAGCTGCGCAGCGCGTCATCCAGCGGTTGCGCCGGAATATCGAAGCGCAGCACGGCCGCGTGGTCGCTGCTGGCGCTCTGCGCCAGTACGGACGGCGCGGCACTGGCCAGGCCGGCGGCGAGCAACGCGATGCACAGGCGGGACGGGCGCAGCACGCGGCCCGGGCGATGGAAGTCGAACATGGGGGAACCTGTCAGGTAATCGGTGCCGCGAACGCGGCGTCATCCGCAACACGGGCGGACACGGCGACGTACGTGGCGGCGGCGGGTACGTTCGCGGAGTAAGACGGATGAAAGCGTGGCAACCCCAAGGGGATTTGCAGTCGAAGCAGGTGCCGACGGTTGCGCGCCCGGTTGCAGTGGTGGGTGCCGACGGTTGCGTGGCTGGTTGCAGTGGTGGGTGCCGACCGTTGGTCGGCACCGGGGCAATGGCGTGGATCTACCGATGGACGATGGCGACGCCGAGCGGCAGCCGGGTCACCTGCAATCCAGCCGTCGCGGCCAGCGCATCCAGCGCCTGTTCCGGGCGGTCGATGCGCAACGCCGCGCTTACCGCCGGCAGCTGCGATAGATCACCACGCACGAAGGTCGGGCCAGCGCGATAGCGCCCCACCCATTGCACCGCGTCAGCGACGCGGGCCTGTTCCAACAGCAGCTCGCCCTGACGCCAGGCGCCGACGCTGTCGGCCGCAACGTCCCCCAATCGCCTCACACCACTGTGTTCACCGTAGGCCGCGCGCTGGCCCTGCTGCAGGTAGGTCCAGCCACCGTCAACCGGGCTGGCCATCCGTACCCTGCCCTGCCCGACCTGGGTTTCCACCTGGTCGTGGCCCCGCGCCACGGTGAAGGCGGTCGAGATGTCCTCGACCACGCCATTGCCGGCGCGCACGCTGAAACGTCGCTGCGCATCCGGACTGACCTCGAACCAGGCACGCCCGCGCAACAGCTCGACCTGGCGGGCGTTCGCATCAAAGTGCACGGCAATCGCACTGTCGGCGTCCAGCACCGCACGGCTGCCATCAGGCAGCAGTACGTTCTGCACCTGGTGCGTGCTGCGGTGATCGGACTGCAGGCGCAGCCACGCCTCCGGCCATGCCACCAGCATCGCCAGCATTGCCGCCGCAGCCATGGCCCAACGCCGTCGGCGCGGGCGTCGACCAGCCACGCGGGCCGGCTGCGCTCGCGGCCCGACGCTGCGCCACAGCGCGCGCTCGTGTTCGAAGGCCCTGCGGTGCCCCGGCTGTTGCAGCCAGTGTTCGAACGCCTGCATGCGCGCGTCGCTGATATCGCCCGAGGCCAGCCACGCGATCCAGTCCCGGGCCTGCTCGGCCAGGGCATCGTCATTGGCGGCAGGCAGCATGTTCGGCGGGCTCATCGGCTGGCGGACAGGCGCATTCAAGCGCGGGGCGGGGGAACTGGACCGCATCCACGGTCCAATGATCAAGACGTTTGCGCGAAGGCCAGCCCCAAGGCGGCGCGATCATCGGCCGCTGCGGGCCCAGGCCAGGCGCTGCAGCGCGGTGCGTACGTGATTCTCCACCGTGGTCACCGATACCCCAAGGCGGCGTGCGATCTCGGCCTGGGTCAGGCCCTGAAGGCGGTTGAGCCGGAAGATGGTGCGGGTCGGCTCCGGCAGATGGCCGGCCGCGTCGAGTACCCGCTGCAGCTCGTCCTGCGCCATGGCCTGCTCTTCGGTGGAGATCACCTCGTCCGGCCCCCACAGGTAGTGATCGGCCAACAGGCGGTTGCGCCGGGTCGACTCGCGGCCGTGGTCGGTGGCCAGGTTGGCGGCCAGCCGGTACAGATAGGCGCGCGGATTGTCGATGGCCTGGCTGTCATCGACCCCACGGGCCTTGAACCACACCGCCTGGATCACGTCCTCGGCGCCGTTGTCGCCCCCCAGTATCCGTTGCACCCGGCGCAGCAGCGCTGGCCGCTCGCGGATCAGCAGTTCGGTGAGGGAGGCAGCATTGGAGGACATGCGCGGAGCCGGGACGACAGACGGGAGGCGCCGCGCATGCTACTCCGCAAATGCGAATCAGTCACGTTTGCATTGTCGAAATGGTCACAGGCAATCAGTCAGCCCCTCGTAAACGTGGGTGCTGGTTCCGGGCAGGGTGGCATGCAGGGCTTCATGCCCGGCGCGCTCCCACGCTGCCAGCAGCTCGTCCAAGCGGGTTCCCGCCGCCAGTGGCAGCATGCAGGCATAGCGTCCCTGGTCAACATCGATCTGCCCGGTCTTCTGGACCCAGGTGTAGCTCCCGGCGAACGTCCAGACACAACGGGCCACGACACCGGTGGCCCGCTGCACTGAGCAACGCAAGCGCATCGCCCGCAGGTTGTAATACTGCCCTTCGCAGAAGGTATCCCCACAGATATCGTCAAAGCCGCGCACCAACAGACGTTCGGCCGCCAGGAAGCGCTCGCGCCCGGTTGCCGGATTCGGGTAGTCACGGGCATCAACAAATTGAGGGGTCGCCTGGGCGTTGGCTGCCATCAGCAGCGCGCAGACCAGCCATCGTGCCGGGAAGACGCGCATCACCCCGCCCTCCCGGTCTTCCGGAGGCAGTCCGGCAGCGCATCGAACAGGCCATGGTCAAGTCCAGGCAGGGCCGCCGCCAGGCCATCTGGTGCTTCCAGTGAAGCATGGAAGGCGTCAACAGGTACCCCTGGCCCCAACTCCAACGGACAGACCCAGCGGCCATTGTCGACCTGCACCTCCCCGGTATCGGCCTGCACGGCCAGCTCGCTGGCCACCACCACCCAGGCGCAGCGCTGCACCGTTCCGCGATGGGCCAGCACCGCGCAGCGGACCTCCATCACCCGGTAGTTGCTGTACTCACCTTCGCACCAGGTATCGGCACAGAGCCGGTCGAACTCCCTTGCCAGGGCGGCCTGCAGCCCGTAGGCGCGCTCCCAGTTGGCCTCGGGCCGGGGGTAATCGATCAGGTCCACGTGCAGACCGCGGGCGGAGACAGGCAGGGACGCCAGCAACAGCACGCCCCCCATGCATCGGGCATACCAGGACATCGGCGGAACTCCTCGGGAATGAGCGTCCAGCCTGCGCCGGCCTGCCCTCCTGGCCCATCGGCCAAGGGCGGCGCCCCCCGTCAGGCCTTGCCGCGTCGGCAGGTCGGCGACCCGCCCGCTGCACAGCGCCCGGCAAAGGCATAAAATGGTGAGCTATCCGTCTATATCCCCCCACCTGGAGCACACCATGGGTCTGGAACTCGTCTCGCCCGGCAAGAACCCGCCGGAAGAAATCAACGTCATCATCGAGATCCCGAAGGACTCGGAGCCGGTGAAGTACGAAGTGGACAAGGAAACCGGCGCGATCTTCGTCGACCGCATCCTCTCCACCCCGATGCGCTACCCGTGCAACTACGGCTACGTGCCGAGCACGCTGTGCGGCGACGGCGATCCGGCCGACGTGCTGGTGGTGCTGCCGCTGCCGCTGGTGCCGGGCTCGGTCGTGCGCTGCCGTCCGGTCGGCGTGCTGAAGATGAGCGACGAGGCGGGCAGCGACGAGAAGATCCTGGCCGTGCCGGTCTCGAAGATCTTCAGCGGCTACGCCCACGTCGAAGACATCGCCCAGGTCTCGAGCCACTGGCTGGAGCGCATCGGCCACTTCTTCGAGCACTACAAGGACCTGGAGAAGGGCAAGTGGGTCAAGCTGGACGGTTGGGGCGGCGCCGCTGAGGCCAAGCAGATCCTGATCGAGGCGCACCAGCGCCATCTCGACAGCAAGGCCTGAGCCTGAACCGGATCGCTCCGGCGGTACCCTGCCGGAGCGATGCGGGTCACGTTTCATGACGACGGCACATCACTCTTGCTGCCGTATTAGGTAAATTGCGTCACTTCACACGTCATCGACATCCATCGTCGAGACAGCCAGGGGAATGTGTCGTGCGTATTCTGCTTGTTGGGGATGCAGCCAGCCTGCCGGCCGAGCTGACCGAATTCATTGCCGATCTTGGGGAAGACTGGCAGCCGTTGACCGCCACCGATGGCCAGGCCGCGATGACCGCGGTGGCCACGCAGGGCGTGGACGCGGTGATCGTCTGCCCGCAATTGCCGGATCTCAATGCCACCACGCTGCTGGGGCAGATCCGGACCTTGCGCCCGGAGACCATCCGCATCGCGCTGGTCGATGCGCAGTATGGCAACCGGCCGCCGCCGGCGCGCCTCATTGGTGTCGCCCACCGCTTCCTACCGCTGCCGCTGGCGCCGGAAGTGCTGCTGGAGGCACTGACCAGCCTGGAAGAACTGCGCGAAGTGCTGGACAGCCCGCGCCTGCGCGATGCCATCGGCCGTATCGAGAAACTGCCCTCGCCGCCGCACCTGTACCTGAGCCTGACCCAGGCCCTGGAACATGACGACGACGCCGACAGTGCCGATGTCGCCAAGCTGGTCGCCGCCGATCCGGCGATCGCCGCCAAGGTGCTGCAACTGTCGAACTCCGCCTTCTTCAGCCAGGGCCGCACCATTGCCGACCTGCGCACCGCCGTGACCCGGCTGGGCCTGGCCACGCTGCGTGACCTGGTGCTGGCCAGCGAAGTGTTCTCCGCACCGACGCTGTCGGCCGCCGAGCGCAACTCGCTGCAACAGCGCGCACTGCTGGCCTCGCGGCTCGCCGCACGCCTGCTGCCCGAATCCAGTGCCGAACTGGGAGCGACTGCCGCGCTGCTGGCCGACATCGGCCTGCTGCTGCCGGGTGTGCGCAACGAGCGCAGCGAGCCCTCGCTGGCCGGCGACACCCGCCCTGGCCATGCCGAGGCCGGCGCCTACCTGCTGGGCCTGTGGGGCCTGCCGATGCCGATCATCGAAGCGGTGGCCTTCCACCTGCAGCCGCAGCGCGCCAACACCCGCAGCTTCTGGGTGACCGGTGCGGTGCACGTGGCCCTGGCGCTGGTCAATGGCGATCCGGTGGACGAGGACTACCTGCAGCGCGCAGGCGTGCTGAACAAACTGCCGCAATGGCGCGAACACGCCAATGCGCTGATGGGACTGGTGCCCAGCGACGCCTGAGCGCGTTGCATGATGTCCGGATGACAGAGGGCGCACCCACAAGGTGCGCCCTTTCCATGTCAGCGGGTACCGCAGGCGTCCTGCACGCAGCGACGGTACTGCGACTCGCAGATGACCGGTGACTTGCCACTGGCCAGGCACTGCTGGCGGAACTCCTCGCAGTAGAGCCCACCGCCGCAGACCCCGAGGCCCTGCGAGAACACCGCGCCCACCAGCGTTGCGTAGATCAATGCAGCGGCGGATGCCTGCCGCAGCAACGTGTTCTTCATATCCCTCTCCACATGCAAGCGTCCGGTAGTGGACCTCCTGACTGTGTTGATTACGACACGACGGGACCGTGACTGCGCTCACCTTCCAACAATTTCCGGAATTCCCCTACAAGAAAAAGGGCGGACCTTGCGGTCCGCCCTCCTTCTGTTGCTACCGCACTTCGATGGATCAGAAGCGCTGGGTGTACTTCATGTACAGGAAGCGACCCACGTCGAAGCCGCCGTAGTAGGCGAATGCCGAGTTCGGAGCCGAGTACTGCAGGGCACCCTTGTGGTCGAACACATTGTTCGCGCCCAGGGCGATGGTCGCATCCCACGGCGCCTTCCAGCTGACCTGCAGGTCGTGGAAGGTGTTGGAACCGGTGTGACGCAGCGGATCGGTCTCACCGTTGGCCATGTGGTTCGGAGCATCGCACCAGCCGTCAGCCAGCGAGATGCAGCTTTCCTTCATGCCCGAGTAGTAGCGCGCGGTGTAGTTCACACCGAAATCGCCGTACTGCCAGTTGACGCCCAGGTTCGAACGCACGCGGAACAGGCCCGGCTCGCTGACGCGGCCGACCATGATGTTGTCGCCCGCGCTGTTCTGGCGCTGCTCGTCGTACTTGGCGGTGTAGCTGGTCTGCCAGTCGATGCTGAACTGACCAATGGCCAGTTCCGGCAGGCGGTACTTGATGCCCAGATCGTAGCCCTGGGTTTCCATCTTGCCGAGGTTGGCGGTGCCGTAGGTGATCGCACTGACGTGGCCGTCAGCCGCACGGGTCACGCTCGAGCAGCGCGAAGCGTTACCCAGCACGTAGCAGTCACGCAGGATGCGGTCGACGCTGTCAGCGATGATCATGTCGCTGATTTCGTACTTGTACCAATCCAGCGACACGTCCAGGCCCTGCACCCAACGCGGGCTCCACACCAGGCCGAAGGTGGTGCTCTTGGAGGTTTCCGGCTTCAGGTTCGGATTGGCACCCGAGATGAACTGGTCACCCGACTGGCACGGCAGGGTCGAACATTCCTTGCCCGCCTGGCCCAGCTGCACGTAGTTGGCCGGCACGCCTGCGCCGGAGCACGCGGCATTGCCTGCAACGCTGCCCGGAGCCTTCACGCCGCACGGATCGATGTAGGACTCGAAGCTCGAGCTCAGGCCACCGTACAGGTCGCTGATGGTCGGAGCGCGGAAGCCCTCGGCGTAGGTGCCGCGGACCAGCAGTTCATCCAGCGGACGCCAGGTCAGGCCGAACTTGCTGTTGGTGGTGCCACCGAAGTTGCTGTAGTCCGAATAACGGCTGGCAACGTTCAGGGTCAGTTCCTTGGCGAAGGCCATGTCGGCCAGCAGCGGCACGTTCAGTTCGAGGTAGACCTCGTTCAGATCGTACTGGCCGCGGGTCGGCTTCTGGCCCAGGCCGGTGGACTGGCCCGACTGTGCGAAGGCGTCCGGCACGTAGCTGCCTTCTTCCTTGCGGTGCTCGACACCCAGGGCGAAGCCCAGGTCGCCGGCCGGCAGGGTCACGATGGCGCCCGACAGGTTGGCGGTGAAGCTGGTGGTCTTGGTGACGCCACGGGTGGTGAAGGTCGGGAACAGGAAGTCCTGCAGCTCCTGGTTCGCCAGCGAGCCCTGACCCTCAACGCCGTACGGCAGCAGCGGGTTCCACGGACGGCAATCGCCCAGGATCGGGTTGGCGGCGGTGCCGCAGCGGGCAACGCCACCGGCATCGATGAACGACGGGCCCAGCGCCTGACGCGCGCCGATCAGGCTCATGTCACCGCGGTTGCTCTTGATCGACTCGTTGCGGTTCCACAGCGCGCCGACATCCCAGTCGAAGGTCTTGCCACCCAGCTCGAAGAAGCCGGTCAGGGTCGGAGCGAAGCGCAGGGTCTTCAGCTGGCTGTCAGTGGTACGCGGCACTTCCCACAGGCGGCGGCGGAAGCTGACGTCCTGGCCAACCGGGTTGAAGGCGCTGTCTGCCGACAGCGGGGTGTTGATCGACTTGGAAGCGGACTGGTACGGATAGCCGGCGATCTGCTGGAACGTCTGGCGCTCGTTGTAGAGCACGTCGGTGTTCAGGCTGATCGAATCGGTGAAGTCGTAGGTGCCGTTGATGTAGACCGACTTGCGCTTCACACCGGTCAGCAGGGTCATCTGCTCGTTCGAGTTGGCGAACTCGTCTTCGGTGATCGCGTGGTAGTCGTTCGGGTTCTTCGGATTGCCACCCGGGTTCAGGGTCTGCCACACCGCGCTCGACTTGCTGCAGTCGTACAGCTTCGGGTTGCACCAGCTGCCGTTCTGGCTGATCGGGCTCCAATCAGCCGAGGTGGAGTTCGGACCCAGCGAGCCGTCACGGCTGTACCAGCGGTCCTTGGCCCACACCGGATCCTGCTTCGAGTACTCGGCCGACAGGGTCAGGCTGCCGCGCTCACCGCGGGCACCGAGGGTCATCGAATAGGTTTCGCTGTCGCCGTCGCCCTTGCCGTACTGGCCGACGTAGACATTGGCTTCGCCGCCGTCGAAGTTCTTGCGGGTGATCACGTTGACCACGCCGGCAATGGCGTCGGAACCGTAGATCGACGAGGCGCCGTCCTTCAGGATCTCGATGCGCTCAACGGCCGACATCGGGATCTGGCTCAGGTCCTGCAGACCCGAGGTCGAAGCGCCCAGGCGCTTGCCGTTCATCAGCACCAGGGTGCGCTCGGCGCCCAGGTTGCGGATGTCGACGTAGTAGCCGCCCACGTTCTCGCCCGAAGCCAGCGACTCCGAACGCGAAATGGCCGGGGAACCGGCCGAGGTCAGGTTGTTCAGCACGTCGGCGACGCTCGAGAAGCCCTGCTTTTCCAGGGATTCGCGGGTCATCGTCAGGATCGGCTGCTGGGTCTCCACCGAGGCGCCGCGGATGCGCGAGCCGGTGACCGAAATGCGGTCCAGGTCGGTGGTGCCCTTTGCTTCCTGAGCCGAAGCAAAGGCCGGCGCCAGCGCCAGCGCAATGCCGGCCGGCAGCAAGCCGAACCGCACTGCGGGATTACGAACGTTCATCTATCTCTCCAAGGTACGTGTTAGCAGCGTGTTAAAACACCCCAGCACGTTACGATTGCGTTGCAGCGCTGTATTTGCGCGAACCAACCGGAGACTTTGCGGATTGTGGCGGGAGCAAGCCGCCGTTCTCCCTGAAGCGCGACGCGGACTGGCCGTAGCGGGCGCGGAACGCACGCGCGAAGCTGCAGCAGTTGTCGAAGCCGCTGGCGGCGGCGACCTCGCCCACCATCATGTCGGTGTCGCGCAGCAGGTCGGCGGCGCGTTCGAGGCGCAGTCGTGCCGAAAGCGACTGCGGGCTTTCCTCGTACAGGCTCTGGAAGGTCTTGGAGAGGTACCAGCTGGAGAAGTTGGTCAGTTCGGCCAGTTCGCCGATGCGCACCACCCGGTGGCTGTTGCCTTCCAGATAGAGGCGCGCACGCTGCATGCGGCCGAACACCTGGCGCTTGCGGCTGCGCGAGCGGCCCGGGCAGCGCTGCACGTTGTCGGCCAGGCCACGCTGCAGGCCAGCAAGGTGCAGCAGCAGCGGACGCAAGGCCTGGGCCGGCTGGCCGCTGGCCAGCGCATCGCGCCACAAGCGCAGCGCAACGCGGGCGTCACTGCGGTTCATGCGGCCACGACCGGCATACAGGCCACAGTCGGCCATCTCGGTCAGCACGCGAAGCGCTTCAACGTTCAGGTTCAGGCCAACGCACAGCCCGTTGCGACCGGCCTGCACCAACGGCCGCGATTCCTTCTCGAAGGCGATCCACTCGCCCTGGCGCAGGCGGAATCGTCCTTCCTTGGCCTCCACCCACGAACTGCCACGCACCTGCATCCAGACAGTGAAGCTGGAGCCGGCGGTCTGCAGGCTGCCCAGCCGGGCCACGCCCAGGCAGGTCGGCGTGACATCGTCGAGCGACCGGTCCAGGGAGACGGTTTGGCCGCGATCGGCCAGCGAGAGTTGACGCATGGGGGCACCACGGATTTGCCTAGTACAGGACTCCGTTTTGCCTAATCAGGCGGCACCGCGTCAGGAAAGTCCGACGAGATCGCCACGAATTCGCGACGAGATCCCGACGAAGAAATTACGAAGGCCCATTTCCCCTGAAAAACAATAACTTGGAGAACGCCGGGAACAGCGCGGGGGGGCGTTCGGGCAACCGCATCACACCGATGTCGGCACCATCGCTGACCGCCATCGCCACGAACAGGTCACGTCCGTCAGCGCTGGCGCTGAGTCCGTTGCCGGCGCTGAGCCGTTCCGCATCCAGGCAGCGTTCCGGCTCCTCGCGGCCGGGCAGGATGCGCACGAAGGTGGTGCCACACGTGCTCGAAGTGCCGAGGTAACCGACGCCACTGTTGCCGGCCACGGTCCAGGCCCGGTATCGCCAGCGGCTGGGCCGGTCATCGCTGATCTGCTGCACGCTGCCCGACGACAACGCGGCGTCGGCCGACCACAGGCCACCTGCGGCCAGGCGGGTGAACAACACGCGGCCACTGCTGCGGTCGAAGCGCGCCTGCGACACCCCTTCGATGCTGGCCAACCGGCGCCAGGGCTGGGTGCTGCGGTCGAACAGACTCAACCGGGTGCGCTGGTCGGCATCGCGCTCGACCACAAACAACTGCTCCGGCGACGCGCCATACAGGGCCTGCAGCGGCTGTTCGGCCGGGACCGGCAAAGGTTGCAGGCGTTCATCGCGTGGCGCGATCTCGTAGACCACCGTGCGCCCATGCGCGTCGCGGCCGACCACGAGCAGCTGGCGGCTGTCGGCCGACCAGTCCGGTGCCTGCCGCGCTTCCGGCCGCAGCCCTTCAATGGGGCGCAGCGAATCCGGCCGCTGCATGTCCGCCCACCACAGGGCGAAGCTGCCGGAGCGATCCGAGGTGAAGACCAGCTGGCGGCCATCCGGCGCTGCCATCGGCTGCCCATCGCGGCCACTGGATGCAAACAGGCGTTCGGGCGCGCCGCTGCCCTGCACCGGCACCTTGAACACGCCGAACTGCGCGCGCCGGTGGACGAAGGCCAGCATCCCGCCACGTCGCGACACGGCGGGCCACTGCGCATCATCCAGGCCGGCATCGCGCAGCGTGTGCCGCTCGACGTCCAGATAATAGAGCCGCGCCTCGCTGTCGACGCGGCGACCGAACACGATGGTGCGGCCATCGTCCAGCCAGGCCCATCCGCGCAGCTCTGCCGCCTCGTTGGTCAGCTGCTCGGGCTTACCGCCCGCGGCCGGCACCCGCCACAGATCGCCCAGCTGCGGATTGCGCACGAACACCAGCCATTGCCCATCGGGCGAGTAGCGCGGTGCGTAGTCGAAGTCGTCCTGGTCGACGCTGTACGCCAGCGCGCGCCACTGACCACTGGCCAGGTCCAGCACGCGGATGCCACGGTGCGCGTAGCGCCCGACCATGCTGCCGAACACCAGGCCGCGACCATCGGGCGTCCAGTCGAAGCTGAGCAGCTCGGTGCCATCGCAGCGCGTGGCCTGGCGCAGGGCGCCACCGGTTGCGCTGGCGATCAGCACCTGGCAGCCACCGTCGGCGGAGAACCGTGCGAAGGCAATTTCGCGACCATCCGGCGACCAGTTCGGGAATCGATCGACGGCACCGGCCGGCGGCGCCAGCAACTGGCGCGCCGGCGCGTTGCCGGAGGTCTGTACCTTGATCGCACCACCGCCGTTGCCATCTTCGTTGGCGCCTTCATAGGCCACCAGCGAACCATCCGGTGACAGCGTGGGATAGGTTTCAAAGCCGCTGGTTGCGGTGATCAACCGATAGGGACGCTGGGGGCTGCCGATCACCCGCGTGCCGTTCTCCACGGCGGCCTCCACCGGCGAACTGCTGGCCGGTGCGCGGCGCAGCAGCAGCGTGGTCATCACCAGCAGCGTGGCCAGCATCAACACGCCCAGCGCCAGCAGCACGCGGCGGCGGACATGGCGCCAGCGGCGGCGCGATTCCTGCGCGCGCGCGGGCAGCACCGCAGCGGCGGCGAGTGCGGGCTGCACGTCCACACCTTCGTCGTCAGGCAAGCCCGCAGCCGACGGCGCCGCATCGTCCAGCGCCTGTACCGGTACCAGAAGCCGATAGCCGGTCTTGGCAATGGTCTCGATGTAGGCCTGGCCGCTGTCGTCGTCGTTGCTGAACGCCTTGCGCAGCTGGGTAACGGCCTGGGTCAGCACATCGTTGGTCGGCAGCGTGTCCGGCCACACCTCGGCGAACAACTCGTCGCGGGTGACCACACGGCCCGGCTGCCGCAGCAGCACGCGCAGCACGCCCAGCGCCTTCGGCGTCAGCCGGCGCGGACGACGCGCACCGACGACCTCGACTTCGCGCGAGGACAGAGTGACGATGCACTCTCCTATCCGTATCCGATCGGACACGGGTGGCTGTATTTCGCTGCTGTTCATTTTCTGCTACACAGTAGAGACAGGTCCCGGGCAGTGTTTGCCTTCGTTACGGTCCCGTCCTGGGAACAGCGAAAAGCCAGACTCCGCACAAAGCATCGGCGCATACCGCAAAAACAATCGAGCGCGCGAATACTAGCCTATGCAAGTTACCTCGCCTATCGCGTGGTCGACATCAGGCTCTCTCTCGCCGACGCATTCACATAATTCGCGACATCATTCGCGCCCTCTTGGGCGCGAAATTTTTATCTGGCGTTCATTTTCACATGCGCCGCAGCATGGTCAATCCGACCAGCCGCGAAACCACCAAAGCCACGTACATCACGCCGGAAAACTGCTCCAGCATGACCAGTGCTCGTGCCTGTGGATGAAGCGGCACGACATCACTCAAGCCGACTCCAGACAGCAAGCTGAAGCTGAGATAAAGCAGCTCCATCCAACTGCGCTGCGCCTGCCCGCCGGTGCCGTGGAAACTGCCCGGATACCACTGCTGGCACACCGCGAACGCGAAGGCGAACGCCCACGCCAGCAGGGTGAAGGTTGCGCCTGCGGCGAACAGTTCGTCGCGGGTGACCTTGTGGTCCTGGAGCATGTAGGCAATCAGGGCGCCAGCCGTGTAAAAGTACAGCAGGCTCTCCAGCACCTGCGCGGTGGTCAGCAATGCGGTGCGATCAAGCAATGCGCCTGCCAACGAGAACACCACCGAGGGAATGGCCAGCAACAGCGCCAGCCAGGTGCCCAGCGGGCTGCGCTGGACCACCCACAGCGCCAGGCCGAGTACCGCCATGCCGAACATGCCAAGTGCCGCGCGGCCGGCGGCGGTGTCATCCAGCGCGGGATACAGCAGCACCGCCAGCAGCTGCGCGCCCAGCAACCAGGCCGAAGGATGCCGGCGGGCAATGGCCAGCCAACGGGTGGTCATGGCAACAGGCATGGTGTCCTTTCCCCGGGATGATGGGCGGAGGATAGCCGGGAGCGGCGTGATGAGCGGTAGTGCCGGCCGCGGGCCGGCACCACCGTCTGCGCATCACCCCTGGTGGTAGACCTCGGCACCCGCGGCGCGGAACTCCTCCGACTTCTCCTTCATGCCGGCCTCGGCGTAGTCACGCACATCCTGGGTGATCTTCATCGAACAGAAGTGCGGGCCGCACATCGAGCAGAAGTGCGACAGCTTGTGCGCATCCTTCGGCAGCGTTTCGTCATGGAACTCCCTGGCCTTCTCCGGATCCAGGCCAAGGTGGAACTGGTCTTCCCAGCGGAATTCGAAGCGCGCCTTGCTCAGTGCGTTGTCGCGTACCTGCGCGCCCGGATGGCCCTTGGCCAGGTCGGCCGCATGCGCGGCGATGCGGTAGGCCATGATGCCGTCACGCACGTCCTGGCGATTGGGCAGGCCGAGGTGTTCCTTCGGCGTCACGTAGCAGAGCATCGCCGTGCCGAACCAACCGATCATCGCCGCACCGATCGCGCTGGTGATGTGGTCGTAGCCCGGCGCGATGTCGGTGGTCAGCGGCCCCAGCGTGTAGAACGGCGCTTCGCCGCATTCACGCAGCTGCTTGTCCATGTTCTCCTTGATCAGCTGCATCGGCACGTGGCCGGGGCCTTCGATCATGGTCTGCACATCATGCTTCCAGGCGATCTTGGTGAGCTCACCCAGCGTCTCCAGCTCACCGAACTGGGCCGCGTCGTTGGCATCGGCGATGCAGCCCGGGCGCAGGCCGTCACCCAGCGAGAAGGTCACGTCATAGGCCTTCATGATCTCGCAGATGTCTTCGAAGTGCGTGTAGAGGAAATTCTCCCTGTGGTGCGCCAGGCACCACTTGGCCATGATCGAACCACCACGGCTGACGATCCCGGTCACGCGCTTGGCGGTGAGCGGCACGTAGCGCAGCAGCACGCCGGCGTGGATGGTGAAGTAGTCCACGCCCTGCTCGGCCTGCTCGATCAGCGTGTCGCGGAAGATCTCCCAGGTGAGCGCTTCGGCGCGGCCGTCGACCTTCTCCAGCGCCTGGTAGATCGGCACGGTACCGATCGCCACCGGCGAGTTGCGGATGATCCACTCGCGGGTTTCGTGGATGTGCTTGCCGGTGGACAGGTCCATCACGGTGTCACCACCCCAGCGGATCGCCCACACCAGTTTCTCCACCTCTTCGGCAATGCCCGAGGACACCGCGCTGTTGCCGATGTTGGCGTTGATCTTGGTCAGGAAGTTGCGGCCGATGATCATCGGCTCGCTTTCCGGATGGTTGATGTTGTTGGGCAGCACCGCGCGGCCGCGCGCGATTTCATCGCGCACGAACTCCGGCGTGATGATCTTCTGGATCGAGGCGCCGAACGCCTCGCCCGGGTGCTGCTGCAGCAGGCCGGCATCGCGGATCGCGTCCAGCCGCTGGTTTTCGCGGATGGCGACGAATTCCATTTCCGGCGTGATGATGCCGCGGCGCGCATAGTGCATCTGGGTGACGTTCGCGCCTGCACGTGCACGTCGCGGCAGGCTGCGTGTGGGGAAGCGCACAGCATCGAGCTTCGGATCGTGCTCGCGGTCGCGGCCGAACGACGAACTCAGGCCGTCGAGCTGTTCGGTATCGCCGCGCTCCTCCACCCAGCCACGACGCAGCGCCGGCAGGCCCGCGGACAGATCGATACGCGCGTCCGGATCGGTGTACGGGCCCGACGTATCGTAGACCGTGACCGGTGCATTCTCCTCGCCGCCGAACAGCGTCGGCGTGCGGGTCAACGCGATCTCGCGCATCGGCACCTGCAGATCCGGACGCGAACCGGGTACGTGGATCTTGCGCGAGCCGGGAATGGGCCGGGTCACGGATTCGGAGAGTTGCTGGGCCTGTTGCTGCAGGGCGGAGAGCTGTGCGTTCATCGGGCATCGTCCAGGAAGGTCAGGGACGAAGCGGCGGCGCACTGCGACCGCGCACGGACGGTCCTTGGGCGGTGTCCGGGCACGGCTGCACTGCAAAGCTTCCCTACGCCGGTATGAGCCGGATCAGGTTCCAAGGGACTGTCTCAACCGTGGCCACATGGCCGCGGTACCCCCGCTTCTTGGCGTGCATTAGAGCATAGACCGCCCGCTCCGGGAGTTGCCCCCGCGGTCAGATCCGCTTTCCTGTGGAAAGCGGATCTGATCCGGATCGTTGTTCGTTAACAGAACCATGACGTCGCGTTCAGTAACGTGCACGTCCGTCGCCCTCCAGCGACCGATGCGTCCTTCGCCGCCGACGCGGCCCCTGCCCGGTTCGCGCTGCATGCCGCCGGTCCTTCGCTGCAAGCTCTGCTCGCTCCCCTCAATCCCTTGATCGGAGAAGCTCCTTCATGGTGTTTCGCGTTTCCATCGCACTGGTTCTCCTGCTGGTGCTGCTTGCCGGTATTGCACCAGGCCCCTTCAATGCCGTGGTGCAGTCGATGCTGGCAGAAGTCATCCGCAGCGTCGGCTGGCTGTACCTGCTGGTGGTATTCCTGGCCCTGGTGTTCCTGATGTACCTGGCTTTCGGTCGCTTCGGCAACCTGCGCATCGGTGGCGAAGACGCCGAGCCCGAGTTCTCGCGAGCCAGCTGGATGTCGATGCTGTTCGCCGCCGGCATGGGCATCGGCCTGGTGTTCTGGGGCGCCGCCGAGCCCATTTCGCACTTCAGCAAGCCACCGGAAGGGCTTGCTCCGCAGAGCCTGGATGCGGCACGCGCCTCGATGCGCTATGCATTCTTCCACTGGGGCCTGCACCCGTGGGCCATCTATGCGCTGATCGGGCTGGCAATGGCCTGGTTCCAGTTCAACCGCAACGGCCGCGGCCTGGTCAGCGACATGCTGCAGCCGATCATCGGCCGCCACCATCGCGGCTGGATCGGTAGGGTGGTCAACATCGCTGCAGTGGTCGCCACCGCGATCGGTGTCGCGACTACGCTGGGCTTCGGCACCATCCAGATCGCCGCCGGCATCGAGCGCGTGTTCGGCGTGCAGGCTACCGTCGCAGTGCAGATGACCATCATTGCCGTCGCCTTCGTGCTGTATATGGCGTCCACCGCCAGTGGCGTGGAGCGAGGTGTGAAGTGGCTGTCCAATTTCAACCTGGCGTTGGCTGCCCTGCTGGCCGCCATCCTGCTGGTGCTGGGGCCGACCGGCTTCATCTTTGATACGTTCACCACCACGCTGGGCTCCTACCTCAACCAGCTGGTGACGATGAGCCTGCGCATGTCACCGTTCTCCGGCAGCACCTGGGTGGCGGACTGGACAATCTTCTACTGGGCCTGGTGGATCTCGTGGGCACCGTTCGTGGGGTCGTTCATCGCACGCATCTCGCGCGGCCGCAGCGTGCGCGAGTTCGTGATCGGCGTAGTGCTCGCGCCGACGCTGCTGGGCTTCTTCTGGTTCGCGGTATTCGGCGGCACCGCGCTGTGGGCACAGATCTTCGGCCATGCCGACCTGGTGCAGGCGCTGGGCAATGGCTACGAGACCGTGCTGTTCACGCTGTTCGACAGCATGCCGCTGCCGCTGCTGCTGTCGTGCATCGCACTGGTACTGCTGATGATCTTCTTCGTGACCTCGGCCGACTCGGCGGTACTGGTGCTGGCCAGCATGTCCACTGACGAAGCAGGCGATCCTCCGTTGAAGCGCAAGCTGGCCTGGGGCATCGCGGTGGCGTTGATCGCAGCGGCCTTGCTGCTGGCCGGTGGCCTGGATGCACTGCAGGGCATGATCACGATTGCGGCGTTGCCATTCGCGCTGCTGATGGTGCTGGTGATGGTGTCGCTGTACCGGGTGCTGGACCAGGAGTACACGCGGGAGCGGCGGCAGGCGCAGCGCCAGCGGCACATGATCGATGCGTGGATCGCACGCGAGATGGCGGCACAGGAGGAGACGCAGGCCGAGGCCGCGCGCGCGCACGATCAGGATTGAGGGTGTTTTGCAGCCTGCGGCTGCACCGCTTTTTTCAAGCAAGTGCAAGTGCAAGTGCAGAAGCCAAAGCGGCTCTGGGTTACTGCTGGCTGGGCGAGGCGGTGTGGGTGGGCAGGACACGCCGTGAACCCATCCATGGGGGCTCGATGGCGCCATCCATGGCGCCAACGGTCCTGCCCACCCACACCGCCCCACCCCCGACAGATTTCCGGTGACGGTTGGTTCTTCACGCCATGCGTGGATGAGGTGTATCGGAAAACAAGAAGGGGTCGGATCCGTTTTCCTGCGGAAAACGGATCCGACCCCAACCATCAGCACGCGGCTGTTGCTGTTGCTGTTGCTTTTGATCTTCTTTTTTCTTCCTGCGGTGGCGGCCGCAGAAAACTGTCAGAGGCCGGGTGGGTGGGCTGGGCGGGGGTGTCAGCCGCATGGATGCGGCTGCCAAGCCTACAAGGACGTACTTGCGGCGTCCCCCGAACAGCCTACCCACCCGGCCCAACAAGCTATTCCGCTTCTGAACCCACCGCAGAGGGGGCTCAGCCCGGTGGCCGGGAACCCTCAATACCCCGCCGCCTGCCCATCCTTGCGACTCTCCGAAGCTCCGTAATAAACCCCGCTCTCGGGGTCGCGCATGATCGCCTGGTACCCGCCATAAGGCCCATCGGCGAACACGATGCGATGCCCCTTGCGCATCAGCGCACGCACCGTCTCGTACGGGAAGCCGGTTTCCAGATTCACTTCACCACCGTCGGTCATCGCCGTGGCCTGTCCGGTCGGTTCGGTCGAGCCCTCGTGCTGGATGCGCGGTGCGTCACCGGCTTCCTGAAGGTTCATGCCGAAATCCACCAGGTTCATCACAATCTGCGCGTGGCCCTGCGGCTGCATCGCGCCGCCCATCACGCCGAAGCTGGCGTACGGCTTGCCGCCCTTGGTGATGAACGCCGGGATGATCGTCTGGAACGGCCGCTTGCCCGGTGCATAGCCGTTGGGATGGTTCTTCTGCAGCACGAACATCTCGCCACGATCCTGCAGGATGAAGCCCAGTCCCGGCGGCGCCATGCCGCTGCCCATGCCGCGGTAGTTGGACTGGATCAACGACACCATCATGCCGTCGGCGTCGGCCACGGTCATGTAGATCGTGTCGCCTTCTTCCAGCTGCTTCGGCGTGCCCGGCTGCACTTCCTTCAGCGCCTTGTCCATCGAGATCAGTGCGCGGCGCTGCGCGGCGTATTCCTTGGAGATCAGCTTCTGCACCGGCGCCGGCTGGAAGGCCATGTCGGCATAGAAGCGCGCACGGTCGGCGAAGGCCAGCTTCTTCGCTTCGACGAACAGGTGCACGTGCTCGGGTGAACCGAACGGGATCTTCGAGAAATCGTAGCCTTCCAGCACGTTGAGGATCTGCAGGGCGGCGATGCCCTGGCTGTTCGGCGGCAGCTCCCACACGTCGTAGCCACGGTAGTTGCTGCTGACCGGTTCGACCCACTCACCATGGTGGTCGGCCATGTCCTGGTAGCTCAGGTAGCCACCATTGGCCTTGAAGTAGTCGCCGATGGTGTGGGCAATGGCGCCCTTGTAGAAGGCATCGCGTCCGCCGTCGGCAATCTGCTGCAGGGTGCTGGCCAGGTTCGGGTTCTTCCACATCTCGCCCTTGCGCGGGGCGTGGCCGTTGATCGTGAACTGCTCCTTGAAGCCCGGGTACTGCGACAGCTTGGGCACCGAGCGGTCCCAGTAGTAGGCGATCACCTCGGCGACTGGATGGCCCTCGCGCGCGTAGCGGATGGCCGGCGCCAGGTTGTCGGCCATCGGCTTGCGGCCGAAGCGGTCGTGCAGCGCGAACCAGCCGTCGACCGCGCCGGGCACGGAGACTGGCAGCGGGCCGGTAGCCGGGATGTCCTTCAGGCCACGTCGCTGGAACTCGGCCAGGGTCAGCGACTTCGGCGAGCGCCCCGAACCGTTGTAGCCGTAGAGCTTCTGCGTCTTCGGGTCCCAGACGATGGCGAACAGGTCGCCACCGATGCCGTTGCCGGTCGGCTCCATCAGGCCAAGCGCGGCGTTGGCGGCGATCGCCGCGTCCACCGCCGAGCCTCCCCCCTTCATCACGTCCAGTGCAATCTGGGTAGCCAGCGGCTGCGAGGTAGCGGCCATCGCATGCGGGGCGATCACCTCCGAACGGGTGGCAAAGGTGTGGCCGGTGATGCGGTCGGCGGCCGAAGACAGTGCGGGCACAGCGGCCAGTACAGCGGCGGCCAGCAGGGAACGGGCAAGGCGTCGGGACACGGTCGGGTTCCGATGGAAGGGTGGTCCCCCGATCTTCGCCGCTGCGGCCATCCTGGGGTATCGGGCAGAGGTCATGGACGTTGATCCTGGGGTGGGTGTGCAAGGTCCGCACCCAGCAAGGCGAGGATCCGCCGGATTCCGCGCAAAAACCGCCCTGAAAGGAGTGAATTCCGGTTCACCGAAACACTTTCAGCGGCAACCATCCTTGTGCCACAGGCGATTGCGCCGGATGCAACGGAAACCAACAAGAATTCCGTCGCGAGGGTTGACATCGCCAAAACGGCTGTGTTTCTCTCGATCACATGTTGCATCACAACACGCCACCGCGAACCCACAACGAAGCCGCCCACATCGGCGCCGCCTCGCTGCGTTCGATTCTTGTGCTCGTACTTATTACCCAACCAACAGGTGCGGGACGAGCCAGCGTGTAAGCAACGAATACACCGGAACTCTTCAAAAACCCGCACCCGCCCCGGTGCGGGTTTTTTCATTTCAGAACCTGGTTTCAGACGCAACCACCATGCACAACGCCCAACGCAAAACCCGGACCCACACCGCCGCCACGCCTCGTGGTGGCTGTGCCTGCGCGGCGCATGGTGCCTCCTCCACCGCTTTCCCCTGACCGGCCGGTACGTCACCTCGACGACCGGCCGTTCTTTTTTTCTTCCCACCGCAAGGAACCTCCCCCATGAGCACCAACGACCTGCCCCAGACCAAGATCGCCGTCATCGGCTACGGCAGCCAGGGCCGCGCCCACGCACTGAACCTGCGCGAATCCGGCTTCGACGTGGTGGTAGGCCTGCGTCCGGGCGGCCCGACCGAAGTCAAGGCACAGGCCGACGGCTTCACCGTGAAAGCACCGGCCGACGCGGTGAAGGATGCGGACCTGGTCGCCGTGCTGACCCCGGACATGGTGCAGAAGAAGCTCTACGACGACGTGCTGGCGCCGAACATGAAGCAGGGTGCGGTGCTGCTGTTCGCGCACGGCCTGAACGTGCACTTCGACATGATCAGGCCGCGCGACGACCTGGACGTGGTGCTGGTTGCGCCCAAGGGTCCGGGCGCGCTGGTGCGCCGCGAGTACGAGATCGGCCGTGGCGTGCCCTGCATCTGGGCGGTCTACCAGGACAAGAGCGGCAAGGCGGCCGAGTACGCACTGGCCTATGCGGCCGGCCTCGGCGGTGCACGCGCCAACCTGATCCAGACCACCTTCAAGGAAGAGACCGAGACCGACCTGTTCGGCGAGCAGGCGGTGCTGTGCGGCGGTGCCTCGGCACTGGTGCAGGCCGGTTTCGAGACCCTGGTCGAAGCGGGCTACCAGCCGGAGATCGCCTACTACGAAGTGCTGCACGAACTGAAGCTGATCGTCGACCTGTTCTATGAAGGCGGTATCTCCCGCATGCTGGAATTCATCTCCGAGACCGCGCAGTACGGCGACTACGTCAGCGGCCCGCGGGTGATCGACGCCGGCACCAAGGCGCGCATGAAGGAAGTGCTGAAGGACATCCAGGACGGCACCTTCACCAAGAACTGGGTGGCCGAGTACGAAGCGGGCCTGCCGAACTACAACCGGTTCAAGCAGGCCGACCTGGAGCACCCGATCGAGAAGGTGGGCAAGGAACTGCGCGCCAAGATGGTCTGGTTGCAAGGACAGGCCGCGTAACCGCGCGGCCCTCCCCCACCCGCTTTGCAAGGTTCCCCCATGAACTCTTCCACACACCGCAGCGCGCCGCCCAACGGCGCGCGCTGGCTGACCCAGGCGCTGGAAGCCGAAGGCATCCGCACGCTGTTCGGCTATCCCGGCGGCACCATCATGCCGTTCTACGACGCGCTGGTGGATTCGTCGCTGAAGCACATCCTGGTGCGCCACGAGCAGGGTGCCGCACTGGCGGCAAATGGATTCGCCCGCGCCAGCGGCCAGGTCGGCGTCTGCGTGGCCACCTCCGGCCCGGGCGCCTCCAACCTGGTCACCGGCATTGCCGATGCGATGCTGGATTCGGTGCCGATGGTCTGCATCACCGGCCAGGTCGCCACGCCGCTGCTGGGTACTGACGCTTTCCAGGAACTGGATGTGTTCGGCCTGACCATGCCGATCGTCAAGCACAGCTGGCTGGTGCGCAGCGTCGACGACCTGCCGCGCGTGGTCGCCGATGCCTTCCGCGTCGCCCGCGAGGGCCGGCCCGGCCCGGTGCTGATCGACCTGCCCAAGGACGTGCAGCTGGCCGATGCCAGCCACCTGCCGGCGCACGTGCCGAGCAGCGTCGAGCCGCCACCTGCGCCGGCCGAAGCGGCCATCGCCGAAGCCATCGCCGCACTGGCGGCCGCCGAGAAGCCGGTGGTCTACGCCGGTGGCGGCATCGCGCTGGGCGATGCGGTGCAGGACCTGCGCGACTTCGTCGAAGCCAGCGCCATCCCCACCGTGATGACCCTGCGTGGCCTGGGCGCGCTGCCGGCCAGCCATCCGCAGTCACTGGGCATGCTGGGCATGCACGGTACCCGCGCGGCCAACATGGCGGTGCAGGAAAGCGACCTGCTGCTGGTGCTGGGTGCACGCTTCGACGACCGCGCCACCGGCAAGCTGGCCGAGTTCGCACCGTTCGCCCGCGTCGTCCATATCGATGCCGACGCCTACGAGATCTCCAAGCTGCGCAGCGCCGATGTCGCCGTGCCTGGCAACGTCGGCCATGCCATCCGTGCCCTGCGTGCGGCCTTCCCCTCCCCCAAGGCCCACCAGGACGCGTGGCGCAGGCGTTGCGCGCAGCACCGCGACCGCTTCTCGGCACGCTACGACGCACCGGGCCAGCACATCTATGCCCCGGCGCTGCTGAAGCGCCTGAGCGAGCTGGCCCCGGCCGATGCGGTGATCGCCTGCGATGTCGGCCAGCACCAGATGTGGGTGGCGCAGCACTGCCGCTTCAACCACCCGCGCAACCACCTGACCAGTGGCGCGCTGGGCACCATGGGCTTCGGCCTGCCGGCGGCGATGGGGGCGCAGTTCGCATGCCCGGAGCGCACCGTGGTGCTGGTGTCCGGCGACGGCAGCTTCATGATGAACGTGCAGGAGCTGGCGACCATCGCGCGTTGCCGCCTGCCGGTGAAGATCGTGCTGCTGGACAACAGTTCGCTGGGCATGGTGCGGCAGTGGCAGGAACTGTTCTTCGCCGAGCGTTACAGCGAGATCGACCTGTCCGACAACCCGGACTTCGTGGCGCTGGCACAGGTGTTCGGCATCGCCGCCACCCGCATCGACAACCGCGACGACGTGGAAGGCGGCCTGGCCGCGCTGCTGGCCGAACCGGGCCCGGCCCTGCTGCACGTGGCCATCGATGCACGTGCCAACGTGTGGCCACTGGTGCCGCCGAACACCGCCAACAGCACGATGCTGGAAAGCAACCCCGCCCATGCCCGCCAGGAGACCCCCAATGCAATACCGGCTTGACCTGGTGCTGCACCCGGCCGAAGGCGCGCTGCTGCGCGTGATCGGCATGGCCGAACGCCGCGGCTTCGCACCGCGCGCGATCAGCGGTGCGCCGGTGGCCGACGACGATGGCCGCTGGCACCTGCAGCTGGTGGTGGATGGCCAGCGCCCGGCGGAAACGCTGTGCCGGCAGATCGAGAAGATCTACGACTGCGTGTCCGTGCAGGTCACTGCCGTGGAAGGAGCATCCGTATGAACACCCGTACCGTAGTGACCACGGTGCCGGTACGGAGGCGTCTTCTTCGCCGCCCGTGCCCGCATGCGGCGGTCGCCCGCACCGCGCTGGTGGCCCATGCCGGCCGCTGATGCCAGCCAGGAAAGCGATGTCGGCGACGTAAGCGTCGCCGACGTACTGGCGGCGCAGGCCCGGCTGCGGCGCTTCCTGCCGCCTACCCCGCTGCACCATGCCGAGCGCTTCGGCACCTGGCTGAAGCTGGAGAACCTGCAGCGCACCGGGTCCTACAAGGTACGCGGCGCGTTGAACGCGCTGCTGGCCGGCCGCGAGCGCGGCGATACCCGGCCGGTGATCTGCGCCTCGGCCGGCAACCATGCCCAGGGCGTGGCGTGGGCGGCCTACCGCCTGGACGTGCCGGCCATCACCGTGATGCCGCATGGCGCACCGGCCACCAAGATCGCCGGCGTCGCCCACTGGGGCGCGACCGTTCGCCAGCACGGCACCAGCTACGACGAGGCCTACGCCTTCGCGGTCGAACTGGCACAGCGACACGGCTACCGCTTCCTGTCCGCGTTCGACGACGCCGATGTGATCGCGGGCCAGGGCACGGTCGGCATCGAGCTGGCCGCACACGCGCCGGACGTGGTGATCGTGCCGATCGGCGGCGGTGGACTGGCCTCCGGCGTTGCACTGGCGCTGAAATCGCAGGGCGTTCGCGTGATTGGCGCGCAGGTGGAAGGCGTCGATTCGATGGCACGTGCGATCCGCGGCGACGTGCGCGAGATCGCCCCGGTTGCCTCTCTGGCCGACGGCGTGCGGGTGAAGATTCCCGGCTTCCTGACCCGCCGCCTGTGCACCTCGCTGCTGGACGATGTGGTGATCGTGCGCGAGGCCGAACTGCGCGAAACGCTGGTCCGGCTTGCGCTGGAGGAACACATCATCGCCGAGGGCGCGGGCGCGTTGGCGCTGGCGGCCGGCCGCCGCGTCGCCGGCCGCCGCAAGTGTGCGGTGGTGTCCGGCGGCAACATCGATGCCGGTGTCCTGGCCGGCCTGCTCACCGACATCCGTCCGCGCCCGCCACGCAAACCGCGGCGACGGCGCAGCGAAACCCCGCGCTCGCCGACCAAGGCCAGCGCCCTCGCCTCCCCCGCCTCTTCCCCTTCCCCCCTGCAAGCCGTCGCACCCGCTGTCGAGGAGATTTCCCTGTGACCACCATCGAACGAATTACCACCCCGCGCATCCGCATCTTCGACACCACCCTGCGTGACGGCGAGCAGTCCCCCGGCTGCAGCATGAGCCCGCCGCAGAAGCTGGTGATGGCGCGTGCGCTGGACGAACTGGGCGTGGACATCATCGAGACCGGCTTCCCGGCCAGCTCGCAATCCGACCGCGAGGCGATGGCGATGATCGGCCGCGAGCTGCGCCGCCCGAGCCTGAGCCTGGCGGTGCTGTCGCGCTGCCTGCAGGCCGATATCGAGACCTCCGCACGTGCACTGGAAGCGGCAGCCAACCCGCGCCTGCACGTGTTCCTGTCGACCAGCCCGCTGCACCGCGAGCACAAGCTGCGGATGACCCGCGAGCAGGTGCTGGAGTCGGTACGCAAGCACGTCTCGTTGGCCCGTTCCTACATCGACGACGTCGAGTTCTCGGCCGAGGATGCCACCCGCACCGAGCTGGACTACCTGATCGAGGTTTCGCGCGTGGCCATTGCCGCCGGCGCCACCACCATCAACCTGCCCGACACCGTCGGCTTCACCACGCCGGAAGAAATCCGCGCGATGTTCCAGCAGGTCATCGCCGGCGTCGCCGACGTGCCGAACGCGGCCAACGTGATCTTCAGCGCGCACTGCCACAACGACCTGGGCCTGGCGGTGGCCAACTCGCTGGCCGCCATCGAAGGCGGTGCACGCCAGGTCGAGTGCACCATCAACGGCATCGGCGAGCGCGCCGGCAACTGTTCGCTGGAAGAGATCGCGATGGTGCTGAAGGTCCGCCAGGCCTTCTACGAACAGGACAGTTCGATCAACACCCCACGCATCGTCGGCACTTCGCAGCTGCTGCAGCGTCTGGTCGGCATGCCGGTACAGCGCAACAAGGCCATCGTCGGTGCCAACGCGTTCGCCCATGAATCGGGCATCCACCAGCACGGCATGCTGCGCCATCGCGGCACCTACGAAATCATGCGTCCGGAAGACGTGGGCTGGGAAGATTCGCAGATGGTGCTGGGCCGCCACAGTGGCCGCGCCGCCGTCGAAGCGCGCCTGCGTGCGTTGGGCTTCTGGCTGGACGAAGACGAACTGAAGCTGGTGTTCGAGCAGTTCAAGGGCCTGTGCGAACAGCAGCGCGTGGTCACCGATGCCGACCTGCAGACGTTGATGCAGGGCGGCTCCAGCGCGCAGGGCTACCGCCTGGCCTCGATGACCATCAGCGACGTCGGCAGCCGCGCCAACGCGCTGGTCGAACTGTCCGACCCGGATGGCAACCGCGTGGCCGAGACCGCGCAGGGCGACGGCCCGGTCGATGCGCTGTTCGGCGCGCTGTCGGCCGCCACCGGCGTGCAGCTGATGCTGGACAGCTATCACGTGCACAGCGTCGGCATCGGTGCCGATGCGCGTGGCGAAGCCAACCTGAGTGTGCGCCATGACGGCGTGGAGTACGACGGCACCGGCACCAGCAAGGACATCATCGAAGCCTCCGCGCTGGCCTGGCTGGATGTGGCCAACCGCCTGCTGCGCCAGCGTCAGGCCGCCGTCCACAGCAGCACCGACGTTCCCGCTTCCGCCACCGCCTGAGGATCCCACCATGAGCGCCTTCGACACCCCCATCCCGGCCAGCGCCGCTGGCCAGCAGTGGAACGCCCAGGACTATGCGATCGATGCCGGCTTCGTGCCGCTGCTCGGCGGTGCGGTATCGCGCCTGCTCGACCCGCGCGCCGGTGAGCGCATCCTCGACCTGGGCTGTGGCGATGGCGTACTCAGCACCGAACTGGCCCTGAGCGGTGCGCGCATCCACGGCGTGGATGCCTCGCCGGAACTGGTGATCGCCGCCCGTGCGCGCGGCGTCGACGCCCAGCTGATGGACGGCCACGCACTGTCGTTCGACAGCGAGTTCGATGCGGTGTTCAGCAATGCGGCACTGCATTGGATGACGACTCCGGACCGCGTGCTGGAAGGCGTGCGCCGCGCCCTGCGCCCCGGTGGCCGCTTCGTCGCGGAGTTCGGCGGCCACGGCAACGTGGCCACGATCGTCGCGGCCGTGCAGGCCGCGCGCGTGGCCCACGGGCATGGCGTCAGCACCTTCCGGTGGTACTTCCCGACGGCCGATGCCTACGCCGATCGCCTGCGCCAGCATGGCTTCCAGGTGCAACTGATCGAGTGCACGCCGCGCCCGACCGCACTGCCGACCGGCGTGGCCGGCTGGCTGCGGGTATTCGCCGCACCGCTGCTGGACGACCTGCCGGCCGAGGCCCGCGCCACCGTGCGCGAGGCGGCCACCGCACTGCTGGCCGAGCTGCCGCGTGACGCATCTGGCCAGCCGCTGGCCGACTACGTGCGCCTGCGTGTGCTCGCCCGCCGTCGCTGACTTGACCGTTCCGCTTTCCTTACTGATGTTCGCTATTTCGTACTTCTGCCAGGCATACGCATGACTTCCGCACCCCGCACCCTGTACGACAAACTGTGGGACGCCCACGTGGTGGTTCCCGAATCCGACAGCGCGCCCGCCGTGCTGTACATCGACCTGCACCTGATCCACGAGGTGACCTCGCCGCAGGCCTTCACCGAACTGCGCGAACGCGGCTTGTCGCCGCGCCGGCCGGACCGCACCAAGGCGACGATGGACCACTCCACGCCGACCCTGCCGGCCGCCGCGGACGGCACGCTGCCCTATGCCAGCGCCGCCTCCGAGGCACAGGTCGCCACGCTGGCGCGCAACTGCGCCGAGCACGGCATCGAGCTGTTCGACATGGCCTCGGACAACCGCGGCATCGTCCACGTGATCGCGCCCGAGCAGGGCTTCACCCAGCCGGGCATGACCATCGTCTGCGGCGACAGCCACACCTCCACCCACGGTGCCTTCGGTTCGCTGGCGTTCGGCATCGGCACCAGCGAGGTCGGCCACGTGCTGGCCACGCAATGCCTGCTGCAGCGCAAGGCGAAGACGCTGGCGATCACCGTCGATGGGCCGCTGGCGCCGGGTGTCGGCGCCAAGGACGTGGTCCTGCACATCATCGGCGTGATCGGCGTCAATGGCGGCACCGGCCACGTGATCGAGTTCCGCGGCAGCACCATCGAAGCGATGGACATGGAACAGCGCATGACCCTGTGCAACATGTCGATCGAAGCGGGTGCGCGTGCCGGTATGGTGGCGCCGGACCAGGTCACCTTCGACTTCGTCGCCAACACCCCGCGCGGCCCAAAGGGCGCCGATTTCGAGGCTGCGGTGGCGCGCTGGCAGCAGCTGCGCAGTGATGACGGCGCGCGCTTCGACAGCGAAGTGCACATCGACGCCGCCGATATCCGCCCGACCCTGACCTGGGGCACCCACCCGGGTACCGCCATCGCGGTGGATGCGCCGATCCCGGCCGCCAACGATGCCGCCGCACAGAAGGGCCTGGACTACATGCATTTCCAGGCCGGCAAGGCGCTGGCCGGAACACCGGTGGACGTGGTGTTCGTCGGTTCCTGCACCAACGGCCGCCTGAGTGACATGCGTGAGGTGGCGCAGGTACTGCGCGGTCGTCGCGTGGCCGACCGGGTGCGCATGCTGGTGGTGCCGGGCTCGGAGATCGTCAAGCGAGAGGCCGAGGCCGAAGGCATCCATGACATCGTGCGCGCGGCCGGTGCCGAATGGCGCGAGCCGGGCTGCTCGATGTGCATCGCCATGAATGGTGATCTGGTCGCGCCCGGGCAACTGGCCGTGAGTACCAGCAACCGTAATTTCGAAGGCCGCCAGGGTCCCGGTTCGCGCACCCTGCTGGCCTCACCGATGAGCGCGGCGTGGGCCGCGGTGAACGGGCATGTCGCCGACACCCGCGAGCTGTTCGCACAGGAGGTGGCGTGATGGCCGGTTTCCGTACCTTGACCTCGGCCAGCGTGGTGCTGCGCCAGACCAACATCGACACCGACCAGATCATCCCGGCGCGGTTCCTGTCCACCACCGAACGCGCCGGCCTGGGCCGCAACGCCTTCAATGACTGGCGCTGGCAGGCCGACGGTTCACCGGTGGCCGACTTCGCCTTCAACCAGCCGCACAACGCCGGCCGCAGCATCCTGCTGGCGGGTCGCAACTTCGGCTGCGGCTCGTCGCGCGAACATGCACCGTGGGCGCTGACCGACCTGGGCCTGCGCGCCATCGTCAGCAGCGAGATCGCCGACATCTTCCGTGGCAACTCGCTGAAGAACGGCCTGCTGCCGATCGTGCTGGACGAGGCCGACGTGCAGGCGCTGATGCAGCGCCCGGATGATGAGCTGACCATCGACGTGGCCGCGCGCGAACTGCGCACGCCGGACGGCCGCGTCTATTCCTTCCCGCTGGACGGCTTCTCGCAGACCTGCCTGCTGGAAGGTGTCGACCAGTTGGGGTATCTGTTGGGCCGTGTCCCTGAAATCGAACGTTACGAGAGTGAGCATGCACGCTGAAATTGTTGTCCTGCCCGGTGATGGCATCGGCCCGGAAGTGGCCGCCGCGGCAGTCGCCGTCCTGAAGGCCGTCGCCGAACGCTTCAACCACACCTTCACCTTCAGCGAGCACGACATCGGTGGCATCGCCATCGACCGCCACGGCGAACCGCTGCCGGCGTCGACCCTGGCCGCCTGCCAGGCCGCCAGCGCGGTGCTGCTGGGCGCAGTCGGTGGCCCGAAGTGGTCCGACCCGAACGCCAAGGTGCGTCCGGAACAGGGCCTGCTGGCGATCCGCAGGGCGCTCGGCCTGTACGCCAACCTGCGCCCGGTGCGCACCCATGAGGCCGCGCTGCACGCCTCGCCGATCAAGGCCGAGCTGCTGCAGGGTGTGGACTTCGTGGTGGTGCGCGAACTGACCGGCGGCATCTACTTCGGCGACAAGACCCGCGATGCCGACAGTGCCAGCGACCTGTGCCGCTACACCGTGGCCGAGATCGAGCGCGTGCTGCGCAGTGCCTTCCGCCTGGCCCGGCAGCGGCGTGGCAAGGTCACCTCGGTGGACAAGGCCAACGTGTTGGAAACCTCGCGCCTGTGGCGCGACGTGGCCGCGCGCATCGGCCGCGAGGAGTTCCCGGAGGTGGCGCTGGAGCACCAACTGGTCGATTCGATGGCCATGCACCTGCTGGCCAAGCCGCGCGAGTACGACGTGATCGTCACCGAGAACATGTTCGGCGACATCCTCACCGACGAAGCCTCGATGCTGGCCGGCTCACTCGGCCTGCTGCCCTCGGCCTCGCTGGGTGAACCGGGTGCGGTCGGCATCTACGAACCGATCCACGGTTCGGCCCCGGACATCGCCGGCAAGGGCATCGCCAATCCCTACGCGACGATCTTCAGCGCGGCGATGCTGCTGCGCCATTCGCTGGGGCTGGAAGCCGAAGCCGCAGCAGTGGAAGCGGCGGTGCACGCGGTGCTGGATGATGGGGTGTTCACTGCCGACCTGGCCGCCAAGGGCCAGGCCGTGAGTACCGCCGCCGCCACGGATGCGGTGCTGGCCAAACTCAACTGATCCGATGGTGCCACTCCATGCGTGGCGCCTCTGCCTTTGGTCATTGTGCGCAGCCACCCATGGGGTGGCTCTACTGTAGATCCACGCCATGCGTGGATCGTTCGAATGTCGCGCAGCAGATCCACGCCATGCGCGGCTGCATTATTTGGTGGTGTACCCACCATTGACCAGGATGGTCTGCCCGGTCATCCACCAGCCATCGGTGACCAGGAAGCGGATCCACGGCACGATGTCGGCGATGTCGGTCAGGCCGGTACGGGTGAACGCCGAGAGCGCGGCCGCGGTCTTGTGGTACGCCTGTGCATCGGCACTCTCGGCCGGGTAGAAGAACGGCGTGTCCATCGGGCCCGGCCCGATCGCAGTCACCGAGATGCCGCGCTCACCGAACTCCTTTGACGCCGCGCGGGTGAAATGCTCGACCGGCGCCTTGGTGCCGGCATAGCTGGAATAGAACGGCGTGAACGCACCCAGCAGCGAGGTGACCAGGGTGCAGATGCGGCCACCGTCATTGACGTGGCGGCCTGCTTCCTTGAGGAAGAAGAACGCCGCCTTGGCGTTGACCGCGCTCATCTCGTCGTACTCCGCTTCGCTGATGTCCAGCAGCGGCTTCTTCAATACCTTGCCGACCGTATTGATGGCGATGTCGGGACGGCCGGCTGCGGCCACGGCATCGGCGAACAAGCGCTCCATCGCTGCCGCCGAGGTCAGGTCGCCCTGCAGGGCCACCGCCTTGCTGCCGGCCGCCTGCACGGCGGCAACGGTTGCTTCTGCATCGGCCTGGGTCGCGGCACTGTTGTAGTGGATGACGATGGCTTTGGCGCCCTGTGCGGCGAAGTCGCGGGCGATCAGGCCGCCCAGGTTCTTGGCGCCACCGGCGATCAGCACGGTCTTGCCCTTGAGGGAATGCTCGGTCATGGCTTCGGTCTCGGGAGGGGGCTGCCCGGGGTGGCAACCCTGCCCTGACGACGATATCGTGCAGAAAAAGCGGATAAAGCCCGCCACATTGACTTAACTTTCCAGAGCCAGCGAACAATGGACCGGATCGATCGCTTCCGCATCTTCACCCGGGTCGTGGAGTGCGCGAGCTTCACCCGCGCCGCCGACCAGCTCGGCCTGCCCCGTTCGACCGTCTCGGCGGCGATTGCCGAGCTGGAACAGCGGCTTGGCACCCGCCTGCTGCAGCGCTCGACCCGACGGGTATCCACCACCCATGACGGCGACGTGTTCCATGCCCGCTGCCTGCGCCTGATCGCGGAGGTTGAAGACGCCGAGTCGCTGTTCCGGCAGGACGACGCGCAACCGGCCGGTTTGCTGAAGATCGACGTACCCAGCCGCATCGGCCGTCGCATCATCGCCCCGGCGTTGCCGGATTTCTTCGCGCGCTACCCGCAGGTGGAACTGGACCTGGGCATGACCGACCGCGCGGTGAACCTGATCGAAGACGGCTGCGATGCCGTGCTGCGGGTCGGCCAGCTGGGCGATTCCAGCCTGGTGGCGCGCACGCTGGGCCAACTCGACTTCGTCAACGTGGCCGCGCCGGCCTACCTGCGCGAGCACGGCATGCCGCAGCACCCTGCCGACCTGCAGCAGCACCGCGCGGTGAACTACGCATCGCCGACCACGGCACGGGTGGAACCGTGGGAATGGCAGGATGGCGGCCAGCTGCGCACGCTGCCGATGCCCGGCTGGGTACGCGTGAACAGCGCCGAGGCCTCGATCGCGTGCTGCGTGGCGGGATTGGGGCTGTTGCAGATTCCGCGCTACGACGTGCAGGCCGAGCTGCAGTCAGGCGCATTGGTGGAGGTGATGCCGCAGTACGCGGCGCAGCCGCTGCCGGTGACCCTGCTGCAACCGCATCGGCAACACCGTGCACTGCGCGTGCAGGTGTTCGTCGAGTGGCTGCTGCCAGTGCTGCGGATCGGCCTGCAGCTGCAGTAGATCCACGCCATGCGTGGGTGCTTCTGTAGAGTCGAGCCATGCTCGACTCATCCCATCATCGCGCGAAGAGCGAAGAGCGAAGAGCAGCCGAGCATGGCTCGGCTCTACAGAAAGCAGATCCCGCGAGCAGATCAGTCCACGCCA
>NZ_JCAFRM010000008.1:0-287021 GCF_059368215.1 Stenotrophomonas sp. YJH_SMC_123
CCTTTCGGGACTGACTCGGGCGGCGCGTCAGCGCAGCTTGTTGAACAGCGACATCGACTGCATCTGCGAGAAGATCGTCTGCGCCGCCTGCAGCGCGGTGCTCTGCAGCTGGTACTGGCTCAGCGCATCGGCGTAATCCAGGTCGCGCATCTGCGACAGCGTGGTCTTCAGGGTCACGCCATTGGCCTCGCGCATGTCGGCGGCATTGTCCAGCGCCTTCAACTGCGCACCGCCTGCGGCACGCGAATCGATCATCCGCTCGGAAGCGCGCGCCACGTCGCGCAGTGCGCTCTGCAGCTGGTTCTGCTGCGCAGTCATCTGCGCGGTGGTACCGGTGTCGGCACCCAGCGCCGCCACCAGGTTGTCAATGGTGGAGAAGATGTCGCGGCTGCTGGCGGCCTGTACGCTGAAGCTGTCACCCGCCGCCGGTGCGCCGGTGATGCGCAGGCGCACACCGTTCACTTCCAGATCGTCGCCGGCCTTGTAGGTGCCGGTTCCGGTCACGTTGCCCGCACCATCCACCACCTCGTACTGGTTGCCAGTGGTGAAGCGCACGCTGAAGCCCTGGCCGTTCCAGCTGTCGCTGCCGTCGCGGGTGATGTTGGTGAGCACGCCGTTGCCGGTGTTGCCGGCCGCAGCGCTGCCGTCGACGAAGCCATCGCCGGTGGGAATGCGCATGAAGATCTCGCTGCCGGGCAGCGCGTCCTTCACGTAGGTATCCGGACCGACTTCGACCTGGCGCTGGGTCTGGTCGCCACGGTAGACCACTTTGCCGTTGATCTTGGCAAACGGCGGGTCGCCGTCGTTGGTGCCACCGAACACATAGCGGCCGGTGCCATCATCGGCGTTGGCCAGCGACAGCAGGCCGTCGCGGATCTGGTTGACCTCGGTGATCAGCGTCTTCTTGTCCGCCGCGCTCAGCGCCGGATTGCTGGCCTGGATGGTCAGATCGTTGACGCGTGCCATTAGGTCGTTGACCTGTGCCAGGGTGTTTTCCTGCACGCCCAGGCGGTTCTGCACGTTGCCGGCATTGAGCTTCATGCGGTCCAGTGCAGCCAGGCTGCGGTCAAGGCCGACCGCGGTGCCGGCGGCAACCGGATCGTCCTTGGCGCTGACGATCTTGCTGCCGGTGGCGATCTGCTGCTCCAGGTGGCTGAGCTTGGCCTGCTTGGCCATCATCAGCGACACCGACTGGTTGAACATCATGCTGGTGGAGATGCGGCTGCTCATCGGCGGACGGCTCCCAGGATGGTCTGGAACATGCTGTCGGCGGTCGAGATCAGCTGCGAGGCGGCCTGGTAGGCCTGCTGCAGGCGCAGCATGTCCGCCGCTTCCTCGTCCAGGTTCACGCCGGAGACTTCGTCGCGGGCTTCCTGCGCCTTGTCATTGATCACCAGCTGCGCGTCGAGCGAGTACTCGGCCGAGCGGGCGGCGGCGCCGACCTGGGTGGTCAGGCCACCCAGCGCGCCGTTCAGTGTCACCGTTCCGGCGTTGAACGCCTTCGCGCTTTCCACCTTGGCCAGCTTCGACGCGTTGCTGTTGTCCGACGAACCGGCCGGGGTCGGGGTGATGTTGAAGGTATCGCCCACCTTCGGTGCACCGTCCAGCACGAAGCTCCAGCCGTTGGCGCTGATGGTCTGGCCGGGCGTGTAGGTCTGCGGCGGCCCACCGTCGATGGTGTAGGTGGTGGCCGAGGCGAACACGATCGCCGACGGATTGCGCAGGTTGGCGTTGGTCGAATCGGTGACGGTGACACCGCTCAGCTTGCCGGTACCGGTGTTGGCGGTGGCGGCCGCGCCCTTCACCGCTGCAGCGGCGGCGATGCGCGACGGATCGGTGATTGCCACTTCCATGCTGCCGGCCACGCCCGCGGTCGGCTGCAGCAGGAAGCGGTCATTTGCAGCCGGCGTACCGCCGACGACCAGCTTGACGCCGTTGATCACCAGCGGATCGGCGGCGGTGCCGGTGCCGGTCAGCGGGATGCTGGCGCCGGTGTCGGCGCGGCTGGCCTTCCAGTTGGTGCCATCGAACTGCAGCACCACGTTCTGCGCGTCCAGCTTGCCCAGGTCGCCGTAGGTTGCGCTGAGGCTGGCGGTGCCGGTATTGCTGTTGTTGCCGGTGACGCGCGGGTTGCCGATGGTGAAGAAGTCCCCGCCCAGCTGGCCATACAGGTCCACGCCCTGGTGGTGCGCCTGGTTGAAGCTCTCGGCCAGGCCCACCGCCAGCTTGCCCAGTTCAGCCTGGGCAGGGGTCAGCACGGTGTCGCGGAATTCCAGCAGGCCACCGATCTGGCCGCCGACCGCCTTCGGGTCGAGGCGGATGGTGTTGCCCTGGGTCTCCAGCGCCAACTGCAGGCGCTCGGGCTGGTACGGGTCGGCCACGGTGGTGACCTTGGTCGCCGTGGTACCCACCACCAGCGCGTT
The DNA here is from genome assembly GCF_059368215.1 of Stenotrophomonas sp. YJH_SMC_123. Classification (NCBI taxonomy): domain Bacteria; kingdom Pseudomonadati; phylum Pseudomonadota; class Gammaproteobacteria; order Lysobacterales; family Lysobacteraceae; genus Stenotrophomonas; species Stenotrophomonas sp. YJH_SMC_123. The sequence goes on from NZ_JCAFRM010000008.1 coordinate 2,424, forward strand.
GCCGCCGGCGGTGTAGACATTCATGATGCCGCCGTCCTGGATCACGGCCGTGCCACCGGTGTAGCCGATCAGCTGGGTGATCAGCTGGTCGCGGCGGTCGAGCAGATCGGGCGCCGCGGTGGCGACGTTGGTGCCGATGGCGCCGTTGATCTGCGCGATTTCCTGCGCCAGGCGGTTGACCTCGGTGGCACCGGCCAGCAGGCCGTTGTTGACCTCGCTGTTGAGGTTGTTCAAGTGCGTGTTGAGCTGCACGAAGCGGTTGGCCAACGCCTTGCCGCCGTCGAGCATGTTCTGGCGGTCGGCGGTGCCGGCCGCGTTGGACGACAGGCCACTGACCGAATCGAAGAAGTTCGACCAGACGCCGGCCACATTGGTGGCCGCATCGGAGAACAGCGCGTTGACCCGGTCGGCCATGCCCGAAAGCTGTTTCAGGCGCGCCAGTTCACCGCTGCTGTCGAGCAGGCGCGAGATCGCCAGCTGGTCGGCCGTGCGGCGGATGTCAGTGATCCGGGTGCCGTTGCCGACCGTGCCATAGCCGTAGTTCTGCGGGTCGGCGGTAGCGAAGTTGACCTTCTGCCGGCTGTAGCCGGGCGTATTGAGGTTGGCCACGTTGTGGCTGGTGGTCGCCAACGCACGCTGGAAGGCGAGCAGGGCACCGGTACCGGTGGAAAGTACGCTGGACATGGGGTTCCTCAACGACGGGTGATACCCAGCGCCGCGGTCGCGGTGCTGGCGAAGGTCTGGCCAAGGCGCGCGCCGGCGTCGGTCACGGCCGCTACGGCACGCTCGATGGTCGGGCCGCCGGCGATCGCGGCGATCTTGGCCGCATAGCGCGGGTCGGTGGCATAGCCGGCGCGCTGCAGGCCACGGGCGAAGCCCTGCACGTCGGTGCCGGCCTGCAGGGCCTGCTGGTAGCGCGGGCTGGTCTTCAGCAGGCGCACGTAGTCGGCGAAGCTTTCGGCCGGCGAGCTGTAGGCGCGGAAGCTGGCGGTTTCGTTGCGGCGTACGCCATCCACGTATTCGTGGGTGCCGGCTTCAACGCGCTGGCCGCTCCAGCCGGTGGCCTTGATGCCGAACAGATTGTGCGAGGTACTGCCGTCGGACTGGCGGATGTGGCGCTTGCCCCAGCCGGTTTCCAACGCGGCCTGGGCGACCAGCGCACGGGCATCCACGCCCAGTTCCCTGGCCGCGCTCTGCGCGTGCTGCCAGATGCTGGCGACGAAACCTTCCGGCGTGTGCGGCCCCAGCTGGGCCACGGCGGTGCGGGTAGCCATCGCATCGGCTTGGCTCATGGCCGTACCGCGGTTACTGGCCGTCGCCGACCACTGGTCGTTGTTGGTGGACCAGTCCTCGCCCTGCAGGTTGCCGATGTACGGATCCTCGGTGCCCAGCGAGCGGTGCAGGCTGCTGCTTTCGCGACCGGCGATCAGGTCCAGTGCCTGTTCCATCGGTGCCAGCGCGGCCTGCGCGCCGTGCTGTGCGCCGGCCGCCATCTGCTGCAGCATGCGCACGGCCTGGCTGCCATCTTCCAACGGCAGCGACGGTGCCGGCTTGTCCGGCGCGTTGAGCTGGTAGGCGCGGCTGGCCTTGGCCGGATCCACGCGGGTATCCAGCGCGGGGCCGTCGGCGGCCTGGCCGGACAGCTGGCGGCTGATCACGCCGGACAGGCCCAGCCCCTTGCCGCGGGTCATCGCCTCGGCGATCTTCTGGTCGTACATGTCGCGGAACATCTTGTTCTCGCCGGGAAACAGCGAGTCGCCGAAACTGGCATCACGCATGCTCTTGACCAGCATCTGTGCGAACTGGCCTTCCAGCTGGCGTGCGACCTTGTCGATCTTCGCCGGGTCGTTCTGCTGCGCCGGGTGCAGGTCGAATGCGGGATTGATGCGCATGTCAGATCACCTCGAGCTCGGCACTCAATGCGCCGGCCTGCTTCAGGGCTTCCAGGATCGCGATCAGGTCGCCCGGCGCCGCGCCCACGGCGTTCACCGCGTGCACGATCTCGTCCAGGGTGGTGCCGCCGCTGAACTTGAACATGCGGCTGCCGTCGTTGGTGGCGGTGATGGTCGACTGTGGGCTGGCCACGGTACGGCCACCGGACAGGGCATTGGGTTGGCTGACGTTGGTGTTCTCCTGGATCGTCACCGTCAGCGAACCATGCGAGATCGCGGCAGGGCCGACCCGCACCTGCTGGCCGATGACCACGGTGCCGGTGCGGGAATTGACCACGACCTTGGCCGGGGCGCTGCCCGGGGTCAGCTCCAGGTTCTCGATGCGGGCCAGCAGGCCGATGCGTGCGCCCGGATCGGTCGGCGCAGTCACGGCCACGGTCACGCCGTCGACCGCACGCGCGGCGCCTTCGCCGAACGCGTTGTTGAGTGCGGCGACCATGCGCGAAACGGTGGTGAAATCGTTTTTGTGCAGATTCAGCGTGATGTCGCCGCCATTGGCCAGCGGGTCGGGCAGGGCACGCTCGACCGTGGCGCCATTGGGAATGCGGCCCACGCTCGGTACGTTCACCGAAACCCGCGAACCATCCTTGCCCTGCGCACCAAAGCCGCCGACGATCAGGTTGCCCTGCGCGATCGCATAGATCTGGCCGTCGGCGCCGCGCAGCGGGGCCATCAGCAGCGAGCCGCCGCGCAGCGAGACGGCGTTGCCGATCGACGACACGGTGATGTCGATCGGCTGGCCCGGCTTGGCGAACGGCGGCAGCTCGGCATGGATCGCGACGGCCGCAACATTCTTCAGCTGCGGATTGACGTTGGCCGGTACGTTCACGCCCAGCTCGCCGAGCAGGTTCTTCAGGCTCTGGACGGTGAAGGGCGCCTGGCTGGTGCGGTCGCCGCTGCCATCCAGGCCGACCACCAGGCCGTAGCCCACCAGGGCGTTACCACGCACGCCGCCGACCTGGGCCAGGTCCTTGATGCGCTCGGCGCTGGCCGGGGCTGCCACGACCAGCAGCATCAGCGCGACGAACGACGCCACGCGGCGCTGCCAGGAAGAAGAGGGGAGGAGTTTCATGGCCATACTCAGAACGGCGTCAGGCCGGAATTGAAGAAGCGGCTCAGCCAGCCCATCGCGTTGGACTGCGCGACCGGGCCGCGGCCGCCGTAGACGATGCGGGCTTCGGCCACGCGGCTGGAAGGAATGGTGTTGTCCTGGCTGATGTCGCCCGGGCGCACGATGCCCTGCACCTGTACCAGTTCATCACCCTGGTTCAGCCGCAGGTTCTTCTGCCCCTGTACCACCAGGTTGCCATTGGGCAGGCGCTGGATCACCGTGACGGTGACACTGCCCTGCAGGCGGTTGCTCTGCGCGCTGTTGCCCTTGCCGGTGAAGTCACGCGCGCCCTTGGCCGTCGCACTGAGGATGTCCTTGCCGCCCAGGGTGACCGGCGCACCGAGGATGGACGGCGTGCCCAGGCTCAGGTTGGATTCCTTGTTGGTGGCCGTGTTGGCACTGGTCTGCGCGGTGGTGTTTTCCAGCAGGGTGATGGTCAGCAGGTCGCCGACATCGCGTGCGCGGCGGTCCGAGTACAGTTGCAGGGTCGGGCCGGCAGCGTAGATCGCACCGGCGGTCGGCGCGGCCTGCGGCGGCATGATCGGCTGGATCGGTGCCATCGCCGCGTAGGGGCGCACGTCGCCGGCGATCACGCAGCCACCGAGCAGGGCGACCACGGCGCAGGCGAGGGCAGTGCGGGTGAATCTGGAAATGGGCGACATGGCGGTTTCCCGGTTGGGCCGGTCAGAGCTTGTTGTTGAGATAGCCGAGCATCGAATCGGTGGTGGAGATTGCCTTGGCGTTCATTTCGTAGGCGCGCTGGGTTTCGATCATCGACACCAGCTCTTCGACCACATTGACGTTGCTGCCTTCCAGCGCGCCCTGCACCACGGTGCCGAGGCCGTTGAGCCCGGGATTGCCGTTCTGTGCCGGACCGGAAGCGGTGGTTTCCAGGAACAGGTTCTCGCCGCGCGCCTGCAGGCCGGCCGGATTGACGAAGTCGGTCAGGGTCAGCGCACCCACTTCCACTGACGCCGCGCCGTCGGCCATCTTCACGCTGATGGTGCCGTCGGTACCGATGGTCACCGACTGTGCGCCCTCGGGAATCTGGATGCCCGGCTGCACCGGGTAGCCGCTGTTGGTGACCAGCTCGCTGTCCTGGTTGATCTTGAACGAGCCATCACGGGTGTAGGCCGAGCTGCCGTCGGGCATCTGCACTTCGAAGAAGCCGCGGCCGTTGACCATCACGTCCAGCGCACGGCCGGTCTGCTGCTGGCCACCCTGCTCGAAATTCTTGGCGGTGGCGACTACGCGTACGCCGGTACCCAGCTGCAGGCCGGTCGGCAGCTGGGTCTGCGCCGACGAAGAGCCGCCGGGCTGGCGCACCTGCTGGTACAGCAGGTCCTCGAAGCTGGCACGGTCCTGCTTGAAGCCGGTGGTGTTGGTGTTGGCGAGGTTGTTGGAAACCACCGACATGCGCATCTGTTGCGCATCCAGTCCGGTTTTCGCGATCCACAATGCCTGGTTCATCTTCGGTGTCCTGTCTGGGTAAAGGCGGCCGCGCGATGCGGCCCCTGGTAACGGGTGTGCAAGCGGTGTGCCAGCGCCGCGCCCGGGCGGCGCCGGAATTCCGTCAGCTGCCCAGGCGCAGCAGGCTGTTGGCACTGCGCGCGTTGTCGTCGCCGTGCTTGATCACCTGCACCTGCATTTCGTACTGGCGCTGCAGCTGGATCATCTGCACCAGTGCACCGGCGGCATCGACGTTGCTGCCTTCCAGCTGGCCGCTGTGCACGGCCGTGCCCTGTGCCGGTGCGAACGGCTGCAGTGGGTCGGTGTTGCGGAACAGGCCATCCAGGCCACGCTCGAGGCGCTCGTCCGGCGCCTGTACCACCTTGATCCGGCCGATCTGCGCCATGGTCTGCGGGCCTTCGCCCTGCGGGATGATCGAGAGCGTGCCGTCGGCACCGATTTCCATCGCCTGGTAGGGCGGAATGGCGATCGGGTTGTTGTTGTCATCCAGTACCGGACGGCCGCTGGAGGTCACCAGCTGGCCGTTCGGGGTGACCGACAATGCAGCGCCGCGCGTGTACGCCTCACTGCCGTCGCTGGACTGCACGGCCAGCCAGGTGCCGGTCTGCAGGGACAGATCCAGCGGCTTGCCGGTGATGTGCTGCGAGCCGGGCGTACGGTTGAAGCCGGCGTCGACGTGCAGCGCATCCACCCGCGAGGCAAAGCCCGGGCCCTTGATCGGGAAGGCTTCGGTGTTGGCCAGCGCTTCCTTGAAGCCAGGGGTGTCCGAGTTGGCGAGGTTGTGGCTGAGCGTTCCCTGCGCCTGCAGGGAGGCGCGGGCACCGGTCATCGCCACGTAAAGAGCTTTATCCATGCGGGGAGTTCCGTGACAGGGTCAGCAGCTCATCAACGGATGTTGATGACGGTCTGGGTGATCTGGTCCTGCGTGGTGATCATCTGCGCGTTGGCCTGGAAGTTGCGCTGCGCGGTGATCATGTTGACCAGCTGCTCGGTGAGATCGACGGTGGACGCTTCCAGCGAGCCGGCCTGGATCTTGCCGAGGTTGGAGGTGTCCGGCATGCCGGTGCGCGGCGTGCCCGATTCGAAGGTCTCCACCCACAGGTTGTTGCCCTTCGATTCCAGGCCCTGCGTGTTGTTGAAGGTGGTCAGGGCGACCTGGCCCAGCGGCTTGTCGTCGCCGTTGGAATAGCGGGCGTAGACCACGCCGGATTCGGACACGGTCACTTCGTTGAGCTTGCCGGCGGCATAGCCGTCCTGCTGGGTATTGCGCAGGGCGAACTTCTCGCCGTACTGGGTGGAGCCGCTGATGTCCAGCGTCATGTTCAACTGGCCGGCACCGGTGGTCGGGGTGAAGGTGCCGAGGCTGACCTTGCCGTTGGCAGGTGCGACCAGCTTGCCGCTGTTGTCGAAGGTGACCGGGGTCGGTGCGCCGGCCGGCTGGCCATCGACGTAATTGCGCACGGTCCATTCGTTGGGGTTGGCGCCCTTGACGAAGTACGAGACCTGGATGTGGCTCACGCCCAGCGAGTCGTACACGGTGATGCCACCGCTGGAGTGGTTGTAGCTGTTCGAATCGGCCGGGTCGAAGGTCGCCACCGTCGGTTGCTTGGCGTTGGCCGGCAGGGTGAAGCCAACCTTCACTTCGCTGGTCTGCTTCGGCGGGCTGTCGGTGGTCAGCAGCTGCAGGTCGACCAGGCGGCCGGCATCGAAGTTGGTGCCATCGGCATTCGGCGCGAACACCTGCAGGCGCGCACCCTGCGGGTTGACCACGTAGCCGGCCGAGTCGGTCTGGAAGTTGCCGGCACGCGAGTACACGCGCGAACCATTCATGTTCATGGTGAAGAAGCCTTCACCGGAAATGGCCATGTCCAGGCTGCGCCCGGTCTGCTCGTTGTGGCCCTGGATGAACTGCTGGGCGACGTTGGAAACGCGCACGCCCGAGCCGGTCTGGTTCTTCGACAGGCCGTAGCTGGTCGAAGCGAACAGGTCGGCGAACTCCGCGCGCGACTGCTTGAAGCCGGTAGTGTTGACGTTGGCGACGTTGTTGGCGGTGACGCTCAGGTCGGTGTTGGCGGCGTTGATGCCGGACAGCGAGACATTGAAGCCCATGGGATGCTCCTGGTTGATGCGGAAGGTGCGGCTCAGCTGACGCGGAGCACGTAGTCGATCGGGGCCGTGCCCAGGCCCTTGAGGTTCAGGTACAGGCCGTCGGAACCAACGGTCACGCTCTCCACCGGCGCCTGTACGTAGGTGGACAGCTTGGTGCTCTTGCCGGCGGTGTCGACATGGTTGGCGACGATGGAGTACTTGCCCGGCTCCATGCGCTTGCCGTTGGCATCCTTGCCGTCCCACTGGAAGGCGGTTTCGCCGGCAGCCTTGGCTTCCACGCTCAGCGAGGTGACCTTGGCGCCGTTGGCGTCGGTGATGTCCACGGTGATGATGCCGGCCGACGGTGCAGCCACCGTGCCTTCGACATTGCCTTCCTTCTCCAGCACCAGCTTTTCCGACGGCACCAGCACCTGGTGGCCGACCAGCGCAGCGCCACGCAGCACCTGGTCGCTGGCCATCGACTCCTGGAAGCCCTTCACCGTCTTGTTCAGATCGGTGATGCCCTGCACGGTGGACATCTGCGCCATCTGCGCGACCATCTGCGTGTTGTCCATCGGCTTCAGCGGATCCTGGTGCTGCAGCTGCTCGGTCATCAGGCGCAGGAAGTCGGCCTGGTCCAGCGTGTTCTTCTTTTTCGTGGCGTTGCTGTTGGGGGCGTTCAGGCCCAGCGCGGAATAGACGTCCTGGTTGGTCTGGTTGTTGACGGCGGTGGTCATGGCGGTATCCGGTGCTGCGGGCCTCAGCGGCCCATGGTCAGGGTGGCCAGGGCCAGTTCCTTGGCGGTGGTCAACATCTCCACGCCGGCCTGGTAATTGCGCGAGGTCGAGATCAGGTTGACCATCTGCGCCACCGGATCGACATCGGGCTGGTAGATGTAGCCATCGGCGTCGGCCAGCGGGTGGCCCGGCTCGTAGCGCTTGATCGGCGCGGCCTCGCTCTGGGTGATCTCCTTCACCTTCACCGAGGTGATGTTGGGATCGTTCTTGCTGGTGACGGCCTGGAAGATCGGTTCCAGCGGCTTGTACACGGCGTCGGCGGAACCGGCGACGGTGTCGGCATTGGAGAGGTTGGAGGCGATGGTGCTCATGCGCACCGACTGCGCCTGCAGCGCGGAGCCGGCGATGTCGAAGATCGGCAGGTTGCTCATGGCTTATTGCCCCGTGATCGCGGTCAGCATGGAACGCACCTTGCTCTCGACGAAGCTGAGCGAGGCGCGGTATTCCAGTGCGGCGCGGCCATAGGCGGCACGCTCGGCATCGGGGTCGACGGTGTTGCCGTCCAGGCTGGGCTGCACGCCTTCGCGCGCGATCTGGAACGGGTTCAGGCCACTACTGATCTCGTAGTGCTGCTCATGGGTGGTGGCCATCAGGCCATTGGCATCCTGCCCCTGGGCGTGGCGCAGGGCGGCATCGAAGTCCAGGTCCTGGGCCTTGTAGCCGGGAGTGTCGGCATTGCCGAGGTTGCTGGCGATCAGCTTCATCCGCTGTTCGCGCAACGGCATGGCCTGGGCGTGGACGCCCAGGTAGTCGGTAATCAGGTTGCGCACGGTGCACTCCCACGGGAACGTTGCCCGGGAAGCTGCAAGGGGTGTGCCAAATGGAGAGGGGGTCAGATCCCCGCAGGGGCTCTGACCCCGTGGTTGACGCGTTGCGATGCGGGGTCGGAGCCCGTTCCGGGATCCGACCCCTCGGCGGGCCTTACGCCGCCAGCGCCACCTTGCGCAGGCGGTCCAGCACGAAGTCGGCCAGCTCGTGCGGCGAGTACTTGGCGACGAACGCATTGGCGCCGACGCGCTCGACCATGGCGTTGTTGAAGACGCCCGACAGTGAGGTGTGCAGCAGCACGTACAGGCCGGCCAGGCCCGGGTGGCGCCGGATTTCCGTCGTCAGCGTATAGCCATCCATGGCCGGCATCTCGATGTCCGAGATGACCATGGCATAGCGCTCGGTCGGATTTTCCCCCGAGGCGTGGACCTGCAGCAGGTGGTCCAGCGCCTGCTTGCCGTCGGAAAGCAGGGTGGCACCCACGCCCAGCTGGTCCAGCACGCTGCGGATCTGCTGGCGGGCCACGCGCGAGTCGTCCACCACCAGCACCTGCAGCTGCGGGCCGTCGGCGGGCATGGCCATTGCCGGGTCGAGTACCGCTTCTCCGCGCACCTGGGCGATATCGGCCAGCACGCTCTCAACGTCGATCACCTGGATCAGCTCGCCCTGGAAGCGGGTCACCGCGGTCAGGTAGCTCGACTCGGCGCCCAGCTCCGGTGGCGGGTGGATGTCTTCCACCGCGATGTTGACGATGCGTTCGACGCCACTGACCAGGAAGCCCTGGATCGAGCGGTTGAATTCGGTGACGACCAGGTAGCCGGGCGAGGTGTCCGCGTCCGGTTCGCGCTCGGGGTGGCCGATCGCCAGGCCCAGGTCCAGTACCGGCACCGAGCGGCCGCGCACGTCGGCCACGCCGGAGAACTGGCTGGGCAGGCCGGGCACCTGGAACAGCTCCGGGCGGCGCAGGACTTCCTGCACCTTGAAGACATTGACGCCAAAAAGCTGACGTCCGCCGAGGCGGAACAGCAGCAGCGCCAGGCGGTTGTGGCCGGCCAGTCGGGTCCGCTGGTCGATCCGGTTGAGCAGGTCATGGGACATGGCTGCTGTATCGGCGTGGTGGGGGCGGAACTTGAGGGCGCTCTGTCGTCCGCGCGCTCCACACCGCTTTTGTAGAGCGACTGTCAGTCGACTGCTCTTCGATCCGATCACGGGAAACCCCGCGCTTCGCGCGAAAGTCGACTGGCAGTCGACTCTACCCATCCGGTCGAATCCCCATCCCGGATCCGATCAACGGGACCCGGTCTCTGGCACACCCCTTGCACGCTGCTGGGCCAGATCCCATCGACAGGAGGCGCCATGCGCCGGATCACATCCCTACTGGCCCTTGCACTGGCCGCTGCTGCGCCGTGGGCGGCGGCTGCCGACTGGCAACCGGTGGCCAGCATCCGCGCGGCCGCATTGTCGACACTGCCGGCCGGCAGCGAAGGCGAGGCGCAGGTGGCCGATGCGCTGCGCCTGCCGAAATGTGGCAGCGCGTTGCAGGTGCAGCCCACCGCCAACACCACGGTGGAGGTGAGCTGTCCCGATGCGGGCGGCTGGCGCCTGTTCGTGCCGGTGAAGGTGCGGCGCAACCAGACCGTGCTGGTGCTCAACCGCGGAATCGGCACTGGAGAAACCCTCACGGCCGCCGATATCACCACTGCCCAGCGTGACGCTGCCCGGATTGCCGGCGCGGTGCTGTCCGATCCCAATGCAGCGATCGGCCGCATCGCCCGCCGTCCGTTGCAGGCCGGAGCCCTGCTGTCGAACAACGATCTGGTGGTCCAGCGTCTCATCAAGCGAGGAGACAATGTAGCCCTGGTGTCGCGTCGCGGTTCGGTCGAGGTGCGCATTGCCGGCCGTGCGATGGGTGATGCCGGTGAGAACGAGCGGGTCTCGGTCGAGAACCTGTCCTCGCGGCGGATCGTGCAGGGCACGGTCGACGCCGCAGGTGACGTAATCGTGGCGCGTTGATTTACCGCAAAATATCCCTAAAGATCACGGCCCTGCGGCCGTTATCCCTTGTGAACGGCAACTCCAGGACACCCCATGAGCCAGAAAATCGACGGCAACCTGCAGGTCCCCCAGGCACTGCGCAGCGTGACGACCCCGGCCAGCAAGCCCGGCGTCAGCACCGATGCGGCGGCGCGCCCGGTCGAGGCGGCCGACAGCCTGCGCCTGACCGGCGAGGCCACCAATCTGCAGGCCATCGAGCGTGAGCTGACCACCGCCCCGGCGATCGACGCCCAGCGCGTGGCGGCCGTGCGCGAGTCACTGCAGAACGGCACCTACAAGATCAATCCGGACGCGATCGCATCGCGCATGCTCGATCTGGACCAGCAGCTGCACGGATGACTGCGGCGATGAGCGAGCCGCTGCAGCGCCTCGCCCAGGCCCTGGACGTTGAGCGCCAGGCCCTGGTCGAGCACGACGTGCACGCCCTGATCCGGGCCACCGGCGCCAAGCTGGAAGCGCTGCGTGCGCTGGAAGGCGCGCCGCCGGTGGGCGAGGGCGAACAGCTGCAGGAACTGGCCGAGCGCAACCGCGCCAACGGCGTGCTGCTGTCGCGCCGTCGCCGCGAGGTGAACTGGGCGCTGCGCCAGCTCGGCCGTACCGAAGATGCCTCGGCCTACGATGCCAAGGGCCAGTCGCACACGGTCAGCATCGGCCGGCCACTCGCCGTCGCCTGACGCGACGGCGGTCGCACACCCCCTCCCGGTGGGCTGAAGCCCGCTGCATGACCGCGTATATTGGGCGCCTGTTCGAACGCTCCGAGTCGCCGTGTCCGCTGCCAACGCCCTGGTTACCGCCCCCCTTCCGCCGCAGCCGGTGCTGCAGGCCCTGCTTGAGCGCCTGCGCGAAGGCCTGCTGCTGTTCACTGAAGACGGGCAGGTGGCCCTGGCCAACCCGGCCGCGCAGAACCTGCTGGCCAGTGGCTCGGACGGCGGATTGCCGCCGCCGCAGCGGCTGCGCGAGCTGCTCCCCCCTGATGCACTGGAGCAGGCCCGCCAGCATGGCCACTGGAATGGCAGCCTGCCGCTGGGCGAGGGCGTGGTCATCGCCCACCTGTACCACCATGGTCCGGTCGGCGAAGGGCATTTCCTTGCGTTGTTCCGCCACATCGAAGGGCAGGAAGACTACGAGCGCGAACTGCAGCAGCGCCACGCCGAGCTGCGCCAGGCCTACCTGCGCCTCAATGGCACCCAGGAAAAGCTGCTGCAGTCGGAGAAGATGGCCTCGATCGGCCAGCTCGCCGCCGGCGTCGCGCACGAGATCAACAACCCGATCGGTTACGTGCACTCCAACCTGGGCAGCCTGCAGGAGTACCTGCGCAGCCTGTTCACCGTGATCGAAGCCTACGAGCGCGCCCTGCGCGCGCCGGACCCGAAGGCACTGATTCCGGAAATCGATGACATCCGTGACCGCCTGGACATCGACTTCATCAGCCGCGACCTGCCGCAGCTGATGGCGGAATCGCGCGAAGGCATCGAGCGCGTTACCCGCATCGTGCGCGACCTGAAGGACTTCTCGTATTCCGGTCGCGACGAATCGTGGAAGCTGGTCGACCTGCACGCGGGCCTGGAATCGACCATCAACATCATCTGGAACGAACTCAAGTACAAGGTCACCCTGGTACGCGAATTCGGCCAGTTGCCGCTGGTGGAGTGCCTGCCGTCGGAGTTGAACCAGGTCTACATGAACCTGCTGCTCAACGCTGGCCATGCCATCGCCGAGCGCGGCACGATCACCGTGCGCACTGGCGTTGATGGCGATCACGTGTGGGTTGAATTCGAAGACACCGGCGGCGGCATCTCGCCGGAACTGCGCCAGCGCATCTTCGATCCGTTCTTCACCACCAAGCCGGTCGGCAGTGGCACCGGTCTGGGCCTGTCGATCTCCTACAGCATCATCAACAAGCATCACGGCCGCATCGACCTGGACAGCACCCCGGGCGTGGGCTCGCGCTTCCGCGTGGTGCTGCCGGTGAAGCAGCCGCGCTGACCGCTTCCGAAGTGGAACCGGACACCCAGAGCAGCCGGCCAGCGGCCGGCTCTACCGGGGCCTATCGATGGTAGTGCCGGCCGCTGGCCGGCAACCTCATTGAAGCCGGGCACCCAAGGCAGCCGGCCAGCGGCCGGCTCTACCCGATCATCACCGCAGCGGCCGATCCTCGCCACCATCCCCGGTTTCCACCGGTGCCGGGCCGGCATTGCTACGGCGCTGTTCTTCGTACGTGCGGAATGCCTGGTGGATGTGCTTGCGCAGCTCGTCGTCGTTCCACGGCTTGGTCAGGAAGCGATAGATCGCGCCGCGGTTGATCGCATCGGTCACCGTGTTCAGATCGGTGTAGCCCGACAGCACCAGGCGGATCGTATCCGGATACAGCATCTTCACCCGGCCCAGGAACTCGGTGCCGCTCATGTCGCTCATGCGCTGGTCGGACAGGATCACCTGCACGTCGTTGATCGCCAGCAGATCAAAGGCGTCACGCACGTTGCCAGCGGCCAGGATGCGGTAGCCGTCGCGGCGGAACAGGCGCACCAGCGAGCGCAGCACGTTCTCCTCGTCATCCAGCAGCAGCAGCGTCCGGTCCGGGCGCGTTTCGGCGAAGGCTTCCGGGCGCAGGTAGCGGCGGCGCAGGGTCATGCCGGCGGCATCGGCCGACATCGGCTCGCCGAACAGGTAGCCCTGGAACACATCGCAGTCGTTGCGGCGCAGGAACCCCAGTTGGGCCTGCGATTCCACGCCGTTGGCAATCACGGTCATGCCCAGCTGGTGGCCCATGGCAATGATCGCGCGGGCAATGGCTGCTTCGCGATTTCCAGCCGGTGCGCTCTTGATGAAGCTGCGGTCGATCTTCAGCTTGTCCACCGGGTAGCGCACCAGCGCGCTGAGGCTGGAATCGCCGGTGCCGAAGTTGTCCAGGCTCAGGCTGATGCCTTCGTTGCGCAGGTTGGCCAGCGTTTCATGGACGAAATTGACGTTGTTGGTCAGCGCGCTCTCGTTGATCTCCAGCGTCAGCATGTGCGCCGGCACGCCCGCGGCCTGCAGCAGGGACATCACCTCGGCGAAGAAGTTCGGCCGCAGCAGCTGCAGGGTGGACACGTTCACCGCGATGGTGAAGTCATCAAAGCCCTGGTCGCGCCACAACCGCGCCTGCTTCAATGCGCCTTCCAGCACCCAGGTGCCGATCTGCACGATGATGCCCAGGCGCTCGGCGGTGCGCATGAAGCGCTCCGGCACCAGCATGCCCAGGGTCGGCGACTGCCAGCGCAGCAGCGCTTCCATGCCGACCACGTGGCCGTCGCGGGCGCTCACCAGCGGCTGGTAACGCAGCTTCAGCTCGCCATTGGGAATGGCATCGACGATCTGGCGCGCGATGATGCTCTCGCTGTGCGCGCTCGGCGGGGTATCCACGGCATGGATGCGCACGGCATTGCCGCCTTCGCGGGCGGCCTGGTACAGCGCATCTTCGGCATGGTCGAGCAGGCGCGAGGCGCTGCTGGCATGTTCCGGGCACAGGCTCACGCCCAGCTTGCCGGTCATGAACAGCGTGTATGGAAGCACCGACAGCGGCAGTTCCATCTGCTGGCGGATCTCTTCAGCGAAGTCCTCCGGCAGCGGCAGGTCCGCGGTGCGGGGCACCGCGATCAGGAACTCGTCGCTGCCATGCCGCCACAGCTTGCCACGCCCGCGCAGGTAGGACTGCAGGCGCTGCGCCACCAGTACCAGCGCCTGATCGCCCACTTCGGCACTCATGTTCTCGTTGACCGATGCGAAGTGGTCGATGTCCACGTGCATCAGCATCAGCGCGATGCCGCCGGAGGCCGCCTCGGCAACCATCGCCTGCAGCTCGGGGTTGCCGGCGCCAAGGCGGTCGGGGGCATCATCGATGCTGACCGGGGGCAGGTTGGGATTCCACATAGGCTCAGTATTCCGGTGAATCGACGGCGGCCATGCTGGTCGCCTGGTAGGGGAGGTGGACGTCGATCAGGGTGCCTTCGCCATGCGCGGATTCGATCCGCACGTGGCCACCGACGCTCTGCGCGCGCTCGCGCATCACGATCAGGCCGAGGCCACGTGGGCCGTCCGGATCGAAGCCTTCACCATCATCGCGGATCTGCAGGTGCAGGCCACGCTGGCTGACGTCGCGCAGCTGCAGCAGGACCTGGCTGGCGCGCGCATGGCGCAGCGCATTGGTCAGGCTTTCCTGTGCGATGCGGAAGCAGGCTTGTTCGATGCTGTTGTCGGGGCGGTGCGGCAGCGGCTCGATCTCGGCCAGCAGCTCCACCGGCGAAGAGCGGAACAGCACCCGCGCCTGCCAGCTCAGCGCCGCCTCCAGGCCCAGTGCATCCAGCTGCGGCGGGCGCAGCAGGGTGGAGATGTCGCGCAGCTTGGCCACGGTGGTGTCGGCCAGGCTGACGATCTGCGCCAGGTCCTCGCCACGACGCTTCGGATCGTCCTCATCCTGCGCCGCATGCGCCGACAGCTTGATCGCGGTAATGGCCTGGCCGATGTCATCGTGCAGGTCGCGCGAGATCGCGCGACGCTCGTCCTCCTGCAGCGAGAACAGCCGCCCGGCCATCGCCTGCAGCTCGCGATTGCTGGTTTCCAGCGCCCTGCGGGTGCGTTCGGAATCGCTCAGGTCGCGTACGATCAGCAGCTTGCAGTCACGACCGCCGTAGCGCACTTCGCCCACCGCCAGGCCGGCATGGAAGCTGCGGCCGTCCGCACGCTGCATGGCCACCACGCTGCTGTGGCCCGGCCCCAGGTGGGGCTGGCCGGCGCGCAGCTGGCTGCGCACCCGTGGCAGGTCGGCGGCAGCGACCAGTGCCGACAGCGGCTCGCCCAGCAGGGTGTGGCTGCCGTAGCCGAACAGGCCGGCGGCCCAGGCGTTGGCGTACAGCACGTGCTCGTCGGAGAGGATCACCACGCCGTCGGGCAGTACCCGCACCAGCTCGCGGAACTGTTCCTCGCGCTCGCGCAGCAGGCGCCGCGACTGCTCGCGCTCGGTCACGTCCTGCAGCGTCCCCAGCACGCGGCTGCGGCCGGCTTCGTCGATACCGCTGGCCGCCCGCAGGTGCACCATCAATGCACGGCCGTCCATCGACAGCAGCGGCAGCAGCACGTCCACCTGTACCGGCTCGCCGGAGCACAGTTCGGCCAGCAGCTGTTCGGTCTGGGTGGCGGTGGCCGGGTCGGCCGGCACCAGCAGCTCATCGAAGCGGTGCCAGCGCCGGGCCTCGGGCGGGCGGCGGCCGAGCAGGCGATAGACCTGGTTGGAATAGCGGCCCAGCCCGGTGGACGGGTCCAGTTCCCAGGCGCCGATGCGGGCCAGCTCATGGGCTTCCTCCACCCGGGCCAACGCCTGGTCGCGGCGCAGCTGGGCCAGATCCTCGGCGGTGCGGTCGATGGCGATCAGCAGGCGGGCGTTGTGGCCGTCGTAGCTGATGGCGTTGGAGCGCAGCTCCATCTGCCGCAGCGCGCCATCGCGCAGCTGCAGCTGAGCGCGCAGGATGCACAGCTCCTCGGGCGCCTCGCGGATCGCCTCCAGCTTGGTCTGCAGGGCCTGGTCCTGGCCCGGCGGCCACAAGGCGTCGATGGTCTGTTCCAGCAGCTCGTCGCGGTCCCAGCCGAAGGCGCTGCAGGCGGCGGGGTTGGCATCGAGGATCGCCAGCGTGTCCAGGTCGTAGACGAGGATCGGCCCGGGGTTGCCCTCGAACATCTGCCGCAGGCGCAGCTCGGAGGCCTGCTGGCGCGCATGGGTATGCAGCACGTGTTCGGCCAGCGGGCGCAGCAGCAGATAGAGCAGGCCCGCGCTGGCCAGCGCGAAGAACGAGCCCTTCAGGCCCTGCCACAGGGCCGCCTGCTGCGGATCGGGCACCAGCGCCTGCACCACGCTGTCGGTGGAGATCATCCAGGCCAGCGCCATCACCAGGTAGCTCAGCACCACCCGGCGCCGGTCACGGCTCAGCGCCTGCGCCATCCGCGGGTCGGGAACTGGGGCGTTGCCGGTCGGTTCTGCGGGCATGGACGGGGCGGGTGACAGGGGCGCCGGTCATCTTACCCCGCAGCGTGCCGTGACCACTCAATTATCCGCCGCAGGCGCCGTTAACCACTGCGTGCCCCGCTGACGGGCGTGTCATCCGGAGCAAGATCGCGTGGACCAAGGGATCATCGCCAGCCTGCTGCAGCACCCGCTTGCGTCGGCGCTGGTCATCGTCGACCGTGCCGGGCGCCCGCTGGCGGCCAATCCGGCCGCGCGCGAGCATGGCCTGCCGGCCACCGTGGCGGCCTATGCGCCGATGCTGGAAGATCTGCGCCTGATGGCCGCCGATGGTGGCATCGTTGCCTGCACGCTGCCGGGCGGCCCGCGGGGGCACTACGACGGTCACCTGCGTGCGGTGCACGACGGTGCCGGCAACCTGCTGGCGTTCACCCTGAGCATTCCCGAGCCGGTGCCGGTCGATGCGGGCGGGCGCTGGGAGCTGGCACTGGACAGCGCCGGCCACAGCCTGTGGGACTGGGACATCCCCAGTGACCGGGTGGCGCGCACGCCGGCGCTGGGCGACGAGACCGCCACTGAATTGCTGTCTCGCGTGCACGGCGAGGACATCGCCCAGGTGCGCGCCGCGCTCGACGAGCACCTGCGCGGGCACAGCGAGCAGTACAGCGCACAGTTCCGTTTCCGCCAGGCCGATGGCCAGTGGCGTTGGGTGCTCGATCGCGGCCGCGTGGTCGCTCGCACCGCCGATGGCCAGCCCCTGCGCATGGTCGGCACGCATACCGATATCGAGCAGCAGAAGCAGCTCGAATCGCTGCTGCAGGAACAGCAGCTGCACCTGAGCGAGGCCCAGCGCATCGCCAGCATGGGCAGCTGGTCGTTTGATCCCAACAGCGGGCATTTCTGGTGGTCGCCGGAACTGCGTTCGCTGCTGGCACTGGAGCAGGGCGCCGTTCCGGGCCAGCGGCGGTGGCTGAAGCAGCTGCATCCACGCTCCCGCGGCGCGCTGCGCGCGGCATGGCGGCGGTTGTGGCGCGATGGCCGCGCTGCCAACCTCGAGCTGGAGCTGACCCGCGGCCATGAGCCTTCGCAGCACCTGCGGCTATGGATGCAGCCGCTGCTGGACATGGACGGGCAACCCAAGCGCCTGCTCGGCCAGGTACAGAACATCACCGAACAGCACCAGACCGATGCGTTGATCCGCTGGCGCACCGAACTGCTGAACCGGGTCTCCGCGCTGGGCCGCATCGGCGGCTGCGAGATCGAAGTGCAGACCCGCAGCATGCAATGGACCGAGGAGTGCTACCGCATCCATGGCCTGCGCAAGGAACCGATCACCCTCGACCAGGCGCTGGCGCTGTACACGGAGGACTCGCGCAACGCGTTCGAGGCGGCGCTCGCCCGTATCGCCAACGGCGGCCTACCCGAGCAGCTGGACCTGTGCTTCTACCGCCAGTCCGGCCTGCGCGTCTGGGTGCAGGTGCTGATCGAACTGGACCGCCGTGACGGCCTGCCGCCGCGGTTCGTTGTCCTGTTCCGTGACATCACCCGCGAGCGCGAAGCCAACGAACGCATCGAACTGCTGGCCCACTACGACCTGCTGACCGGCCTGCCCAATCGCGTACTGCTCGGCGAACAGACCGCCGAAGCCATCGAGGAAGCACGCGACCGCGGTACCTCGCTGGCCATGCTGTTCATCGACCTGGACGGCTTCAAGACCATCAACGACAGCTTCGGCCACGCCACCGGCGATGCGCTGCTGAAGGCCGCAGCCACCCGCCTGCACCAGAACCTGCGCAGCAACGACCTGTTCGGCCGCTTCAGTGGCGATGAGTTCATCGTGGTGCTGCGCGACCTGGCCGAGCCGGAAGATGCCGGTCATGTCGCCCGCAAGCTGATTGCCTCGCTGGCTGAGCCGCTGCGCCGTGGCGAGACCACGTTGAAAGTCGGCGCCAGCGTCGGCATCGCGATGCTGGGCGATGCGCAGACCGATTTCGACTCACTGCTGCGCGCGGCCGACGCCGCGATGTATGCGGCCAAGGAAGCCGGGCGCAACACCTACCAGTACTACAGCCAGGACGCCCTGGCCCGCATCCAGCGCCGGCTGGACGTCGAGCATGCCCTGCATGGGGCGATCGAGCGCGACGAGTTCAGCCTGGCCTACCAGCCGCTGCTGCACGCCCACCACGGCGAGCCACCGGCGATCGAGGCACTGTTGCGCTGGCACCGCCCCGGCATCGGCTACTGCAGCCCGGCCGAGTTCATTCCCATTGCCGAAAAGTGCGGCGAGATCGTGCGCATCGGCGACTGGGTGCTGAACGAGGCCTGCCGCCAGGCGACCGCCTGGGACCGTGCCGGACTGCACTTTGATCGCATCGCGGTCAACGTGTCGGCGGTGCAGCTGCGTGATCGCGGCTTCGCCGAGCGCGTGATCGAGATCTGCCATGCCCATGGCTGGCCGCCGCAACGGCTGGAACTGGAGCTGACCGAGTCGGCGCTGATCCGTGATACCGACATCCTGCGCCATTGCTTCGACGTGCTGGAACGGCATGGCGTGCCGCTGGCGGTGGATGACTTCGGCACCGGCTTCTCCAACCTCAATTACCTCAATCGCTTCCCGGTGGGGCGCCTGAAGATCGACCGCAGTTTCGTGCAGGGCATGCTGCATGATTCGGGCACGGCCGAAGTCACCCAGGCCATCGTCCACCTGGGCCACGCGCTGGGCATGAAGGTGGTGGCCGAAGGCGTGGAAACCCACCAGGAAGAAGACATGCTGCGCCGCCAGGGCTGCGACGAGATCCAGGGCTACCTGTACTCGCGCCCGCTCAGCCCGCGTGATCTGGCGCAGTGGCTGCGCCAGCAGCGCCCGGCGCCAATGCGCACCGACGCCAGCGGCGAAGCGGTGCTGGTGCGCTGAGGGTCTGCGCTGGCGGATGCCGGCGCGGTGTGGCCTGACTCTGGTGCGCCCAGCTCTGGTGGGTGCCGACCGTTGGCCGGCACGGATGCCCTGGCGCTCGCGATCATCCACGCATGGCGTGGAACTACCTGGGAAACTCCGCCTTCAACTGCATGCGCAGGGCCTCGACGATGGCCGCATAGCGCCGCTTCTGGACCAGATAGCTGGCCAGGAACAGCGGCAGCACCAGCAGCATCGGTGCCACCATCGGGCGCATCGCCACCAGTGGCAACAGCAGCAGCGACAGGATTGCCACGAACCAGCTGCACAGGCCGATCACCCGCACCTCGTGCCGTCGCGCGTTGAGAACGATTCGTCCACGCATCACCGGGAAGTAGCGCAGGCCGAAGCTCGGTGCGAAGCTCTCGCGGAACGCCATGCTGCCATCGGGCAGCGCATGGAAGGCCAGTTGCAGCCATCTGTCCTGCGGCAGGTCACGTTCCAGGCTGCCCAGCGAAAGCCGGGCCTGCATGGCCGGTGACGCCGCGATGCGTTCGTTGAACAGGGTGATGACCCAGCTGAAATAGCCGGCCACCCAGGCCATCAGAAGGACGGCTTCGAACAGGAGCACTGCGATCAGGGCGATGGCCATCGGTCTTCCATGAACGGGACCGGGCAATCATGCCATGGGCAGCCGTGGCCGGCCCCGCGAGGGGGGCGAGTCCGTGCAGCAGGTCGTGCGTTTCTCGGGGGCGACTTGGGTCAACCTTCTTCGGCGAGATCGCTTAGGTCCAGGATCTGCGGATCAACGCTGCTGGCTACGATGCTTCTGATCAGCCCCGGGCGGCGGCGAAGCGAGTAGGCGTGAATCGCATGGATGGGACTGAATTCACACAGGGGGTAGCGTGAGTGCCCAATGATGACGGGCCTGTTGAAGTGGATGTCCTTAGGGTCATCAAGTGGCAGGGCCCACTTCCCACCGTGCACCAGCCTGACGGTCTCCCCTAGATATCGGGCGAACACGACCCTCAGAGAGTCCCGCTCGTCCTCAGACAGCGTGGCTGCCATCAAGTCATGGAGGCGTTCCAGCCTGTCGAGGCTTTCGGGGCTGCCATCCAGTTCAATGCCATGCGTTTGAGCCTGCGCGACCAGCCATTCTATCTGGCCGTCCATCAGCATAAGGAATTGCTCAAAAGCCTCGCGGGCTTCTTCCAGATTGAACGTCATGCGGAGGCCAGAGAGACAGGGGGAGTGGGCAGTGTGTCCTCGTCCCCTTCCTCAGGCTATGCAACAAATCCTAAAAGGCGACAGCCAAAGCAGAGGTGCAGATATCACGACGGCCCATCCACGCAGGACGTGGATCTACTTCAGGGCTTCGCCATCCAGGCCCAGGTCCCATGCCAGGCCCAGCAGTTCATCGTCGGCTCGGGAGGGGGTGGGGCGCGCATCGGCCAGCTGCTGCAGTTCGAGCAGTTCCTCGCGGGCCACGTCTTCCAGCCGCTGCAGCTGCTCACGCACGCTCGCGTTGCGCGGGCGCTCGGTGTCGGTGAGGGCGGGCAGGGCGCGGATCAGGGTCATGGTGCGCGTACAGGATGCATCCAATGGCAGGTTACAGGCAAAGGCCCCGGACGAACCGGGGCCTTGCGGGCTGCCGGCGAGGGCAGCGGACATCAGGATCAGAACAGCTCGACGGTGCCGGCGCCCATGCTCTGCTGGGCGACGGGCTTGTGCGGCGGGCGTTCCCATTCGCTGCGCAGCTCGCGCAGGCGATTGCCGGTGCGCTGCAGGGCGCTGGCGATCTCTTCGTCGAACACGCCGCCATTGCGGTGCAGCAGTTCCTGCAGGGCCACCGCTTCGCGGTTGATCGCGGTCAGGCGGTCCAGGTGGGTGTGCACACCGCCCAGCGCCTGGGTGGCGATGTCTTCGAACTGCAGGGCACGCACGGCTTCGGCCACGCTGCCATCGATCGCACGGGCGCACTCGGACACTTCGCGCATGCCGTCGCCCAGCGAGGCGTTGATCTGCGCGACGTTGTCGAGCATCGCTGCTGCTTCCTGGCGGGCTTCGCGGGAGCGGTCCATATCGCGCGAGGCCATGTGCGAAACCGTCTCGCGCACCTTGGCGATGGCGTCCTTGGAGCTGTGCGCCAGCTTGCGGATCTGCTCGTTGAAGGTGGTCGAGCGCTCGGACAGGTTGCGCACTTCGTCGGCGACCACGGCGAAGCCACGACCGGCTTCACCGGCGCGCGCCGCTTCGATGGCCGCGTTCAGCGCCAGAAGGTTGGTCTGGTCGGCGATCGACTTGACGTCTTCCAGCAGCGCGAAGATGCCATCCAGGTGCTGCGCCATCTGGTCGATGTGCTGCACGGTGGTGCTGCTCTGGCCGCTCACCTGTTCCAGCGCTTCCACCAGCTGTTCCATGCGATGGCTGGCGTGCTGGGCGAAACGGGCGACGTCGAGGCCGGCATTGCCTTCATCACCGGCGCGGTCGACGATGCGCGACAGGGCCTGGCTCTGCTGGCGCGACTTGCGGTTCATGGCATCGAAGCTGCCGCCCAGGCTGGAGACGGCCTGGCGGATCAGGTCACGGGCGCGTTCCACTTCGCCACGCGAACCGTCGATCTCGTTGCCGACGAAGTTGCGCAGCTCGGTCAGCAGCTGGTCCTGTTCGCGCAGGACACGGGCGTGCTCGGGGGAACGATGTGCCTGTGCGCGGGTGGTCCACCACGCAAAGCCGAGCCAGCTCAGCGTCATCGTGGTCAGGATCGCCCAGCGCAGGGCGGCCGGCCATTCGAAACCGATGGCGAAGGGGAGCAGCAGGGTCAGAGCCAGGGGGGCGGCCAGACGGATGAAAATGCGTGAGTACATGGACGTTCTCGGGAGGTGCACGGAGGATGTATCGGCCGTACCCCCTTTCTCTTTAACGTCGATGTGCCTCGAAGTGCATTCTGAATGCGCCGGTTTTCCGGCACCTTGGCGGCCTCGGGGTCAGAGCCCTTTCCGTGCCGGAAAGGGATCCGACCCCTTGGGCAGGCGCAACGGGGTCGGATCCCTTTTCCATGGAAAAGGGCTCTGACCCCACACCCTCAGGCCAGCAGGCGGTCCACGGCCTCGATCATCGCCTTGCGGCTGAACAGGAAGTCCCAGTAGCTGCCGCCCAGCTGGCGCCACAACACCGCCGAACGCACCGCGGCCAGCAGCAGGGCACGGATCTCCGCCACCACGCCGGCCTGGCCCAGGTAGTGCGGGTTGCCCTGCACCATCACCCGCGGTTTCAGGTGGCTGATGGTGTCGGCATACAGGCCGCCGAGGTTGGCCAGTACGTCCGGGTGGCCACTGTCGCCCAGTTCGGTGGCCTGGCGCTGGGCGCGCTCGATGCCCGAGGCGACCTTGTTCACGGTCGCCCCATCCTGCACGAAGCGGCGCTCCAGCTGCAGCACCGACAGGGCCAGCTTGGGCAGCATCGGGTCCTGGCCCTGGCTGCGGAAGTAGTTGTGCAGCAGGCGCAGGCCGGACTTCAGTGCATGACGGTCACCGAACACCGCCTGCGGCGAGGACGCATCCACGCGGAACACGCTGTCCACGGCGGTGCGCACGGCGGCGGCGTCGGAATGGCCGGTATCGGCGATGCGGCGCACCTGCTGCAGGGCCTGGGCAATGCCGGCCAAGGCCAGGACGCGGTCGTCGACAGTGAAACTCATGCAGCGATTACCTCAAAAGGGGAGGGGGTGGTGCGCAGGCGTTGTTCCAGCGGCGCATCGGTGGCGGCGATCACCGCGCCGCCCAGGCACACATCACCGTCATACAGCACCAGCGATTGACCGGGGGTAACGGCACGCTGCGGGCGCGCAAAGGTGACCAGCACGCTGCCATCGTCCAGCACCTGGACCGTACACGGCTCGTCGGGCTGGCGGTAGCGGGTCTGGGCGGTGCATTCGAAGCGCCGTGCCGGCGGTGAGCCGGCGATCCAGTGCGCGGTTTCCGAACGCAGGCGGTCGGACAGCATCCACTTGCTGTCGCGGTCCTGGTCCACGTACAGCACGTTGCTGGCCACATCCTTGCCAACCACGTACCACGGCGCGGCCGGGCGGCCACGCACGCCGCCGATGTTCAGACCCTCGCGCTGGCCCAGGGTGAAATAAAACACGCCCGGGTGTTCGGCAATCACGCTGCCGTCGGCCGGGTCGAGGATCTGGCCGGGCTTGGCCGGCAGGTAGCGGCCGAGGAATTCGCGGAAGTCGCGCTCGCCGATGAAACAGATGCCGGTGGAGTCCTTCTTGGCGTGGGTCGGCAGGCCGACGTCGCGCGCGATCCGGCGCAGGTCGCTCTTTTCCAGGTCGCCGATCGGGAACAGGGTGGCTGCCAGCTGTTCCTGGCCCAGTTGATGCAGGAAGTAGCTCTGGTCCTTGGATCGATCGGCGCCGCGCAGCAGCAGCCACTGGTGGCCGCGCTGGGCCACCCGTGCGTAATGGCCGGTGGCGATGCGCTCGGCGCCCAGCTCGCGGGCGGCGTCCAGGAAATGCTTGAACTTCACTTCACGGTTGCACAGCACGTCCGGGTTCGGGGTGCGGCCGGCCGCGTACTCGGCCAGGAAGTGCTCGAACACGCCCTGCCAGTACTCGCTGGAGAAGTCCCGGAAGTGGAACGGGATGCCCAGCAGGCCGCACACGGCCACCGCGTCGCGACGGTCATCCTCGGCACGGCAATCACCGCTGCCATCGTCGGCCCAGTTCTGCATGAACAGGCCGGCCACGGCCTCGCCCTGCTGTACCAGGCGCCAGGCGGCGACCGAGGAATCGACGCCGCCGGAGACGCCCACCATCACACGCGGAGTGCTCATGCGACCTCCCGGACCAGCGAAAGCGGGTGGCGCTGGCCACCCAGGTAATCCGCCACCACCTGCCACACCAGCGGGCTGCGCTGGCGCTCGCCGGCGGCCTGCAGCTCGGCCGGGGTCAGCCACAGCGCGCGGTCGATGCCGGTGTCCAGCGGCTGCGCCGGATCGTGCGAAACCGGGCGCGCCGCGTAGCAGAAGCGCAGGAAGGCCGTGCCGTCGCCGGCAGTCCACTGGTAGCAGCCAATGAAGTGGGTCAGCTGCACCGTCCAGCCGGTTTCCTCGCGGGTCTCGCGCAGGGCGGCCTCGGCCAGGCTTTCGCCCGGCTCGAGGTGGCCGGCCGGCTGGTTCAGCACCTGGCGGCCGTCAATGGTCTCCTCGACCAGCAGCACGCGGCCGCCGTCGATCACCACGGTGGCAACGGTGGCGTGCGGTGCCCAGCGCGGGTCCGGCGTGGCGTTCAACTCAGAACTCGTCCTTCTTGGTCAGTTCCAGCTCCATCGCGTCGGCGGTGCGGATGGCCGCATCGATGGCGTCGCTGAGCTGGTCGGCGGTGGCATCGGCGTCGATCTTCACCACGAACATGGCAGTGGTGTCCTGCTTTACCCAGCCGCCCATCTTGGCGTCCTGCGAATCTTCCAGCAGGCGGTTGGCCACGGCCACCGGGAACTGCTTGGTCTTGGCGCTGTAGGCCGGCGACCAGATCTCGCGGATGTTGTGGCTGCCGAAGTCTTCCACCGCCGAGCGCACGTAGACCATCTGGGTGCGGTCACCCTCGACGTCGAAGACCATGCGGTAGTCGCCATCCTCGTCGACCTCGTAGGTGTAACCCAGCTTGTCCAGGTGGCGGGCCACGGACTTGTCGGCCTGGGGCGCGGCGGTGGCAGCACCGGCAGCGGCCAGGGTGATCAGCAGGGCGGGCAGAAGGGTCCTTTTCATGAAGATCCTGTGAAGCAGTGTTGAAAGAAGCTGCAATTGTGACGTTGGGCGTGCGTGCCGTCCAATCTGCGGCGGGCCGACGCAGGCGCGGTGCAACCTCTATAATGGATGGATGCCCCATGAGTCCTCCCCCGATTCCCATCACGAGCACGGCGTTGCCGTGGAGCCCGCGCGCCCGGAAGTGGCGCCGCCGCCGTTCTACCAGGTGATGCTGCTCAACGACGACTACACCCCGATGGATTTCGTGGTGGATGTACTGCAGCAGTTCTTCAGCATGGACCTGGACAAGGCCACGCAGGTGATGCTGCACGTCCATACCCGCGGCCGCGGGGTCTGCGGCGTGTTCACCCGCGAGGTCGCCGAGACCAAGGTTGCCCAGGTCAACGAGTATTCGCGGATGAACCAGCACCCGCTGCTGTGCACGATGGAAAAGGCCTGACCGGCTGCCGATCCTCGTCCGGGTACATCGACTCCGGACACGGCGTGCCCACCAAGGTGGGCACCTACCAAGGCAGAAACCTGTAGAGCCGAGCCCATGCTCGGCTGCTTTTCGTCCCGGCGCAATGATCCCGGATGGAGTGCGCCCACCACGCGCGGAGGTCACGCCTCCGCCAACGCCTCCAGCGCCATCCGCGCCACCGCTTCGTCGATGTCGGCGGGGTCGCCATCGTCCCGGAACCACACGGCCGACAGTGCCGCGCTGGCGGCGATCCAGCGCAGCAGGCGCGCCCGTTCCAGCCCAGCCAGCGCGCTGACCTGTTCCAGCCGGGCGGCAAACCGCTCGGGCCGGGTGGCCACATGGATGCCCGGGCCACAGAGGTCCGGGTTGCTGAACATTGTCGTGTAGTCGAACGCGCGGTCGCCCAGCAGCCGCTTCGGGTCGATCGCCAGCCAGCCACGCGCGCCGAAATCCAGCACGTTGTCGTGGTGCAGGTCGCCGTGCAGCGGCCGGATCTCGTGTTCTTCCCGCAACACCCGCTCCGCCAGTGATCTGCACTGTTCCAGCAGTGGCGGCAGCGTGGCCCTTGGCTGCAGCAGGTCGGCGAACCATGTACGCAGGCAGACCAGTTCCGCTGGCGGCGCGCTCCGTGGCCGGTGCAGCTGCCGCAGGACCTGGCACAGGATCGTGGTACAGGCATCATCGTCGCCCCCGATCGAACGTTGCCGCAGCGAATCGCCGTCTGCACGCTCGATCAGGATCGCCGGCCCCTCGTGGGCCAGCAGGCGGGCGGCACCATCGCCGTCCCACCAGCGCAGCAGGCGATGGCCGTTCTGCTCCTCGGTTTCGCTGCTGACCTTCAGCATCGCCGGTTCGCCGTCGGCGGTCAGCACCGGCCAGAGCTGGGCGTGGGGCGTCTCGATGGCCGCGCCATCACGCCGCAATCGCCAGCGGCTCAGGTAGGGTTCGCTCATGCTGGGTGGGCTGTCCTGGAGTGAATGAAGATCAAGCGATCTGCACTGCTAACGCCATCTGAACGCAGCAATCCGCTAGGGTGATGGAAATCGCGTAGTCAGGCCGCATATTGTCCCCATCTGCCGCCGGAGTAATCCATGTTCAGCAAAGACCTCGAACACACCATCGGCCAGTGCTACAAGCGCGCCCGTGAGGCCCGGCATGAATTCATGACGGTCGAACACCTGCTGTTGGCACTGCTCGACAACCCGTCCGCCCAGGCCGTACTGAAGGCCTGTGGTGCCGACGCCGAACGCCTGCGCCAGGAGCTGGAGCAGGCCATCGAGGCTTCCGTGTCCCGCCTGGCCGAAGATGACGGCCGTGATACCCAGCCGACCCTGGGCTTCCAGCGCGTGCTGCAGCGGGCCGTGTACCACGTGCAGTCCTCGGGCAAGAAGGAGGTCACCGGCGCCAACGTGCTGGTCGCCATCTTCGGCGAAAAGGACTCCCATGCCGTCTATTACCTCAACCAGCAGGACGTGACCCGTCTGGACGTGGTCAATTACCTGTCCCATGGCATCGCCAAGCTGGGCGAGGAAGGCGAGCAGCCGTCCTCCTCCTCCGATGGCGAAGGCCGCATCGAAGGCGGGGAGGGCGAGCCGAAGGGTGATGCCCTGACCGAGTTCGCCAGCAACCTCAACGAACAGGCGCGGTCCGGCCGCATCGATCCGCTGGTCGGCCGTGCCGACGAGATCGAGCGCACCATCCAGGTCCTGTGCCGCCGCCGCAAGAACAACCCGCTGTACGTGGGCGAGGCCGGCGTGGGCAAGACCGCGATTGCCGAGGGCCTGGCCCGCCGCATCGTCGAGGGCTCGGTGCCCGACGTGCTGGCCGACGCGGTGATCTACTCGCTCGACCTGGGCGCGCTGGTGGCTGGCACCAAGTACCGCGGCGACTTCGAGAAGCGCCTGAAGAGCGTGCTGACCGCACTGAAGAAGGTCCCCAATGCGGTGCTCTTCATCGACGAGATCCATACCATCATCGGTGCCGGTTCGGCCTCGGGTGGCACCATGGATGCGTCCAACCTGATCAAGCCGGCGCTGGCCTCCGGCGAGCTGCGCTGCATCGGCTCGACCACCTTCCAGGAGTACCGCGGCATCTTCGAGAAGGACCGGGCGCTGGCCCGCCGCTTCCAGAAGATCGACATCGTCGAGCCGACCGTGGGCGAGACCTACGAGATCCTGCAGGGCCTGAAGTCCAAGTACGAGCTGCACCACGGCGTGACCTATTCGGACGAAGCGCTGCAGGCGGCGGTGGATCTGTCGGTGAAGCACATCGGCGACCGCCTGCTTCCGGACAAGGCCATCGACGTGATCGACGAGGCCGGTGCCCGCCAGCGGCTGCTGCCGGAAGGCCAGCGCAAGGAGCTGATCGACGTCGAGGAAGTGGAGGCGATCGTGGCCAAGATGGCGCGCATCCCGACCAAGCAGGTCAGTGCCACCGACAAGGATGTGCTGCAGCACCTGGAGCGCAACCTGAAGATGGTGATCTTCGGCCAGGACCCGGCCATCGAGACGCTGTCCTCGGCGATCAAGCTGGCCCGCTCGGGCCTGGGCAATCCGGAAAAGCCGATCGGCAACTTCCTGTTCGCCGGCCCGACCGGTGTCGGCAAGACCGAGGTGACCAAGCAGCTGGCGCTGCAGCTGGGCATCGAGCTGGTCCGCTTCGACATGTCCGAGTACATGGAGCCGCATTCGATCAGCCGCCTGATCGGTGCCCCTCCGGGCTATGTCGGCTTCGACCAGGGCGGCCTGCTGACCGAAAAGATCGTCAAGACGCCGCACTGCGTGCTGCTGCTGGACGAAATCGAAAAGGCGCACCCGGATATCTTCAACATCCTGTTGCAGGTGATGGACCGCGGCGTGCTGACCGATACCAACGGTCGCGAGGCCAACTTCAAGAACGTGGTGCTGGTGATGACCACCAATGCCGGCGCGGCGCAGGCCTCGCGGCGCTCGATCGGCTTCACCAAGCAGGACCATGCCACCGACGCGATGGAGACCATCCGCCGCAGCTTTACCCCGGAATTCCGCAACCGACTCGATGCGGTGGTGCAGTTCCAGGCGTTGGGCTTCGAGCACATCCTGCGCGTGGTCGACAAGTTCCTGATCGAGCTGGAGATGCTGCTGCAGGACAAGCACGTCAGCCTGTCGGCCACGCCGACCGCGCGCGACTGGCTGGCCCACCACGGCTTCGACCCGCTGATGGGTGCGCGCCCGATGGCCCGCGTGATCCAGGACAAGATCAAGCGTCCTCTGGCCGACGAGCTGCTGTTCGGCAAACTGGTCAACGGCGGCAAGGTGAACATCGATGTCCGCGACGACGAGCTGGTCGTCGAGACCCAGGCCGAGCCGGAGCGCCTGCTGCCGGTCACGGTGGAGTGAACTGACGCCGGGCGTGGCCCGGCGGACCTGAAATGACAAGGGCGGCTTCGGCCGCCCTTGTCATATGCGCCATCAACGGCCGCGCTGGCGGGCCTTCTTCTGGAAGGTGGCTTCGTCGATCGGTTCGATCTGCGCCACCCGGCAGTGGTCGGCATCGGTGCGCAGCTGGCTGCGGCCGGCGCTGCACAGCAGGCCCTGCTGGCCTTCGGTGATGAAGCTCAGTTTCCGCGAGTAGCCGGCAGTGGAGCAGTCGTTCTGGAAGTGCACGACATAGTGGTCCTGGCCATTGCGCAGCAGGATGTTCCGCGAAACGCCGGCGCGCACGATCTGCTGGTCGCTGCCCAGCTGGATGCAGTCACTGGCCGTGGAGGGGGGCTCGGCGGCGCGCACAGGCGATGCGCTGGCGGACGCGGCAACGGCGACGAGCAGGGCGGTCAACGTGAGCATGTTCATGGCGGGGCAGGGGAATGGCGATCCGGACTGGATCGGGCCCCACGATGCGGCCACGGATGAAGATGCGAATCTGCCGCAAGCAGGGCTGACCGACGCCACGGTGCGTTCGGTCACGATGACCTCCGGCAGGGCCGGATTGCAGGCATGACAAAAGGCCAGCAACCAGGGCTGGCCTTGTCGCAGTGGCGCAACGCGCCGACCGCTTACTTCATGCGGTAGGTGATACGACCCTTGGTCAGGTCGTACGGGGTCATTTCAACCTTGACCCGGTCACCGGTGAGGATGCGGATGTAGTTCTTGCGCATGCGGCCGGAAATGTGGGCGATGATTTCGTGCCCATTTTCCAGGCGAACGCGGAAAGTGGTGTTCGGCAGCGTCTCGCTGACGGTGCCCTCGAACTCGATGGAATCGTCTTTCGACATGTAGTCCTGTGCGGTTCAGAAAACGGCCACGCTGGGCCTAAGGCGCAGTATTTTACGCGTGACCGGCCCAGCTTGCAAAGTTTGTGTTAACCCCCGGCCAAACGCTGTGCCGGCAGGCGTCCGACCGCCTGCGTCCACGGGCCTTCACGGCCGTCGTGGCGCACCGCGTGGCGGACGTGCTGCAGGAACGCCGCGCGCGGCAGGTGCTCGGCGCCCATCCGCAGCAGGTGCGGATTCTCCACCTGGGCATCGATCAGCGCCCAGCCCCAGCCGTGAAGCGTGGATGCCAGCGCGGCCAGGGCGATCTTGGAGCCGCCGCTGGCGCCACTGAACATGCTCTCGCCGAAGAACATCGTCCCGATGGCCACCCCGTAGATGCCGCCGACCAGCGTCTGCCGGTCCCAGACCTCGAAGGAGTGGGCAAAGCCGAGGTCATGCAGCTGGCTGTAGGCCTCGACCATGTCGGGGCTGATCCAGGTGCCGTCCTGGCCGGGCCGCGGTGCCGCCGCACAGGCGCGCATCACCCGGCTGAAGGCGGTGTCGGCGGTGACCTCCCATGTGCTGCCGCGCAACTGGCGGCGGAAGCGGCTGGACAGATGCACGCCATCGGTACGGAACACCATGCGCGGGTCGGGCGACCACCACAGGATCGGCTCGCCCTCGCTGAACCATGGAAAGATGCCGCCCGCATACGCGTTGAGCAGGCGCGCCGGGTGCAGGTCGCCGCCCACGGCGAGCAGGCCGTCGGGCTGGCGCAGGGCGGTCTCGGCCGGCGGGAAGGGGGCGTCCGGCGCGTCGGCCAGGCGCCAGGGCAGCTGGCGGGTCATGCCGGCATTGTATTCGTCGCGGTGACGCGTGATGTCTGCCGCCATGACTGTCCACCGACGACCGGCCCCGCATGAGCGCGTGGCTCACCTGTCGGCTTCGCTTCTTTTTGGGATTTGTTGCATTCCCCTGAACGGTAGTGCCAGTCACCCTGTGGGCTCATCTTTCAAGCGCGGACTACCGTGAGAACTACTGACACCGTGCAAGAACTGCTTGAGATGGCCGGAATGTCGGCTGGCTCAGATAAAGCCATGGTTGCGATGCTGGATCTCTATGAGGGTGATCCTGCCGCCGTCTCGACACTGCTCATCTTGGCGATGAAGGCCCCTGTGGAGAGGAGCGGGATGCTTACGGCTGCGGCTGAGTTGCTGCCGGATGACAGTGTCGCAGAGGTGTGCCGATTTGCCTGGGGCGAGTTCAAGAGCGGTAGCCGCCATTGGCTGGCGGCCAGGATCGCGGCGCAGGCGGCCTATCGTCTCCCCAGATTGCTTCATGATGACTGGGATGCCGTCCTTCGCCTGTCGGCACACGAGCCAATAGAAGGCCCGTTCTGGCGGGAGCTGCCGATTGAGGTCGGTCGGAGATGGATTCAGGAGGCAAGAGGGCCGTCGTCGTCTGATGCTGGTTTGCCGGGATTACCCCTGGAGATGAGTGGGGTCGTGGAGTTCCAGGACGCCGCGCGTGACCTATCCGGTTCACGGGATGAGCCATGGGCGGCAGTTGGAAGGGAGGGATTGTCTGGTCTTGAGCTGGGCTCGGGACGCGCGCTGCATGGAGGGCGTGGTCTCCATCTGCGTTTCAGTGCGCAGCACCAGCGCTTGCAGCTGGCAGAATCCACAAGGGTCGAGCGCCGCCTCCAGCGGCTGCATCCCACCTGGAAGGACGGGAATGCGCAGGCAACGGGGCATATGGGCGGTCGCCTGGAAGGGCGATGTGGAATATGCAACTCCCCGTTGCAGCGCTTGCTGGAACTGGAGCTGGCGTTGATCGGCCCGTGCACCCTCTCGAAGGTGACGCTCGGCATATGTCTGGACTGCCCCGACAACGGAGAGTCTGGTTGGTGCCACGGAGATCCCGTGTATTTCCGCCACGATACACAGGGCCTTCCCAGCGCCCATGAATCGCAGGTATTCGATCCGCGGGCATGTCCGGAAACGTCAACCAACCTGATCGAGGCGGAGGTCGATCTGGTCGAGCTTCCGGGTCGGTTCTGGCAGCCGCCGAGCTATGTGGGTGGCTGGCAGAACTACAGCCGGGTGGGCGGACTGCCATCCTGGATCCAGAGCGGGCTCTATCTGTCCTGTCCCGATTGTTGCCGCACGATGTTCTTTGTCATGCAGCTTGATTCCCACATTCCATTGGACGATGGCTCCCTGATGCAGTGGATGAACGGAGGCATGCTCTACACGTTCTGGTGCGACCAGTGCAGGATCAGCGGGCACTACAGCCAGTACAGCTGAACCAGTCGAGCCAGCTCGGTACTACGATTCTACGCGGAACGGCCCATGCCCCTGCAGCTCCTGCTGGTAGCGCCGCACATCGCGCCGTTCCTGCCGGCACCAGTCCTGCAGCGCTTCTGCGAACTCCGCATCAGCCACCCAATGCCGGCTGCGCACCAGCGTCGGCAGGAAGCCCCGCGCGAGCTTGTGCTCGCCCTGTGCGCCCGGTTCGAAACGGGTCAGCCCTTCGCGCAGGCAGTATTCGATGCCCTGGTAGTAGCAGGCTTCGAAGTGCAGGCCGGGCAGGGTGGCGCCGCCCCAGTAGCGGCCGTACAGCGTGTCACCGCCGCGCAGGCAGAGCGCGCCGGCAATCGGCTGGCCTTCCTGCTCGGCCAGGAACAGTACCAGCCCGCGCCCCAATGAAATGGCCAGATGGCGCAGGAAGGCCTCGGTCAGGGCCGGGGCATTGCCGTACTCAAGGAAGGTCTGCAGGTAGAAGCGGTACATCGCCTGCAGGTCGGCGCGGCTGGCGTCGTCGCCATGCACCACGCGGAAGGTGATGCCCTGGCGGGCGACCTTGGCCCGTTCCTGGCGGATGTTCTTGCGGTGCTTGTGGTTCATCGCGCCGAGGAACTGGTCGAAGGTCGCCCAGTCACCCGGGTTCTGCCACTGGAACTGCACGTCCTCACGCAGCAGCCAGTCATCGCCGAACAGCGCCTCGTCCGCTGCGGCGTGGAAGTTGATATGGGCCGATGACACGGCCAGTGCCGGCAGTGCATCGCGCAACGCCGACAGCAGCGTGGTGCGCTCTGAATCCTGACGGGCCAGCAGGCGCGGCCCGGTGACCGGCGAGTACGGAACCGCGCCCAGCCACTTCGGGTAGTAGTCGCGGCCATGGCGGGCATAGGCGTTGGCCCAGGCATGGTCAAACACGAATTCACCGTGGGAGTTGGTCTTCAGGTAGCCCGGAATTGCGCCGATCAGGCGCTCGCCCTCCCACAGCGTGAAGTGCCGGGGCTGCCAGCCCCAGTCCTCGCGCAGGCAGCCGTGCTGTTCCAGGCCGGAGAGGAAGGCGTGGCTGACGAACGGGTTCTGGCCGTCGTGCAGGGCATCCCAATCGGTGGCGGGAATGGACTGCAGGGAGTCGAGGAAGCGGGCGGAGGGCATGGTTGGCAAGGATAGGCCAGGTGGATCACGAACGGTGTTGGCGAGGCTGGGTTGGTTTGTTCCGGTTGGGGGTGAGGAAAGTTTGAACTCTCCATCCGTGTGCGCTTGGTTGCGGAATGCCTGAATGCACAGGGGCAGAGTGAGCTGCGCCGCTGGAGCGGTGCATTCGCTCTTTGCATGGAGTAGCCAAAATGAACCAGGAATTTCGCCTTGGATCCCTTTCTGTCCTGCTGTCTCTTCTGGGTGGCGGACTGTTGATAAGCCCCGCGCAGGCCGTTGACGCTCCTCCTGCGGTGGAGCAGGACACTGGGCTCGACATCCTCTTGACCCAGAAGGCGCGCGACATTCTGGAGCGCGTTCGTCTCGTGGATGGCCAGGCACGTAGTCGCCGGGTTGAGGTATCAGCAGATATCGCCAACGGTGTAGTGACCGTGGCGCTGGATCGTGACTTCGTTCCTGCCGATTACGGACCGTCGTTCGAGGATCAGCGAAGCGAGATCAGTTTTGGACTACTGCATTGGGCCGAGCAGGTGGCGCCGTTCAGTCGTGTCGTTTTTCTGTATGACGGGAAAGAGATCGAATACTACTTTCCTGAGATAAAGGCTGCGGACGATGCGGCGCGGAAAGCGGGGGATGCGCTGAGGCGGATGCGTGGAACGCCTGGGTCCGGGATGGCATTTGTCGCAGCCGGCCATGGGTATTTCTACAGCTACAAGGACAACCGGTGGGTGACCTCAAGGGATGAATGGAATGGCGTCTCCGAGGGATTGTTGACTCCGTCGTACGCTGCGGAGCTGAAGGCGATGATCGAGCAAAGGAACCAAATGCCTGTCGTCCGTCCGCGCGTTCAGATCACGGGAACGACTCATCCTCCGAGTGGTGAGGAGTGGTGGACCATAGCTGCGCGCCACGCGATTGCCGAGCAGTATCCGGCCGAGACAAAGATATGGAACACGTACGCAGGCAGTACGCTTTGGGATCGGGAGGAGCGTGAAGACATCAACAGTCGGCCGCTTCTCGCAAACCACCACGGAGCTGAGGTAGCGATTCATCTGCACAGCAATGGAGAACCCTCGGGGGCCGCGCGCGGTACTCGTGTGATCGTGCAACCTGGTAGGCCGATGGATGCTGCTCTTGCAGAGAGTGTCCTGTGCTCGATGAAGGAGCTGATTCACTCGCTACCTGAGTATGCGGCATTCACCGTGGCTCCCGCTCCGCACGCGCTGAACAAGGGGGAGAACCGAGAGGCGCACATGCCATCGATCATCGTAGAGACGGCGTTTCACACGAATCCGGATGATGCCAAGGCGCTGCAGGACCCCGTCTTCCGCTCGGCGTCGATGAAAGGGGTGGAGAAGGGCTATCGCCTGTGGGCAACAGGAAAGACGTGTGAGCCGCTGTCCGGGCAGCCGATCGCAGATGTCGACGTTCCATCCGGCGACTCGCGCGAGGTGGACGTGGCGTTTGCGGGCCATCCGCAATTCCCGATCAGCCTGATCACCCGCAATACGCTGTGCCCATCAGGGTGGAACTGCAGCGGACGGACGGTGGTCATCGATTCGCCTGACCAGCCCAGCAGGATGCAACTCAGCTGCGGTCGCGACAGCGTGGGGACGCTCGGCTGGGAGACGCATGTGTTGGATGCGGATGGGGTCAAGTCGCAGCCCGTGCCTCACACCGTTCGTTGTGTTCCCGATGCGGCCGGCCCTGATCGAAATGGCTTGCCTGAGAATACGGCTGCCGCAGGGATGTAACGAGAAAGGCCGACGCTTTCGCGTCGGCCTTTCTCCTGAGTCGAGCATGGCTCGACTCTACAGAGCATAATCAGCGCTTCAGCTGGCCTTGCCCTGCGCGTCCAGGTAGCGCTCGGCGTCCAGTGCGGCCATGCAGCCGAAGCCGGCCGAGGTGATCGCCTGGCGGTAGTGTTGATCGGCCACGTCGCCGGCGGCGAACACGCCTTCCACCGAGGTCTGGGTAGCGTTGCCGCCCAGGCCCGAACGGATTTCCAGGTAGCCGTTGTTCATCGCCAGCTGGCCGTCGAACAGGGTGGTGTTCGGGTGGTGGCCGATGGCCACGAAGAAGCCGTGGGCATCGATGTCGCGGGTGCCGCCGTCCAGGGTGGACTTCACGCGCACGCCGGTCACGCCGGCGTCGTTGCCCAGCACTTCCTCCACCTGGTGGTGCCAGACGGTCTCGATCTTGCCTTCGGCCACCTTCCTGAACAGCTTGTCCTGCATGATCTTCTCCGCCTTCAGGGTGTCGCGGCGGTGGACCAGGTAGACCTTGCGGGCGATGTTGGACAGGTACAGGGCCTCTTCCACGGCGGTGTTGCCGCCGCCGACCACGACCACGTCCTGGTCGCGGTAGAAGAAGCCGTCACAGGTGGCACAGGCGGACACGCCGCGGCCCTTGAACTCGTCTTCGGTCGGGATGCCCAGGTACTTGGCGGTGGCGCCGGTGGCGATGATCAGCGCGTCGCAGGTGTACTCGTGGCTGTCGCCGATCAGCTTGAACGGGCGCTGCGACAGGTCGGCGGTGTGGATGTGGTCGAAGATGACCTCGGTCTCGAAGCGCTCGGCGTGGGCCTGCATGCGCGCCATCAGGTCCGGGCCCATCAGGCCGTGGGCGTCACCCGGCCAGTTGTCCACCTCGGTGGTGGTCATCAGCTGGCCGCCCTGCTGCAGGCCAGTGATGACGACCGGCTTCAGGTTGGCACGGGCGGCGTAGACGGCGGCGGTCCAGCCGGCCGGTCCGGAACCGAGGATGACGAGGCGCTGGTGGCGGGAGGGCAGGCTGGTGCTCATGTAGACTCGCGAAAAGGTAGATGGGACAAGGCGCTGGCGATGTTTGCGCAGCATCCGTGGCTGGTCATAGAGTGGCGGCTGGGGCAGGGCGATTCAAGCCGATGAACAGAACGCCGTCATCCAGCGGTGGTTTCGGCCCTGTCCGGGCCCGGTCAGAAGTCGCATAACTGAAAACTGACGCCGTCTCATTTATTATCAATCACTAACAGCGCATTCCAAAGGTATGGTCTAAGGTGGCGAAGCAGGTCCCTGAACGCTCCAAGTCGGACGACAGCAAGGCGTCACGTCGCACGGCCGCGGCGGCGACGACCGACAATCCACGCCGCCAGCGCCTCTGGCGCGACCTGGGCCTGATCGCGATCGCGCCGGCCCTGCTCTATCTGGCGGCGAGTCTTTTCACCTATTCAGCGACGGATCCGGGCTGGTCGCACACCGGCAGCGTGGTCGCGCCGGTGCACAACCTCGGTGGTCGCGCGGGCGCCTGGATCGCCGACGTGCTGCTGCAGTTGTTCGGCTACATCGCCTTCCTGCTGCCGGTGGTGCTCGGTGCGCTGTCGTGGATTGCCATGTTCGGCCTCAAGCGCGAGAGCAAGGGCGAGAACGACCTGGACCCGGCGCTGCGCCTGGTCGGCCTGGTCGGTTTCCTGATTGCTGGCACCGGCTTCCTGCATGTACGCCTGTTCAGTGGCGATGTCTCCAGCGCCGGCGGCATTCTCGGCAAGCTGGTTGGCAATTCGCTCACGGTGGGCTTCGGTGCGCTGGGCGCGAACCTGTTCGTGCTGGTGCTGCTGCTGGCCTCGATCACCCTGGCCACCGGGCTGTCCTGGTTCACGGTGATGGAAAAGATCGGCCGCGGCGTGATGTCGCTGGCACCGTTGCTGGCGCGCAAGAAGGAAGAAGTCACCGAGTGGCAGCAGACCCGGGTGATGCGC
This sequence comes from Stenotrophomonas sp. YJH_SMC_123, assembly GCF_059368215.1. Classification (NCBI taxonomy): domain Bacteria; kingdom Pseudomonadati; phylum Pseudomonadota; class Gammaproteobacteria; order Lysobacterales; family Lysobacteraceae; genus Stenotrophomonas; species Stenotrophomonas sp. YJH_SMC_123. The sequence continues at coordinate 39,201 of NZ_JCAFRM010000008.1, forward strand.
GAGGAGCGCCAGGAGGTGCGCAAGGCCGATGCCGAGGTCCGCGCCAAGCGCGAGCCGGTGAAGATCGAGCCGCGCCCGGAACCGGTGATCGAGAAGAGTGACCGGGCCAAGCGCGACACGCAGATCCCGATGTTCCGTGGCGTAAACGGCGACGGCTCGGACCTGCCGCCGTTGGCCCTGCTGGACGACCCCAAGCCGCAGCCGGTGGGCTACGACAAGGAAACCCTGGACGCGCTGTCACGGCAGATCGAGTTCAAGCTGAAGGATTTCCGCATCGACGCCCAGGTGGTCGGCGCCAACCCCGGGCCGGTCATCACCCGCTTCGAGATCGAGCCCGCGCCGGGCATCAAGGTCAGCCAGATCAGTTCGCTGGACAAGGACATCGCGCGCGGCCTGTCGGTGAAGTCGGTGCGCGTGGTCGACGTGATTCCGGGCAAGTCGGTGATCGGCCTGGAAATCCCCAACGTCACCCGCGAGATGATCTACCTGTCCGAGCTGTTGCGCTCGAAGGAATACGACAAGTCGGCCAGCGTGCTGACCCTGGCGCTGGGCAAGGACATTGCCGGGCGCTCGACCGTGGCCGATCTGGCGCGCATGCCGCACCTGCTGGTGGCCGGTACCACCGGTTCGGGCAAGTCGGTGGCGGTCAACGCGATGGTGCTGAGCCTGCTGTTCAAGGCCTCGCCGAAAGACCTGCGGATGCTGATGATCGACCCGAAGATGCTCGAGCTGAGCGTCTACCAGGGCATCCCGCACCTGCTGGCGCCGGTGGTCACCGACATGAAGGAGGCTGCCAACGGCCTGCGCTGGTGCGTGGCCGAGATGGAGCGCCGCTACAAGCTGATGAGCGCGGTGGGCGTGCGCAACCTGGCCGGCTTCAACAAGAAGGTGAAGGAAGCGCAGGATGCCGGCCAGCCGCTGATGGACCCGCTGTTCAAGCCGAACCCGGAGCTGGGCGAGGCGCCGCGTCCATTGGAGACGCTGCCGTTCATCGTCATCTTCATCGACGAATTCGCCGACATGATGATGATCGTCGGCAAGAAAGTGGAAGAGCTGATCGCGCGCCTGGCACAGAAAGCGCGTGCGGCGGGCATCCACCTGATCCTGGCCACGCAGCGCCCGTCGGTGGACGTGATCACCGGCCTGATCAAGGCCAACATCCCGACCCGTATCGCGTTCCAGGTCAGCTCCAAGATCGACTCGCGCACCATCCTCGACCAGTCCGGCGCGGAGACCCTGCTGGGCCACGGCGACATGCTGTACCTGCCGCCGGGCACCGCGCTGCCCGAGCGCGTGCATGGTGCGTTCGTGTCCGATGACGAAGTGCACCGCGTGGTCGAGCACCTCAAGGCGATGGGCCCGGCCGACTATATCGACGGGGTGCTGGACGAGGTGCAGACGATGGGCGACGGCGTGGTCGTCGGTGCCACCGGCCTGCCCGAGACCAGTGCGGCCGGCGACGAGTCCGACCCGCTGTATGACGAAGCGCTGCGGGTGGTCACCGAGACCCGCCGCGCCTCGATTTCCGGCGTGCAGCGCCGGCTGAAGATCGGCTACAACCGTGCAGCGCGACTGATCGAGGCCATGGAAGCGGCCGGCGTGGTCAGCCCGCCCGAGCACAACGGCGACCGCACGGTGCTGGCACCGCCGCCGCCGAAGTAAGGCCCGACGTATCCCCCACGACGTCCAAGGAACCGACGCATGCTTCACCCCGTACCAAGCGCGCTGGCGCTGGCGCTGGCAGCCTTCCTGGCTGCCGGCCCGGCACTGGCAGAAACCGCCACCTCCGCGCCCGCCACGGCGCCGCCTTCCACCAGCGGCGATACCGAAGCCAGCAATAATTTCAGCATTGTCCGTTACCGCGCCGACTACCAGGTGCGGCCGGATGCGGGCAATGTGCAGACCGAAACCTACGAAGTCCTGCTCAAGACCAAGGCCTCGGTCGAGCAGTTCAGCCAGGTGCGGCTGAGCTACAGCGAAAAGATGGAGACGCTGGAAGTGCTCGGTGCCTACACCATCACCGCCGATGGCCAGCGGCGCGACGTGCCGGCCGATCGCATCTACACCCAGGAGAGTTACTCCAGCGCCTCGGCGGCGATGTATGCCGACCGCAAGGTGCGGGTGATCGTGTTCCCGAACCTGGCCCCGGGCACGCGCCTGTACTACCAGGTGCGCCGCACCCAGGCCACGCCGTACTTCCCGGGCTATTTCGGCCTGTGGGAGACCTTCAACGTCTTCACCGAGTACGAAGACGCCGAGGTCACCCTGACTGCGCCGGCCAACCTGCCGATGTTCGTCGACAGCCGCGGCGTGCAGGGCAGCGATCGCCCGACGGTGAAGAACGGCCAGGCGCAGTGGCGCTGGCGCTACCAGCGGCGCGAAGCCATGCCGGCACAGAACTGGTCGGCGGCGGGCTGGGAGTTCGGCCCGAACATCATGGCCAGCACCTATCGTGACTGGTCGCAGATGGGACGCGCCTACCAACTCAAGGCCGGCCCGGCGGCCGACGTGACCCCGGCGCTGCAGGCGCTGGCTGATGAAATCACCGCTGGCATCAGCGACCGGCGCGAGCAGGCCGATGCGCTGTACCGCTGGGTGGCGCAGAACATCCGCTATGTGGCGGTGTACCTGGGCAATGGCGGCCTGGAGCCGAACAGCGCGCAGAGCATCCTCGACAACCACTATGGTGACTGCAAGGACCATGTGACGATCCTTGAGGCACTGCTGGCAGCCAAGGGCATCGCCAGCTCGCCGGTGCTGATCGGTGCCGGCGGTGGCCCGACGCTGCCGAAGATTCCGGTGCTGGGCCGCTTCAACCACGCCATCACCTACATCCCGGAATTCGATCTGTACCTTGATTCGACCACCGCGTGGGCCCGCTTCGGGCAGCTGCCGGAAGGCGACCTCGGCGCACCGGTGATGCGTACCCGCGACGCCTCGTTGGCGCGCACCCCGGCCAACACGCCAGAGCGCAACGCCACCTCGATGGAGGTGCGTTTCACCTTCGACTCCAACGGCAACCTGCGCGGCGAGACCATTCCGAAGCTTGGCGAGAACGCCGAGATCGGCATGCGCGCCCAGTTCTCCCAGCTCAACGCGCAGAACCGTGCGCGCGCCGAGGAGCAGATCATGGCCGCGTCCGGTTTCGACGGGCGAGGGCAGCTGCAGATCCAGGGCGTGCCGGTCGACCTGACCCGGCCGTTCGGCTATCGCATGGCCTTCCAGGCCGAGGACTACGCCGACTTCAGCGTGGCCGGCGGCATGGCCGTGCCGGATCCGCCGGGCGGCGAGTCGGTGCGTGGCCTGTACGCCACCGCTTCTGCGCCGGCCAACGAGACGCCGTTCTACTGCAATGCCAGCCTGCGCGAGGAAACCTATCGCCTGCAGTTCCCGGCCAATGCGCCGATCATCGCCATCCCGGCCAACCAGCGTTTCACCAACGCCGCTGGCGAGTACCGCGTGGACTGGAGCCGCGAGGGGCAGGACGTGATCGTGCGCCATCGCTTGCAGCAGAACGCGGTGCGTGGCCCGGAGGCGCTGTGCCAGCCGCAGGACTACACCGCGTTCCGCGCGTTGTATCGCGAAGTGCGGCGTGGCTTCCGTGGCCAGGTGCTGTACGGCAAGCTGCCGGGCTCGGGCGGCTGAATCGCCGATGGACGTTCAGGGCGGCATAATGTCGCCCTGATCGCCCATTCATCTTTCCCCGGGCACACTGGCAACCACCTTTCCTGGCGCCCGCGCCTACAGGATTCCCGCATGAACTTCCGCTTCCGTCGTTTCCTTGCCACCACCACCCTGGCCGTGGCCTGCGCCGCCGCCGGCAGCGCCTGGGCAGGCGCCCGCGATGACCTGAAGACCTTCACCAGTGGCCTGAAGGGCCTGGATGGCCAGTTCAGCCAGCAGGTGTTCGACAGCCGCGGCAAGGTGAAGGAATCGACCAGTGGCCGCGTGGCCCTGTCGGCGCCGCGCCTGTTCCGCTGGGAATACGTGCGCCCGCACGAGCAGTTGATCGTGGCCGACGGCAAGAAGGTCTGGATGTACGAACCGGACCTGGAGCAGGCCACCGTGCGTGAGCAGGGCAAGGAAGAGCAGAACAGCCCGCTGACCGCGCTGATCAACCCGGCACTGCTGGAACAGCAGTACGACGTCAGTGAAGAGGCTGCGCAGCGCGACGGCCTGCAGTGGCTGTCGCTGTCGCCGAAGCGCGAGACCGAAGCCAGCTTCCAGTATGCCGCGCTGGGCTTCAATGCCCAGGGCCTGGCCAAGATGGAAATCACCGACGCCGTCGGCCAGCGCACCGTGATCAGCTTCAGTGGCTGGAAGCGCAACCCGGGCTTCGCGGCCGGCACCTTCAGCTTCACCCCGCCGAAGGGTACCGACGTCATCGGTAATTGACCTGTGGGCGGAGGCGCTTTGGTGGGTGTCAACCTTGGTTGACACGCTTTTGATCTGCCGGCCAGCGGCCGGCACTACCGATCCTGTGGCCTGATCTGCCGGGCAGGGTTCGGTGCTGTCTGCTCTGGCGGGTGTCAACCGGCACCGTCATGGTGGGTGTCAACCTTGGTTGACACGCTCTTGATCTGCCGGCCAGCGGCCGGCACTACCACCCGTGCGGCCTGATCGCCGGCATGGCCCGGCGCTTTCTGCTCTGGTGGGTTTCAACCGGGACCGCCTTGGTGGGTGTCAACCGTTGGTTGGCACGCTTGGGATCTGCCGGCCAGCGGCCGGCACTACCAGACATCGCGTCCCGCCGCCGGGCACGGCCCGGCGCTACCGTTGGGCGGCGCGGTACAATGACCGGGTGGCAAGACATCGTTCAACTTCCTTCCCTGGTCCCGATCTGCTGAGCGTCGATCGGGAACACCTGCGCCCGCTGGCCGAGCGCATGCGTCCGCGCACTCTCGACGAAATGGTTGGGCAGAAGCGCCTGCTGGCGCCGGACAGCGCGCTGCGTCGCGCGGTCGAGTCCGGTCGCGTGCATTCAATGATCCTGTGGGGGCCGCCAGGGTGTGGCAAGACCACGCTGGCGCTGTTGCTGGCCGAATACTCCGACGCAGAATTCCGTGCCATCTCCGCCGTGCTCTCCGGCCTGCCGGAGGTGCGCCAGGTGTTGGCCGAGGCCGCGCAGCGTTTCGCCGAAGGCCGCCGCACCGTGCTGTTCGTGGATGAGGTGCATCGCTTCAACAAGGCGCAGCAGGACGCCTTCCTGCCGCACATCGAGCGCGGCACGATCCTGTTCGTCGGTGCCACCACCGAGAATCCGTCGTTCGAGTTGAATTCCGCATTGCTGTCGCGTTGCCGCGTGCATGTCCTGGAAGGCGTTTCGCCCACCGACATCGTCGAGGCGCTGGAACGTGCGCTGGGTGATCGCGAGCGCGGACTGGGCGAGGAGGGCATCGAGGTCGCCCCCGAACTGCTTCTGGAAATCGCCACCGCTGCCGATGGTGATGTGCGCCGTGCGCTGACCCTGTTGGAAATCGCCGCGGAACTGGCGGGCGGGGAGGGAGGGCGCATCACGCCGCAGACCCTGACCCAGGTGCTGGCCGATCGCACCCGTCGCTTCGACAAGGGCGGCGAGCAGTTCTACGACCAGATCTCGGCGCTGCACAAGTCGGTACGCAGCTCCAACCCGGATGCCGCGCTGTACTGGCTGACCCGCATGCTCGATGGTGGCTGCGACCCGTCCTACCTGGCGCGCCGGTTGACCCGCATGGCCATCGAGGATATCGGCCTGGCCGATCCGCGCGCGCAGAGCATGGCGCTGGAAGCCTGGGACATCTACGAGCGGCTGGGCAGCCCGGAAGGCGAGCTGGCGTTCGCCCAGCTGGTGCTCTACCTGGCCAGCACCGCCAAGTCGAACGCCGGCTATGCCGCCTTCAACCAGGCCAAGGCCGACGTGCGCGAGAGTGGTACCGAAGAAGTGCCGCTGCACCTGCGCAATGCACCGACCAAGCTGATGAAGGAGCTCGGCTACGGCGCCGAGTACCAGTACGACCATGACGCCGAGGGTGGCATCGCGCTGGACCAGACGGGTTTCCCGGATGCGATGGGCGAACGGGTGTACTACAACCCGGTGCCGCGTGGCCTGGAAATCAAGCTGAAGGAAAAGCTGGACCGGCTGCGTGCCGAGCGCGAAGCGGCGAGGGCGGCAAAGGGTCGCTGACCCGGCTTATGTAGCGTCGAGCCGCGCTCGACTCCGCTCTGGACCGGGCCAGCAGCGCCTGCGGCAACGGCAGCCGAGCATGGGCTCGGCTCTACAGGGCCAATGGCAGCCGAGCATGGCTCGGCTCCACATTGTTCCCGGCGCCGGTCTTTGGCACACTGCGCGGCCACTTTTTCAAGGATTGATGCCGTGCAGGAAATGATTCTGCCGTTGAAGCGCTACGCCCAGTTCGAGGGGCGTGCCAACCGTCGTGAGTACTGGATGTTCCAGCTGTTCATGCTGATCGTCTCCGCCGTCCTGATGGTGCCGCTCGTTGCCGGGCTGGTGATGCAGTCCGACGTCCTGGGCATCGCGTCGATCATCCTGTTTGTCGTGTTCTGGCTGGCCACGTTCGTGCCGGTCATCGCCGTCACCGTGCGCCGCCTGCACGACTGCAACCAGTCGGGCTGGATGTACCTGCTGGCCTTCGTTCCGTTCGGCGGCCTGGTGATCTTCGTATTCGCGCTGCTGCCGGGCACGCCGCAGGAAAATGCTTATGGTCCGGTGCCTTCGGGGCCGTGACATTCCGCGAGTCGGGCATGGCTCGACTCCACAAGAGGCAAAGAAAAGAAGCCGGCATTTCGCCGGCTTCGTCTTTACTTGATGGTGCAGTCGCCGAAGGACAGGTAGTCCGTGCCGGAACTGAACTGCAGCGTGCAGCTGGCGGTGAACGTCGCGCCTTCTTCCAGTGCGCCCAGCTTGGCCGCCTGCTGTTCGTCGTCGCTGGTCAGCCGGGCCAGGACATTGCCCTGGTCGTCGCCGGCCTCGATCAGCGGCTCGCCCGCCAGGTTGCTGGAAACGCTCAGGGCTACGGCAGTGAATGTCACCGTCTGGTTGAGTTGGTCCATGCCCAGTGACGAATTGCCGGCTTCTTCAAAGGCCTGGTAGAGCGTTGGCAGGTCCTGTGCGGCATGGGCGGCCAGCGGCGCAAGCAGGCCGAGGGAGAGGGCGATCAGGGTGGTGTGCTTCAAGGGGGTCTCACAATCATGGGATCCAATCCCATGGCGGTTGTGTGCAGATGAACGCGACCCGGATGGCGGCAAGTGCCCGCCATCCATGGCTGCGCTGGAAGCGGGGCGATCCAATGCCCCGATGGGCGGCAAAATAGGGGAATTGCTGCCCCTTGCGCAACCCGGGCATGCGCGCGCGTGATACACAGCGTGACGTTTGATCGATGTGATAATCATTCGCGTTTAAGGTAGACTGCGGTCCCTTGTGAACCGGCGGCCCTGGGCCGCTTCTGCCGCCGCTGATGAAGCACTTTGTTCCGCCTTCGCGCCGTGGTCCGCTGGCCCGCGGCTTGGCCGCCTTGATGATGGGTCTGCTCCTGGTCACCCCATATGCCCATGCACAGCAGCGCAACCCGCTGCAGAAGATCGGCCGCACCGTGCTCGACGAGCCGGCGGCCAGCTATCGCTTCGAGCATTTCGTGGTGGACAGCCCGGACCAGCAGCGCCGTTGGCGGGTGAACCTGGCGATCCCGGCCAAGGCCGGCAAGGTGCCCTCTCCGGTGCTGTACGCGCTGGACGGCAACGCCGTCGCGATGGTCCTGGATCAGCCGTTGCTGGCCGAGCTGGCCGCGCGCAAGGCGCCGCCGGTGCTGGTGCTGATCGGCTACGACAACGACCTGCGCATCGATTCCAAGGCGCGCACCCGCGACTACACCGCGTGGATCGACCGCGCCGACGATGAGAGCGGTACGACCCAGGCGGTCGGCGGTGGGGCTGCCGCGTTCCTGGATGTGATCGAGCGCCGCATCAAGCCGGAAGTGGAGCGTCGCGCACGCATCGACACGCAGCAGCAAGCGCTGTGGGGCCACTCACTGGGTGGATTGTTCGTGCTCAATGCGCTGTACACGCGTCCGGCCGCCTTCCAGTCCTATCTGGCCGCCAGCCCGTCGCTGTGGTGGAGCCAGGGTGCGGCGCTGGGGGATCCGGAACAACAGTTCGTGCAGAACGTGCACGGCCAACCGGCAAGGCTCTGGCTGATGCTGGGCGGTGCCGAGCGTGTCGGTGATCGCGGCAAGCGCGACATGAACAATCCGCGCGTGGTCGCGCACCTGCGCCGCATCGGTGGCGCCACCCCGGATGCGGCGATGCAGCTGTCCGAGCGCTTGGGCAAAGTGCCGGGCCTGAGCGTGCAGTACCGCGAGTTCCCCGGCCTTGGCCACGGCCCGATGCTGCCGGCGTCCTTCCATGCGGCGCTGCATGAGCTGTACGGCGTGACCGATCGCAGCGCCGGCGATGGCGCGCCCAATGGCGGTGACAACGCCGCCGAATGAATCCCTTCGCACGCGCTGCCGTGCGACCCCACTACCCAGGCGAGGCTGCCGACGTGCAGCGGCCCAGGCAACCGATGACCCCCGCGCCACGTGGCGCGGCCTACGTGTGCAAGGAGCCTGCCATGTCGTTCCGTCCGTCTCTCCGTCTTACCTCTCTCGCTGCCGGCCTGCTGCTGGCAGTGACCGCCACCGCGCAGCCAGTGTTCGACCAGCCGGCCAACGCCACCTTCAAGGGTGAGGTCGTCTCACGCGGTGAGAACGTGGTTCCCGGCAGCACCGCCGACGTGGTCGGCCGTGGTTTCGTGCCGGGCCAGAAGGTCAGCCTGCTGCGTGGCGACAGCGTGCTCAACGCACAGCCGGTGGTGGTCGATGCCGATGGCAACTTCAAGACCCAGCTGAGCATTCCGGCCGACGCGGTGCCGGGCACCCACCCGGTGGTGGTGCGCGCCAGCCAGCCGGCTGCGGCCACGGTGCTGAAGCTGCGCGTGTCGCCGCAGTTGCCGCTGTCCGGCCAGGCGCAGTTCGCCACCCGGTCCAGCAAGCTGGTGCCGGGCCTGTACCAGTCCGCCTACAGTGCCGCCAGCAACGCAGTGTTCGTGACCTCGGCGGTGGGTCGCCCGCCGGTGACCCAGTCGCAGCTGCTGAAGCTGGACCCGACGTCGCTGAAGGTGACCAGGGCGATCACCCCGGCGCAGGTGCCGGGCAGCACCAATGGTGCGGTGTACGCGGTCTACGGCGTGGGCGTGGATGACACCAACGGCAATGTCTGGGTGACCAACACCCGCCAGAACTCGATCGCGGTCTACCGGCAGAAGGACCTGTCGCTGGTCCACCAGTTCCCGGCCGACACTGTGCCGCACGCGCGCGACGTGGTGGTCGATGGCACCCGCGGCAAGGTGTTCGCCTCGGCAACGGGCGAGGACCACCTGTCGGTGTTCGACGCCAGGACCTTCAAGGAGCTGCCGGCAGTGACGCTGGAATCCGGCGTGGACGACGGCACGTTCACCCCGATGAGCCTGGTGCTGGACGAGAAGGGCGGCAAGCTGTTCACCGTCAGCATCGGCACCCCGGAAGCGGCGGTGATCGATGTGGCCAGCGGCAAGGTCGAGAAGGTCATCGATCTGGGTAATTCGATCAGTGCCTCGGGCGTGGCCTTCGATGCGGCACGCAACCGCCTGTACGTCGCCTCGCAGGGCACCGACAACCTGCTGATCGTCGACGTGGTTGCCGGCAAGGTGCTGCATGACGTGCCGGTCGGCGCCGGTGCGCTGAACGTCGCCTTCGATGATGCCTCCGGGCTGGCCTATGTCAGCAACCGTGGCGCTGGCACGGTCACCGTAGTGAATGGTGACGGCAAGGTGGTCGCCAATCTTGATGGCGGCACGCTGCCGAACCACGTCCGCGCCGATGGCAAGGGCAACGTGTTCGCGGTGAACAAGTCGCGCGGCGCTGAGGACCCGAAGGGTGACCGCATCACCCGCATCACCCCGAAGCAGTAAGTCACACGGTGGGGCGGCGTGCGCGCCGCCCTGCCAGCAAGGAGAACGAGCATGAACATCGCGTCCCGTCTGCGCCTGTGTGCGCTTCCGTTGGCTGTTTCGCTGGTACTGGCCGCCTGTGGCGGCGCGTCGACACCGCCTGATGGCCAGAAGGCCGCCGAGCCGCCCGCCGCACCAGCCGCTGCCGAAACCGCGTTGCCGGCAGGCTGGCAGCGCGTGGCCGGTGCCGAGCTGCCGGCCGTGCATGACCAGAAGGCGATGCTGCCGGCCAAGGTGCATTCCGATGACGGCGCCGATATCGAGGTGACCGATACCAGCCGGATCATTGCCGGTGGCGACGACGTCATCGCGGTGATCGAAGCACTGGGGCTGGGCACGCAGGTATTCGCCGCGCCGACCAACACCACCACCCAGGCCGGCCTGGCCGCGCCGCACCAGTTCCTGTTCAACCGCACCACCGGCGTGGAGGGCGTGCTGAGCCTGCAGGGCTCGCTGTTCCTCGGCAACAGCCTGCGCCGCCACACCGAGCTGGCCAAAAAGCTGCGCGAAGTCGGTGAGCCGGCGGTGGTCATCGATGATCTGCAGCCGGCCCCGGACAAGGTGCGCAAGGTCGCCGCCGCACTAGGGCTGGCCGAAGCGGGGCAAACATTGGCCACGCAGGTGCAGCGCCAGCTCGACGAGGCTGCAGCGATTGGCAAGGGCCTGGGCCATGCGCCACGACTGATCCACGTATCGGCCACCGGCGCTGGCGGCTCGCCCACTGTTGCCGGTGCCGACAGCGCGTCAGCGCAGCTGATCGCGCTGGCCGGCGGCATCAACATCGGCACCGAGGCCGGGGTGAAGAACTACTCGCAGCTGAGCAACGAGGGGGTGGTCGCCGCGGCACCGGAGGTGATCCTGGTGACCGAGCATGACCTGCGGCTGTTCGGCGGTGCCGAAGGCCTGTGGAAGGCGTACCCGACGCTGAAGCAGACGCCGGCCGGGCAGGCCAATCGGGTCTGGGTGATGCCGGATGTGCAGCTGAAGTACACCAGCGTGGGTTCTGGTGCGGGCGCGCTGGCGCTGGCCAAGGCCCTGGCAGCCTTGCCGAAGGCATGAGTCCGGCGGATCGGCGCCGCCGTCGCGGGCGGACGATGTTGATGGTGGCGTTGCTGGCGCTGCTGGGAGCAGTGCTGGCGTCGTTCGCCGTGGGTCCGTTGCGGTTGCCGCCGCTGGAGGTGATGCAGGCGCTTGCGGTGAAGCTGGGCCTGCTTGACCCAGGGGCAGTCAGCAGCCGTGATCTGGCCGTGGTCTGGCAGCTGCGCATTCCGCGCGCCCTGTTGGGCGCGATGGTCGGTGCGTCGCTGGCGATGGCCGGTGCCAGCCTGCAGGGCCTGTTTGGCAATCCGCTGGCCGACCCCGGCATCGTCGGTGTCAGCCAGGGTGCTGCGCTGGGTGCGGTGGCTGCCATTGTTCTCGGCGCTGCCGGTGCGGCCGGCTGGCTGGTGCCGGTGGCAGCCTTCGTCGGCGGCGCGCTGGCGATCGGCCTGACCTATGCGCTGGCCCGGCCCGGCAAAGGCAGTGGGAATGCCACGCTGCTGCTGGTCGGCATCGCGATGGCCGCGTTCTGCTCGGCGCTGATTGGGTTCCTTACTTACATCGCCAGCGAAAGCGAGCTGCAGTCGCTGGTGTTCTGGCAGATGGGCTCGCTGGCGCGCGCCAACTGGGCCGACGTGGCCGCGGTGGTGCCGCTGTTTGCGCTCGGCGTGTTTGCGCTGCAGCGACTGGCCACGCCGCTGGACATGCTGGCGCTGGGTGAGCGCCAGGCGCAGCACCTGGGGCTGGACGTGACCCGTACGCGGCGTCGCCTGGTCGCGTTCAGTGCGCTGCTGGTGGGCGCGGCGGTGGCGTTCGCGGGCTCGATCAGCTTCGTCGGCCTGGTGGTGCCGCACGTGGCGCGACTGCTGGTCGGCCCGGGTCATCGCTGGCTGCTGCCGTTGTCCGGGCTGCTCGGTGCGCTGCTGATCGTGGTGGCCGACACCGCCGCACGCACGCTCGATCCACCTGCGGAGATTCCGCTGGGCCTGTTCTCGGCCGCGCTGGGTGCTCCGTTCTTCCTCTGGCTGGTGCTGCAGCAGCGCCGCAAGGCGGCGCCATGAGCGTGCTGCTGAAACTGCACCAGGTGGTGGTGCGCCGCCAGCAGCGCGAGATCCTGCATGGCATCTCGCTGGCGTTCGAGCCGGGCACGGTGACCGCGCTGGTTGGCCCGAACGGCGCGGGCAAGTCTACGTTGCTGGCGGTGGCGGCCGGTGACCTGCGCGCCGATGCGGGGGAGGTGAGCCTGCTGGGCAAGCCGTTGGCCAGTTACAAGGCGGGGCCGCTGGCACGCGAGCGCGCGGTGATGCCGCAGGAACATGGCGTGCGCTTCGCCTTCAGCGTGGAAGAAGTGGTGGCGATGGGACGGTTGCCGCATCCGCCGGATCCGCGTGTGGACGATGCACGGGTGGAAGCTGCCATCGATGCCGCCGAACTGCAGGCGCTACGCCTGCGCGAAGTGCAGCAGCTGTCCGGTGGCGAGTCCGCCCGGACCACGTTCGCGCGCGTGCTGGCGCAGGACACGCCGCTGCTGTTGCTTGATGAACCGACCGCGGCGCTGGATCTGCGCCACCAGGAGCGTACGTTGCGCAGTGTGCGTGCCTGTGCCGAAGCCGGTGCGTGCGTGATCGTGGTGCTGCACGATCTGAACCTGGCCGCCGGCTATGCCGACCGCATCGTGTTGCTGGAACAGGGCAGGGTGGCCGCCGATGGCACGCCGCTGCAGGTGCTCACCGAAGACAACCTGCAGCGGGTCTATCAGCAGGATGTGGTGGTGCTGGAGCATCCGCGGCGCGGGGTGCCGTTGGTGGTGGTGACGTAGTCCGGATCTGCTGCCGTCGCCGCGTATCATGTCTGACCGGTATTCCCTCAATGGACTGATGCAATGATCTGTAGCATTTCGCGCGGCACGCTGCTGGCCGTGTTGGTTGGCTTCGCAGGCGCTGCGACTGCGGCTTCCACCTCTCCGGTTTCGCTGACCGATGCGGCGGAGAATGCCTCGCTGATCGAGATACGGCATTCCGCTGGCGCGGGTTCTCCTGTTGCGTCCATCCGGACGCAGTACTTCGCCAGCGAGGAAATTTCCGTGAGTTGGGATGACCAGCAGGTGCTGGTGCTTTGCAAGGAGGCGGCATACCTGCAGATTCCCCCTGCCAAGCTCAAGGCCGGTGCGTTGAGCACCGAGCAGCGGCAGATGATCGTCTACCAGGCGCTGATGTCCGGCCTGGGTGCTGTCGCGGGCGTGGTCGGGCCGGCGGGCGAGATGGTGGCTGTGGCGGATGACGGAAGCGAGACCCGCAGCATTGGTGAAAGCCATTGGGCGTACGGTATCGAGCGCTACGACGTCACCACCCAGCGCATGCCGGGCGGCGCGCTGCGTGTGCATTCCCGCAAGACCGAGACCGTGAACACGACGCCCCCGGCGAGCCCGGACGACACGTTCAGCACCGAGGATGACCAGGCGGCACGCCTGTCCGAACTGGCGCCGGTGGGGAGCTGGACCGAGGTGCTGATCCATGGTGGCCCGCGGCTGCCGCACATTGACCCGGCGACGTCGCTGAAGGGTTGGGTTTCGATGGGGGATGACCAGGCGGCGACCGTGGCCGAGGCGCGCACGCTGCACGGCTGCAAGTAAGGGCTGAGAGGAGGCAGATCCCTTTGCCCAGGGGCAAAGGGATCTGACCCCGATCATTGTCGGCCTCATCGTTCCATTTATGTTTGCAATATTCACTTGCGCGCCAGATTGGCAGGTCTAGAATGCGCCCCATGAACCGGATGCCGCTCCTGAAGTTTTTCACCCTGACCCGCGCCAACGCGGAACGGGCGTGTCTGCCTGGAGCCCCACGAGGCCGTTGAAGCGGCCATCGCTGGACCTTCGACAGAGCGCCCCCCGGGGCGCTCTTTTTGTTTTTGTTAGTCGACTAACAGTCGACTCTACCCAGTCGACGCTACCCAGCCGACGCTACCCAGCCGACGCTACCCAGCACCGCAAAGGAGAACGTGCCATGCACCAGATCGCCGAGACCGAACGCTAGCCGCGCACCCTGTCGCCAACCGGGGTGCGCGGCCCCTGAAGTTGGCCTTGCAGGAACCTCTTTATGAACACCCAGACCCTTTCCCGTCGTCGCAACCTTGGCATCATTGCCCACATCGACGCCGGCAAGACCACGCTGACCGAACGCCTGCTGTGGAAAAGCGGCGAGATCCACCGCGTCGGTGAAGTGCACGACGGCAACGCGACCACCGATTTCTCGGCGATCGAACGCGAACGCGGCATCACCATCGGCGCTGCCGCCGTGCAGGCGCAGTGGGCGCCGCGCGACCTGCCGCCGCATCGGCTGACCCTGATCGACACCCCTGGCCACATCGACTTCGCCATCGAGGTCGAGCGTTCACTGCGCGTGCTCGACGGCGCCGTGGCCGTGTTCTCGGCCGTGGATGGCGTGCAGCCGCAGTCCGAAACCGTGTGGCGCCAGGCGCGTCGCCACCGCGTGCCGCTGATCGCTTTCGTCAACAAGATGGACCGCGTCGGCGCTTCGTTCGAGCGCGTGCTGGAGCAGCTGCAGGACAAACTGCGGGCGCGGCCGTGGGCGCTGGGCGTGCCGTTGGGCAGCGAAAGTGGCTTCAACGGCTGGGTCGATCTGGTCGATGAGCGCGTGCTGCAGTGGCAGGATGGTGCCGCAACCACGGTGACCCCGTGGGACCAAGCGGCGCGGGCCCAGTGGCAAGCCCAACGCGATGCGCTGGTCGAGGCCGTGGCCGATCACGATGAGCAACTGGCCGATGCCTGGCTGGAAGGTCGCGTGATCGATGCCGGGCAGCTGCGCGCGGCGATCCGCCGGGCGACGCTGGCGGGTGCGGGCGTGCCCGTGCTGGCCGGTGCTGCGTTCAAGGACAAGGGTATCGAGACGCTGCTGGACGCCGTGGTCGATTACCTGCCGTCGCCGCTGGATCGCCCTGCCGTCAGCGCCGAAAGCGATGAGGGCGAGGTCGTGCTGCCGCCGGACCCGGACGGTCCGCTGGCCGGCCTGCTGTTCAAGATCACCCACCAGCAGCACGGCGCGTTGAGCTTCGTGCGGCTGTACTCGGGCACCTTGAAGGTGGGTGATGCGGTGGCCAGTTCGCAGCATCCGCAGGGGCGGCGTGTCAGTCGCCTGGTGCGGGTGCAGGCCGACCAGACCCACGACATCGAACAGGCCGTGGCCGGTGACATCGTTGCAGTGCTGGGCTGGAAGGATGCGGTCAGTGGTGAAACGCTGAGCGGTCGTGCGCAGCCGCTGCGCCTGGAGAACATCCAGGCACAGGCACCGGTGCTGGCGTGGCGGTTGGAGCCGGCGCGTGCGGGCGACCTGATCCGGATGGCACAGGGTTTGGCCAGTCTGGCCCAGGAAGATCCCTCGTTCCGCGTCGAAACCGATCGCGACACGGCGGAGACCCTGGTCTGGGGCATGGGCGAACTGCACCTGGAGGTGATGGTCGAGCGCCTGCGCAGCGAATGGAAGGTCGACGTAGGCGTAGGTGCGCCGCGCGTGGCCTACCAGGAGACGCCGATGCGTGCGATGACCGGCGTCGTCGGGCGGCTGGTCAAGCAGACCGGCGGCCAGGGCCAGTTCGCGCACGTGGTGCTGGATGTATCGCCGCGCGAGGACGACCAGGTCGTATTCAACGACCGCATCGTCGGTGGCGTGGTGCCGCGCAGCTTCATCGCGGCGGTGGAGAAAGGTGTGCGTGCTGCGCTGTCGGAAGGCCCCCAGGGCCATCCGGTGGTCGGCATCGAGGTCAGTCTTGTCGATGGCCAGACCCATGCCAAGGACTCCTCGGAGATGGCGTTCCATCGCGCAGGCGCCGAGGCGATCAAGGCGGCGCTGGCCGAAGGCGGCACGCAGCTGCTGGAGCCGGTGATGGCGGTGACGGTGCATTCGCCGTCAGCGTCGGTGGGTGATGTGGTCGGCGACCTCAACCGCCGCCATGGTCGCATTGCCCGCATCGACGATCAGGATGGTCGCGCCGAGGTCAGTGGCTTCGCACCGCTGGCGCAGCTGGTGGGCTATACCACCTCGCTGCGTTCGCTCAGCCAGGGGCGGGCCAGCAGCGAGGCGCACCTGCATGGCTACGAGCCGGTGCGCGCTGCATGAAGAAGGTGAGGGGAGCCCGTTCGCGGGCTCCCTTTTTTGTGGGTTCGGGTTTCCGCATCCATGCATGGCGTGGATCTACCGGGTGATCGGGTCGCGAGCTCTGCACTAGATCCACGCCATGCGTGGATGGGGCCCTCGCGATGCGTTTTTTTGCATTGCGATGCAACAGAACTGCAGAAAAAGCTGGATTAAAGTGATGCCTCACGATAAATTGCGCACCCCCCGTTGCTCGCCGCCGCCCGCACCCCTCTCATGCGTGATGACAAAGACCCCGGAACCCTGGAGCTGACCCTGCCGCGCAAGCGCGGTCGTCCGCCCAAGTTCGGGTATGCGATGAGCGATGCGCAGCGGGCCGCACGCTATCGTGCGCGCCGGGCAGGGCAGGCCAACCACGCCGATGTGCGCTCCTGCAGCGACATGGTGCTGCTGGACAAGATCCGTGCAGCGGTGAGCGCGCGCGACACCGAACTGGCCGGATTCCTGGTCCACGTGCTCTGGCAGCGCTACCCCCTGCAGCTGAAATAGTTCGCTGGCGGGGTGGCCGTTGTCATCGAGCTTGTTGATAATGCGGGATTCAGGTTGTTCCCGCTGGCGTGCCCGGGATGGCAGGCGCGCATGATCGAACGGTTCCCAAGATGACCACCACCAGCGACACCACCACCGAAGCGGCGCCGAGCGGCGCTCCCCTGTTCTATACCCGTCCGGTGCCGCTGCAGGCCGATGTGCACGCCGATCTGCGCATCCTGCCGGGCAAGCTCGAGTTCGCCGCCGGCAACAACGCCATTCCGCTGGTGCTGGGCGAGTTCTCGCTGGCGCTGCATCATTTCCCGATCCTGTTCGCCGGCCCCGGTGCGGTTCCGATGGCTGCCGTCGGCGTGTCCGACCAGAACCTGTTCATCAAGGACGGCCTGTGGGAAGACGAGGCCTATATTCCGGCCTACCTGCGCCGCCACCCCTTCATCTTCATCGACACCGGCGCGGAGAATGACTTCCTGCTGGGCATCGACGAAGAGAGCCCGCGCGTGGTCAAGGGCGGCGAGGAAGGCCAGCCGCTGTTCGTTGACGGCAAGGCCACCGAAATGGTGCAGCAGGCGCTGGAGTTCTGCGGCCAGTACACCCGCGAGCACGAACAGACCTTGGCCTTCTCCAAGGCCCTGACCGACAACGGCCTGCTGGTCGAGCGTAACGCCACCGTGCGTACCCCGGATGGCCGCGAGTTCAACCTCAATGGCTTCCTGGTGGTGGACGTCGAGAAGTTCGTTGCGCTGCCGGAAGCCACCGTGGTCGAGTGGCACCGCAGCGGCTGGCTGGCACTGATCCACCAGCACCTGATGTCGCTGGGTCGCTTCAATGACCTGACCCGTCGCCAGGTCGAGCGCCTGGCCGCCTGATCAAGGCATTGGCAGGGTTCCCGCTGGGCGGGAGCCCTGTCCGGCCTTCAGCACGTCCAGCAGGCGCCGCGCATCGGCCCAGTCCGGCGCGGCGTCATGCGCCAGGTCGACCAGCTCCGCCGCGATGGCCGCATGCTCGCATTGGCCCAGCATCTGCAGCGTGCCCTGCAATCGGTGCGCGTGATGGCCCAGTGCCGATGCATCCGCTCGATCAATAACCCGCTCCATGTTGCCGAGCTCATCGTGGATGTCGGCGATGTAGGCCGCGTCCATGTCAATCGTCTGCGCGGCTGCGCCCAGGCCCTCTGGTCGCGCAATGTCGAGCGCAGGCAGCAGCTGGGCGGCGCGCAGCGGCTTGGCCAGCACCGCGTCGAAGCCCGAGCGGTGGCAGCGTGCGCGATGACGCCGTCCGGTGCGGGCAGACAATGCGATCAGGCGAACGGTGCGCCCGGCAGACCCGCGTAGCTCGCGCGCCAGCACGTGACCATCGGCGCCAGGCAACCCAATGTCGATCAGAGCAACGGAGCGGGGCTGTCGTGCCTGTTCGGCCAGGGCGCTGGCCGCATATTTCACGGCGCACACCTCTGCGCCCCAGCGCCGCAGCTGTTCGGCGATCACGTGGCGATTGAGCTCGTGGTCCTCGACCAGCAGCAGGTGCAGTCCGGCCAGTGGCGTATCGCCCACGGGCATGTCCTGGGCATCCACGCCGGTGCCAGCCGGGCACACCGGCAGGCGCAGGATGAAGCGACTGCCACGGCCCAGCACGCTGTGCACGGTGAGGTCGCCGCCCATTGCGCGGGCCAGCTCGCGCGCGATGGAAAGCCCCAGCCCACTTCCGCCACGCCGCTGTCCGCTGCTGCCTTGCTGGAAAGGCTGGAACAGGGTGGCTACCTGCGCCGGCGCGATGCCGATGCCGCTGTCGATCACCTCCAGCAGCAGCGCCCGAGGACGCGCCGCCGGCATCAGTTGCAGGCGCAGCTCGATGCGGCCGGAATCGCTGAACTTCACTGCGTTCGCCAACAGATTGCTGGCAATCTGGCGTAGCGCATCGGCGTCCACCAGGATGTTCGACGGGGATGCGCCCTGGGCATCGAGATGCAGCTGCAGGCCTTTCCGCTGGGCCTGTGGCCGGATCGCCTCCAGAGCCTGCCGGCACAGCTGGGTTGCATCGCAGGGTTGCGCATGCGGCTTGAAAGCGCCGCTCGCAAGGCGCGAAAAATCCAGTGCGCGATTCAACAGGCTGCGCAGGGATTGGCTGGCGCTGCTGGCAGCGGCGAGCAGGTCACGCTCGCCCTTGGGCAATGTCGATTGCCCCAGCAGCTCGATCGAGGTCAGCACGGCCTGCGCCGAGTTGCGCATCTCGTGGCTGATCACGCCGATGGCATGCGCGCTGCTTCGGTCACCGCGCGCCCGCAGGTGGCGCATTGCGAGCCACAGCAGCGGCAGGGCAATCAGCAGTGGGCCCAGCAGCAGCCACCCGCGCGGGGGCGACGCCTGCATCCAGTCCAGTGCATTCCCGGCCGCGGCAGGCAGGGTCTGGCCTGCCCATAGGTGGAGCAGGCCTGCGTGCTCTTCCAGTGTGATCTCCCGCAATGCCTGTTCGATGCGCCCAAGCAGTTGCTGGTCTTCCCGGCGAACCAGCAGGTAAAGGTCGGTGGAGAAACCGCTATCGAACGGCTGCAGGCGCAGGCTGCCATTGAAATGGCGTCGAACCAGGGGGCGCAGCGTGGGCTCCAGGCCAATCGCCACGTCCGCCAGCCCGCTTTCGACTGCCGCCAGTGCTGCATGCCGGTCTGGCAGCTGCCGCAGCCGGACCTGCGGGTGATGCGCGTGCAGCCAGCTGGCGTAGGGCCCGCCTTCAACGACGGCGATGACCCGGCCGTCGAGTTCGCGCATCTCCCGTGGCAGCCACTCGCCGGCGCGTCCGGCCAACAGGGTGGCGCCGCCACGGAATGCGGTGGACGCGGCAAGGCCGGGGCAGGGCAGCGGCTGGTGCCTTGCGCCGCCAAACACCATGACCAGGTCAGCCTCGTGATGGCATACAGCGAGGATTGATGCGGCGGTTGTCGGGTAGGGGTGTTCCAGGAAACGGAATTGGGCGTGCCGCGCCACCAGGTTGGCATAGCCATGGGCGAGCGTTGGCGGTGATGACGGATCGGCCAGGGCCGCGGGCAGGGGGCGCAGGGAGGGAGTCGTGGCGACCCGTACAGTGCTGCCCGGCAGCCAGCGTGGCGAGCGGATATCTTCGGCCGAGGCAGCCGGCAGGAGAAGGAGCGCCAGCAGCCCCGTGGACAGGAAGCGGCGGCGCAACGGCGGCTGGCGCCTCACGGTGTCTCCAGTCGTTCGCGCAGTGCGTAGATTTCCACGTCGCTGCGCAATCCCAGCTTGCGCAGCACAGCAACCTTCTGCGTGCTGACAGTCTTGATGCTGCGGTGCCGCCGCAATGTGATCTCGGAGACCGTCAAGCCTTCCAACAGCAGGCCGAGTACTTCGCGCTCGTTGCGGCTGAGCTCGCCGCGATCGCCGGCCAGCCTGACGTCCGGTGGAACCCGGGTCAGGCCCTGGGAAACACGTACGATGGCGTCGGACAATGCAGCAAGCGGTTCGGCCTTGCTGACGAATCCGTTGAGTCCGGCATCGATCAGGCTGTTGAGGTTGGTGGTGGGGCAGAGCGTGGCGAAGGCCAGCAATGGCGTGCGCGGAAATTCCCGGCGCAGCAGCGCAACCAGCTCGAGGCTACCCAGGTCGTCACGGGCAAGCGTGAGATCGATGATGGCCACATCCACTGGTGTGCGTTGCAGGCTGCAGAGCAGTTCGTTGCTGCAACCGTGGCTGGCGACGATGTCGAAGCGGAGATCGCCTGACAGGTGCAGGGCGGTGCCGCGACGGACGACTTCGTGATCGTCCAGGAGCGCCAGGCGAAGCCGACGCGGTGCAGGAAATCCATTCATGCGCGGGAGGTGGTCGGCGCCCATGGGCGTGGCCGCCATTCTGGCGCCGCTGTCGCGTCGAACATCGAATTCGTTGCGTTTTTACGACTATTCCTAAAGATCGATGGATGCAGTTGATCGGCCGGGGCTTACGCATTCGTGACGTAAATGGATGGGGTGCTGCAGGCGTCCCGTCGTGGCTGCCGGAACCATTAATGTGACGCGTCACGCTGGCGTGACCCTGCGCCCCTGACCTGAGTCGTTGACGCCGTCAGGGCAGGGCTATCGAGTCTGCACGCGGGGGATCGACATGCGACCCAGGAACTGCGCCGGGGTGATGCGGGGCAACTGTTTGGCATGGGCGTCTGAGAAGTGGCGCAGGCCGCCCCAGAGTGCGGTGTCTCCGATCAGGAAGCAGCGGTGCTGGGCACGGGTGACGGCGACGTTGAGCAGATTGGGCTTGCTGGAGGCCCAGTGCGCCGCGCCCACCGTGTCCGTGTCGCAGCCCAGGACCATCCAGACAATGCTTTCCTCCTTGCCCTGGAAGGTGTGCACGGTGCCGACGCGCTCCCTGCACCACGTGCGCAGTTCGGTGGTGCGTGGCGCCTGCGTGCCGGGTGGGGCATCCGGGCCAAGCCAGGCGTCCTGGCTCCGCAGTCGCTCGAGCAGGGCATTCTTGATGCGCTTGAAGGGCGAAATGATGTAGACCGGGGGAAGGCTTCCGGTGCTGTGGTAGAGCGCGGCCAACGCCTGCTGCACCAGGTCGATCTGGCACGGCACGACCTGCTTGTCGCTGGTGCGGCCGGGGGCGTGTACCCAGGCGCTGCTGCCGATGTCCAGGCTGTCGGTGGGTGGCCGCGCCGCACTGGGTTCCCAGGGGTTGGAGAAGATCATCTTCCCCTCGTAGGCAATCGTGTTGGCAATGGAGAACATCGGTTCGACGCAGCGACGATGCACGCGCAGCGGACTGCCGATCCAGAGCGGGGAGCCGCCGGACTCCATGCGGGCACCGAGCGGGTTGGCCTCGTCGGCCAGTACCTGTACGGAGGTCTTGTCGGGCGAGACGTTCACGCCTGCAGGCAGTGCGCTGGTTCGGCCCAGCGCCTGCAGCAACTTGACCGGCACGGTGAACACCGGCTCGATCTGCAGCGGATCACCCACCACGACCGCGCGCCTGGAGCGCAGCAGTGCACCGACCGCCGCCTGCGGCACGGCCTGGCCAGCTTCATCGATGAACAGCCAGCCGATCGAGTCCGGCCCCAGGTGGCGGAACTGGCGTGCGACCG
The DNA here is from genome assembly GCF_059368215.1 of Stenotrophomonas sp. YJH_SMC_123. Lineage (NCBI taxonomy): Bacteria > Pseudomonadati > Pseudomonadota > Gammaproteobacteria > Lysobacterales > Lysobacteraceae > Stenotrophomonas > Stenotrophomonas sp. YJH_SMC_123. Next base: position 60,999 of record NZ_JCAFRM010000008.1, read on the forward strand.
AGGCGAACGTGCTGGAGACAACCGGCACGATCATGAACAGGCTCTGCCAGATGGCCAGCGCATCGCGTGGCTCCTGCAGCCGCTTGCCACTCAGCAGGTGGCACAGTGCAATGACGTTCTGGGCGAAGCCGCCGCCCTTCTGCACCACTTCGTGCAGCCAGGCCTGGTGAAGCTGCAGTGCCGCCACGAAGAGGTTGGCGCGCTGCTCGTTGAGCTGCTCGCTGTTCCAGACTCCCTTGATCTGCCAGTCCTGACCTTCCAGTTCGGCCGCGTTGGCGGGATGGGACGCGGTGCCGAATTCGGCTTTCAGTTGTTCGAGCTGTTGCGTCATTCCAGCCCATTGCTGCGCCCGTGCCTGCGCGGCGGCCGATGCCTCGGCCAGGGTGCTCGCGGTTCGGCCCAGGTGCTGTTGCGCCGTATCACATTGCGTCCCGAGTTCGAGCCCGCGCTGGGTCCATCGGTGCTGATGATCTGCGTTCTGCACCATTGCGGCCGCATGGCTGTGCGCGCGCTGCCGGTCAAAGATGCGGGCCCACCAGCCAGGCTTCTCTTCCTTGAGCAGGATGCGTTGCGCCTTGAGCAGGGCGAGCTGTTCATCGGATCTGCTGCGCTGGCCCTCGAGTGCACGGCACTGCTGTGCAGCTTCCTCATGCGCGCGCTGTGCATCGCGAAGCTGAGAAGTCGTTTTCCGGCAGAAGCTCTCCTCATCGTTGCCGCTGATTTCACGGCTGAGCGAGGCAAGCCGATCCAGCTTTTCGACCAGGCCATTGACGATCGCATCGGCCTTGCCGAACGCCTGCCTGGCCTGCTGGAAGCTCATGGCTGCTGGGTTGTCCCGCCACTCCCAGAGCGACTGGTGGCGGGCGCGGTCGTAGCCCTTCGGGGTTTTGCCATCTTTTGGGGCGCTCCTGCTGATGGCCCGCACAAGTGCCTCGCGGTTGGCCTTCCTGCCCAGCGCGCAGCTGATCAATCCCCAGGCATCGCTGTCTGCCGCCGGTCGTTCATAGGCGCCCCTGCCGTTCCATTCGAGCAGGTTGCAGGCCAGTGGCCGCAGGTAGTCGAAGGTCACGTCCCCTGTGCTGTTGCGCCAGCGCGACCCTCCGGGCTTGCCCAGTGACCGGCTCTTCGGCAGGTCACGCGAAATATTCTCCACGGCGGCATTGTTCGACGATGCGACCACCATCTCGAAGCCGGTCAGGTCGGCCTTCAGTGGCGAGACCCTGCACGGCTTCTCACCTTCGAAGTTCACTTCGCGGGCTGGGCCGAGCGCAGCGGCTGGCGTCGCGTACTGTGACAATGCACGTGCACGCCGCACGATGTTCTCAGCGAAGACCTCACGCAACAGCGTGGTCTTCCCGGTTCCGGGTGGGCCATTGACCGAGAAGATGCCTGAATCGCGCACCTGCTCGAAGATGCTGTTCACAGCGAACTGCTGCATCAGGCTCATCGTGTGTGCAGGATCGCCGGGCCAGTGGCCCCGATTGATGTGGCGCGGGCGCAGCCGGTCGGCAATCAGCGCATGGCCTTCTGGGGTGTAAAGGTCTTCGCGTCGGCTTTCAGGCAATGGGCTCAGATAGGCGCGTAGGGGCGCACTGGCCTTGCCCTGGTCGAGTGCGCCGATGGCCCGCGCGATATCCTCGACGAAGAAACTGTTGAGGATGCTGATCTCCGCGTCCTCTTCGGGCTGGGCCTCGTCGTCCTCGGCGTCGTCCGCTTCCGCCGTTGGCTCGTTGTCCGGCCCTGGGGGTGTGGCTTTTGCTGCCCGTCCCGGCTTCGGCTTGTCTTCAACGCTTTTCGCCCGGATGACCAGCAGCGGAGCGGACGCGTCGCCCGCGGAAGGGTCATGACCCGACCAGTTGCACAGGATGTCGAGCAGGCGCAACAGGTCGTCGGGGCTGCAGGGCGTTGGGCCCTCACCCTGTCCGGCGGGGGTGGCAGCGGCGCTGCGGAACGTTGCTACGTCGCGCTTGAGTGCTTCAAGGCTTGCCTGGAAGGCGTCGAAGTCCAGGCCCTGCAAGCCACGCCTGGAGATCGTGCCCAGTGCCCACGGAACGGTCGATACCGAGATTTCACCCAGCTGCAGCACGCCCTCGGCGCTTGCCCGCAGGCTGGCCGCGCAGGTCAGGCCTTCCAGTTCGGCCCGTTCGTCCTGTTCCAGCGACTCGTCTCCGCTTGGCGTCTCAGCCAGTACCCGCTGGGTGATATCGGCCAGCTGGGCTTTGTCGAATATGCCGAGGTAGACATCGAATCCGCTCAGCCTGCGACCGAATGGCAGGGGTGGGGACCACAGATCCTTCGGGTCCAATCGCTCGAGCTGATCCCTGGACAGCTGCCGTACGCTCCAGTCCGCGTCCTTCGACTCAAGGACCTGGCCCTGCAGATCGTAGGGTATGAAGAACTCAACCCTGTGCCAGAAGCTGAGGATCGCGCGATGACTGGCCTGCAACGCGTTGCGTCGTTCTTCCTTCAACTGCCTGTTCCTTCCATTGTGAAATCGGCTGCGGCCGGGATGCACCCATCGCCGGCCATTGTGGCCGGCGCGCACAGCCCTGCATTGGCCATTAGCGGCCGCCGCGGGCGAGTCTTGAGCGTTCGCGACCCCGGCGCCAGCTGCTGCAGGCAGGCCAAGGGCGGCGCCGCTGTCTGTACGCACGGTTCCGGCAGCGGCTGCGCGCGTGCCGGATGAACGATGTGGCAGCGGTGATGAATGCGACATCCGGCGCAAGCAGATGTCGACACGCCCTGCCGTCAGCAGGTGCTGCGTGGGGATGACCGATGGCTCAGCGCACCGACTGCGGCACGCGCCTCAGCTTTGCGGTGTCGTAACCCATGGCCGCGATGCGCTGCACGGCCTGCTGGTAGTCGCTCTCGGACACCTGTGGCGTGCGTGCCATGTACCACACGTAGTCGCGCTTGCTGCGCGCGACGATGGTCTGGCCGTAGTCATCGCGCAGCCAAGCAATCACATACTCGGCCTGGATCGGCCAGATGAACTGCATGCCCCAGATGGCGCCGTTGCCGTCCTTCTCGACCCGTCCCACAGGGTGCATCGACTTCTGGGGGGCGTCGAAGCTGCCCTTGCGATAGGTGAAGGTGGTCTGGATGCGCCCGTCGGGCTTCAATGCGTAGCTCTCCACCGCGTCGAAAGCTTTGCGCTCCGGCCATGAGGGGATGTGGGCGATCACATACCAGTCGCCCATGAAGCGTGGCACGTCCACTGAGGGCGGGCGGGGCAGGGGACGGGTATCGGTGGAACTGCAGCCGGAACCAAACAGGCTCAATGCCAGCAGGGGAAGCAGCGAGCGCATGCGCATGTCACACCTCAACGGGGGCGGAACAGATAGTGGGCGACCAGCCACTGCTGGCCGTCGTCGTAGCCGAACAGCTCGGCGCATGCCATCCAGAACATGCGCCAGCGCTGCCACCAGATCTTCGCGGCGGCCTGGCCGTAGGTCGCGACCAGCACCGGCATCACCGCCTCGCGTGCTGCATCCTGGTTGGCCAGCCAGTGGTCGGCCGTGCGCTGGTAGTGGGTGCCGTCCAGCAACCAGCGCTGGTCAAGCCGCAGGTCGCGCTGGAAATGCAGCAGCGTGTCGGCCGCCGGCATCAGGCCACCAGTGAAGAAATGGCGGCCCATCCAGTTGTCGCCGCCCTCGGTCTCGAACGGGTACATCAGCGTGCGGTGGGCGAAGATGTGCACGAACAGCGCGCCGTCGGGCTTCAGCCACTGGCTGATGCGCGCCAGCAGGCGCTCGTAGTTGCGCACATGCTCGAACATTTCCACCGAGACGCAGCGGTCGAAGCGTGCGGTTGGCAGCTCGAGCTGGTTGACGTCGCGGGTGATCACCTCGACGTTGTGCAGCCCCCGGGCCTGGCACTGCGCCATGATGTGCTGGCGCTGGCTGTGCGAATTGGACACGGCGGTGATCGCGGCGGTGGGATAGCGCTCGGCCATCCACAGGGTCAGCGAACCCCAGCCGCAGCCCAGTTCGAGGATCTGCTGGCCATCGGCCAGTCCGGCGCGCTGGCCGTACAGCTCCAGCATGGCGTCCTCCGCCTGGTCCAGCGTTTCGCGCCCGGTTGGGTAGTAGCAGCTGCTGTACTTCAGGCGCCTGCCCAGGCAGGCCTGGAAGAAGGCCGCCGGAACCTCATAGTGCTGGCGGTTGGCCGCGTCGGTATGCAGCGCGAGCGGGCTGTCGGCCAGCTCGGCGATGCGACGGCTGAAGCGTGCGGACTGTGCTTCGATACCGCCCAGCATTTCCTCGTGCAGGCGTTGCGCGCACAGGCGACGGATGCCGGCGCGCAGCGCGGCATCGGGAACCAGGCCGCGTTCGGCCCAGGCGATCAGCCCGGTTTCCGCGTCGTCGGCCGGGGTCAGTGACGGAATCGCGCTCATGCGGAATGCTCCTTGGAAGGACGAGGGAACCAGGGGAAGAACATCGGCGTGCTGCGCTGGTAGGCGCGGTAATCGTCGCCGCGGCTGCGCAGCGCCTGCTTTTCGGTGAACGGAATGCCGCTCAGGTAGCGCAGGAACACATACATCAGCAGCGGGCCGGACCACGCCAGCCACCACAGCGGCGAGCCGACCGCGAGCAGGACATAGCTGAACCAGTGCAGCCACTCGAAGAAGTAGTTCGGGTGGCGGGAGTAACGCCAGAGCCCGTCGCGGCAGGTGCGACCCTGGTTTGCAGGATCCGCGCGGAACCGGGCCAGCTGATGGTCGGCCAGGCTCTCGCCGCCGACGCTCAGCAGCCAGACGAGTGCGGCGGCCACGACCCACAACGTCATGCTGGTCTGTGGATTGGCAGCCACCGCGACGAAGGGCAGGGCGAACAGCACGACCAGCAGTGCCTGGGCCATGAAGAAACCGAAGATCTTGGCTTGATGCCCTTGCCAGTACTCGCGCAGATAACGGTAGCGACCGTCTTCCTGTTCATGGCGGACCCGATGCCACAGGTGCAGTGCCAGTCGGCTGCCCCACAGGCCACCGAGCACGCCCAGTGCAATGCGTGGCGCCGCCGCACCATCGCCGAGCCACGCCAGCAACAGGGCCGAAGCACCCACACCCTTGGCCCAGAGCACATCGACCACGCCGATGTTGCGGTGGCGCCGCTGCCAGGCCCAGCCCCAGCTCATCACAAGCACGGCATACAGCAGTACCCACACCAGATTGATCATGACGGCGCTCCGGCCAAAGGCGGTGGAATGGTGCGGGAGCCGCGACGAGCGGCCATGCACAGCAGCGAAAGCGCGATGCTCCAGCCCACCCCCAGTACCAGCAGGCCCTGCCACAGCGGCGTAGTGAATCGAACCGCATCGAAACCGCGCGCTGCGGAGAGATATGCCAGCGGGGCCAGCAGCAGGCCGAACGCGGCTGGCAGGGCAGGGTGGCGAAGCAGGAAGCGCATCGAAGTGGTCAGCGTCATCGCAAACGCGGCCCACAACGCCATGATCCAAAGGGGTGGCGTCCAGCCCAGCGGGGCCGCGGCGTAGCGTACGGTGCCGCTGGCGGCGGCACCGGCGTCGACCAGCCACGCGCAGGCCATCGCCAACAGCATCAGCCGAAGATCCAGCCGAGGTTGCGGCGAGGTCAGCAGCTGGCTGCCGATGTAGAGCGACGCTGCCAGCAGCGCCGGCCATTGCCAGCCGCGCCCGGCGCCGGCCACGGCGCACAGCCAGACCAGCTGGTTGCCAAGCAGATTGGCCCAGAACCGGCGCACCTCAGCCGCCTTGACCCGATGCGCCAGCGGGACGATGCCCGGGGCGCGCCAGCAGCAGATGCGAAACGCCGATCGAACGCTCCAGGAAGCCGCCCTCGCAATAGGCCAGGTAGAACTCCCACATCCGGCAGAAGCGCGTATCAAAGCCCTGTGCCTGCACAGCGGGCAGCTGGGCAAGGAAGCGTTGGCGCCAGGCGCGCAGGGTCAGTGCATAGGAGTGACCGAAATCCTGCTGGGCGACCAGCTGCAGGTCACTGGATCGGGTCTTGGCTGCCATGATCGCGTTGATCGACGGAATGAAGCTGCCCGGAAACACATAGCGCTTGATGTAGTCGACGCTGCGCCGTGCCTGCTCGTAGCGGTGATCTTCGATGGTGATGGCCTGCAGCAGGGCGACACCATCGGGCTTGAGCAGGCGCTGCAGCGTTGCCATGTAGGTGTCCAGGTATTCGGCGCCGATGGCTTCGATCATCTCGATCGATACCAGCTTGTCGAACTGGCCCTGCAGGTCGCGGTAGTCCTGCATCAACAGCGTGACCTTGTCCTGCAGCCCGGCGACGCGGACGCGCTCGCTGGCCAGTGCATGCTGCTCGGCGGAGATCGTGGTTGTGGTGACGTGGCAGCCGTAGTGCTGCGCCGCGTGCAGCGCAAAACCACCCCAGCCGGTACCGATCTCCACCACGCGGTCGCCCGGCTTGAGCTGCAGCTGTTGGCAGATGCGGTCCAGCTTGCGCCGCGAGGCGGATTCCAGCGACTCGCCCTCTTCGGCGAACAGGGCCGAGGAGTACATCAGGTCCGGTGACAGGAACAGGGCGAAGAAGTCGTTGCCGAGGTCGTAGTGCGCGGCGATGTTGCGGCGGCTGCCTTCACGGCTGTTGCGGCGCAGGCGGTTCCAGCCGCGCAGCAGCCAGCCTCCCACGCGCGCCGGGCCGTGTTCCATGCTGTCGAGCAGATCGCGGTTGCGCACGAGCAGCCGTATCAGGGCGACCAGGTCGTCACAGCGCCATTCGCCATGGATGTAGCTTTCGCCGGCGCCGACGCTGCCCTGGGCCGCCACCTTGCGATAGAACGCCGGGTCCTCGATGGTGACGGTGACATGCAGCTCACCGCGGGCATCGCCCAACCAGACTTCGCCCAGCGCGTCGCGCACGCACAGGCGGCCGTCGCGCATCGGGGCGAGCTGGGCCAGCAGGCGGCGGCGCAGGAAGGCATCCAATGCGCCGGGGCGCGGCAGCGCGACCGAAGGAATCATCGAATTCATCGCGGTTTCTCGGCAAGGGTAGGGTGGTCGTGTACGGGATTACGTTTCAGCCACAGCCGCAACGCATGCCAGTGGATGGCGGCCACCACCTGGGTGGTCATCAGTGGATAGCAGGCCAGGACGCGGGCCAGCCCGCGGCCATCCAGGGGGTGTCGTTGCATGACCTGGGTGGCATCAAACTGGCGCGCGCCGTCGCGCCAGACCTGCATGTGCACGCGCAGGTCCTCATCAGGGCAGTTGAACCGCCAGTCGTAATGACAATCCATCGGCATGAAGGGCGAGACATGGAAGCATTTGTCGAACCGCCAGCGCAGCGAGGTGCCTTCCTGCGTGGCCGTTGCGACCGGCAGCACGTAGGCGTGACGTTCCTTCCAGGGTGTGTTGGTGATCTCGGCGACGATGCAGTCCAGCGTGCTGCCATCGGCCCGGTAGCAGTAGTAGAAGCTGACCGGGTTGAACACGTGACCGGCGAAGCGCAGATGGGTGAGCAGGCGGACCGGGCCGGTGGGCCGGTAGCCCAGGGTTGATGCAACGTGGTCGCGCACTGCATCGGCCAAGGGCCGCGCGGGATCGCCGAAGTAGTCGCTGCGACGGAACTCGGCCAGATTGCGGCGATTGATCGACCACAGCCAGCGCCCGGCGAACACGCTGTCGAGTTCATCCAGGTCGAGCAGCAGCTGTGCGATCGGATAGCGGAACGCATGCGGGTGTGGCAGGTGCCTGCGGTGCGCCACCTGCCCGAAGTAGAGCGCACTGGCGCTCATGCGGCCACCTCGCCGGGAGCCGCCATGACGTGGTGCGGTTCACAGGTGCGCAGTGCATCGACCACGCGGCGGGCGCTTCGGATGCCGTCCTCATGGAAGCCCCAGCCCCAATAGGCGCCTGCGAACCAGGTGTGGCGGCGGCCCTGCAGCTCGGCCCAGCGCTGTTGCGCGCGCACTGCGGCATGGTCGTGCACCGGGTGCGCATAATGCAGGGTGCGCAGCACCTTGCCCGGGTCGATTGCCTCGCTGCGGTTGAGCGTTACCACCAGGGGCGTGCTGCCGGGCAGGCCCTGCAGCTGGTTCATGCAGTAGCTGACCGTGCAGGGCGCAGCAGGGTCGCGGGGCACATGGGCATTCCATGCCGCCCACGCCTTGCGGTTGCGCGGCAGCAATGACGCGTCGGTGTGCAGCACCGCTTCGTTGGCCTGGTAGCGGATGGCGCCGAGCACGTCGTGTTCGATGGGGTCGGCGTCACGCAGCAGCGCCAGGGCCTGGTCGCTGTGGCAGGCCAGGATGACCTCATCGAAGCCTTCCACGCCGGCCGCGCTGTGCACGCGAGCGCCCCACGGCATGCGCTCGACCGACTGTACCGGGCACTCCAGCCGCTCATGCACCCGCCAGCGGGCGCGCAGGGCGTCGACATAGCGGGCCGATCCACCGCTCACCACCCGCCAGGGTGCACGCCCGGTCATCTGCAGCATCTGGTGGTTGGCCATGAACTGGGCCAGATAGCGCGCCGGAAAGTCCATCACCGTGGCCGTCGGGGACGACCACAGCGCGGAGGCCATCGGCAGCAGGTGCTCGTCGATGAAGGCATCGCCGTAGCGCTGGCTGCGCAGGTACTGCCCCAACGTTGGGCCCTCGTCTTCTGCCAGCAACAGGGGGGCATCGCGGTAGAACCGGCGCAGGTCGGCCAGCATGCCCCAGAACCGCGGCGACACCAGGTTGCGGCGCTGGCAGAACAGGCCATCCAGCGAGGTGGCGTTGTACTCCACGCCGCTGCGCTCGCTGTGCATCGAGAAGCTCATCGTGGTCGGCTGCGAGGCTACGCCCAGTTCGTCGAACAGTGCGGTCAGCAGCGGGTAGTGCTGGGGATTGAACACGATGAAGCCGGTGTCCACCGCCATGCGGACGCCATCCACCTGCACGGCGTGGGTGTGGGTATGGCCGCCCAGATAGTCGTTGGCCTCGAACAGCGTGACGTCGTGTTCGCCGTCCAGCCACCAGGCGCTGGCCAGTCCTGCAATGCCCGAACCGATGATCGCGATGCGCATGTCAGTACCTCGCCTTGGCCAGCACCCACTCGGGAATCGGCTTGAGCCCTTTGACCAGCCCAAGCGCCGCCATCGCGCGCAGTCCATACCAGGTCAGGTCCACTTCCCACCAGCGGAAGCCCTGGCGGACGGTGCCCGGGAAGAAGTGGTGGTTGTTGTGCCAGCCTTCGCCGAAGGTGAGCAGCGCCAGCCAGAGATTGTTGCGGCTGTCATCGCGGGTCTCGAAGCGGCGGCGACCGAAGCGATGGGCCAGCGAATTGATGGTGACCGTGGCGTGGAACAGCACGATGGTGGAGATGAAGAAGCCCCACACCAGCAATTGCGAGCCGGAGGTATGCAAGCCTGGCGCCCAGCGCTCCAACCCGGCGCCCAGTGCATACAGCGCTGCGGCCAGCAGTACCGGCACAGCCGTATCGAAGCGGTCCAGCCAGCGCAGCTCCGGGTAGCTCGCCAGGTCGGGCACCCGCGACAGGTCGGTGGCAAAGGCCTCGCGGGTCAGGAACCAGCCCATGTGGCTGCGCCAGAAGCCGCCCTCACGGGGGGAGTGCGGGTCCAGCGGCTGGTCGGCGTGACGGTGGTGGTGGCGATGGTGGGCGGCCCACCACAGCGGCCCGCGCTGTACGCTGGAGGCGCCTATCACCGCGAACACGAACTGCACCGGCCGCGATGCCTGGAAGGTGCGATGCGAGAAGTAGCGGTGGTAGAACGCTGTGATGGCGAACATGCGCACCGCATAGAGTGCTGCAGCCACGATCACCGCTGTCCACGAGATGCCCACCCAGATCACTGCGATGCAGGCCAGGTGCATCAGCACGAAGGGCACGGCGCGCACCCAGTCGATCCGCCCCGGCCGCTCGCCGGTGGCCTCTGCGGCGTTGCCGGTATCGAACCAGCGCTGCAGCGTGCGCAGCAGGCGCCAGCGTCGACGGGGGAGGGGCGCTACAGAGGCCATGGCGGATCTCGGCGGGTTTCGTGTCTTCCTCTACGCGGCAGAAGGCCCACTGGATGCGGAGCGCGGCAGGAAATTTAGATTTCACCTGGCCGTAACGGTGCAGCGATCTGTCAGCGGCTGCGCCCAGGCCTGCTGCCATTCGCTGGCGGGGCGACCAGCCGCTGCGGCGATGAAGCGCACCGTCACCTGTGGATAGGCACCGCGTTGATCGCGCAGGTTGCTGGTGCCACGGAACTCCAGCAGGCGCTGGTCAGCGCTGGCATATACCAGCGCAAGGCGTGGCGCGATGCCGCCGTACCAGGTGTCCAGGCTGACCTCGATCGACTGCGCATCGATCCCCTGCCAGCGCTGCGGGCCGATGCGCCTTACCTGTACCGGGAAGTAGCGCTGCCGCGCTGGAACCAGGAAGGGCAGGGTCACACGCTCGCCGCGCATGAGCGCCTGCCAATGCAGGCGCACCGCCGCGTCGAACCCTGCGTCGATGACCGCGCCGGTCGGCAGGTCGAGCTCGCGCTGCACCGGTGGGCTGCCGGCATCCTCCTTCCACGCGATCGAGACCCTGCCGCTGGCGGCCTCGACGTCGGCCTTCTGGCCGCTGCGCCGGTCCTCCAGGGTATAGCCGCGCGCCTGTGGGTCCGCGCTGGCCGGCAGGTGCTTGCGGGCGAAAGGCCGCCCGTCCGCGCATTGGTACAGCACCCAGCGCTCGGCACCCTCGGCCGCATCGCGTCGCCAGTGCACCTCGCGGTAGAGCAGGTCGCCGCGCGACGACGTTGCTACCCCCTCGCTTCGCAGCCAGGGCGCGGCCAGCGCGACATGGGGCAGGCACAGCAGCAGCCAGGCGGTACGCATCGCGTTCATCCGGGAAAGGAGGGCTGAGGTCATACGGCGGGGATGGGCGGTTGGATGCGTCTGCAGCGGCTGCATCCAATCACGGCCCCTGCGCGTACAGAGGACAGACCTTCACCCGCCCGCCGCGAACGCCGATGTACCCTGACGCCGCCAGCAACCCCCTCAACTTCGATACCGCACGCATCGTGTCCAGTTCCCAGCAGCCGAGCAGCGAGCCGACGAACTGGGCCGGTGACATGGACGGCGTGGCACGGCTTCGTGACCGCGACTGTTTCATGCGGATCTATGATTACTTCATGCCGCGGCTGTGCGTATACCTGCGGGGCCTGGGCGTGCCTGACGCGGTGGCCGAGGAACTGGCGCAGGAGAGCCTGCTGCGGCTATGGCTGCGCGCGGCCGACTTCGATCCCGCGCAGGGTGCGCTGAGCACGTGGCTGTATCGCATCGCCCGTAACCTGCACATTGACCGCATCCGCCGCGAGCGCAGCTGGATGCAGGTGCAGGCTGCCGTCGAGGACGCAGCAACCCTGGATGTGATCGAACGCAGCAGCGCCGAACAGTTTGCCGACCAGGCCCGGCTGCGCCAGCGCATCAACGAACTGCCTGCCGTGCAGGCGCGCTTGCTGCGCATGTCCTATTTCGAGGCCAAGAGCCACAGCGAGATCGCCGAGGCGATCGGCATGCCCTTGGGCACGGTCAAGTCGCATCTGCGGCGCGCGTTCCTGCAGCTGCAGGCCAAAGTGGGAGGTGCGCTGTGAACCCGCGCCACCACCTGCACGAATCGACGTTGATGAGCTACGCCGCAGGCGCGCTGCCCGCGCCACTGAGCGTGGTCGCTGGTACGCATCTGGAGCAGTGCCCGCACTGCCGCCAGCGCCTGCGCGAGGCCGAGGCGATCGGCTCGGTGCTGCTCGAGCAGACCCAGCCGCCCGCGCCTGATCCACGCCGCGAACAGCTGCGCGAGGCCATGCTGATGCAGCTGGCTGCGGAAATGCCGATTGCCATGGACCAGGCCGCGCGTCCCGTGCCGAAGGAGCGGCCCGAGGCCGACCCGGACCATCTGCCTGCCTCGCTGCACCCCTACTTCGGGGCATCGCTCAGTGGGTTGCGTTGGCGCTGGATGGCACCCGGCGTGCACTGCATCCGTGCCGAGCAGATGCCTTCGCTGATCATGCTGAGGATCGCCCCGGGCAAATGCCTGCCCATGCACAGCCATGGCCGCAGCGAGCTGACCCAGATCCTGCGCGGTTCCTACAACGATGCGCTGGGGCTGTTCGCACCCGGCGACGTGGCGGACCTGGATGAAGACGTGGAGCATCAGCCGGTGACCGCGCCGGGGGTGCCGTGCATCTGCGTGTCGGCGCTGGATGCACCGCTGGTGTTCAGCGGGTGGCTGGCGCGCAAGATCCAGCGGTTCGTGAAACTCTAGTGCGGCCCTGGCCATGGCTCAGGCACGGACATTGCGGATTCTCCTGACCGGCGCTGCAGGCTTGGTGGGGCAGGGCGTTGCCCTGGCCTGCCAGCGTTCGCCGCAGGTTGCCGGCTTGACCGCGCTGGTGCGGCGCCCGGGCAGCCTGCGCGGACCCGGCAGCGAACGGGTGGTCCCGGACTTCCTGCATATCGACGCGCAGCGTGATGAACTGGCCGGGTACGACGCATGCTTCTACTGTGCCGGTGCGCCGCCGGTTGGCACTGCCGAGGCCGAGTACCGGCGCGTGACCCTGGACACCACACTGGCAGTGGCCCGCGCCTGGGCTGCGGTGAATCCGCAGGGGTCCTTCCTGTATGTCTCCGGCGCAGGCGCGGACCCGCAAAGCCGGCTGATGCCGCTGCGGGTGAAGGGCGAGACCGAGCGGGCGTTGCAGGCGCTGCCGCTGCGCGCGGTGATGCTGCGTCCGGGCGGGGTCCGGCCGGTGCCGGGGACAGGTACCCGGCATGCCCTGTTGAAACCCCTGTACTGGGGCGGCGCACCGTTGATGAAACTGGCCGGTGCGCTCGCGCCCTCGCTGATGACCAGCAACCTGGCGCTGGGCATGGCCATGATCGCCCTGGCCGGAAGAGAAAACCCGCCGGCCACGATCGAGTGCGCGGATATCAACCGGATTGCGGCAGGCATGCGCGATGCGTCCGCCTGACCTCAGCGCGGCGCAGCCTCCAGCGCGGTGCGCACTGCCAGCGCAAGGTCACTGCGGGTAAATGGCTTTGGCAGCAGGGCGGCTGCACGCCCCTGCGCGCCAACCGCATCGTGGTCGCGTGGATAGCCTGACGTGAACAGGACCGCGATTGTCGGCCAGCGTTCACGCACCTCACGCACCAGCTCCCAGCCGGACATGCCCGGCATCACCACGTCCGAGAACAGCAGGTCGACCTTGGTGTCCGGCCGTTCCAGCAGCCGCAACGCCGAGGGGCCGTCGTGCGCTTCCAGCACGCGGTAGCCCAGCAGGCGCAGCGCATCGACTGTATGCGCACGGACATCGTCGTTGTCCTCGGCCACCAGCACGGTTTCCTCGCGTGGCGAGTAGCCGGCCAGGCCCGTCTGCGGGACGCGAGCCTCGCAAGGCAGCGCCAGAGGCGAGCGCGGGAACATCATGGTGATGCTGGTACCGCCGCCTTCCACCGAATCGATCAGCACGTGGCCACCGGACTGCTTCACGAAGCCGTGCACCATCGACAGGCCGAGCCCGGTGCCGCGGCCGACCTGCTTGGTGGTGAAGAACGGCTCGAACACGCGCGCCAGGGTGGCCGCGTCCATGCCGTGGCCGTTGTCGCGCACCCGCAGCATCACATACTCGCCGGGGGAAGCATCCGGGAACAATGCGGCGTAGTCGTGGTCGAGGTGGCTGTTGTCGACTTCGATCACCAGGCGGCCGCCGTGCGGCATCGCGTCGCGCGCATTGACCGCCAGGTTCAGCACCGACGCTTCCAGTTGGCTGATGTCGATCTCCACGCACCAGATGTCCTCGGCGGTGCGGATGTCCAGTTGCACCAGTTCGCCCAGCGCCCGCCGCAGCATGTCCTGCATGTCCAGCAGGCACTCGTTGAGGTTGGCTGCCTGGCTGTGCAGCGGCTGGCGCCGGGCAAAGGCGAGCAGGCGCTGGGTAAGGCTGGCGGCACGGCCAACCCCCTTCAGGGCATTGTCCAGGGCACGGCTGGCCATCGCGCCGGCTTCGCCGGCTCGTTCGCTGAGCAGCATGGCGTGCTCGATGTTGCCCGAGATCACCGTCAGGATGTTGTTGAAATCATGCGCGATGCCGCCGGTGAGCTGGCCGACCGCCTCGATCTTCTGCGACTGGCGAAGCGCATGCTCGGCCTGCCGCCGCGCAGTAGTTTCCACCGCCTCCGATACCACGGCAGTGGCCACGCCGTCGGCGTCCAGCAGCGGGCGCAGCGAGACGTCGAAGCTGCGCCGGCCGGTGGGCAGCTCCAGCTCGAGGGAATGCAGCGAGTTGCGACCCTGCGCCGCCGCGGCGACGGCCTGGTCAACCACCGCGCCGACGCCGTTGGTGTTGGCGAACCACAGGGATTCGCCGAAGCGCTGGCCGACAATGTCCTTCTTGTCCGCCAGCACGGCGGCCAATGAGGCGTCATTGGCATCGACCACGCGCCCGGACAGATCCAGCAGCACCTGATGCTGGAAGCTGGATTCGAAGATCGCCTGCAGCCGCCGCTTGCTGGCCCGCAGTTCGGCGGTGCGCGCCTGCACCTGCTGCTCCAGGGCCTGGTTGTCCTCACGCAGGGCCAGTTCGGCCTGCTTCAACACCGATACGTCGCTGCCCATGCAGATGTAGCCGGCCACGCTGCCATCGGCGGCATGCTCCGGCACGCAGTCCATCTGCACGAATCGTGACTGGCCGCTGCGATGCACGAGCTCGACCTGGAAGCTGGTGCGCTCGCCCTGCAGCACGCGTTCCAGGCTGGGGAGGGCACGTTCGAAGGCGCTGATGCCGCTGACATCGCGGGCAAGGCGTCCCAGCAATTCGGCCTGGCTCACGCCATGCCAATCCAGGAACGCCTTGTTCGCGAAGCGGTAGCGGTGGTCCTTGTCGAGCCGGGCGATCAGCGCCGGAACGGCGTCGGTCACCTGCTGCAGCTGCGCCTGGCTCTCATTGAGCGCAGCCTGCGCCTGCACCAGCTGGTTGCGCTCGTGGGCTTCCTGCCGCGCGCGACGGATGGCATCCGGCAAGCGCTGCAGGCGCTGCTTCACCACATAGTCGCGTGCGCCGCGGGTCAAGGCCTGCACGGCCAGCTCTTCGGTCAGGGTGCCGGAGACGAAGATGAAAGGCGTGTGCGGGATGCGCTCGCGCGCCAGCGCAAGGGCGGCATCGCCATCGAATCCGGGCAGTACATGGTCGGCCAGGATGATGTCGAAGGGGCGATTGTCGATCGCCTCGATGAACGCATTGCGGGTCCACAGCCGCTCGGCCTCGAAGTCGAGGCCTGCGCGCTGCAGCTGTGCGCTGATCAGCTCCGCGTCAAGCGCGCTGTCCTCCAGCATGAGGATGCGCAGGCGCTCACTGCGGCGCGATCCATCACGCATGGTGCTGCCCCGAACCGTTGGGCCGGTGCGGCGGTGGCTGGTTGGTGATGCCCCAGAACATGCCCAGCCCCTGGATGGCATCGAAGAATTCCTTGAAATCGACCGGCTTGACCACGAATGCATTGACGCCCAGTTCGTAGCTCCGCACCAGATCCTGTTCCTCGCGCGAGGAGGTCAGCATCACGATCGGGGTGCTGCTCAGCTGCGCGTCGCCACGGACCTGTTCGAGCACTTCCAGGCCATTGACCTTGGGCAGCTTCAGGTCCAGCAGCACCACGACCGGGCCGCCGTGCATGGCGCCGGCGAACTTGCCTTCGCAGCGCAGGTAGTCCAGCGCCTCGGCGCCATCGCGCACGTGGATGACGTCGTTCAGCAGCTGGCAGCGTGACAACGCGGCCATCGTCAGCTCGGCGTCTTTGGGGCTGTCCTCGACCAGGAGGATCGGCCGCAGGTCCCTCATGGGTGATCTCCTGTGGAACGGGGTAGGGTGAAATGGATCGTGGCGCCCTTGCCGGGTTCGCCCTCGGCCCAGGTGCGGCCGCCGTGGCGGCCGATGATGCGGCGCACATTGGCCAGGCCGATGCCGGTGCCTTCGAATTCCTCGACGTGATGCAGGCGCTGGAACACGCCGAACAGCTTGTCCACGTAGCGCATGTCGAAGCCGCAGCCGTTGTCGCGCACGAAGAAATGGTCTTCGTCGTCGTTGCGTTCGTGGCCGACCTCGATAACCGCCTGCTCGCGCTCGCGGGTGAACTTGATCGCGTTGCCCAGCAGGTTCTGCCAGACCAGGCGCAGCATGGTCGGATCGGCCTCGACTTCCGGCAGCGGCGCCAGCGTCCACTGCACCTCGCGGCCGGCATAGTCCAGGGCCAACGTCCTGCGTACGTCCTCGGCCAGCGCAGCCATGTCCAGCCGCACCCTGCCCACCGTCGAGCGGCCCATCTGCGAGAAGCTGAGCAGGTCATCCACCAACGTGCCGGCCGATTTCGCCGATTCCACGATGGTGTCGAGGAAGCGGCGTTCGGTGTCGTTGAGGCGCTCGCCCGCAGAGCTGCCCAGCAGCTCCGAGTAGCCGACGATGTGGCGGAAGGGAGCGCGCAGGTCGTGGCTGACCGAATAGGAGAACGCTTCCAGTTCCTTGTTGCTGCGCACCAGCTGTTCGTTCAGCTCCGCCATTTCCTCGGCCTTGCGCAGCACGATGTCGACAATGGCGGTGCGCATTTCGTGCGCGGCATCGCAGTCGGCATCACTCCAGGGCAGGCTGCGCTGCTGCACGGTCTCCTTCCACGCCTCGAACGAGTTGCGCGGCGACAGGGCCACGCCGGGTGCCTCGGTCTTGCGCGGGTCGCCCCCCCAGCGCACGGTGCGCACGACCTCCGGCCGGAACCACATCAGGTAGCTGTGATGGAGCTGCGAGATCGACACCGCCAGCAGGCCACTGGCCACGTCGGTCAGGTGCGCGGCAGGCGACCAGTCGCCGGCGAGATGATCGGTGCAGTACATTTCCTGCCCGGCGTGCTGGTTGGCCAGCCAGTCGGCCAGGGCCAGCACCTCGCTGGGGGGCGGGCACTGCCCCACGCGCATGCAGTCCCCCTTGTGCACGATGGCCGCGCCGGCCGCGCCGGTCAGGGACAGCAGGCTGGCCTCATCGTGGCGCAGCGCCGCCATGAACTCTTCGTCCCCGGCCATGCGTGCCAGCAGCTTGACCAGCACCGAGCGACGGGCCACGCGTTCCTCGATCGCGCGCGCGCGCTCCTTCAGCGCGATCTGCAGCGACAGGATCTGGCCCATGAACTCACAGGCCGTACGCACGTGGTACGGCAGGCGGCGCGGCTGCACCGCGTGGCAGGACACCAGGCCCCACAGCCGCCCTTCGTGCACCAGCGACACCGACATTGATGCCCCGGTGCCCATGTTGCGCATGTACTGCAGGTGCACCGGCGAGACGCTGCGCAGCACGGCCAGGCTCAGGTCGGTGGGAGGCGCGTCGCGATGCGCTTCCGCGCGCAACAGCGGCGCAGGGGTGTAATGGCTGTCCGCAATCAGGCGCACCCGGTTGCGGCGGTACAGCTCACGCGCCTGGGCGGGGATGTCCGATTCGGGGAAGCGCAGGTCCAGATAGGACGGCAGCAGGCCGTTGCCGTCCTCGGCCACCACCGTGCCATTCCAGCCTGCATCGAACTGGTAGACCAGGGTGCGGTCGAAGCCGGTGAGGCGTCGCACATGCGCGGCGGCCAGCCTGCACAGGTCTTCCACCGTCGTGGCGGTCTCGATGCCGGACATCAGCTCGCGGATCGCCGGGTACAGCTCTTCCAGCGAACCGGGCTGGCCCGGAACCGGCGCCTCCAGTTCAACCAGAAGGTCGGTTGCAGACCGGTGCACGAGCAGCTGGTGGCGGCCATGGCCATCCAGATGCACCGCGCCCACGTGTGCGCTGCTGCCGACCGTGGCCTGCTGCAACACCGCCTGGAACGGCGCCAGCACGCCACCCAGCACCTCGGCGACGTGTTGCATCAATGGCTCGCCGAACTGCTGCAGCAGGGCGGGGTGGCTGATGGCGCGCTCACGCACCTGCAGCGAGTGCGGTTCCACCACCAGAAGCACACCGTACGGCTGGATCGCGCCGGGGGTATGGATCGGTTCGCGCGCGCAACGCGACAGGGCAGCGTCGTGCGTGGGCTCAGCAGAAGGCATCAAGGGCGGGACTCATGATTCGTGAAGGGCAGGAACGACCCAGCGGTGTATACGGTAACCATGGATGGTGAAGCAAAAGAGCGTATCCGCCTACCTCCCTGTGCATGTGGCGTGTCCTCCATCTGAAACTGAATTCTTCATACAAGCAGCGATGCGCATTCGGCAGGCGTCTCTGCCGGCTTCGCGGCCAGTGCATCTGCGCTGCACGCCGGCTCGACAGCGGCTGCCCTAGGGTGGTTCGACTTCCGTCGGATAACACGCCCGTGAACCTGCAGACCCTGCCTTCTACGCCGTACCGCATGCTGGCTGACAGTTGCCAGTTCGAACTGCTGGATGTGGATGCCCTGCAGGACCCCGCCAGTGGCCGGTTGCTGCACCTGTATTCGCTGGTGGCCCGTTGCCTGTCCTGCGAGACGGTGTTCAAGGCCGAAGAAGGAAAAGGCCTGGTCAGCCATTCGTCGGCGCGTGTGGTGCGTTGCCCCACCGGCTGCGGGCAGCAGGCGTTCAAGCCGGCACTGTTGAGGAACTGGCGCCCACAGGTCGTGGCCCAGGCGTAAGCGATGCGGCGCGCTATCACAGCAGCCCGGGGTTGGCACGCCAGACTGCGAAGTTGAGCGCCGAGGCGAAGCAAATCCAGGCCAGATAGGGCAGCAGCAGTACGCCTGCCATCGTGCGGACGCGCACGAACGCGAGCATCGTCGCGCACACCAGCGCCACCAGCACCAGGATGTCGGCGAAGGCGAGGGCGCCCAGCTTCCAGCCGAAGAACAGCCAGCTCCACAGTGCATTGATGGCCAGCTGCACCAGATAGAGCCACAGCGCAGGCCGCGCGCCGCGCCAGCCGCGCTCCCGCCAGACCAGCCACGCCGCAATCGCCATCATGGCGTACAGCAGGGTCCATGCCGGGCCAAACACACCGGCAGGCGGCGCCCATGCAGGCAGGACGAGGGTGGCATAGAAGCTGGCGGCGGACGTCGAGGCCCACGCGCCCAGTGCGGCGGCGGCGAAGGTGATCGCCACCCATCCCAGAAAGCCATAGGCCTGTGTTCGCTTGTTCATTGCGTGCAACTCGTCAATTGGGGCGTCGGTGTATACGCACCGGGGCCGGCAATGGATGCAGCCGCTTGCCTTCAGTGCGACGAGCCTGCAGCTCCCGTGCCCTGGCCCGCTGGCAGCAGCGAAGGCTGCTGGTCAAACCACTCGCGTGCCTTGGCCAGATGCCATTGGCGCTGGTCGCCGTCCAGCTCGATGCCCGCACCCAGCAGCCCCCACCGTAGATAGAGATCACCGCGCTTGCGCTGTTCCAGCAGATCCAGCCGCGCGCGTACCGACAGGCGGTCGTTCTCGGCCTGCAGGCCATCGATGACCAGATGGCCAGGGCGCCAGCGCAGCGTCGCCTGCGCCTGTACCTGTCCGGAATCCAGCAGGGACAAGGTCCAGCGCGGGTAGTCGGTGCGCTCTGCGAACAGCGCCAGCAACGGTCGCGCATCGCTGAGATCGAGGTCCGTGGTGGCATCCACCTGGAACGGCGACTGCGCATCGATGCGCCCACGCCTGAAGTCCACGCGGCCTTTCCATGCCGTCGAGCCCTGCGTGCCCGCCACCTGCACGTTGCGCAGCTCGACCTTGGTGCCGGACAGATCGAAATGACGCTGGTTGAAGTCTCCCCGGCGCAGTGTTGCGTTCACGTCGATATCGCCGCCCATGTCCAGCCCTGCCACCTTTGCACTGGCGTTGCGCCCCAACAGCCGGGCCGTGCCATGGCCAACGCGCCCGTCGGTATCGAGGGTCGCATCACCACTCACGGTGCCGGTGCCACGGAGCAGTCGCACCTGGGGCGAGCCCAGGTAACGGTTGTAGGCGGTCAGATCAGGGATGGTGGCTTCACTGAAGCGCAGCTGGGCGCGGACGCCTTTGCGCAGTTCCTGCAGGCGGCCATCGCCGGTCAGGTCCAGGGCCAGATCCCGGCCGTCGAACAGGCGTACGTCCTTGGCATCGCCTGGCCGCGCGGTGAAGCGGGGCAACCGGACGGCCAGCCGCGCCTGGCTGGGCGTGCCGGCCTTCAGTTCGCCGTGGGCACTGGCCGTGCCCGCCAAGCGCACACCCGCCACCTCGGCCACGGCTTCGGCTGCAGGAATGTCCACGGTGCTGCCTTCGGTCAGCTCGCCGTTGCGAAGGCGCAGGTCCGCCTTCAGCGTGCCGCCGCCATCCAGCTGCAGCCACGGCTTGCGCACGAACAGGGCAGGGATCCAGTTGAGCGAGGTGAACGTCCATTCGCCGCGCACTTTGCCAGAGCTGCGTTCCAGCAGCAGTGCGGGCTGTTGGAAGGGAATGTCCCGGCCACTGATATGCAGATCGGCATCCACCTCGCTGCCTGAACCGGACTTTGGCGGCAAGCGGGCCTGCAGGCGCAGATCCCGGGCCACATTGAGTTGCAGCGCCAGCATGCCGCGAGCGGGGGCGCCGTCGCCCAGGTAGAGCGGCACCTGCCACAGCGCGTGGTCGCCGGGCTGCAGTTGGCCATCGATCAGGTGGAGTGCGGCCTGCAGCCGTCCGGGCACTGGTGCGCTGGAGATCTTCGGCGTTGTGGCATTGGTGTCCATGCGCAGGCCCTGGCTGCGGGCATCGACCTCGAGCTGGGCATGCAGCAGCTTCAACTTGGCCAGGCCGGGCGCCTGGTCCCGATAATGGCGCGGATAGCTGAAGCGCGCGGTGAGATCCATGTCGCCCAACAGCTGCACGCCGTCAAAGCTGGTGTCGGCATCGCTGAATGCAACCTCGGATTCGAACAGTTCCGACGGCCCGCCGCGCAGCTGCTTGAGGAAGCCCACCGTGCCCTGGCCCTGGCCGATGATCAGCAGCTTGCCGAAACGTGCGCTGCGGATACTGTCGCTGTGGATGGCGTCGAAGCGCAGGGTCCAGCCCCGGTCGCTGCGCGGCGGTGGCGGGATGGCCTCTTCCACGCGGCTGATCTCGGCCGAAACCCCTGTGGCCTGCAGCCGGGGCACCCGCACCTCGCGCTGGAACAGGGGCAGCACCGCCAAGCGAGCGCTGGCGCGGTCGGCGTGCAGCACGTAGACCGTGTGGTTCACATGGCCGCGCATGTGCACGTTCCAGGCGATGACATGGCCTGGCAGCACGGTAATGGCCGGCCCAGTGGTCATCACGAACTTGTGCGGCTTGCGGTTGGTGACCTGGTCGAACAGCGGTGTGTTGAGGAAGATGTTGCCGGCCAGCAGGTACAGCAGGTAGATGCCCAGCAGGACGCAGGCAGGAACACGCCACCGTCGAAGCCGGTGCGGGATGTGCGCGGAAACAGGAGGCATCTACTGCTCTGAAGGCCGGAATATCTGCAACTATTGCCGAGCCGATGGCGGTGGCGCGTGAAGCAGCTACGGAGCAGGCGTTGGATTCTGGTAGTGTCCGGCCTGGTCACCACCACAGATCTGCAGGAGTCGCATGGATATCCGGCCCGCCCGTGCAGGCGATTTCGACGTGATGTGGGGCATGTTCGAGCAAGCCATTGCGACGCAGGATGCGCTGCCCTTTGCTGGCTCTTTCGCTGTCGAGACGTTTCGCGCGCATTGGTTCCGGGCCCAGGTGCCTCATGTAGCTGTGCTGGAGGGCCGGGTTGTGGGCATGTACAAGATGGGCCCGAATTTCCCTGACCTTGGGGCGCATGTGGCCAGCGCCACGTATGTGGTCGACGCCGCGACACAGGGGCGGGGCGTGGGCCGAGCCCTGGCGGAACACAGCCTGGAGCGGGCGAGGGCGGAAGGGTTCCTGGCCATGCAGTTCAATTACGTGGTCAGCACCAACGGCCCGGCGGTGGCGCTGTACCGGAAGCTGGGGTTTGCGGTGGTTGGAACGCTGCCAGAGGCCTTCCGGCATGGCAGGCGCGGGTTGGTCGATGTCTTCGTGATGCACAGGTTCCTGTAGTGCCGTCGCCAGGTCGGCCGCATCAATCAGCATTCTTCGGGAGTGTGATGACGAATGAGGTGCGGCCATCACGCCATCGTCCATGGACAGTGCCGCGGTGCGCGTGGCAGATTTCCCGCACCAGAAACAGGCCGAGGCCAAGGCTCGCGTGTTCTCCCTGTGACGCGTTGTGCGAGCCTCGGCGCAAGGGATCGAACAGGCTGTTGAACGCTTCGTCCGACAGTTCGGCCCCCGTGTTGCTCACCGTGATCAGGATCTGGTCGGCGAGGCCCTCAAGGCTGATCCGCACATCGGTGCCGTGTTCGCCGTACTTTGCGGCGTTGGTCGTGAGGTTGTGAACCGCCTCGCGCAACGAAGAGGCATCGAAGCAACCGCGGGCATCGCCTTCAACCTCATACGTGATAGGGACGTGGGGCAGGGCAGCGCGAAGCAATTCGACTTCCTCGCCAAGCGATTGGGCAAGATCGCAGTCCGCCGGATGAATGGCCATCCCATCGCCCAGCTTGCTGCGGCTGTAAGCCAGCAGGTCGTCCAGCAGCTTTTTCATGCGCATGCTGCCGTTGATGATCCGCTCGGCCTGCTTGGCCAAAGCTGGGTCCTGCAGCCCACTGGCCAGGGTGTCTGCCGAGAAGATGATCGCTGCCAAGGGGCCTCGGAGATCATGCCCGAGCGCCGCGAGGAAGATCTGCCGCCAGGATTCGACCTCGGCAGAGAACTGAGCAAGGGATTCGGCCACCGCCTGGTCGATGGCCTCATTGAAACGAAGGATGTCATCGATCGATGAAGTGACCAGCCGCTGGTCGGATGCCCATCGCCGAAGTACCGAAGCCCGAAGCGCTCGATACTCAGCCACCATCTGGTTGAGGCCAAAGCCGGCGATGGCGCGGGTTCGGCCATGATAGGACGCGGCGGACTCGGGACCGGGTTTCAACGGTGCAAGCCCGTGGGACTTTGCGAGCTGCTGGGAGTCTGTCTGCGGCGATCTGAGATCGTCTATGACCGCCTGAAGAATCTGGGGAAGATGATTCCGAAGTTGCTTTGCGCTGAACTCGACGGTATCGGGTGCCTGCGTTTCGGCAAATGCCACCGCGTCGTCGAGGATTTCCCGCGCATTCCGTTCGATAAAATCAGCCAGGCGCATCGCCAAACCCGTCCTTAAGTGGTGCGCCGAGCCTACACGACGGCGTTTGGATACGGGGTGAGAAAGGCTCGGCCTGTGGGGCGCGGTTCCGCCGGTGTTGGGGCGGCCATTTGAAGGGGGAGCCTGCAGCGCGGGTTGGGCCCGGGCGGCGGTCGCCCGGGCCAGTCTGGCTAGAACATAATATACATTATGCGAAATACTATATCGGTCAGCCGCAGCCTTTTTTGGCTCCGCATGGCAATGGTTGCAGCTCTGGCTTGGCTCTTTCCTGCCAGCTAGCTCCCCCAACAAGGATGAGCTGGCAGCATGATCGAGATTGATCCGCACGACCGTATTGACTTGGCCGGCCCCTGGGCAGGTTTTGGCTTCCAAGGTGGCCATATGTTCACCCCTGATGGCCATCAGCTGGAGTCTTGTGACATGGCTTGGTTGTCCCTGACCTGCAACATCGCGCGGGAATGGCGGTTGTTGATGGCCGAGGCTCGCGCCGGGATGGCCAATCGACCCGTACCCGCTGCCGTGGTTCATGTCTCGGCGAAATCTAGCGTGATCTACCTTGCCGAAGCTCTCAGAATTCGCCAGGAAAGGCGGTTCGGCATGGGCGAAAGCTACCCCGGCGCCGACGATACAAATGTCGTGGAGTTTCGGCCGGGGCCGAGGTAGCGATAGTGCTAGTGGAGCGTCTACGTAGGGGCGTCGCCCCTACACCCCCTGCTCGCCATCAGATCTGCACTTGGACATCTATGACATCAACGCACGTAGATGGCTTTGTGTGGTTGTCGGCGGTATGCCAGGGGCCTGGACGTGCCTGAATTTCAGTGAATTTACTCAGCTGCATGCATTTCCAGTTCTGGCGTGACGAAGGATCCAATATCGGCCCTTCACTCGTCTCACCTCCGAACTGGAAGAACAGTGCCTGTTCCCTGCCATTCTTGGTGCCAATCATGTGCGGACACAGCTCGCGGTAATGTCCGTCATAAACGCCGACGATTTGATGCTGATCGATGATTGCTTGCCGAACGATTGCGTACGTGCTCATTCAGAATCTCTCCTTGAAAATTGAATGGTCGATTTAGCGTCAATCTGTGACTGCGAGCATTGAATCCGCTCGATAGTCGAGTGGGACTTTAGGCGAGGCCGGCCGCCCGTGCAAATCTTTGGAACCAGCTCCCATTAGCGCGCCTCGCCAGAACATCGATTACTGCTCACGGCAGCGTAGCCATTCCCCGTTGCCATTTTGCAACTGCTCCCAACCATTGCTGAGTCGGCGCATTGCCGTGCCAGCCAGGCAAGCCGCGCCCAGCTTCTTTGCATCCACGCTGCCATACGCAGGCAGGCAGACAATCTCGCTAGATGGCGTCGGTATGCCTTGGCGCCGGGCTTCGGCTCGGATCAAAGGCAGCTCAACATCAGCGCAATAGATCCGAATGCGTGCAGCATGTCGATGGAGGCGGAAACCAGTCAATGCCGACCGTCAGGGTTCCATAGGCGTTCCTGAATTCACTGACTCCCCTGTTAGATGAGGGGAGTGCCGATGCACTTTCCTGCCCTCGCCTACCCATGGCAAACCTCCTGTAGCATCGAACCATCAACCAAGAAGGAGATCCTCATGCCTGAAAATCCTCCCGCTTCCCTCGCCCACCTGGGGGCGGCTGTAGATGCACTGATCGCATCGAACGCACTTCTATTCAGCATGCTGGCTTCTCCAAAAGACGTTGAAGCTGCCACTGCACTTCTTGAGCAGCTTGCTGCCAGCCCTCTCCAAAGTCCGGAAGATGGGTTGCGCATGGATATCTTTGGGGAGACAGCGAGTCAGCTGAGAGCGCTGCAATCGTCAGGCATATTGCCGCGCCGTACTGAGCTCGAATCGAGTTCCTGATGTCGTCGTTGCTCGTCATCACGCAGCCCTCCGCTGCTGAACCCGCGAGCACCGCCGGGCCAGGTCAACCAGCCAGGCTGCCAATGCGGCCGGCATGTGTTCGCGCTCGGCCTTGGTGACCTCTGGGCGCCATTCGGCATCGCCCTTGCGAATACGTGTGCCGTCCTTGCCCTTGCGGGTCGGCAACGAAGGCGGCTTCGCTAGACTGCTGCGCGGCGGTATGTTCACGCCGATCCAGTAGTCACGACATGATGCGAGCGAAGCCGATAGAGACAGCTGCGATCACCCCAAGCAGCGCGAAGGCAAGAACGGGTTCGGTCATGTCAAAATGCTCCAACTGCCAAGGACGCCGCGAGGAGTGGAATGGACACTAGGATCAAGTTGCGCCTGAGCCAAGAGGCGATTGCGTTTCTCTTCTTCTTCGGATTTTTGCTTGGAGTCGCAATTACATCTGCTGCTCTTCTTGGCAGCCAAATCCCATTGAAGTGCTTTGAAGCTGGGAACCTGGCAGATTGGGTCGCAGCTCTTGGCACCTGGGTAATTGGTGTCGCGGCAACATTTGTGGCGGTGGTCACGTTCCTCTACACGCGAGCGCAGGGGCGTGGCGTTCGATCGGCGCTGCTGAAGAGCGCTCGCTTCATTACAGCCGATGCGCTGTGGATCGAGATTGAGATCAGCGCTTTCCTCGATCGGCCTGAGGAGAGGCAAAAGTGGCGACATCTCAAGAAGATGCTGAAGGAATGCCATGTCCGTTCGGAGCCAATCAAGATCGACTCGGCAGCTTTGCCATACGTGCCAGATGAAGCAAACAAAACGCTGGCTTTTATTAACACCCGGCTTCGTGGGCTCCGAACTTTGATGGAATCTGACGCTTGGAAGGAGCCCGAGGGAAAGGGGGATGAGTTCATTGGCAAGGACTTGCTTGAAGCTCTTGGTGGGATCCACTCCTTCGCGAAAGAGATCGATGAGTACTGCGAGGACTTCTCGAACCTTCTGAGGAAGGCGGCCGCAACTAAAGGTTGAGTTCGTCTGAGTGGCCATTCGCGCCCTCCTTGTCCTAGGGGTAGCGCAACTGTAAGGGCGTTGCCCCTGCACCGGGCTATCTTGCCCGCGCTTCCTTTCGCTCCCGTGCAAGACGAACTCGCGCCTTCTCGGTGTAGCGACGTCGCAGTAGTTCGGTGGTGAAGTCAAGTAGATCTTCAGCCTCTGCAGAAGTTAGTGATCCCCGGTGGACGCCATCATTACCATCATCTTTGATGCAGACCGAAAGATCATGAAGATCCTCCGGTAACTTTCCATTCTCAAACAACCACGGGAGTCTCAATCCAAGCTCTCTTGCTGTTCGAGGATTGGGGCCGCCCTGGTCTGTGGCAGGAACAAGATCAACGGTCGCCAGGTCAACGCATAGCCGGAACATCGCAGCGGCGGCATTAACGCAACCTATTGCGAGACAAGACGCTCCTTCCGAGAATGCTGCTTCGATTGGTTCCGGAAGATGCTCGGGCGGTGCAACTGACGCAACATCCTTGATGTTGACCACCGCAATGACGTCTACGAAGTGATTGAGCACGCCCGGCACTTGACGCAGGCCGCCGATCATTTTTACTTGCGCGTATGACTCGCGGTCGTTCGTCTGAACGATAAGTATTGACCCCTTCTTACAGGAGCGGCAAACGCCGAAGACTTCATGCACGTCTTGCCATCCGGATCTCTGAGTCAGCCAGTTCATTCCGCCGACATCAAAGGTCGTATGCGGGGTGCGGCACCTAGAGCATTCATGCGTAATCTCAGCCATATAGGTTCCTAGCCAGCTATTGAGGTGTCAGTACTTTCGAGGTAATGCCAAAGAATACCTGGTCCTGAGTCGCTCTTTTTAAGCTGCCCAGACCTCCCATGCGGGGGCTCAATTCGAAAGGGCGCCGCATGCCAGCCGCTTCGTATACCTCCGCACGCTAATGATCCTGATTCTCTGAGCGCTGCGCAATCGAAGGCTCCTTTAGCTTGTGTCCGCCAGTTCGTTCAACGTGCCCGACTGCTTTGAGTACGGCTTCTTTGACGTCTTCAGATAGATTCGGGACCCTCTTCAAGGCCTCACGGAACGCCGGAGACGCGAAGAGCTCGGCATACGGGCTTCCATGGTCAACCTCCGCCATGAAGCGTAGCGGCTCTTGATCAAGGTGACGGAGAGCAGACCCAAAAAGATCTCTCTCAAAGTCCGGGTCAATACGTGAAGCCTCGCGCCTATAGCCCTCGTAGGCTGTGGCCAGGGATGCCTTAAACGAATAATCTTCAGCAAGGCGGAATCTCTGCGCTATTTGACGGGTCGCCAACCAAGCCACCAACAATGGCGCAGCCAAGGAAAGCGTCCCGAGGGCTACCTGAACCCAGATCAATGACATCAACTGCTGCGTCACAGGGCTACTTGTCAGCTCTGAAATTGCTTGGACTCGGAGATAGCCAAGATAGGCGCCAGTACCGAGAGCGCCTATCAAAAGGCCCACCCACCACCTGACTGAAATTCGGAGTGCGTTGGCTCGGCTGTTGAACGCTTCAGCTAGCGCGTGACTAGTCGTGGCTCGATAAACCGCTTCGATTCCGTCAAGAACTTTCCTGGCTTCTCCCTCCAGCGCCTCCATGCGTCCAAAGCATGATGCAGCTTCATCTGCCGCAGCTTTCGACTTCGATGCAGCTTCAGCTGCGGACTGATGTGCTGCGGCAACATCCTTCCGCGCATTCACAATCATCTCGGCATCGACCGGAAGATCCCCAATCATTTGGGCGCCTTGGCTGATCTCGGCCAACTGGCCTTCGAGAGCATCACGATCGACAATGATGGCGTCCAACGCGGTCTTGGTTAACTTTAGCTTGCGTCGCAAACGACTCGGCAGCGTCTCGGAATCAGGCTCGACCCAAACGCCGCTTGGAAACAGAATCCGCTCCCACTGATTGAACGTCTCAAAGTAAGCCCAGCCAGCCTGGCCTATACTGCTACTTAAGAGATTTCCTAGGTTGCCGGTTAGCATGGCGAGCCGGGATGGAATGCTATCGATTAATTCCGCCTGATACTGCTCCATGGGGTTACTGAAATCAAAGGAGAGATCTGCACCCCTAATTCGTTGGGCCAGGCGCGCTGGTACAACAGCAAGGTCGCGTGGTGTAAGTGCGGGCGCCAACCGCCCAATTTGCTGCAAAAAGGGGGTTAGTCACCCCGCTAAAGGTTCGTTCCACAGCAGACGTAAACTCATCCAAAGATGCGCAAGCCGCCTCGATTTTACCGTCCATTACCCCACCCTCCTTCGGCGCATTGTAGATGTAGATCCTGCCTCAGCCGCAAGAAGTCAGCCAGTTGCTTTGTAGTGCGACAATGGAAATCGCGGCGCATTGTTGTCGGTCAGAGCGTTCGGTCACAATTAATGTGACGCGTCACGCCCGGCCAGCACCCCCATTGGCGCTC
The DNA here is from genome assembly GCF_059368215.1 of Stenotrophomonas sp. YJH_SMC_123. Classification (NCBI taxonomy): domain Bacteria; kingdom Pseudomonadati; phylum Pseudomonadota; class Gammaproteobacteria; order Lysobacterales; family Lysobacteraceae; genus Stenotrophomonas; species Stenotrophomonas sp. YJH_SMC_123. The sequence goes on from NZ_JCAFRM010000008.1 coordinate 89,463, forward strand.
CACCCCACGCACTCTATAGTGCCAGCCCTCACAAGGACGAGGCGGCACACATGCCCTATATCGGAATCGGACTCCACGTACTGGCGGCCATCTACTTCGCGGTGCACGCCATCCGCTCGGGCCAGAGCCTCTACTGGCTCATCCTGCTCTTCTCGTTCCCTTTGCTCGGCAGCGTCGTCTACTTCCTGGCGATCTACTTCCCGGAAGCCCGCAACTCGCGCGGCGCGCGGCAGGCAATCCGTTCCGCCAAGCAGCTCATGGACCCGGGCCAGGACCTGCGCAATGCCCGCGCCGAACTGGCGCGCACGCCCACCGTGCAGAACCGTGTTCGCCTGGGCATGGCGCTGCTCGATGCCGGCCAGGCGGAGGAAGCCAGAACCCTGCTTGAGCAGGCCGCAAGCTCGCCACTGGGCGACGATCCCTACATCCTGACCGGCCTTGCCCGTGCCCGCCTCGATTCCGGGCAGCCCGCGCTTGCGGCGGAGACGCTGGACGGCCTGTTCGCCCGCCATCCGGATGTGCGCCGCAAGCCGGAACAGACCCTGCTTTACGCGCAGGCACTGGCGGCTGCCCAAGCGCCCGGCACCCGTGCCGCGTTCGAGCGAGCCGTGGAATGCGGAAACGATGCCGCCGCCCGCTGCCTGTACGCCGAGTGGTTGATGGCACAGCCACAGCCCGCCGATCGTGAGCAGGCCCGCAGCCTGTTCGCCAGCATCATCGATGATGCCCAGCACTGGTCGCGTCACGCACGCAGCCACAATGCCGCATGGCTGGAGCGGACCAAGGTCGCGTTGAAGGGCTACTGACGCCTGGCGGCCTTTGGCAACCCTGTCGCATCCGCCTCGTTCACGGCCTCGCCGGGCGGATGCCGACACTCGTCAGGCGTGCACCACCGACATCGCCGATAGCCTTGCAGTGCAAGGCTCCGGCCTCATTGCGCGGTATACAACGATTCTGAAAATGTTGAATGTGGTGACGGCATCAGCCTTACTGCATTGGCATCGCGCACAACCGGGCGTATTCCTTTGCGTGCCACCGGAAACGGGTGGCCGGGATTCGAAACCCCGGTTCTACGCTGAAGTAAACGCTTGCCAGCCGGCATTACCCCTCAGGTGGTGCCGGCTGGCAATCCGTCGGCCGACTATGGCGGGCGGTGCGTGGAGGCCTTGTGCCTGCCGGTTTAGCGTAGACCGGGTTTCGAACCTCGCACCGCCCGCCACCTTTATCGGTGGCGGCTTCTGCATGCACGCAAGGAGCCCCGCCATGACCCAGCCCCACTCCCCTGCCCCGCACCCGATTCGCGACACGCCTGCGAATGGCCCTGCGCTGGACCCGAACACCCTCATCGCCCTGCTGCACAGTATCGGCGCCGGCGCCGCCTCCGATGGCCAGCCCTGGCCTGAGCGCCATCAGATGCCGGGCCGGCGCATCGCCTTGGCGGATACCGACTGCTCGCTGGCGGGTCTTCGGGTGGTGCTGGAGATCCTGCTGGCCGCACAGCGCGCCCGCGAAAATGGCGAACTGGAGCAGTACGTCGGCCCGCGCGTCATGGAGGGCCTGATCATGGCTGGCATCGGCCTTACCGCACACGCCAGTACGCGCCTGCATCCGGAGGGGTGAGTGGCGTGGTGCCGCTGGGCGGCCAACGCGCTCTGTCTTGTGGTGGTGGTTGCGGCACAGGCGCAGTGGCCGGCGACGCTAGTGCCCTCGCCTGTCGCGTTCCAAAACATCAACGACGATCGATTCTCACAACTGCGCCGCCAGGCGATGCAGTTCGTGGACTCTCGCCCACGACAGGGCTTCCAGTTCGTGGAGCGGCGCCGAGATGCCGAGTTCCAGGTTCATTGCCGGGGCATACCCGCGCTGTGGCTGGAGGGGCGCTCGCACCATCTGCTGTTGCAGGTCTCACTGGACGCGGAGCAGCGGGCGCCCGCCGTTGTGCAGCTTGGTACGTTGCTTCAATGGCAGCTGGAGCCGGTGGGCTATCTGGAGCAGGTGCTGGCTGACGTGCCGGAACCTGTTCTGTTGGATCGGGTGCTGCAGATGTTCGGGGGCGAGGTGCCTGAGGGCGCGCGATGTGGCCCACACTAGTCACCTGCGCGACAGGCATTGGCCCAGTGATCATGCGGGTCACCTCCCGGCATCGATCCAGCCCGCATCGCGCGCACGCGCAAGATCTTCTGGCGTATCAATATCCAGGCCCAGTTCCGGTGCCTGCAGGACATGCACCGTATCGACAGGAAGTTGCCGCAGGCGCGCTCCGAAGCCCCGGTCACCGGCTGCACCGACAGCGGTGAACCAGGCGCGCGGCACGACTGCGGGAACGCCAAGCGCATTTCCGTGGCGGGTGCCCGCGCACGTTGACGCTGCGGCGCGGGCACCGGAAAGCAGCGCCTGCAGGTGGGAGCGCTCGATTGCGGGCTGGTCGCATGCCACGATCATCACCGCGGTCACCGTGGGCAGCAGGTGTGCGCCGGCAACCTGCAGACTGCTCGCCAGGCCACGCTCCCAGTGGTGGTTGGTTACCGGAGTGGCATCCAGCCCGGCAACGCTGGATGTCACGGCCTGTGCGTTCGCGCCCACCACGACCAGTACCTGCGCTGGCGCAACCTCCCCCGCCAATCGCACCACGCGGTGTACCAGGGTCTCGCCCTGCCGGGTGAGAAGCTGCTTGGGCTGGCCAAGTCGGGTGCTCCCGCCGGCAGCAAGCACGACGACCGCATGCGCGTCAGTCACCTGCCGTGCGCGCTTCGCCATTGCTGCAGCTGTGCGGCGATGCTGAGCGAAATCGCCTCCGGCCCTCGGCCGCCGATGTTCAGGCCGACCGGTGATCGAAGTCTCGGGGAAAGCCGGTGGCGCTGATCCGGTGTCAGCAGCTTGAACAGGTCCTCGCGCCTTCGCCGCGGACCCAGCAGTCCAATGAACGCGACGTTGGTATCAGCCAGGGCCACCAGCGTCTCCCGGTCCAGTTCGAAATCGTGATGCATCACCAGTGCCGCGTCGCAACAGTCGCCATGAAGGGCCTCGGCCGGGCTGGTCTGAAGATGCGCATCCGCGCACTGCCCGGCTGAGGCCCAGCGCGCTCGCCGTTCGGCTACGCTGACCCGCCACCCCAGGCCGCGCAGCAGCGGAACCAGGAAGGGCGTTTCGGGACCGCCCCCCAACACCAGGGCCCGCGGAAGCCGGGGCAACGGCAAACGCCACGCGCCCTCGCCAAAGGGCTGTGTACCCTCCATCGGATGCAGCTGCCACGCCTGCTCGCGATGGCCGGCACGGAAAACGACCTGCCCCGACGTGCGAAGGTCGCGCTGGAGTGACACGCCCTCGCGGAGCCAGACCTCGATGACGTCGTCGATGCCGGACATGGCACGCGACGGCAGCAGCGCAATCCGAAGCCGGCCGCGGCAGCCGAGCGCGGACCCGCTCAACAGGTCGTCGTCACTGCGGGTGTCGATCTCGATCCAGTCGACCCGCCCTGCCGCGCTCACCTGCTCCGCGCGTCGCGCGAGCTCGGGCTCCAGGCATCCGCCGCTCAGCCAGCCGACCTGGCTGCCGTTGCAGAACAGCACCATGTCGCCGGCACCGGCGTAGGTGGAGCCATCGGTTTCCAGCACCAGCGCGAGCACGGCGTGCTCCCCCGCGCGCACGCGCGTCAAGGCCGTCTCGAGCACGCCGCGCGGGCTGCCTTCGGCGAGGAAGCCCGGCGCTGCGGACAGGTCCTCGGCAAGATCGCCGGGCTCCCCTCCGCCTGCGGCGGAGACCTCCAGAGTGGGCGAGGCTACGGGTCGGTCCATGCGCAACGTCAGCCTATGTCGGGCAAGCCGGGCAACAGCTTGTCCAGGGTGATGGGATAGCTGCGCACGCGCACGCCGGTTGCGTTGTAGATCGCATTGGCGATCGCGGCGCCAACCCCGCAGATGCCCAGTTCACCCACACCCTTGGCCTTCATCGGCGAGATCACCGGATCCAGCGTGTCGAGGAAGACCACTTCCTGGTACGGAATGTCGGCGTGCACGGGAACCTCGTAGCCGGCCAGGTCGTGGTTGATGAACAAACCAAGCCGTTTGTCGACCACCAGCTCCTCCATCAGGGTCGCGCCCGCACCCATCACCATCCCGCCGATGACCTGGCTGCGTGCGGAGAGCGGATTGAGGATCCGGCCGCCATCGCATACGGCAAGCATGCGGCGAATGCGCGTTTCTCCAGTGTAGGCATGCACGGCGACCTCGCAGAAATGTCCTGCATAGGTGCCGACGTCGTAGCCTTGTTTGAAGTCGCCGAAGGCAATGCCGTCCTCCGCCGACAGGGTTCCCGCCTCCGCCAGCGTGATGGTCCGCCCATCCGCCTGGATGCGGCCATTGGCGAAGTTTGCGGTGTCGCCGTCGAAGCCGAGTTTCTCGCCCACCTTGCGGCGCAGGCTGACGCACGCCGCGTACACGCCCGCGGTGGAGCTTGCCGCGCCCCACTGGCCGCCGGAACCGGCGGAGGCGGGATGACGGGAGTCACCGAGGGTGACCTGGACCTGGTCCAGCGGCACGCCCATGGTCTCGGCTGCCGTCTGCGCGATGATCGTGTAGGAGCCGGTGCCGATGTCGGTCATGTCGGTCTCGACAACCACCCCGCCCTGGCCGTCAAGCCGGACCCGCGCCGCCGACTTCATCGTCGGTGCGCCGCGATAGCCCGCGGACACGCCCATGCCGACCAGCCAATGCCCTTCCCTGACCTGCGCCGGCCGGGCGTTGCGCTTGTTCCAGTTGAAGCGCTCCGCGCCTTCGCGCAGGCAGCGCACCAGGTTGCGGTCGGAGAATTTCTTGGACGGATCGCCGGGCACGACCTCGGGCTCGTTGAGGATGCGGAACGCGATCGGATCGAGGCCCAGCTTCTCGGCCATTTCGTCCATCGCCACTTCCAGCGCCATGTGGCCCGGTGCTTCACCCGGTGCGCGCATCGCATTGCCTTCGGGCATGTCGAGCGTGGCGATGTAGTTGGCCACCAGGCGGTTGGCGCCTGCATAGAGCTTGGGCGTCTGCAGGGTGCCGTTTTCGCCATCCTCGCCGTTGATGTTGCCCGACCAGTTCTCATGGGCGATGGCGGAGATCCGGCCATCCTTTCCGCAGCCGATCCGCACGCGCTGGAGGGTGGCGTGCCGGTGGGTGGTGTTGTTGGGCATCAACGGGCGTTGCAGCGCGATCTTCACCGGTCGCCCGACCTGCTTGGCCGCCAACGCGGCCAGCACCGCGTCGGCACGGATGAACAGCTTGCCGCCGAAGCCGCCGCCGATATAGGGCGAGTCCACGCGCACCTTGGCAGGATCGATGCCGAGGATCGCCGCCATGCCCTGCCTGGCCCAGTCGATCATCTGGTTCGCCGTCCACAGCGTGAGCGTGTCACCCTCCCAGGCGGCGATGGTGGCGTGCGGCTCCATCATCGAATGACTTTCGTCGGAGGTGTGATAGGTCTCGTCGAGCTTGACCGCGGCGCTCGCGTAGGCGGTGTCGAAATCGCCCAGCGCCTGCCGGTCGGGCTTGCCGTCACGCCCCTTTGCCAACGGCGCGGACGGTGCCAGGGCCGGGAAATCGAAGCGGCCCTTGCTGCGCTCGTAGCGGGTGCGGATCAGCGCCGCGGCGGCGCGGGCCTGCTCGAAGGTCTCTGCCACCACGCAGGCGATGGCCTGGTGGTAGTGGGCCACTTCGGGTCCGCCGAACAACGGCGCGTTGTTCCAGTTCGATTTGCCGACCGGCTTGGTTTCCGGTGCGGTGATGACCGCCAGTACGCCGGGCGCGGCACGTGCGCGGGAGGCATCCATCGAAATGATGCGCCCCTTGCCGATACCCGCACCGACGATGTAGCCGTAGGCCTGGTTCGGCGCCACCTCGTGGCGCTCGTACGCATAGGGGGCGGTGCCGGTGGTCTTGCGTGGACCGTCGATGCGCGGCGTCGGTTTGCCGACGACCTTGGCCTTGTCGAACAGGTTGTCGCCGGCGGGGGCGTTGAATTCAAGGGGCATCAGCGCTCTCCTTCCACCAGCACGGCCGCGAGGGTGCGCTCGGCGAGCGCGATCTTGAACGCATTCTCCCGCGTCGGACGGGCACCGGCGAACACCTGCCGGGCCGCGGCCTTTACGCCGTCGCGCAGCAGTGGTTCGGCTGCCTCGACGCGCCACGGCTTCGGCGCAACTCCACCGAAGGCGAACCGCGCCGAACCGTCTCGCTGCACGACCGCAGCGACCGACACCAGTGCGAACGCATAGGACGCGCGGTCACGTACCTTGTGGTACACGTGCCGACCGCCCAGGGGCTTCGGCAGCGTGACGTGGGTGATCAGCTCGCCGCGCTGCAGCACGTTGTCCTGCTGCGGCCTGTCGCCGGGGGAACGATGGAAATCGGCAATCGGGATGCTGCGCGTACTGCCGTCACCGCTGACGGTCTGGATCGAGGCGTCCAGCACCCGCAGGGCCACCGCCATGTCGCCCGGATAGGTCGCGATGCAGCTGTCCGAGGTGCCGATCACGCCCATCTGCCGGGAGAACCCCTCGAGTGCGCCGCACCCTGATCCGGGCAGGCGCTTGTTGCAGGGCAGATGGGGATCGTAGAAATACGGGCAGCGCGTGCGCTGCAGCAGGTTGCCGCCGGTGGTGGCTTTGTTGCGCAGCTGCCCGGAGGCGCCTGCCACGATCGCGCGGGTCAGCACCGCGTAGTCGCGGCGCACGCGCTCATGCGAGGCCAGCGCGGTATTGGTGACCAGCGTGCCGATGCGCAGGCCGCCCTCGTCGGTGGGTTCGATCCTGTCCAGGCCGATGTCCTGCACATCGACCAGGTGCGCTGGCGTCTCGACCTCCAGCTTCATCAGGTCGAGCAGGTTGGTCCCTCCGGCCAGGAACTTCGCGCCCTCGATACCGGCGACGGCCTTGGCGGCCTCGGCCGGGGATTTCGCGCGTTCGTAACTGAAGGCCCTCATGCGCGCCTCCCTGCAGGGGTCACGCCTGCAACCTCTTCCATCGCCTCGGCAATATTGGAATAGGCTCCGCAGCGGCAGAGGTTGCCGCTCATGCGTTCGCGCATCTCCATGTTGGTGGCCCGGGGCCGTGCGCTGACGTCTGCCTGCACATGACTGGGGACACCCCGCTTGATCTCGTCCAGTACCGCCACCGCCGAGCAGATCTGCCCCGGCGTGCAGTACCCGCACTGGTAGCCGTCATGCTTGATGAAGGCGGCCTGCAGCGGATGCAGGTCATCGGGGGTTCCGAGGCCTTCGATGGTGGTGATGGCATCGCCCTGGTGCTGCACCGCCAGGCTGAGGCAGGCATTGATGCGCTCACCGTTGACCAGCACGGTACAGGCACCGCATTGACCGTGGTCGCAGCCCTTCTTGGTCCCGGTCAGCTTCAGATGTTCGCGCAGGGCATCGAGCAGCGTAGTCCGCGTGTCGAGCTCAAGCTCCCGCCGCTTGCCGTTGACGGTCAACGCCACCGTGCTGATGACCGGCGGCCTGGGCGGCGGGGGCGTCGCCAGTTCGGCGGCGAGCGATGACGCCCCCGGTGCGGCGGACATTGCCACGGTCGTGACGCCGCCGGCGATCACCTGGCGACGCGTCAACTTCATTCCTTCATCACAACTTGGCACAGTGACCTCCTGGCGTTCGGGACAATCCCGTGGCTGGATGGACGCGCTCACACTACTCAAGGGGCACTATGCCCATCTGCGGGGTACAGGTCTGTGAAGTCGGTCGGAGGCGCGCCGGCATCATTGGCCGAGCCTACTGGCCGGTCATCTTCAACGCCGCCTCTGGCAAGAGTGCGCCACTGACACTGATCTGCGCCACTTCCTCACTGATGCGTGCACATCCGACATCGCCCAAACGGTGCCATCTATGCGTGGGGGTTCGAAGAGAAGGGCAAGGAACTCACCGTGCGCGGCGACGGGCCGTTGGTCTTCAACAGCATGACCCACGTTATCAATGCCGCACTGGATGGCTTGGGCTTGGCAAACGCACCGGAACCGCTGGTGGCCGAGCACATCGCGCAAGGCAAGCCGAAGGAGCATCTTCCCGACCGTCATTCTTTCCGAACCTCAAGCTGACGTTGAATCGCGACGCGAACACGTTCGGCAGCCTCGAGGCTGACGCGCTCCTCAAGTACATCGGCCAGCTCGTATAGCTGCTCTGGCCGCAGGCCGATGTTCATGCTGATTCCAATATGGGACTGCAATTGGGGCTCCACTCCGTACATGGCGGCCAGCATGCTGACCGTAGCCAATTCGCGGCTTTGCCAATCAAGATTGTCGCGCTCGAAGATGTCGCCGAAGAGGTGCGTACGGAGGTATTGATTTGCTTGCGGGGCAAAATCGAACAAAGGCCCTGAGACAGGAGCGCCGGCCAGCTTGGTCTGGTTTGCCGTGCCTGCAGCGAGCAAGGCGTCGCCTGTGGGAATCGGCTTGCGGGGCTCGTGGCCGGCGTCATCCTGGATGCCCTGCTGTCTACGCGCATCCGCCACCTTCATCAGTTCGCCCAGCGCGTTCAGGCTCCGAGGAAACCCCGCATAGGCGTAGAGCTGCACCAGCAGCTCTCGCGTTTCGGCCAAACTTAGCCCCGCATCCAGGCCTTGGTTCAACGCCTGGCGGAGGCCATCCAAGTTGCCGGCCGCTGCGAAGGCGCCGATCGGAATGATGGCTTGCCGGCGCGGATCCAGTTCGGTTGTGGGAGCTTGATTTGATTTGGTGTGCATGATTATTCCTCCGTGTGCGAAAGCCATCTGACCAGGGACGGTAGCCAGCATCGCCGTACCCAGCAGAATGGCGAGATGGCTGAACCCCAAGGTGTGCAGCCAGCCTCTAGAAAGACTCAATGCGGACCTCCATGGGCCCCTCCTTGCGAAGGATCTGCAGCCCTCCTTCGATGCGACCCAGCCTTATGAGACCTTTCGAGTAGCCAAATGGCCTGTGGAAAATCGCCAGGTTTCCCCAAGGTGCATAAAAAGCCATATCGCCTGCCGAGGGCGTGATTCCTTCCGGCTCACCCGCCACGTTTAGATTGCGCGGGAGCTGCGCAATCTTCTCAGTCGCGGCGTAGTCTTCAAGCTGAAGGGTCAGTGGCAACTGGGCGATGAACTCGCGTGCAGGAAGGCTGTCCTCCAGGGTGGCCGACAGCACTTGATCATTGATGATCAGTCGAATTTTCATAGGATGAATCTCCGGGTTGGCCCCAGTACTGGTGGCTGCGACGGCTTGATGATCGGGCGCGACTGAGCATGCCGCTACCGCCCCAAAGCCAACTAGGAGCACGAGCAGCTTCGCCGTTATCGAAGTGAGGCGTGTCATCGCTTCGGAGCCCCTGTGGCAATCGCCGCGGCTGACGTGTGCACCTCTTCAGTCGCGGTGGCGTAGGCAAGCAGCGCGGCAAACAAGAGGATGCCCGCACTCGCCAAGAACGTACTGGCAAAGCCAAGGCTGTCGAACAGCAGTCCGCCGAGGGTGGCGCCCAGCGCAATGGAGCACTGAACCACCGCAACCATCAGCCCGCCGCCAGCCTCGGCATTGTCGGTGAAGGTGCGCGCCAGCCAGCTCCACCAGCCGACCGGCGCGGACGTGGCCAGCAGACCCCACGCCGAGAGCAGTGCGGCGGTCGGCCAAAGGTGGGGCCCGAGTGGAACCAGAGTGACGGCAATCAGCGCCATGAGGGCGGGAAGAATCACCAGCGTGCGGTAGAGCCCGCGCCTGATGAATGCCCCGATGGCAAGTGTGCCCACGAAACCACTCACTCCGATCGCCAGCAGAACCCACGGAACGGCAGATACCCCAGCATGCGTGACACGCTCCAGGAACGGCCGCACGTAGGTGAACAGGGCAAACTGCCCCATGAAGAACGCAGCGCAGGCCATCATGCCCAGTGCCACCACGCGTCGTCGCAACAACACGACGACCCCGCCGCGTGATCGGCCCTCCTCCGCTTCCATGGACGGCAGACAAACCCACTGCCAGGCCAGGGCGACAGCTGCCACGGGCAGAAGACAGAGGAATGCGCCGCGCCATCCGATCATGCTGCCGAGATAGCTGCCCAGTGGTGCCGCAATGACCGTTGCAAGGGCGTTGCCACTGTTGAATATCGCCAAGGCTCGCGGGACCTCGGCCTCCGGTACCAGCCGCATCGCGGTTGCGGCGGACAATGACCAGAAACCGCCGATCACTACGCCGATCAGCGCACGGCCTGTCATGTAGACCGGATAGTTCTGGGCCAGCGCTACCACCAGTCCCGACACCGCCATCAACGCCGTGAGGGACAACAGCAACGTTCGGCGGTTCACGCTACCCGCCAATCGCGAGATAGACAGGCTGGTCAACACCGCAAACACACCCGAAATCGCAATGCCGTAGCCGGCAAGGCCTTCGCTCACGCCCAGGTCTGCTGCCAAGGGAGTGAGCAGACTCACGGGCATGAATTCCGAGGCGATCAACGCGAAGACGCACAGCGTCATTGCGAGCACGCCGCCCCAGTTGGCGCGATGTGCGGGGGCGTCGGTGCGGCTCATTTCCCGGCCAGGCCGCGCTGGAAGAACGTGGCCAGCTTGTCAAAGGGAATTAGCTGGATGCGGTCGTACAGATCCACGTGGCCGGCACCCTTTACCCAGTAGATCTCCTTCGGCTGCCCTGCCCTTCGGTAGGCGTCCTCGCTGAACTCGCGGGAATGCGCGACGTCGCCGGAGACGAAGAGCATTGGTCGGGGCGAGATCGTCTCGATGTCGTTGAAGGGATAGAAGTTCATGAACTTGACCAGGCTGCTGAAGAGCGGCTGGGTTGTCAGTTCGGCCTTGTCACCCTTTGGCGTATAGGCGCCGCGCGGGGTGCGGTAGAAGTCGAAGAACTCACGCTGGATGGCGGGCGTGTCAGCATCGAGGTGGTTCACGGTGCCAGGCACGAACACCGGCGCCCCGCCCTTGAATTCGGCCAGACGCTGATCTGCCGCGGACTGGATCACCGCCTTGCGCTGCTCCAGCGACTGGCCACTGTTCAGCCCCTGCCGTGCCGCCGCACCCATGTCGTACATGCTGACCGTGGCGATGGCCTTGATGCGTGGGTCGATCTTGGCGGCACTGATTACAAAGCTGCCGCTGCCACAGATGCCCAAGCCGCCGATGCGGTCCGGGTCCACAAATGACTGCGTGCTCAGGAAATCCACGGCCGCACTGATGTCGTCCGAATAGATTTCCGGCGCCACCAGGTGTCGCGGTGCGCCGCCACTCTCGCCCCAGAAGGAAAGATCGATCGCCAGCGTGACGAAGCCCTGCTCGGCCAGCTTCTGCGCGTAGAGCTGGGAACTCTGCTCCTTCACTGCGCCCATCGGGTGGCCAACGACCACTGCGGGGGCGCGGCTGCCGTCGGGCAGGCCTTGAGGGCGGTAAAGCGTACCCACCACCTGCATCTCGTACTGGTTGTGGAAGCTCACGCGCTCCCCCTTGACCGTGGGGCTGCGGTAGAAGTTGTCGGATCCATGGCGCGGGGCCGGCACCGGTGCGTCAGCGGCCATGGCCGAAGCTGGAACGTAGAGGCTGGCGAGCAGCGCCAGTAACAGCGTGGTGCGTTTCATGGGCGTATGGCCTCGGTTGGGGACACGGGTCGCCACGATAGGCCCCAGCCCCTATATCGATAAGCCGGTTGAAAGTTGATGCATTACTGAGTTGCGCTCACAATTGACCCATGAGCACCGTGAAGACCCATGACCTGCAAGCGTTCCTGGTAGTGGCGCAGGAGCAGAGTTTCACCAAGGCGGCGGTTCGTCTTGGGGTAACGCCCTCTGCGCTGAGCCATTCGATGCGCCTGCTGGAAGAGCGCCTGGGAATTCGCCTGCTCGCGCGGACCACGCGCAATGTCTCTCCCACTGAAGCGGGCGAGCGCCTGATGCGCTCCATCGCACCACATTTCGAGGCCATCGGTGCCAGCGTGGAGGCGCTGGGTGACCTGCGCGACCGCCCAGCTGGAACGCTACGAATCTCCTGCACGGATGATTCCATGGAGACTATCATCCGTCCGCGGCTTGCCGGATTCCTGGACGCATACCCGGACATTACGCTTGAGTTCTACGTAGATTACGGCTTTACCAATGTGGTGGAGCAGCGCTTCGATGCGGGCATCCGGCTCGGAGAGGCACTGAGCAAGGACATGGTTGCTGTCAGGGTCGGCCCCGATTGGCGTCTGGTCGTGGTGGGCTCACCCGACTACTTCGAGAAGTATCCGAAGCCGAAGAAGCCTGCCGACATTACGCGCCACCGCTGCATCCACATCCGACATCGCCCCAACGGTGCCATCTATGCGTGGGAGTTCGAAGAGAAGGGCAAGGAATTCACCGTGCGCGGCGACGGGCCGTTAGTCTTCAACAGCATGACCCACGTTATCAATGCCGCAGTGGATGGCTTGGGCTTGGCATATGCACCGGAACCGCTGGTGGCCGAGCACATCGCGCAAGGCAGGTTGGTGGCAGTGCTGGACAGGTGGTGCGTCCCGTTCCCCGGCTATCACCTTTACTACCCGAACCGTCGGCAGCCGTCGCCGGCGTTTGCGGCACTGGTTGCGTGGTTGAAGCTGGATAGGTGAAGCGGGCCGCAGTGTAGTTCCCCGTAAGTATCCTGTATGGGCTGGAAATCGGCCCCCGCCTTTTCCCGGTAAACACCCTGATCAGTACTGACCTCTAGTCCCACTGTGACCAATCCGCATCTAGAGCTTGTCAAAGCGACGGGCAAGTCGAGTCACGCTGCGGTGACAGAAGGCACACGCCGCTTCAGGCTGCGCTGGCGCATGTTGAGCCCGCAGCCGAGGATGCTCCTTGGCGCTACCGGAGATCGACATGGCACAGAACAATCAGAACCAGCAGAACCAGCAGAACCAGCAGAACCAGCAGAACCAGGATCAGCGCAATGAGCGCAATGAGCAGAACCAGCAGGAACAGCGCAACGAGCGCAATGAGCAGAACCAGCAGGAACAGCGCGACGAGCGCAATCAGCGCTGAGTTACGCCGGGGGCGGGTCGACTGACCCGCCCTTTCCCAATCTGGTGGAGGGTGCCATGAACTTCTCGATTGATAGTCTCTTCAAGCACCGAAAGGTGCTTTCTTTGTCTTCGCACCACCGAAATGCGGGCCTTGCCTACGTAGTGTCTGCGCCTGACGCTGGGACAGACGACTATCGGTCCTCGCTCTGGTTTACCCCCTCTGCCGGTTCAGTCGCCCCGGTGTTGCTGGCGTCCCAGGGGGGTGTCAGCTCCCCGCAGCTAAGCCCCGACGGTCAATCAATCGCCTTCCTATCCAGCCGCGGCTCCGCCGGTCGCCCAGAACCCCATTTGATTGGCACCACTGGCGGGGAGGCTCAAGCGCTGGCGGGTGTGTCCGAGTTGAATGTATCCAGTCTCCTGCAATGGCACCCCGACGGCCGTCGCCTCCTTGCCTTGGTCTCCCTTCCCCATGCCGAGGACCCCGACGATGATGTCGCGCATGCTCAGCGCCCACTGGTAATCAACCACTTGCCCTGCAAGCTGGATGGAACGGGGTATACAGTCGGCACCCGAACCCATTTGTTCTGCTTGGACGCACAAGGCTGCACGAGGCCGCTTCCCCTGACCGCAGGAGATTACGACGTGCGGTCGGGATCTTGGTCGCCAGACGGACGAACGTTGGCCTATGCACGAACATCTTCTGGTTGCCTTCGTCATCGCGTGAACCTGTGGCTGGTTGGGCCAGAATCGAACCATGGGCAGATCACCGGGGACTTTGCGACTGTGGCCAGCGCGTGCTGGTCACCGGATGGGTCGCGCCTTGCATTTGCCGGCAACAAGCGGGAAGGCGACTCAGCGACGTTTCTCTACATCTGGTCCCACGAGGAAGGCGTGGTTGGCCCCGTCCTGCCCTTCACTTTGGAAGGCATGCAGATTGCGTGGGCTCCCGATGGCCGATCAATTGCCGCCGTGATCACGCATCGAGGCTGCTTTGAAGTGGCCGTTGTCGCTCTCGAATCCGGAGAACACTATTTGCTTCCGGGGCATCAGGACCAGGTTTCAACGATGCATCCATGCGGTGAATCGTTGGTGCTCGGTGGATCTGGTTACACACAGCTGGACGAACTCTACCTCTCAGCGTGGGCACCGGAAGCAGAACGTCGCCGCCTGACTTCGCTCAATACGGAGTTAAGCGCAACCCTGCCGGTGTCCTGCACCCGGCGCTCCTTTGAGGTGCCGAGTGGGAACGGGTCGGCGGAGTCCGTGGACGCCTGGATTCTACAGCCTACAAAGCAGCAGAAGGGCCCGTTACCCCTCTTGGTAGATTTCCATGGCGGCCCCCACAGCGTTGCACTTATGGACTTCGCTGCGCACGTCTACGTTTATCAGGCAGTGGCGGAAGGCTGGACCGTGGTGGCGCCCAATCCGGTCGGTTCAAACGGATACGGCAAGGACTTCGAGAAGCGCCTGATCGGTCGGTGGGGTGAACTGGACCTCCCTCAAGTCGAATCCATCGTTGAGCAACTGCGCCTGGAGGGGATCGCTGGCGAAACGGTGGCCTGTGCAGGGAAATCCTACGGAGGTTTTCTCAGCGCTTGGGCAATATGCCACAGCGACACCTTCTCTGCGGCCGTGGTCAGCGCGCCCGTAGCCAACATGCAGTCACATGCCGGCACCTCAGATTCGGGCTACTACGTCACCCCGTATGCGATGGATGGCCAACCGGACGCGTGCCCTGACCGCTACCGCAGTCTTTCTCCTCTGTCCCATGTGTCGTCCGCCAGAGGGCCAGTACTGTTGCTCAACGGAGCGGAAGATCAGCGTTGCCCCACGGGGCAGTGTGAAGAGCTCATGGCTGGCCTGGCATGTCGATCGAGGCAACCGGTGCAGATGGTCGTATACCCGGGAGGCAACCATTCGTTGGCAGCCACAGGCCGACCCAGCCATCGTCGCGACTACCACCAGCGCATCGTCCGATTCCTAAACCGCGCTCGAAAAGCAGAACAAGAACAGGGGAAGGAAGTGGCCCAGGAGACAGCGTTGACGTAGTCGACCCGCGCCGTTGACGGACTCGGTCTCAGCGGACGGCTATCGTGAGCCAAAGAACAAGCGAAGAGGAATCCATGGGCGCCCCACCAGCTCCTGCGGAAAGCGCAGCAGAATCATCACCAGCGCATCGTCCTCAGGCATCACCGCACAGATGTATTCGCGGGTGCGGATGACTACCCTGGCGATGCCAACCTTGCCCGTTTCCTTTAGGGTGTCTCGCAGAAGCACATAACCTTTTTCGGCCTTCTTGCCGGGCACCAGGATGTAGGGCTTTTCGAAGAGCCGCAGGCCAATGCTCTCGGCGTCGACAAACGCTCTACGTCGATGGATCCGTGCGTCTCGGCCGCGGCTGCAGCGATGTCTTCCTTCTCTATGACGACGTAACTGCCCTTGTCATATTCGAACGCTTTGACGATGTCCTTCCACGGCACCTCTTCGCCGGTCTCAGCATTGACGCGCTCGTATCGGATGGGCTTCTTGTTGCGAGCGTCCAGCATTCGGAAACTGAGGTCCATGCGTCGCTCGCCGGACATCAATGAAACTGGGACATTGAGCAGACCAAACGAGAGGGATCCGCTCCAGATGGGCCTGGGCATGCCAGCCGCCTCCCATCCAAGGGCCTTTCGTTGCAGGCCCGGCCCCGTCGGCCGGGCGTGAACCCAGCCGACGGGACTCAATGGCTCACTTCTTTGCTTCAACGCCAGGGGTGGCATCGCGGACCATGAATTCTTCGGTGACCTCTGGCAGATGGGCCGCCAGCCAGTCGGCCATGGCCTCTTCCTGAACCAGAATCTCTTCACAGACCCTCACGGTTTCCGCATCACCGGCGGTCTTGGCAGCAGCGATAAGCGCCGTGTAGGACGCGATTTCGAAGTGCTCGAAGACGTAGCCGGCCATGGCGCCTTTGACGATCTCATCAGAAGCAGTCATGCCGCCGACGGCCTGACCGAAGGCGGCCATCTTGCCCATCACATCCTTAAGGGCCGACGGGGAACCGCCCAGCCGCTTGATGCAGCCTTCCAGCAGTTCGCGCTGGCCGATGGTCTCTTGGATGTGTTCTTCAATGCGAGCCTTCAGCACCGGGTAGTGCTCGATCCGGGACGCTTGGCCCTTGAGCATGGTTTCCGCCTGCTGCTCCATCGCGTGTGCGTCGCGCAGCCAATCCAACAGGTTCTCTTTGAGCTCTGCCATGGTGATCTCCGTCAGGGAATGGACCTCCACCCTACCGAGGCGCCCATGGCAGCAAGGCGACGCCACCGTGAAGGCATGGCGAACGCCCGTGCTTGCTTAGTCAAGCAACCCCAACAACGAGCGATGCGCCGCCACGCCAGCGAGCGCGCCTTCTCCGATGGCCAGGGCGATGTTGCCTGCGAACCGGGCTGCATCCCCGCAGGCGAACACCCCTTCCACGGTGGTCTGCTTCGCCGAGTCGGTTGAAATGCAGCCCACAGATTCGGTTTCACACCCCAGTTGGTGTGCGATCGGGGAGCTTAGTTTCGTTTCGGGGTGTAAAAAGAGGGCCCGTAGCTTTAGCCGGCGCCCGTCGGCGAGGTCCGCCGTGGCTTCTTCAGAAACGCCGACCAACGGTGTTCGCTCCAAGGCCGCGTCAATGCCGTTAAGCTGATTCTCCAGAGCGTTCAACGCCTCCTCCGTCCGATCCCCCCGGTGGAAGATCATGATTTCCCCCCATTGCTGCAGTGCCTTGGCATGCGCCAATGCATCGTCGTCCGCGGCGACCAGAAGCCCAAGCGACCCTCCGCAGATCTCGTAGCCATGACAGTAGGGGCAATGGAGGACGCTTTTGCCCCACCGATCTTCTAAGCCTGGGACATCCGGGAGCTCATCTGTGACGCCGTACGCCAAGACCAGTCGATCCGCTGACACTGTCTTGCCTGGCGCACAGCTGACGTTGAACCCGGTGCAGATCGAGCCCTGCGCACCCACGGCCTCGTCTGTGATCCAGCGCACGTGGCTGTAGGCTCCAAGTTGATGCCGAGCGGTCCTAAGAAGATCGGCGGGGACGCAGCCATCCCAGCCGAGGCAGCCGTGTGCTCGGCTGGCGGTTCGATTGCGCGGATTGCCATGATCGATGATCGCCACTGATCGACAGGCCCGAGCAAGCTGAAGCGCGGCGAACATGCCAGCGTAACTTCCGCCGATCACGACGGCGTCTACAGGATTGGGAGCGACGGCGTCGTTTTTCATGGGTATACATCTGGGGGCAAGAGTCGTTCCAGTTGCCCTTGACGCCGGCGTATCGATTGAAGCGAGCTGCGTCGCCCACTAGCTCGACCTATTTTCGCGCCGTAACGCCAGATCTTCTCCCGTCGGCGGACCCGAGGAGCTGCTGAAAGACATCGCCGCCCTAACGAACATTGCGTGCTCCTCGCCTATGCCCTCGACGCACGGTAGCAAATATGAATAGGTTTGCCGGAGCCAGTTCTGATGGATCGGGCACGCCGAGCTCTTGCTGGAGAGGTGCCTGATGGGGCACGGTGCGGTATGCAGTAGTCGAGCATGGCTCGACTCTACATCGGCGCTGGCGGCGCGGACTCGGGTTCGTGGATGGAGCCTTCAAGCAGGGCGACGTAGGTATCCAGGCGCGAACGCAGCCCGATCAATAGCCATCCTGTGAGGTATAGCAGTACGAGGGCGTAGATGATGAAAGCCCCCAGCGCGCCAACATCAAAGGCGCTGCTCCAGTCACCCCATCTCCATTGGCGGAACTGCAGATAGAGGGCAATCAAGAGTGGGAATGGCCCAAGGCGCTGCAGCCCTCCGTACATTAATCCCATGCGCTCGATCATGCTGGATCGCAAGTGGCTGACATACTTGAGGCGGCGCTCACGCTCGACTCTGGGAAACTTCCGAAGCTCGGCGATCACCGCTTGCCACTGTGTAAATTCGCCATCCATTTCCTGCGCGTGCGACAGCCGTGGCTGTACGAACTGCCGGAGTCCGCGGCGGGCTGCGAGAAACCCGCCGATGACAAAACCTCCGATTTCCACCGCCAGGCAGACCCTGACCAAAACCAGTGCAGCCGCAAGCGGAAGCCATCGATCAGGCAGCTGGCTACCGAGAATGCCGATGGCGGCCGCCAGTGCGCCCACCCGGAACGCCCACGTCTCCACCCTGCCCGCTTTCGGGTAGATGCTGTGCTCAACCAGCCCCTGCACCCGCTGGTAGAGCCAGTGGAATGTCAGTTCCTGCGAATCGGTCGTTGCCGGCGGATCGACGCCGCCCCCTGCCTGCATGTCCATTGCACCCCTGCCCCGGCCGGCGCAGATGCCGGCCGCCCCATCGTACCTGAGCACGCTTCGGAAGGCGCCTCAGCGGGAATCACATGCCCAGCTCCGACAACCCCGGGTGATCATCCGGGCGACGCCCCAGCGGCCAATGGAACCTGCGGTCGCTCTCCTTGATCGGCAGGTCGTTGATGCACGAGAAGCGGCGCTGCATTAGGCCATCGGCGCCGAATTCCCAGTTTTCGTTGCCATAGGAACGGAACCAGTTGCCGGAGTCGTCGCGCCATTCGTACGCGTAGCGGACAGCAATGCGGTTTTCGGTAAAAGCCCAGAGCTCCTTGATCAGGCGGTACTCGAGTTCCTTGTTCCATTTGCGTGCCAGGAACTGCCGGGCTTCCTCCCGGCCGTTGGTGAATTCGGCACGGTTACGCCACTGGGTGTCGAGCGAATAGGCAAGCGACACCTTGTCGGCATCGCGGGAATTCCAGCCATCCTCGGCAAGACGCACCTTCTGCATGGCCGATTCAAGGGTGAACGGAGGAAGCGGCGGACGGGGCTGTTCTGCGGACACGGGGAGACCTCCAATCGAAATGGATATACGGGTTGCTTCAAAGGATCTGGCGTACCCAGGCGCTAACGCTTGGCCTGTTCCAACAACAGCTTCGCAACGTCCTTCGCGGTGTCTGCGGCGCCGTAATCACCCATCACACGCGACAGGGTGATGGCGCCTTCCATCAGGATCAGCAGCTGACGGGCCAGGTCCGCCGGCTGCTCCACATCCAGTTGTTCGGTAAGTTCCCGCGTGTAATCGAGCAGCTTCTGCTTGTGATTCCGCGCGATTTCCCGGATCGGATCGGCAGGGTCGCCGACCTCCCCTGCGGTATTGATGAAGGCGCAACCGCGATAGCCCTCGGACTGGAACCAGTTCTTGAGCACGGTGAACATGCCGAGGATGCGTGCTTCCGGGCTGTCCGCCTTCTCGCACTCATGCCGGAACCAGGCGAGCCAGCGCACGTCGCGCGCCTTCAATGCAGCGGCGGCCACGTCGTCCTTGTTCTCGAAGTGGCGGTAGATGCTCTTCCGCGCCACGCCCGAGGTCTTCACCAGCAGGTCCATGCCGGTGGCGTGGATCCCGTTCTGGTAGATCAGGGCCTCGGCCGTGGCCAGGATCTTCTGTTGGGTGTCGGTGGTGAGCTTGCTCATGGCTGCAAGGTAGAACGATCGTTCTACTCTGTCAACAGGCGATCGCGAGCGATTGGTGTGCGCACATCCATGCAAGACGATCTATCAAGAAATCCGGACACTTCATCACCCGGACGCCTGATTGCAGGCGCAAAGTACGTCTCACCACCCACCCATGAGAGTTTCCGCATGAACACCTTCGCCCGTACCCTGGCCGTTGCCGCCCTCGCCCTCTCGGTCCAGGCCGGCCTGTCCGCGCAGGCCGCCGAACCGGCCAAGCCGGCTCCGGTCACCGCCATCGCGCGCACTGCCAGCTACATCACCACCGCCGACGGCGTGCAGCTGTACTACAAGGACTGGGGCCCGAAGGACGGCCCGGTCGTGACCTTCAGCCATGGCTGGCCGTTGAATTCGGACAGCTGGGAGTCGCAGATGATCTTCCTGGCCAACCACGGCTACCGCGTCATCGCGCATGACCGTCGCGGTCACGGGCGCTCCAGCCAGCCGTGGGACGGCAACGACATGGATCACTACGCCGATGACCTGGCCACGGTGATCAACACACTGGACCTGCACGATGTGACCCTGGTGGGCTTCTCCACCGGTGGTGGCGAAGTGGCGCGCTACATCGGCCGGCATGGCACCGGCCGGGTCAAGAAGGCCGTGCTGATCAGCTCGGTGCCGCCGTTCATGCTGAAGACCGCCGACAACCCCAACGGCCTGCCGATCGAAGTGTTCGATGGCATCCGCAAGGCGCAGATGGATAACCGCGCGCAGCTGTATCGGGACATTCCGTCGGGCCCGTTCTATGGCTTCAACCGCCCCGGTGCGAAGGTGTCGCAGGGGCTGATCGATGCGTGGTGGGCGCAGGGCATGCAGGGCGGCCACAAGAACACCTACGATTCGATCGCCGCGTTCTCGGCCACCGATTTCCGCGCCGACCTGAAGAAGTTCGATTTCCCCACCCTGGTGATCCACGGTGACGACGACCAGATCGTGCCGATCGATATCTCTGGCCGCCAGTCAGCGAAACTGATCAAGGGCGCCAGGCTGATTGTCTACCCGGGTGCGCCGCATGGCCTGACCGACACCCACAAGGACAAGGTCAACCAGGACCTGCTGACGTTCCTGCAGGAAAAGTGAGTGGCCAGGGCTCCGGCGCGGTGCCGGAGCCCTTCTGTTGCCTGGCGCCCACCTTCATGGACGCGCCGCGGTCGGCATCTGGAATGTGAACACGGTGCCGTCGCTCTCACTCGACTGCACGTCCAGTGTTCCGCCGTGGGACTTGGCAATTTCCGATGCAATGTAGATGCCCAGGCCAAGCCCTGGCCTGGGCAGCTCGCCCTGCTCACGCGAAAACGGGCTGAAAATCGTCCCTAGCCGCTCAGGCGCAATGCAGCCGGCGTTATGCACATCCAGCGTGAGGCGATGGGATGCGGCCTGAACCCTCAGCGTGACTGGGGCGGAGCGCTCGCCGTGCTGGGCTGCGTTGGTCAGCAGGTTGGCCAGCAGCTGCGACAGCCTGCCGGTGTCGCAGACCACGCCACCTTCGATCCGCATCTGGACGTTGATGTCCTGCCGACCGGTAGCGATCGCCACTTCTTCTGCAACCTGTTCAAGCGCCGCCTGCAAGGTGTGGCTTTCCTGGAGCGAGACCGGAATGCCTCCTCCCAGCCGCCCCCTGGCGAAATCAAGCACATCACCGATGAGGCCATCCATCCGGGTGACGCTGGCGGCGATGTGCGCGAGCATCCGCTGCTGGCGCTCGGATGTTGCCTCAAGTTCCAGTGAATCGGCGGCCACGCTGATGGCCTGCAGCGGGCTGCGGAGGTCATGGCCCAGCACCGCGATGAACTGATCGCGCAGATCGGAAACACGCTGTGCCGTTGAAAGGGCTGTCTCTGCCTCCAGCAGCTGATCCTCTTTGTCGAGGTAGTTGCCAACGAGGTCGGCAAGCAGCTCCATGGATCGTTGGACATGCGCCTCATCGAAGTTGCCCGGCGACGAATCAATGGCACACAGGGTGCCGAAGAAACTGCCATCCGGCCGATGGATCGGCACGGAGGCGTAACTCTCCAGCCCATAGATCCTGGGCGTATGGTGTTTGGAATACAGCGGATGTGCACTGGCGTGCGCGAACACCACGGAGGTCGATGACTGCCTGATCTCGTCACATAGGGTGGTTTCGAGGACCAGCTGCCCGCCCGGAACGAGCCCGAACCCCAAGGTGTCCAGGGTGGCGCAGGCGGTCCACGTGGTTTCTGTCACCCTGGCAATCGCGGTGAATCTTGAGCCTGTGATATGGGCGACAGTTTCAAGGATGCGCGGCACTGCTTCAATACGGCCGATCTCAGCGATGTCATTCAGCAGGTGGGGATCGGTCAGTGTGTGCATGTAGTGGCAGTCGGGCGCAGTGGTGCATCATCCCATGAATCCAGCCATGAACACTCAGTCCGCCCCGCCCCGTGCGTTGCGCCGCAGCGATTGCGGCGGCTGGCCGAAGGCGCGCAGGAAGGCACGTCGCATGCGTTCGGTATCACCGAAGCCCGTTTCAGTCGCCACTTCATCCATCGTGTAGCGGCTCTGCTCGATCAACACGCGAGCGGCCTCCACCCGCAGGCCCTCCACTGCCTTGGCGGGGGATTGCCCGGTTTCCTCGCGGAACGCGCGACTGAACTGGCGGGTGCTCAGATGCGCGGCCTGCGCCAGTTCTTCAACCGACAAGGTGGCGCGCAGATTGCGGCGTGCAAAGGTCAGCGCGTTCTGGATGCGATCAGACCGGGCATCCAGCTCGAGCAGCACCGAATGCTGGGACTGCCCGCCTCCGCGCCGATGGTAGATCACCAGCTTCCGGGCCACCGCCCTGCACAGATCCGCACCGAAGTCCTGCTCGATCATGCCAAGCGCCAGGTCCAGCCCCGCGCTCATGCCGGCGGAGGTCCAGATCGGGCCATCGGTGATGAAGATGCGGTCTTCCTCCACCTGCGCGGCGGGAAAGCGCTGCCTGAGCGCACGTGCGTGGAACCAGTGCGTAGTGGCGCGGCGCCCGTCCAGCAACCCCGCTTCGCCGAGAAGGAACGCGCCGGTGCACACCGACGCGGTCCTGCGCGTGCGTGCGGCCGCGTGACGGATCGGATCGATCAGCGCGCCGCTGGACGGGGCTGGCTCCAGCAGGCCGGCCACGATCATGGTATCCAGCGGCTGCTGCGCAAGCGGCGCTGTCTGCATGGCCATGCCAAGCGAGCTGGGCACCAGCCCGCCCTGTTCGGACAGCATGTGCAGATCGTAAAGGCGCGCGCCTTCGGTGGCATTGGCCAGTTCGAAGGCGGACGCCGCGGCGATCGCCATGGTCTGGAATCCGGCGGGCAGGACAAATCCAACACTGAGCATGACGGTTTTTCAGGGGTGGCCGTAAACGAGGTATATACGACATTTACGACACGTACAAGCCGGCCTAGATTTCCCCTGACCCCGGCGACGTTCGCCGGTTCGGACTGACCTCTGTGAACGACCCTACCCATCACGGCACCGCACTCATCACTGGCGCATCGTCCGGCATCGGGGCGATCTATGCTGATCGCCTGGCCCACGCCGGCCATGACCTGATCCTGGTCGCGCGACGCGCCGACCGCCTGCGCCAACTGGCCGAAGCGCTGGCCCGCAGCACCGGCCGCACGGTGGACATCGTCGCCGCGGACCTGACCACCTCCGACGGGCGTGCCGAAGTTGAAAAGGTCATTCAAGGCCGAGCGGATATCCAGGTGCTGGTCAACAATGCCGGTATCGGCGCTACGGCGCCCCTGCTGCAGTCGGATATCGGCGAGATGGAGCGCATGATCACGCTCAACGTGAACGCCGCGATGCGCCTGGCCTATGCTGCAGCGCCGGTGTTTGTGGCACGTGGCCGGGGCACGATCATCAACATCGCCTCCATCGTCGCGCTGGCACCGGAGCTGCTCAACGGGGTCTACGCGGGAAGCAAGGCGTTCGTGCTGGCGTTCTCGCAGTCGCTCCACCATGAGCTGGCCGACAAGGGCGTGCGTGTCCAGGTCGTCCTGCCGGGCGCCACCGCAACCGACTTCTGGCACCTTTCCGGCCTGCCGGTGGAGCACCTGCCACAGGGCATCGTGATGAGCGCCGAAGACATGGTGGACGCGTCCCTGGCCGGGCTGGCGCAGGGTGAACTTGTGACCATTCCCGCGCTTCCGGACATCGCTGAGTGGGACGCCTTCGAGCAGGCACGCAAGGCAATGGCACCGGGCCTTTCGCGTGCGCAGCCGGCGCCGCGCTATGTGAGCGGCGCCTGATCGGCGAACGGCTTGCAGATGCCCGGCGTGGTGGAGTGCGATAGCCGGGGATGACGTCGCTACAGCGCCAGTTCCCTGGCGAGGAACGGCGCCGTCCTGCTGCCCTTGGCGCGGGCCACCTGGCGTGGCGTACCCTTCGCCACGATGGTTCCACCTGCGCCGCCTGCGCCCGGGCCGACGTCAATCACCCAGTCGGCCTGTGCGACAGACCGCATGTCGTGCTCGATCATCACCACGGTGTTTCCCGTGTCCACCAGCCGCTGCAACTGCACCAGCAGCCTGTCTGCGTCCAATGCATGCAGGCCGGTGGTGGGTTCGTCCAGTACGTAGAGCGTGCGGCCGCGTTGGCTGCGCTGCAGCTCGGTCGCCAGCTTGATGCGCTGCGCCTCGCCCCCTGAAAGCTCCGTGGCCGGCTGGCCGAGCCTGAGATAGCCCAGGCCGATCTCGTGCAGCAGCTGCAGCGGCCGCGCGATGGCTTCCTCACCGGCGAAAAATGTCTGTGCCTGGTCGACCGTCATCTGCAGGACTTCGGCAATGTTGCGGCCGTTCCACAACACCTTCAGCGTGGCCTCGTTGTAGCGGGCGCCATGGCAGGCGGGGCATGGCGCATAGACACTGGGCATGAACAGCAGTTCGACGCTTACGAAACCCTCGCCTTCGCAGGTCTCGCACCGGCCCTTGGCCACGTTGAACGAAAAGCGGCCGGCGTCAAAGCGGCGGCGTCGCGCGTCGGGGGTCGCAGCGAACAGCTTGCGCACGTGATCGAACAGGCCGGTATAGGTGGCCAGGTTGGAGCGTGGCGTGCGGCCGATCGGTTTCTGGTCCACCTGCACCACGCGCTGGATGGCGTCCACGGCTCCGGCAAGTCGGCCCCGCGTCGCTTCGATCACGGTTGGCCCGTCCTCGGGCGTGCTGTCGGCGCTGTCGTCCACGGGCTCGTGCCCCAGGTGCAGCAGCATCAGCTCGGGCAGCGCCTGCGCCATCAGGCTGGACTTGCCCGATCCGGAAATGCCGGTCACTGCGGTCAGCACTCCCAGCGGCAGCTGCGCGTCCACGCCCTGCAGGTTGTGGCGGTGGATGCCCTTCAGCTCCAGCCAGCGGTCGGCGCTGCGCTCCCGGCTGGCAGGCGCAGGCACCTGGTCGAACAGGTACCGCGCGGTGCGCGAGTCCTCGATGCGGCGCAGGCCGTCGGGCTCGCCACTGTAGAGAACGCGCCCGCCGTGCTCGCCCGCTTGCGGTCCCACGTCCACCAGCCACTGTGCACGTCGCATCAGTTCCAGATCGTGTTCAACGACGAACACCGAGTTGCCGCCATCGCGCAGCCGGTCCAGCGCGTCGTACAGCGCCTGGCTGTCGGCCGGATGCAGGCCGGCCGAGGGCTCATCGAGCACGTACAGCACACCAAACAACAACGAGCTGAGCTGTGTGGCCAGCCGCAGGCGCTGCAGTTCGCCGGCCGACAGCGTGGGCGTGGCGCGATCCAGCGAGAGATACCCCAGGCCCAGCTCGCGCAGCTGCCGTACCCGCGCCATGACCCCACCCGCCAGTCGCTGCGCGGCCAGGCGTTTCTCCTCCGACAGGGCCGAGGTCAGCCGCACATCGGGCGCGCCCTCGTGGGTCGCACGGCCAGTGGCTGCCCGCTTGGCGCGATCGCGGGGCGTCGCACTCCTGCGGGTGCGTGCGCCGTGGCTGTGTGCACTGAAGTCGCCCTGCGCGATGGGCTCGAGCAGCCCGGCCAGTTGATCCAGCGGCAGCCGCATGAACTCGCCGATGTCCACGCCGGCGAAGGTGACCGAAAGCGCTTCGGGCTTCAGTCGCTTGCCCTTGCAGGCGGGGCACAGCTTGCCTTCCATGTAGCGCGAGACACGCTTGCGCATCAGCGCGCTCTGGGTGTTGGCGAAGGTGTGCAGCACGTAGCGGCGGGCGCCGGTGTAGGTGCCCATGTAACTGGGCTCCAGCTTGCGCTTGAGTGCGGCACGCGTCTCGGCAGGCGTGAAGCCGGCATAGACGGGCACGGTCGGCGTGTCCTCGGTGAACAGGATCCACTCCCGGTCCTTCTTCGGCAGCTTCTTCCACGGCACGTCGATGTCGTAGCCCAGGGTGACCAGGATGTCGCGCAGGTTCTGGCCATGCCAGGCCGGCGGCCAGGAGGCGATGGCGCGCTCGCGGATGCTCAGCGACGGGTCCGGCACCATCAGCGCTTCGGTCACTTCGTAGACGTGGCCCAACCCATGGCAGGTGCTGCAGGCCCCCTGCGGCGTATTGGGCGAGAAGTCCTCGGCGTACAGCATGGGCTGGTGGGCCGGGTACGCGCCTGCACGCGAATACATCATGCGTACCAGGCTGGACAGCGTGGTCACGCTGCCCA
Organism: Stenotrophomonas sp. YJH_SMC_123; assembly: GCF_059368215.1. Taxonomy (NCBI): domain Bacteria; kingdom Pseudomonadati; phylum Pseudomonadota; class Gammaproteobacteria; order Lysobacterales; family Lysobacteraceae; genus Stenotrophomonas; species Stenotrophomonas sp. YJH_SMC_123. Next base: position 115,588 of record NZ_JCAFRM010000008.1, read on the forward strand.
CCGATGAACGTGCGTTGCTGGCACCGCGCTGCTGCTGCAGGGCCACCGCCGGCGGCAGGCCGTCGATGGCATCCACGTCGGGCACGCCCGCTTGGTCGATCAGGCGGCGCGCATACGGTGCGACGGATTCAAAGTAGCGCCGCTGGGCCTCGGCGAAGACCGTGCCGAACGCCAGCGAGGATTTGCCCGAACCCGATACCCCGGAGAACACCACCAGCGCATTGCGCGGAATGGAGACGTCGACGTTCTTCAGGTTGTGCTCGCGTGCGCCGCGGACCTCGATGCAGCCGCTGGCTGCGGCAGCGCATGACGACTCGCCAAAGGGGGTGTTGGACATCTTCGCGATCCTGCTACCAATGAGTGGAATACATGCATGCGCACACGGGCGGCTATTGTCGCTGCTGCAGGGTGAATGGAGTGAGGGGATGTTGATTGCGTGCAGCGTCGGAACACCAGGTGGCCGACGCCAACCGCGCTATACGGCTGATTGTTAACCTGCATTGGCTGAAGGCTTGACGCCACGTTGCCGCACCCTTGATGCAGCCGCTCACAGTGCGGCTCCTATGCTGGGCCCGCCACTACGGCAGTGGGACCCAACCTGGAGATTCACCATGCAACGCGATCAGAAAGACCTGCCCCACCCGGACCCGGAAGCACAGCGCACCGATCCGGTCAGCCCGCTTCAGGCCAAGCTGCATAACCATCGCAATCATGACGAGGCGTTGCAGGAGACGTTCCCGGCCAGTGACCCGATCTCGCCCTTCGTCGCAGCCCCGACGCCCGACGAGCAGGCCGCGCGTCTGGGTGAGCGGGTCAAACTGCCAGACCGCCGGACGGATGAGGAGGCCGGCGGAGGTGAGCAGTGATCCGGCGCGGCTTTGCGCGCGTCGCGGCGGCCACGGCGCGGTTGTCCGGCAGTCTTGGGGCGTTCGTCGCGGCACTGGGGGTGATCATCGCCTGGGCCGCCAGCGGGCCGGCCTTCCACTTTAATGACACCTGGCAGCTGGTGGTCAACACGGGCACCACCATCGTGACGTTCCTGATGGTATTCCTGATCCAGCATACCCAGAACGCTGACACCGCTGCGCTGCACATCAAGCTGGACGAGCTGATCCGGGTCAGCAAGGACGCCAACCAAGAGCTGCTGAACCTGGAATCGATGGAGCCGGCCCATCTTGAAGAGATACGCCAGCGCTACGAGGCACTGGCGAAGACCGCGGCGGACATCAAGTCCAAGAAGGAGCGCTGCATGCCCTGCGAAGCGGATGCAACCGCCGAAGCCTGAGGTCACCGCTGCGGCGGCGGCCTACAGCGCCGCCGGTGTGAGGCCCTGCCTGGCGGGGCCCTCCAGCAGGGCCCCGGTGGCGGAAAAGCGGCTGCCGTGGCACGGGCAGTCCCATGTGCGTTCATGGCCATTCCATTGGACGACGCACTTGAGGTGCGGGCACAGCGCCGACATTGCGTGCAGCTGGCCATCATCATCGCGGTAGATCGCGGTGCGCTCTCCGCCCACGTCCAGCAGCGCACCGCACCCGCGGCCCAGCTCGCTGGGAGCGCGCGACGACGCGGTTCCAAGGCGATCGCCCACCATGTGCCGCGCAACCGTGGCGTTGGTGCGGGCCCAGCCTGCAGCCGAGCGCAGCGGAGTAAAGCGCATGGGGCTGAGCAGCTGCTCGATCTCGCTGGTCGTTCCCGTGATTCCCTCCGTGATCGCGCGCGCGGCCACGCCCGCCCAGGTCAATCCGTCCGGCCCATAGCCGGTAGCGACCCATACATTGTCGTGCGCGCTGCTGCCGATGTAGGGCAGCTGATCCGCGGCCCGGAACTGCTGCGCGGACCAGCACAGCGGCTCGCCCTGCACGCTGAAGTTGCGACGCGCGTCGGCGACCAGATGCTGGGCCGGATCCATCGCCGGGGTTTCGCCAGTGCGATGTGTCTCCCCGACCAGCACCAGCCAGTCGCGGCCATCAGCGCCATGCACCCCGCGCAGCGAGCGGTGCCGGTCGGCGATCCAGTGAATGCCTGCCGCTGGCGGATTGGCCACCGGTACCGCTACGCCGTATTCGCGGTACACCTCCATTTCGGCCTGCACCAGGTTGAATCCTGCTGGCGAGTGGGTGGCCAGCACAAAGTGCCTGGCATGAATGCGGGCACCAGGGGCCGTCGCCACTCCGGCTGAAGCCTCGATGCGGGTGATCCGGGTCCAGTCGTGGATGCGCACGCGGCCCACCAGATGACGGGCCAGTTCCCTGCAGAACGCCGCCGGATGCAACTGCGCCTGGTCGGGAACGCGGAAAGCGTGGCCCAAGGTGAACGGCAGCCCGGATTGGCGGTGCTCGCAATGCAGGCCAACGCGTTGGTAGGCCTGCAGCTCGCGTTCGAACTGCGCCGTGGCCTCGCGCGAACGCTCCTGCACGCCGTACTGCATGGCCACGCGCTCGAAGCCACAGTGCAGATCGTAGCGGTGGACCAGTGTTTCGATGGAACGCAGCGCGTGTTGCCGCCACTGAACGACACGACGTGCCGTGTCACCGCCCCAACGCGCGATCAGGTCTGCCATCCGGGACACGGGAGCGTAAAGATTGCCGGTTGACATCACCGTGTTGCGCCCGCCGATGGGGCCGGCATCCACCACCACCACATCCAGGCCACTGTCGGCCAAGCGGGCGGCGGTCAACAGGCCGGTCATGCCTGCACCGACCACCAGCACGTCCGCGCGCGTGGTCCCGGCGAGCGGGCGGAAGCCGTGCGGATCGGAATCAGCTGACCATAAGCTGGCGCGCGGGGACGGGTCGGCCATGAAAAGGATCCTTGCAGGTTCATCGGAGAGCCTTCCCTGATACGCCCTGCCGGGTGAAACGACGGTGGCGTGTCCGTGCAGGAAATGCTCACGTGCGTGGCACTGCCGCGGTGAGGATCAAGACGGGGTGAGTGCCGCATGGACACGATGCCAGCGTCGCCTGTGCGAACCGCGACCCTCTGCTTGCAGCGTGATTGCTAACGTGGCTGCATGGAGGGCCAGGCAGTGAGCACGCACCTGGAAATCGACCTGATGATCGCGCAACTGGAGGAAATGCTGCCCACCTGGGCGGCGTTCTATCCCGAGCCGCAGTTCATCCGCATGCTCGCCGAGGCGCTGGACTACATCGCTGCCAGTGCGGACCCGGATGCCCGCCTGTACTGCGTGATGCGCACCGGGCACCTCGATTCGTGCAGCGGCGAGATCCCCTGGGCGGCGCGCTATGGGGGCCGCTAGGCCGATCAATCACGCCGCGACGGCATAGGGTTCCACCAACCTGGCCAGGACATCCATCGCCGTCTCGGTTGGCGCATCGTCACCGGTCCGCTGGGCGAACCCTGACCAGTCTGCGCGGGCAAGACTCTTCAACTGCTCGGGTTGCGTCGGCAGCCAGCGCATCGGCCAGAACGGGAGACGCCGGTTGCCTACCCTGCCGCGCTGCAGTTCGATCAGTCCCGTGTGGCTTGTAGCACCGAGTACCCGCGAGTACGCCACATTCAAGCCATCTTCGGGTCCTTCCATGTACTGCAGGAAACGGACGCCATCGAACAGCAGTACGCCGGTAACGCCGGCATTCCGGTTGAAGCGGGAGGCATCATCGACCAGGTCGTCCAGCTTCCCGCTGCGCAGGCCCAAAGGATCACCCGCAACGGCCGGGCCCGCTTCACTTATGTATGCGACTGCCCTGATCGGCATTGGCTGCTCCTGTAGCGAATCCCCCCAGATTCCGTACCGCAAGCATAGGCCAACCGCGCCGACGATATGTTCCGGCCCTGTGTATTCTGCGAATCAGTTGGGTTCGGGCTGACAGACGGTACGCAGCACGGGCCTGGCCTACGGGTCTGCCTGGGCCCATCGGGCGAGATTCTGCTTCACTTCCGCGATGCCGGCCCAAGGGTCCTTGCGGCGACGTCTGAGCTTTGCGGGCACGTCCTTGATCGTGAAGGCGTCGGCGCGCTTGAGTTTCGCCAGATCACCCCAGGCGATCGGCAGTGCCACCGGTGCGCCCGGCCGGGCGCGCAACGAATAGGACGCGACCGCCGTTGCACCGCGCCCATTGCGCAGATAGTCGACGAAGATCCGCTTGTTGCGCAGGCTCTTGGTGGCGGTTGCCAGGAACCGCTGCGGTTCGGACTGTGCCAATGCATCGGCGAAACCCTTCGCAAAACGCTTGGTCAGGTCCCAATCGCACCCTGGGTTGAGCGGCACGACCACGTGCAGGCCCTTGCCGCCGGAGACTCGCAGGAACGATTCCAGCTCCAGCTGCGCCAGCAGTTTCCGGATGTCGGTTGCCGCTTTCTTGACTTCGGCAAAGGGCACATCCGGTCCGGGATCCAGATCGAACACCACCCGGTCGGCCCTGTCGGGCGCCTCGGCGTGGCTGCCCCAAGGGTGGAACTCCAACGCGTTGAACTGCACCAGTTCCAGCAGGCTGGCTGCGTCCCGCACCACCAGGTAATGGGCGTTGATGCCGCTTTCCTCCTTCAGCCGTACCGAATCGACCAGCGCCAGCCCGGCCGTATGGTGTTTCTGGAAGAAGCAGGGCTTTGCGGTGCCACTGGGGCAGCGGATGATCGACAGCGGACGATCCACCACCTCGGGCAGGAGGTGCTCCATCACTGCTGCGTAGTAATCCCACACGTCCTGCTTGGTGTAGCCGTCGCCGGGAAACAGGATCTTGCCTGGGGACGACAGCACGGGGGGCGCGCGATCCGTTGCCGGCGCCCTTTCCACCCGGCGCCCACGCCGCGCGGGCGCTTGCGACCGCGCTGCGGCGGGGGCCGCTCCGGCGCGATCGGAATCGGCGAGGTCGGCGATATCCTTGTCCGCCCGCACCGCCTTCAGCGACGCCTGGCGCAACAGTTGCTGCCCACCGATTCCGCGGTAGAAGACCTCCACCACGAAACGCGGTTCGAACCAGGTCGCAGCGCGCAGATCGGTGTCCTGCGTGGGCACGTACGCGGTTGGCTTGCGGCCGCCGCCGCCCTTGATGCGCTTGCTGATGTCGCCAATCAGTTCATCCGAGAACCCGGACCCGACGCGCCCTGCGTAGAGCCAGCCATGCGTTGCGTCTGGCCGGGCCAGCAGCAGCGAACCAAAGCCGGTGCGGCTGCCTTTGGGTGCGGTGTAGCCCACCACCGCGAACTCGTCGCTGGCCAGCTGCTTCGTCTTGCGCCAGTCCTCGCTGCGGCCGCTGTGGTAGCTGCGATCGGCGCGCTTGGAGATGATGCCTTCGAAGTGCCGCTCACCGGCCAGTCGGTAGGCCTGGTCGCCATCCCCCTGTACATGCGAACTGAATGCCAATGGGCTGCCCTGCCCCTCCAGCACCGATTGCAGCAGGGCCTTGCGCTCCAGCAGGGGCGCATCGGCGACATCCACGCCATCAAGATGCAGCAGATCGAACAGCGCATACGTCAGGACGCCTTGCTTCTCGCCGGAAAGCGTGGCCTGCAGCAGGTTGAAGTCTTCCTTGGTGCCGGCGCCGGCGATCAGCTCGCCGTCCAGTGCCGCCGAAGTCAGGCCCAGGGCCGCGATCGCATCACGTATTTCGGGAAGTTTGGCGGTCCATTCCAGCGCGTTCCGTGACCACAGCTGCACGCTGCCCTCAGCCACCGTAGCAAGGATGCGGTACCCGTCCCATTTGATCTCATGCACCCACTGCCCGCCCTGGGGCGGCGCTTCGCCCAGCTTGGCCAACTGCGGCTCAAACGGCCCGGACGGCGCTGCCGCCCTTTTCGCCTTGCTGAGCGCCAGGGCCTTCTTCGCCCAGTTCTTTCGCCGGGCGCGTCTGGCAGGTACCGCCGTCAGCCGCTTCTTCGCGGCCTTGCCAGCGCCGGCACGCTTCAGATCCTCCGGTGGCGCTTCAGCGACGTCCCCCAGCAGATCGTCTGCCTCGATATCGCTGGCAAATCCGTCGTCGTCCTTGAACAGCAGCCACTGTGGCTGGCGCGCGGGCTTTCCCGACCGGACCAGATGCCAGCCGCCTTTCAACTTGGTACCGAACAGCTCGAAGCGCAGATGGCCCTTGGCGAGCTGGGCTTCCGGATCGCCCTGCGTGGCCCATACACCGTGGTCAAACTGGGCGACATGGCCGCCGCCGTACTGGCCCTTGGGAATATCACCCTCGAACACCGCGTAGTCCACCGGGTGGTCTTCCACTTCCACCGCCATGCGCTTGACCTTCGGGTCGTAACTGGGGCCTTTGGGCACCGCCCAGCTCTTCAGCGCATCGCCAACCTGCAGGCGGAAGTCATAGTGCCTGCGGCTGGCATGATGCAGCTGCACCACGAAAATGGCGCGCTGGCCTTTCGGCAGCGCCTTGCCCGGCTCGGGCTCCTTGGTCTGGTCAAAACGACGCTTGCGGCGATACTCGACCAGGGACATGGCCAGCTCCGCGCTATTTGCCCAGGTGCTTCCGGACAGCAACCGCCGTGGGCCCGACTGCCGCGACGGCCGCGCGAAGTTCGTCGGCGGACACGCCCAGCGTCGTGGTCCAGTACCGCAGTTCGTAATCCTCATTGACGTTGATGCGGTCCCGGTCCGGGCTGCCGGCGTTGTTCTTGTCATCGCTCATGGGAGTCTCCAGCGTGATCGGGGGTGAACTGACCGTACCGGCCATTCCATGGGCACGGAGCGATGCCACTGTGAAGCCATGGCGAAGGCCGCCGGCACGGCGTCCTGCCGATGCGCGAAAGACGCTGCTTCGTGAAGGCAGCGCGCAGGGTCCGCGTGGGAATTCACATGCCGCCTTCACTCCTTCCCCGCCTGATCGCAACCGGACGGGACCTACTCTCAGCACTCCATTCACAGCGGAGCCCAGCATGGCTATCAAGACGGCGGAAGATCTGTTCATCCACGAGCTCTCGGACATCTACAGCGCCGAGAAGCAGCTGACCAAGGCGCTTCCGCGCCTGGCCCGTGCGGCCGATAATCCGGATCTGGCCGCAGCGTTCGAAACGCACCTGGAAGAAACCCAGGGGCAGATCGAGCGCATCGACCAGGTGGTCGAGGTGCTCGGCATCCGCCTGAAGCGCATCAAGTGCGCGGCGATGGAAGGCCTGGTCGAGGAAGGCAAGGAGGTGATCGACAGCATCGACAAGGGGCCGGTGCGCGATGCTGCCCTGATCGGTGGCGCGCAGAAGGTCGAGCATTATGAAATAGCCTCCTACGGCACCATCGCCGCGCTGGCCAAGCAGCTGGGCTACAAGGATGCCCTGCCGTTGCTGCTGGAGACGCTGGAGGAAGAAAAGGCGACCGATGAGAAGCTGACCCTGCTGGCCAAGGGCGGCGGCAATGCCAAGGCCGCGCAGGCCGCCTGAGTCGAATCGCATGCCCCTCGGCCGCCATGGAAGGCGGCCTCAGGGTGGGTAGAGCACCTGATCGTTTGGGCAGAAGAACGTGCGTCGCCGCGTCGTACCCATGTACAGCTTGCTGATGGGGCCACCGCAGAGCGGGCACACCTTTCGCGTATGCACCTGCCAGTGCTTCTTCAATTCGAAGCGCCGTTTCCATTCCAGGAAGTCGAAGCTGTAGGCACGGGCCTGGTTGATCAGGGCGGTGAGCTTGCGCGGTGGCAGGTCGCCCAGTCGCGTGGCCGGATGCACGCGGATGCGGAACAGCACCTCATTCTTGATGATATTGCCGACGCCCGCGAAGATCGTCTGGTCCAGAAGCGCATCACAGACCAGGGTGTCCGGCAGTGCCTTCAGCTTGCGCCGGGCCAGTTTTGGATCCCAGGCGTCGTTCATCACGTCCGCCCGCCAGTCGTAGACGTCGTCCAACGGCTGGTCGATCAGCCGGACGGAACACGCGTAGAAATTCAGTTCCCCGTTGTCGAATGCCAGCGACACCCGTGCAGGAGCTGGCTTCCGTTCGTCGATGCGCCAGCTGCCGAACATCATCAGATGGATGCGCAGCGTGTGGTGGCTGAACTCCAGCAGGAAGTGCTTGCCCCAGCTGCGAACCGCCTTGACCCTGCGTCCTTGCAGAGGTGACAGGTCGATGCGGCTGTTGCCGGAGACGCCGCGCACGACGTGACCCTTGAAGTGGCTGGCGGCTTCGCGCAGCAGGACAATGGACGGGCCCTCAGGCATGCGCGTTCTCCTGCAGCAGTGCCTGCAGGTGCAGGGCGTTGCCGGTCGCGTGGCCCAGCGCGGTGTTGTCCAGTACGCACCAGGCGCGGCGCTGCGCAGCGGCTTCACGCTGCAGGTGCTGGGCCAGCCCCGCCAGCGCCTGTTCGCTGTAGGGGCTGCGATAGATCTGCGGCTGCCCGTGCCAGCGCCAGTAGCTCCACGTGCGGTCACCGCCCGGGACAGCTGCTGCCGGTACCCGGGCCGGGTCAGCCGCGACCCGTGCGATGCCATGGTCGCTCAGCAGCGTATCGACCTCCGCAGTGAACCAGCTGGGATGGCGCGGTTCGCAGGCGACATCAACCGAGGTGCGTGCGCGCAGTCCGTGCAGGAATGCCTTTACGGTTGCCGGCTCATACGCCAGGCTGGGCGGCAGCTGGAGCAGCAGCGGCCCCAGCCTGTCCCCCAGCGCGATCACGCCATCAAGGAACAGCGCCAGCGGCTGCATCGCGTCGCGCAGCCGGCGTTCATGGCTGATCACGCGCGGCAGTTTCACCGCGAAGCGGAAACCCGCGGGCACGCTCGCCGCCCACCGGGCGTAGGTCGCCGCCTGGTGGGGGCGGTAGAACGAGGAATTGATCTCGACCATCGGCAGGCGGGTGGCATAGCGCTGCAGTACGCTGTCGCCTGCGCCGAACGCCGCCTGCGCCGCGCGCGACAGCGACCAGCCTGCGCAGCCGATCCGTACATGTCCTGGCGTGCCCGGGGCGCCGGCTGCGCTCATCGTGCTACCGGTCCGTCCGGCTCCAGCAACCGGCCATCGCCGGCGCCTGGCGGCGCCTGCGCCACCGATTGCAGTCGATCAAGCGCACTGGTGCCAGGAGCGAGCGCGGAGGCGCTGCGCACGAAGCCGGTCCAGTCGGAGATCGCGATCTTTCCCAGCGCCAGCTCATCCACGCGCACGCTGTGCATGCGCCAGTGCGGGAACTGACGCCGCCCCACCCTGCCCCGGTTGAGTTCGACCAGACCGTTGTGGCTGCCGGCCGCCAGGATGCGGGTGTACGCCGCACTGACGCCGGCCTCCGGACCTTCGAGGTATTGCAGGAAGCGCGTGCCGTCGAACAGGAGGACGCCGGTCACATCAACCGACTCGTTGAACAGCATCGCGTCCGCGACAAGCTGCTGCAGCCGTTCTGCAGTCAGGTTTCGGGTGGCTTCACTTACATATGCAATGGCACGAAGAGGCATGACAGCACCGGGTTGTTGCAGATGGCTCTACCTTAGCGGTGCGGATCAAACGCGCGGTGACACCGGCGTGGAGGCGGCGTTGAACCTGTACGTGCCAACGCCGCGCTGCGTTGACACCCGGCTCGAGCTCCACGACCGGCATGCCGTGTCTTCCGCCGATGGATTCGCTTTCGTGGAGAATGCATGAGGAAGCGCGTGCCTGCGCATGACATCACGTTGGCGGTGGTGCCACCGCCGTCTAGCGGCGGATCTGGAAGATGGTCGCTGCCGCCAATCGGGCGGCTCACTCCAAGGAGACTTTCCATGGCCAACCAGAACCAGAACCAGGGCAGCAGCAACCGCGGCTTCGCTTCGATGGACGAAGACAAGCAGCGCGAGATCGCCGCCAAGGGCGGCCGCGCCGCGCATGAGTCGGGCAACGCCCATGAATTCAGCTCTGAAGAAGCGCGCGAAGCCGGTCGCAAGGGCGGCGAAGCGGTGAGCCAGGATCGCCAGCACATGGCCGACATCGGCCGCGAAGGCGGCCAGAACAGCCATGGCGGCGGCAACCAGGGTGGCAACCAGGGCGGTCGGCAGCAGCAGCAGGAACGTGGTGGCAACAACAACCGCGGTGGCCAGCAGCGTTGATCGAGACTGACCGGTTGCACCCCATGTGGGCGGACAGCGTGTCCGCCCACTTTTTTTTACGCGAAACGTGGGGCGGAGGCCCGCCCCGGCCTGTCCCGCGTCAAGGCTCCCGTGGCGGCAGGTCGAGCGCACCGGCGCCCGGCCCGGCGCCCAGTTCGGCACCGGTTGTCGGCCGTGCTTCGGGATCGGAAAGCGTTCGCAGGGTCATGGCCTGCACCGCCGCCTGCTCGCGTGGGTCCAGGCCCACCGTGGCGCTGCCGTCACCGCCGTCCACAGCGGCCTGGGCCTCGCGGTCGCTGACCCGCTCCCACAGCTCGCCGCTGTTCCAGCTGCCCAGCAGGTCATCGGCGCCGTCGCCCTGCGACATGTCCATGTACAGGTCGGTAAAGGCGGGGTCACCCGGCTGCTTGCCCGGTGGGAAGTTGGGCTGGATGCTGTGCAATGCCTTTTCGAAGGACTTCTGGTGGGCGATTTCGCGCGTCATCAGGAAGCGCAGTGCGTCCTTGATGCCTGGATCATCGGTCACCGTGATCAGTCGTTCGTAGACCAGCTTGGCGCGGGCTTCGGCGGCGATGTTCGAGCGCAGGTCGGCGGTGGGCTCCCCGATCGAATCGACGTAGGCCGCCGTCCACGGCACCCCGCTGGAATTGACCAGCGCCGGGCCGCCCCCATACAGGATCTGTTCGGTATGGCTGGTGCTGTTCTGGCCCAGCAGCCGCATGTCCTCGGCTTCGGCAAGACCCTCGGACTGGATGGCCTTCGGGCCGCGGTTGAGCATGGCGATGATGGTGCCGATGATCTCCAGGTGGCTGATCTCTTCGGTGGCAATGTCCATCAGCAGGTCCTTGCGGCCCGGATCGCATTCACCGAGTCCCTGGGTGAAGTAACGCATTGCAGCCGCCAGTTCGCCTTGGGGGCCGCCAAACTGTTCCAGCATGAGGCTGGCAAGCTGCGGGTTGGATTCGCGCACGCGCACGGTGTACATCAGCTTCTTGTGGTGAAAGAACATGGGACTGTCTCCTGTGTATGGCAGGCGGGACCGGGATCAACGCTTGGCTTGGGCGCCAGGCGTTTCGTCACGGTTGAGGAAGGCGCCGACCAGGCTGTCCTGGTGCTCTTCCAGCCAGCGCGCCATGGCGATCTCTTCCTGCAGGATCTGGCCGCACACGGCCGCGATATCCGGCGCGGCGGCCCGCTCGGCCGCGATCACCAGTGCCCGGTAGGTGGCGATCTCGGTGTTCTCGAAGCCAAAGGAGATGCCGATGCTCTTGACGACCTCGTCCTCCATCAGGGTGTTGCCGGCGGCGTGGATCGCTGCGGTCATGCTCGCGAACAGCCCCTTGGCGGTGGGCACGCTTCCGCCGAGCGCTTCAATGCACTCGCGCAGGGAGGCGGCCTGCTGCTGCGTCTCCAGCACGTGCTGGCCGATGCGTGCGGCAAGATGGGGATAGTTCTGGATGCGCGAAGCCATGGCCTTCATCATGGTCTCCGCCTCCTGCTCCATGGCGTAGGCATCCTGCAGCCATTTCAGCAGGCGCTCGCTGCGGACGGTGTTCTGGTTTGCCATCATGGTCTCCGGTAGTGGGGCGACATGCCTCCGGAGACCATGGTGGCGAGGCAGCAATCACTACCCCGTCGGCCGGCGTGAGCCGGCGGGCGTGCGCGCTGCACCTGGCGCTGATGCGGTCATAACATCCGCTGTTGCGTGGCAACGCCTGCCGCGAACTCAGGCGGGCATCGCGCCGGACACTACAGCGCTGCCGGCGTCGCGACGGGGGCTTGCTGCGGGTGCGCGCGCGCCTGCGGACGCCTTCAACGCCTGGATCACCCGGTGCTGCGCACGGTGCGCGCCCCCTTCCACGCCCACGACGTAGACAAAGCGGCCATCGAACTTGGCCTGGGCACCCTCCAGCACGTCATCCTCCTGCAGGGCGCGCTTGAGCGACTTCATCCATGCCCGTTCGGGGGTGCGATCCAGCTCCACGACGATCGCAGCGCCGCCGCAATCCAGGGACATGCACTCCACGCGCAATGCGCAGGGGGCGGTGGGGGCGGTGGCGGATCGAGGCATGGTCATGGCTCCAGTGCTGGGGGACGGCGGCAGTATCCATGGCCGCCGCCAACGCGCCGTCAAAAAAGGCGCACCGCCTTCCACGCCGCATCGACGGCATGGAGCACCTGCGCGGGGCGGCTTCGCGCTGGGCTGACACGGCCCACGCGCGCCGTTGATGCAATACAGCACACACTGCAGTTCCCAAGGCAACACAGGCATGCGCGCATGCAATCGGAAATGGACCAGCGCAGGTGCAACCTGCTGCTGGTTGAAGACCAGCTCGACCTGGCTGCACTGATGGAACAGGCGCTGGAAGACGGCGGCGGCCGGGTGACCCACGCCTACAGCGTGTTCGATGCGCTGGGGCTGCTGGATACGCAACGTTTCGATGGCGCGGTTCTGGATGTGGAGCTCCGCGATGGCGTGGTGTTCCCGGTGGCCGATCGACTGGCGGAACTCGGCATTCCCTACCTGTTCGTGTCTGCGGTCTATGACCAGCTGGTGCCGCTGCGCCACCGCCGCGCAACCTTCGTGGCCAAGCCGTTCCACATCGACCAGTTGCAGGAAGCCGTCCAGCAGGTCGTGGGAGACGCCTGCGCGCCCCCTGCCACGCATTGAGCGGCAGACGCCGGGATTATGCCAGGTGTGGGGCTACCACCTGGCCCAGCTGGCGCAGCGCACCACCACGGGAGAGCCCGCTCCAGTTGCCACGAGCGACGCTGCGGATGTCGGCAGGGTCGGTCCAGAGCAGCCGCATCGACCAATAGGGAAAGAACCGGCCGGACACCCTGCCCCGGCCCAGCTCAAGCAGTTCGCAATGGCTGCGGGCACCGAGGATACGGCTGTACACCACGTTGATGCTGTCTTCCGGTCCCTCGATGTACTGGAGGAAGCGGTGCCCATCGTAAAGAAGCACACCCGTCACGCCTGCTTCGAAGTTGAAGCGGGCAGCGGCCCTGGCGAGGTCGTCCACATGGTCCATGGAAAGCCCCGGTATCGCCTCACTTGCGTAAGCGATTGCGCGGAGGGGCACGTTGATTCCTTCTGACGCAGGAAGTGTCCTGCCCTTCCATGATGCTGCCCTTGCCGTAGAGCCAAATGAGGCGGTTCACAACCTGCCTCGCTCCATCCTCTCCCCTGCGGCACACTGCAGTAACAGGTTTCCGGCTCAGGCGGCCTTTGCGTAGGGCTCGACAATCAGCAGCAGCTTGTCCATCGCCGTGGCATCGGCCTGTCCGGTCGCTGCCCGCTGGATGAAGCTGGTCCAGTCGGCACAGGCGATCTCGCGCAGCTCATCTGCAGTGACGGACAGGCAACGCATGGGCCAGAACGGCAGCCGCCGCTGGCCGACACGCCCCCGCGCAAGTTCGATCAGGTGGATGTGACTGCTGGCGCCGGCGACACGGGAGAAGGCCACATCCAGTCCATCGGCAGGGCCCTCCATGTACTGCAGGAAGCGTTCGCCGTCGAACAGCAGCACCCCGGTCACCCCTGCGCCCCGATTGAAGCGCGCGGCATCGTCCATCAGCGCTTTCAGACGTTCCGGCGAGAATCCACTGACGGCCTCGCTGACGTAGGCGATGGCTCGATTCGGCATGGTGCCACTCCTGCTCTCCCAGCGCTTCACTCTAGGACGGGCATCGTGGCGAAACCGTAAACGCCAGCCGGGAAAACATCACATCATGCCCAATTCAGCGTGGTTTCCTAGGCGCTTCCAGGTACCGCCATCCGCCGATCTGCCGCCGTGGCGGGGCGCGCACCCTCCATTCCGGCCAGGTAGGCCGAGAACCCTCCGGTCGCGCGTCCCACCAGGCGGGCACTGGTCATGACGATGGGAGCGCCGGCCCACCTTACGGCAGCGCCGAGGCGTTGCAGCCTCCTCACCAGTGCAACATCCTCTCCACAGCGCAGGGGAGCAAATCCCCCGGCCGCCAGATAGGTCTGGGCGGAGACGCCGAAATTGGCACCGTGGATGCGCCCATGATCGTCGCCCCACTGCTGCCGTTTCTGGAACGCGCGTCGCAGGCGCTTCTCCGTCCTGGAGGTGGTTGCTATGTCCACCAGTCCGCAGAAGGCGTCGCACCGGCCCTCAAACTGGGCAACCAGCCATTCGGGAGGTACCTCGCTGTCGGCATCGGTGCTCGCCAGCCATCTCGCACCGCGTCCGAGCAGCGCAGCGGCGGCCGCTGCCCTGGCAACGCCGACGCAGCGTGCTTCCAGGCGCACCGTATCGACCCGCTGCTGCTGGCAGATGGACGCGGTGGCATCCGAGCAGCTGTCCAGTGCAACCACCACCTGCACTGCTTCGCCGTGCAGCCCGGGAGGCAGGGCTGCCCTTCGTATCGATTGCAGGCAGCGCTCCACGCTGGCTGCCTCGTCATGGGCCGGAACCAGGATGCCGATCATCGCAGGCCCTCGTTGCGGGCCAGCGACAGCGCGCTGCGCGTCCAGCCCTGCAGCACGAAGTCCGCATCACGATAGTGGAAGGCTTCGTGCAGGCCTTGGCCAAGGCACCGATGCACGACGTCGGTGCGACTTGCGCGCCCATGGAACGAAGGCAACCAATGGCAGGCGACCAGCAGTCCGTCGTCGCGAAGGGCCGAATCGATGCCGGCGCGCAGCTCGTGTAGCGCTGCTGCACCCAGGTAGTAGCCCATTTCCCCGCAGACGATCAGGTCGAAGCGGCCCGGCGGCCATTGCTCGGGATGGCTGGCGCAATGGGCCTGCACATGCGGCAGGTGGGCCAGGTTGCGGCGGGCCCGGAACGCTGCGCGTGGGCTGATGTCGGTGGCCAGCAGGCGCTCGCAGCGGGCGGCCAAGGCCTCGGTCAGCACGCCGTTGGAGCATCCTAGCTCCCAGCCCCGAATGAACTGGCGCTGGCTCAGGCTGGCCAGCAGCAGCGCACGCTTGCGTTCTTCATACCATCGGCTGCGATAGCCGAAGGGATCCTCCTGCTCATGCAGTTCATCGAAGTACGGTTGCGCGCTCATGCCAGGAATACCTCGTAGTTCCGGAAGAATCGGGTCAATACATGTGCGGGCAGCACCGGCGGGCTGTTCAGTTCCGGCACCTCGCCGGTCTGGGTCCGGAAGTGCGCGATGGCGTTTCGTTTTGCGGCAGCCACTGCTGAAATGTCGATCAGCCTGGGAACCTCCCACGCCATATGTGCGCAGGCGGGGTCAAGCCAGTGCCAGCCCCACACCGGGTACTCCAGGCGTCGGCAGCCCACTGTCCGCACCGCCCTGCAGGCAGCACGCCCTGCGGCTTCATGATCGGGATGCCCATCAAAGCGCCAGGGTGCCAGGACCAGGTCGCTCGCCTGGAGGTGCTGCTGCAGCCAATCTTCCAGGCCCTGTTCGTGCGCACTGACCGCGCCGTCGGCGATGCCGAGATGAAACGCGGATCCAGGGCGGATACCGAGTTCGCCCAGCGCTGCGGCAAGCTCGGCGCGCCGCGCCGTGCGCAGGCGTTCTGGCGTCCACCAGTGCTCGTCCGGATAGCACGCTTCGCCATCGGTCACGGCGACGACGCGTACCTCCATGCCCTGCTCCGCAGCGTGACGGAGCAGTCCACCACAGCCGAGGATCTCGTCGTCTGGATGGGGTGCGACCACCACGACGCGATCATGGCCGGCGCAGAGGGCATTGGCCGATGTTGCCGGCCGCTGCCACAGCCAATCGCAGCGCAGCCATGCCTGCTCCTGCGTTCCTTCCCCCTGCAGGGGTGTCCTGGCTACAGCGCCCATGTCGCCTCCTGGCTCGCCCGCTGGCCGCCCAGCCATTCCCAATCGCGATCTGCGTGGTTCTGCCGAAGGAACACGGTCAGGTCCGCGCAGCGACGGGCGTGGGCATCCTCCAGGCACATCGGCGCCGGGCCCAATGCGCGCCCCGCCAGATCCAGGACACGCGTCGCCGCGCGCTCGACCACGCAGCGCAGGCGCACGACCTCTTCGCGATGCGCCGATTCCGGCGCGGCGTCGATGCGTGCCGCCACTTCGCGAAGCAGCGCCGCCGCCGGGCCCAAGGCGAGGTCCACTTCACCCAGTAATCGCGCGCGATTCCCCTCGCTGCAGGCTGGCCGCATGCGCTCGGCCAAGGCGGCCGCCGCGCCGAACCAGACTGCCGCGATGCCCGCACCGCCGTGCCAGAAACCCGGTCGCTGCAGGTACTCATCGCGCGTTCCCAGAAGCGCCATCGGTGCGCCGTCGAACCGCACCGTGGTGGACGGAACGCCGGCCATGCCAACGGCCGGCCAGGGCTCATCTGCAAGCGTGCGCCAGTGTTTCGCCGCGACCTGGCACAGCCACACGCCCTGCGCGTTGCGGACGGTTACCAATGCCGCATCCACCCACGCGCTGCCGGAACACCAGGGCTTGTCACCATGGAGCTGGCCGTGGGCATCGAAGCGGAGTGTGTTGGCTGGACCTTCCGCGGCCCAGACCGCCAGTAGCTGGCCTTCAGCCAGTTCGGGCGCGTTCAGTTCGGCGATGATCGCCTGGGCGTCATAGTGCGCCTCAAGCACTTTGGCCAGGCACAGGTCTTCCGCCCCCCATGCCGCCAGCGCCTGCCACCGCCGCAGCGTGCGGCCGCTTCCGGGCAATGGCAGGTCGGGCCGCTGGACCACTACCTCGCGAGCGCGGCCCTCCAGCGGGGATGGCGACGTCACATGCTGCATGAAGGGGCCTGAAATGAAGAGACATGTCGAACGTAGGCCGCAAGCGGTCGCATCACTGTCTGGGAGGCGTAGCCGGCGCATGAATTCTCTGCACGATCATCCTCACGCGCTCGCTTGCCGGCGCTGCCGCCGTGCGCGCAGGCACTGCCGCAGCTCCCACAACCATGGCAGCACGACCACGCCCAGCGCCGGCAGCAGGACCAGCCACCAGAGGCCCGGTGCTGCAGGCTTCACTTCGAGCGACCACCGGGGGTGGACCTGCCAGCCCACCCAGCCCAGCAGGACCCACGGCGCGGCATCGAGCACGCTGTGCGCATGCTGCTCTGCCGGGCTGATGCGTCGCCTGCCGTCCGCGCTGACGGTGTCGAAGTAGCCGGCGATTGCGTGCGCGAGGACCAGAAGTGCCAGAAACGTGACGAGCGACAGCGTGTTTTCCAGCAGGAGCCATGCGAGCACCCCGCTGCCGATCAGCAGCAACTGCACCCCATGCAACAGGCTTTCGCGCATCGCGGAGGTGTGTGGAAGGTCGGTCCGCCGGTGAAAATGGAAGTCCAGCCAGCCGGCAGCCAGCCACAGTGCGTAGACACCGGCGGCAATCGCGCTCATGGCAGCATGCTCAGGGTGTCAGCACGATCTTGCGGCAGTCGTCATCCTTGGCATCGAATATCGCGTAGCCCTGCGCAGCGTCGGCCAGGCGCATCCGGTGCGAGATGATGTCACCCGGATCCAGCTTTCCTTCCATGATTGCGTCGAGAAGTTCCGGCATCAGCCCCTGCACATGGGTCTGGCCCATCTTGAATGTCAGTCCTTTGTCGAACGCATCACCCAGCAGAAAACCATGGATGAAGCCGGCATAGACGCCTGGAATGCTGACCACGCCGCCACGGCGCGTTGCCGCGATGCATTGCCGTATCGCCACGCCACTGCTGCCTTCCAGCTTTACAGCGGTCAACGCTGACTCCAGCGCACTGCCCTCGGCCTCGAAGCCTACGGCCTCGATGCAGGCGTCTACGCCCCGCCCACTGGTCTGGGCAAGGATGTAATCGGCCGGGTCTTCGATCTCCTTGAAGTCGATGGGGGTCACGCCGTAAGCACGGCGTGCATAGTCCAGGCGGTAACGGAGGTGGTCGACCATGAAGATGGTCTCTGCTCCCAGCAGTCGGCAACAGGCCGCGCTCATCAGCCCAACCGGACCGGCGCCGAAGATGGCCACCGTCGAGCCGGGCTTCACACCCGCGTTCAGCGCGGCCTGATAGCCGGTCGGGAGAATGTCAGACAGGAACAGCACCTGCTCATCGGCCACGCCTTCCGGAATGCGCAACGGGCCCACGTTGGCCTTCGGCACGCGTACGAATTCGGCTTGGCCACCGGCTACGCCGCCATACAGATGGCTGTATCCGAACAAAGCAGCTGGAGGCAGCAGCCCTTTCTGGTTCAGCGCCGCGCCCTTGCCAGGATTGGTGGTCTCGCATGCGGCATATTCGGCCAGCCTGCAGTGGAAACACTCGCCACAGGCGATCACGAAGGGAATCACCACGCGATCGCCCGGCTTCACCTGGGTCACGCCGCTGCCGACCTCTTCCACCACGCCCATGAATTCGTGGCCCAGTACATCGCCATCGTGCAGATCAGGAATCTTGCCGCGGTAGAGGTGCAGGTCTGAACCGCAGATGGCGGTGGCGGTCACCCGCAGTATCAGATCGTCATCCGCCGCCAGTACCGGGTCGGGCACAGTCTCGACGCGCACATCCCTGCGGCCGTGATAGGTCAATGCCTGCATCGTGCTGCTCCAGGAGCTCGGGCCTTCAGCATCGCAAGGCCGCCATCCGGCTGCAGTGACATCCCGGTGTGCGCGGCGTTCATTCTGCAGCGTCGTGGCGTTAACCCGGCGCGGCGCAGGCTTCACTCTCTCGCCGCAGGAGCTGCCCATGAACGACAAACTGCCCTTCAATCCAACGACGGATGTGGACGATCAGTCAAAGGCGCACACGCCGGACAAACGGCGCAATGATCGAGCCAGATGGAAGGAGCACGACATGCCCGACGACGGCGATGGCCCCAAGGCGGTACCGGAGGACTACGAGCGCCCTGATCCCGATCCGACGGGGAAGCGTTGAGTCCGCCTCACATTCCGGATGCGCAGCAATCACGAGGCATGGCTCTTTGTCGGCGCAAGCTTCATGGACGGTCTTTGGAGCAGCCTCAACGAGGTCTTGCATGTGGAAACGCAACGGTCTCTCGCTGGTGCTGCTTGCGCTCACGTTGGTGTTCATTGTGGGGCAGGCAGTTGCGGGGCATCACGTGCACAACCAGGAACTGGTCGAGCACGGACGCATGCCGATCGATTTCTGGCACTACCTGGCTACCGGGCACTTCGTCAGCGCTACGTTCGAGAACTGGGAGAGCGAATTCCTGCAGATGGGGATGTACGTTCTGCTGACGGTCAGCCTGCGCCAGCGCGGTTCGGCCGAATCGCGGCCGCTGGACCCCGCGCAGGAACAGAATCGCATCGAACCCGGCCGCACGCCCTGGCCGGTCAGGCGCTGTGGCCTGTGGAAGGTTCTTTACGGTCATTCGCTGGCGATTGCGTTCGGGCTGTTGTTCCTGTTCAGCTTTACGCTGCATGCATTGGGAAGCTGGCGCGCCGAGGAGGCCGAACAGCAGTTGAAGGGATTGCCGCCGCCAGGCTTTGTGGAGCACCTCGCCAGCAGCACATTCTGGTTCGAATCCATGCAGAACTGGCAAAGCGAGTTCCTGGCCGTGCTGTCTCTGGTGGTGCTGACGATCTTCCTGCGCCAGAAAGATTCGCCGCAGTCCAAGCCGGTCGAGGCGCCGCATACCCAGACAGGAGATTGAACCATGGCAGATGATCCGTCGACGGCCTTGCTGATCATCGACATGTTCAGCCGTTTCGATTTCCCGGGCGCGCAGGAGCTGGCGCCCGCGGCAGAGCGGGCGGCCCGGCAGATCCGGCGCCTGAGGGATCACTTCGACGAACGCGGGTGGCCGGTCATCTACGCCAATGACAATTTCTCGGATTGGAAGCGCGATTTCCGCCAGCAGGTGGAACAGTGCCGGCGCGACGGCGGTCCGGCGGGACGAATTGCCAGCCTTCTCTCGCCCTTGCCCGGTCATTACTTCGTGCTCAAGCCCAAGCACTCGGCGTTCCTGGCCAGTCCCTTGCCGATTCTGCTGGCCAAATTGGGCGTGCGCCGCCTGTGCCTGAGTGGCATGACGGCCGATTCGTGCGTTCTGGCCACCGCGCTGGATGCCAACGCTAGAGAGTTCGACGTCGTGCTGGCACCGGAGGTCGTGGCGGGGCTGCCATCCCGGAAGCGGCGCGCACTGGCGCTGCTGGCTGATTCGGGTGCAGCCCGGATCGCGCGGCTTTCTTCGCTTGTCTCTGGGCAGGAAGCAGGAGGGCGCTGAAGGCAGCTCAGGCCCGGTCGGCTATCCCCTGTACGCCGGCATGACCGGCGCAATGTGCACAGCAGAAGATCTGGCCATTTCCTTCAACGCCATGCCCAATGACCGCGCATTTGCAGTGTGCGCAGCGGGGTGCGAATGCGTGGATCGCGCACTCGAACGAATCGAACGTGCCGCTGCGCCCGCCCTGCTGCAGGGTAAAGCTCTTGTCGTAGTTGTTGCCGCAGACATCACAGGTAGCCATGGGGCACCTCGTGCTGTGGAAGGAACATGCAGTGTGGCGAGCGCGAATGTCGGTGGCCGTGAATGCACCGTGTCGCGAGGGTGTAGGACGTCCGCATCGTCGCCAAGCGGGCGCGGCGTGCTTCATTGGTCATTGCCGGGCTCGGCACTGTTGCCACGTGGTGTGCCGCGACCACAGGGAAACGCCGTGCGCAGCCCTTCGACAACCAGTGGCGACGCATCCTGCTGCAATCGCTCGCGGGGCAGTTGCCGGAGATGGGAAGACACATGGTCGACCAGTTCATGCGGAAGGATCTGGCCCTGCCCGCACCACTGTCCGCGGCTGGCATCGGCGACGCCCAGGATATAGCCGCTGGCGCGAGCGCTGGACAGGCTCCGGCACTGTTCACCGTCGCAGAACCCGTCATCGCCTTTCCCCTGCAGGAGGGTGATGAGTTCCGTGCCGCTGACAAGCCAGGTTCGTGCCGGCTGCGTTGTTCCGGCCACGGCGGACCCAGCCAGCGCACAGAGGCCAAGTGCGAGGAGCCGAGGCATGCGGTGGCGCGCGTTGGGAGTGTGATGTCCTTTCATTTCGGGGCCCTGGCTGTTGCTTTCATGGATGCCACGCGGCAGAGGTCAAAGCCGATCAAGCTGGTTGCGCGGACGAAACTCCGGGTCGTCCTCGGCTTCCAGCATGGCCTCCACCAATGTTTCGAAGGGCTCGGTGGCGGCATCCAGGTCTGCGGATGACAGGAATCCGGATTCCCCGGGGCCGGCCAGCCCAATCGCAGCAACCGTCTCCTGCTCACCTTCCTCGGCCCAGAGATAGTCGTGGATCAGTGCCACGCCTTCGTCGCCCCCCTTCAGGAAGTCGGCGGCGCCTCGTGCCACGGCAAGAAACGCGATGAGATCGTAAAGGCTCTCCGAATACGTCAGCGATCCTGCGACAAAGTGCGTAGCAGTGCGGTCATAGGCGGCAATCTGGATATTCCCGGCCTGTGCAGAGGCAAGGAAAGCCTTCAATGCGGCGCGATTGTCGGGGTAGCGGGCCAACAGCGCCTGGCAATCCGCGAGCAGGTGGTCCAACGCCTCGTCGCTGCACGAGGCAAGGTATTGACCGTTTTCCATGCGCCACTGCCCGGAGATGCCTCGCCAGTCGGACCAACGGGATGATGAAGGCACGGGCGCTGCCAGCCATCTGGAAAGATCGTGGTGGGAAATCTTCAGGCGGAGCAGTGCTGAATAGGGCTCTGACAAGGCGATCCTCCACTGTATCTGCGTACAGTTGGCTTGTAGCAGACAACGCATGACCCGCCAACATCTGGCGGCTGCCGCAGGCCGGTGCCGGACTATCGCCCAGCCGTCGACCCTCTCACCACGCACCTTCCCGTCATCACCAGCCTGCGCACGGGCAGCTCCGGCATGCGCAGGCGTTCCAGCAACAGCGACATCGCAGCGCGCCCCATGTCTTCAACCGGCTGCTCGACCACGGTAATGCCAGGTTCGACCAGCTCGGTCCAGCGCTCGTTGTCGAACCCTGCCAGCGCCAGCTCTCCTGGAATGGCGAGACCGGCGCTGCGTGCCGCCTTCAATGCACCCATGAGCAGCAGGCTGTTGCTGGTGACCAGCGCGTCGGGACGCGAAGGGCCGGCCAGCCATTGGTCGACCGTTGCGATGGCGGCCTCGGCCGTTGGCTCGACTTCACGGTAATCCGGCTCCAATCCGTGCGTGCGCATCGCAGCAAGATAACCGTCGCGGCGCTCGGCCGCCGTGGTGCTGGTGCTGCCGAACAGGCCGCCGATGCGGCGATAGCCACGCTCGACGAGATGCTCGACCAGGGCGCCCATCGCCGCGGGATTGTCCAGCACCACGCTGTCGATCGACCCGCTGGCCGCGGCGCGGTCCACCAGTACCGTCGGGAAGTCCAGCGTGAGCCGTTCCAGCCGCCCCACCGTGGTCCGTGTGGGCGCAAAGATCAGTCCACTGATGCGCTCCTCGTGCATCAACTGCAGGTACAGCGCCTCGCGCTCGGGGTCTTCGTCGGTGTTGCAGAGCGTGACGCGCAGGCCTTCGCGATAGGCGACCTCCTCCACCGCACGGATAAGCGCAGTGAAGAACGGGTTGCGGATATCCGCAACGATCAACCCGATGATGCCGGTGTGCCGGGAGCGCAGCCGCCTTGCCTGCAGGTTCGGCCGATAGCCGGTCTGGCGGATCGCCACCTCGACCCGGCCGCGAACCTCTTCGCTGACCGGGCCGCCCCCGAGCACCCGCGACACGGTGGACTTGGATACCCCCGCTACACGCGCGACGTCATTGATGCTGATACTCATTGGAAACGTTCCCGGAAAAGTGCGCCTGCCATGGCCCGGCGGCTGTTCAGGACAATGCTAACGCCAAAGAGCTATTGGCATTTTGTGCAGTGCACATTGAAATAGGCAGTGGGAACGTTCCCAATATGCCCAGCCATCCTTTTGCCGGAGCCGCCCTTTGTCGCCCCAGACCTTCCCCTCCCCCGTCAGCCGGGAACTGATCCGCCTGGACGCGCGGGCGCAGGACAAGACCGATGCGATCGCCCAGGTCGCGCAGATGCTGGTCGCGGCCGGCTGCGTGGCGCCAGGGTACGAGGCCAGCATGGGACGGCGCGAAGCGCTGGCCAACACCTTCCTCGGCCATGGCGTGGCAATCCCGCACGGGCTTGGCGAGGACCGCCATCTGGTGCGCCGCGATGGCATTGCCGTGCTGCAGTTGCCGGAAGGCGTGGAATGGAATCCGGGGCAGGTCACCCGTCTGGTGGTTGGCATCGCTGCCCAGTCCGATACCCACATTACCCTGCTGCGCCGCCTGACCCGGCTGATCCAGGATGAGGCAACGCTGCAGCGCCTGTTTGCAACCACCGATGCGGGTGAGATCGTCAACGCGCTGACCGGCGACATTGCGATCACGACCGCCCAGGTACCGGCCACCGATCTGGCCGAGCGCTTTGACTGGACCATTGCCTACCCCAGCGGCCTGCACGCGCGCCCGGCCACGCGCTGGGCAGAGACGGCGCGCCGCTTTGCGGCCCGCGCCCAGGTGCGTGCCGGCGACCAGGCAGCGGACGCCAAGAGTCTGGTCGCGCTGCTGCAACTTGGCCTGCGTCATGGCGATGCCGTCAGCGTGTCTGCCGAGGGGGCGGATGCCCCTGCCCTGCTGACCGCGCTGCGCAGGGTCATGGAGGACCTGGTGGCACAGGAAAAGGCCGACGCCGAACGCGCAGCACAACGCAAGGCCACGCCGGTGGCAGGCTGGAATCCGCCCGAGGCACAGGCTGCCATCGTCGGCATCGGTGCCAGCCCTGGGCTGGCAATCGGCCCGGTGCATGTATTGGCCAGCACGCAGGCCGAGGTCGCCGATCGCCCGGCCCCGCTCGGCGAAGGCGGGGCGCGTCTGCAGGACGCGCTCGCACGTACCCGCCAGCAGTTGGCCGCGCTGCAGGATGACACCCAGCGCCGGCTTGGCGCCTCGGACGCCGCCATCTTCAAGGCCCATGCCGCGCTGTTGGACGACACCGACCTGATTACCCGTACCTGCCAGCTGATGGTCGAAGGCCATGGCGTCGCATGGTCCTGGCACCAGGCCATCGAACACATCGCCTCGGGCCTGGCCGCGCTGGGCAACCCGGTGCTGGCAGGGCGCGCCGCCGACCTGCGTGACGTTGGCCGCCGAGTGCTGGCGCAGCTTGATCCGTCGGCCGCCGGTGGCGGCCTGGCCGACCTGCCCGCGCACCCGTGCATCCTGATCGCGGCGGACCTGTCGCCGTCCGACACGGCCAACCTCGACACTACCCGCGTGATTGGCCTGGCCACCGCGCAGGGCGGGCCGACCTCGCACACCGCCATCCTCTCGCGCACCCTCGGCCTGCCGGCGCTGGTCGCCGGGGGGGGCGAGCTGCTCGCGATCAGCGCCGGTCGCGAGGCGATCATCGACGGCAGCAGCGGGCGGCTCTACCTGTCTCCGTCCGAGGCCGACCTCGCCTCGGCGCGCGCGTGGATCGCCGAACAGCAGCAGATCCGCGAGCGTGAAGCGGCGCAACGTGCGCAGCCGGCACAGACGCCGGACGGCCACCGCATCGACATCGGCGCCAACGTCAACCTGCCCGAGCAGGTGCCGCTGGCACTGGAGCAAGGCGCGGAAGGCGTCGGCCTGATGCGCACCGAATTCCTGTTCCTTGAACGTGGCAGTACGCCCAGCGAGGATGAGCAGTACACCACGTATGTGGCGATGGCCAAGGCACTCGGCGGCCGCCCACTGATCGTGCGTGCGCTCGATATCGGTGGCGACAAGCAGGTGGCGCACCTGGAGCTGCCGCATGAGGAAAACCCGTTCCTGGGCGTGCGCGGCGCGCGCCTGTTGCTGCGCCGGCCGGACCTGCTGGAACCGCAGCTGCGTGCGCTATACCGCGCGGCGAAAGACGGCGCGCGCCTGTCCATCATGTTCCCGATGATCACCTCGGTGAGCGAGCTGGTCGCACTGCGCGCCATCTGCGAGCGCCAGCGCGCAGCACTGCAGGCGCCCGGGGTACCGATCGGCATCATGATCGAAGTGCCGGCCGCTGCGGCGCAGAGCGATGTGCTGGCCCGCCACGCCGACTTCTTCTCGATCGGTACCAACGACCTGACCCAGTACGTGCTGGCGATCGACCGCCAGAATCCGGAGCTGGCCGCCGAGGCCGACAGCCTGCATCCGGCCGTGCTGCGCGCGATCCGCGCCACGGTGGAAGGCGCACGACTGCATGGGCGCTGGGTGGGCGTCTGTGGCGGGCTGGCCGGCGATCCGTTCGGCGCACTGCTGTTGGCCGGCCTGGGCGTGGACGAACTGTCGATGACCCCGAACGACATTCCGGCCGTGAAAGCACGCCTGCGTGGCAGCGCGCTGGCCGATCTGCGAACGCTGGCTGCGACGGCGCTGGACTGCGAAACCGCCGAGCAGGTGCGTGCCCTCGATGGAGCGCGCGCATGAGTTCCCGCGCCGTCACCATTACCCTGAACCCGGCAATCGACCAGACCGTGCGGCTGGCGCACCTGCAACCAGGTCACGTGCATCGCGCCCGCAGTTCCCGCGACGACGCCGGCGGCAAAGGCATCAACGTGGCCGCCTGCCTGGCAGACTGGGGCGTGCCGACCACTGCGCTGGGCGTGCTCGGCGATGGCAACGACGGCGTGTTCAGCGCACTGTTTTCCGATCGGGGCATCGCAGACGCGTGTCTGCGCATTCCGGGCCGTACCCGCACCAACATCAAGCTGGTGGAAGATGCCAACGGCGAGACCACCGACATCAACCTGCCCGGCCTGTCACTGTGCGACGCCGATCTGGACGCGGTATCGCGCCGACTCGACGCACTGCTCCAGCCGCAGCTGCCGGTGGTGCTGTCCGGCAGCCTTCCGTCCGGGCTGCAAGCCGATGCATGGGCCCGACTGCAGGCGCAGGTGCGCGCCGCCGGCGCGCGCGTACTGCTGGATACCAGTGGCGACGCGCTTGCCGCGGCGTTGAGTGGTGCACAGGGTGCACTGCCCTACGCGGTCAAGCCCAACCGCCATGAACTGGAGGCCTGGGCCGGCACGCCGCTGCTGGATCGCAGCGCCCTGCGCGCCGCGGGCCGGGCCCTGGTCGAACGCGGAGTTGCACTCGTAGCGATCTCGATGGGCGCCGACGGCGCGCTGTTCATTGATCGCAGCGGCGCCCTGGTCGCACGACCGGCGCGACTGGCGCAGGGCAGTACGGTCGGTGCCGGCGACGCCATGGTCGCCGGCATCGCCGCCGCCTTGTTGGAGCCCTCCCCCGACCTGGCCGGTTGTGCGCGACTGGCCACGGCGTTCTCGATGAGCCGGCTGGAGAGTGGCGACGCGCGACGGCTGGACCCGGCGCAGGTGCGCGCGTGGACCGGCGATGTACTGATCGAGCGGTTGGATTGAAGCCCCTGCAGAGGGGGCTGCGGCTGGCCTTGGGCCACCGATGGCCCCTGCTGCAAGGACGAACCCGAAGAATTCCAGGAGTTGCCATGCAAGCTTCCACCGTAGTCATCGCCGCTGGCGAACGCAGCATCGAGGCCGTTCTTGCCGCCGAAGCGCTGCGCCGCGCCGCACGCCAGCAAAGGGTCGAATTGGCGATCGAAATCCGCAGCGATCAGGGCGTGACCGGGGCATTGCCCGACGCGCAGGCTGCCGCCGCAACGCAGCTGCTGCTGGTGGGTGACGGCGAGGCGGACAGCGCCCGCTTCGGCAATGCCCAGATCGTGCGCGCCGGCCTCGGTGAAGTGCTGGACGACCCGCTCGCCGTGCTGGCGCAGCTCGCCGCAGCATCGCCACCCCCTTCCAGGGATGACGCGGGCAAGCGCATCGTCGCCGTCACCTCCTGCCCGACCGGCATCGCCCACACGTTCATGGCGGCCGAAGGCCTGCAGCAGGCGGCCAAGGCACTGGGCCACGCGATCCGGGTGGAAACCCAGGGCTCGGTCGGCGCGCAGGATGCGTTGAGCGACGGCGAAATCGCTGCCGCCGACCTGGTGCTGATCGCCGCCGACCGCGAAGTCGATCTGTCGCGCTTTGCTGGCAAACGCCTGTTCAGGAGCGGCACCAAGCCGGCGATCAATGACGGCCAGAACCTGATCCGCAAGGCGCTGGCCGAGGCTGGCGTGCAGACCGGCACGGTGGCTTCAGGTCGCACCACCGAGAAGGCCAGGGTCACCGGCCCCTACAAGCACCTGATGACCGGCGTGTCGTTCATGCTGCCGTTCGTCACTGCCGGTGGCCTGCTGATCGCACTGGCGTTCGCGCTCGGCGGCATCTATGCCTTCGACGATGCACACAAGGGCACGCTGGCCTGGTCGCTGTTCCAGATCGGCGCCAAGTCCGGCTTCATGCTGATGGTGCCGGCACTGGCCGGCTACATCGCCTACTCCATCGCCGATCGCCCGGGCATCGCCCCGGGCATGATCGGGGGATTGGTGGCAGTCAACATGGATGCGGGCTTCATCGGCGGCATCCTGGCCGGTTTCATCGCCGGCTACGGCGTGCATTGGATCAACCGTGCGCTGCGCCTGCCGCGCAGCCTGGAAGGCCTCAAGCCGGTGCTGATCCTGCCAGTGCTGGGCACACTGCTGGTCGGCCTGTTGATGATGTACGTGATCGGTACGCCGGTGGCTGGGCTGCTGGCGTGGCTGACCGACTGGCTGCGCGGCATGCAAGGCAGCAGCGCGATCCTGCTTGGCCTGCTGCTGGGCGGCATGATGGCGGTGGACATGGGCGGACCCGTCAACAAGGCGTCCTACGCCTTCTCCACCGCATTGATTTCCAGCCAGGTCTACACGCCGATGGCGGCGACGATGATCGGCGGCATGACGCCGCCGCTGGGTATCGCACTGGCGACATGGCTGTTCAGCAACCGTTTCACTGCCGAGGAGCGTGGCACGGCCGGTGCCGCTGGCGTGCTTGGCCTCAGTTTCGTGACCGAAGGCGCGATCCCCTACGCCGCGCGTGATCCGCTGCGCACCATTCCGGCGCTGATCCTTGGTTCTGCCGTGGCCGGTGCGATCTCGATGGCCGCAGGCGTCGAACTGAAGGTGCCGCATGGCGGCGTGTTCGTGCTGCCGATCCCGAACGCAGTCACCCACCTTGGCATCTACCTGCTGGCACTCGTGGCCGGCGTGGCCGTCACCGCGGTCGCGCTGCGCGTGCTCAAGAAGCCGGTCACGGCTCCCACCCTGTAAAAGGAACCCGCCCATGACCTCCCCTTCCCGCCGCCTGCTGCCGACAGTGATCCTGCTGGCCCTGCCATCACTGGCCGCAGCCGCCGACGCGAGCGACGTCTTCGCTCCGAAGCTCGCCTACACCGGCGAAGCGGCCGCCACGCTCGACGGTGGCAAGCGCAGCGGCACGGCCTATGCCGGCCAGCTGATGTTCGGTGCCGACGTGGACCTGGACGCGGCGTTTGGCTGGCGAGGTGCGACGGTCAAGGCCTACGGCATCAACCGCCATGGCACCAATCTCGCCAACAGCAGTACAGGCAACAGCACCTCGGTGCAGGAAATCTACGGCGGCCAGGGCACGCGCCTGGCCAACCTGACCCTCGAACAGAAGTTGTTCAACGACCGGTTGGTGCTGGAAGCAGGGCGCAGCGTCGCCAACATCCACCACCTGGGTTCGGACCTGTGCCAGTACTTCCAGGGCAACTCGGCCTGTGGCAACCCGACCTACGTATTCCGCACCAGCAGTTTCACCTGGTGGCCGGTATCGAGCTGGATGGCCGATGCCACGGCCTGGGTCACGCCCGATGTCTATGTCCGCGTCGGCGCCTACCAGGTTGATCCCAGCCAGGCCGAGGATGGCCAGCATGGCCTGAAGTGGAATACGAACCAGGCCACCGGCTGGATCGTGCCCTACACGATCGGCTGGCGCAGCCCTGCTTCGGCACGACTGAAAGCCCGCTACGAACTCGGTGGTTGGCAGGACAACTCGACCTATCGCGATCCGCTGCGCGATGCCAACGGCATTCCCGCGCTGCTCAGTGGCCAGGAGTACGCGACGCGTCACGGTCGCTCCGGTGCGTTCGCCCGCTTCGAGCAGCAACTCACCAGTGATGGTGCCGGCCGCGGCCTGACCCTTTTCGGTGCGGCGCTCAAGGGCACCTCCGGCCAGTTGATCGAGGATCATTTCCTGCAGGCCGGGCTGGTGCAGAAAGGCACGTTCGCCCGGCGGCCGCAGGACAGCATCGCTTTCGTCGTGACCCAGCAGAAGTACAGCAGCATCGCGCTGGAAGACCTGCGCCTCGCCCGCGCCGCAGCCGGTGGCAGCGGCACCCCGCACGGGAGCCAGGTGATGATGGAGCTGAGCTATGGCATCCAGCTCACCCCGCAGCTTCGTGTTGCACCGAACCTGCACTACATCGTGCACCCCGACCAGTTCAATGAGCCCGCACGCCAGCATGACCTGCCGGATGCGCTGATCGCGGGCATGCGGATCGACTGGAACCTGTAGGAAATGTCAGGTGGTCCTGGGGCGCGGCCCGTGTCAGGCACCGGGTCCCCGGCCGGTCCAGGCGGCGTACCGACCGCCCGCCATCCGGGTGATTTCCTGCCCTGGCCGGGTTTCAGGTGCTGTCCGCCGCCCACGCCAGTTCGAACGTCAACGCGAGGCGCTGGCCGGGCTCCAGCCGGTGCGGTGCCAGGGTGTAGCCATCTGGCGGGCCGCTCTGCGGCTCGACACAGGTGGCGTGCGGCGTACCATCGTAGACCACCCAGTGGTCGTGGTCCGACCTCAGCCGCAGGTGCTGGCCTTCGCGTATCAGCGTGATGTCACCGTCGGCGATGAAGCAGTCATCCCAGGGGCCGGTGGTGGGCTCCACGCGGGGCAGCGTGGCAATACCTTCCCTGTCCCGCGGATACATCGAGCGAGGACTGAACAGCAGTCGTTCCGGCTTCCGGAACCAGGGGTGCCAGCCCAGCACCGCCGGCATCGCCTGCCCGCCGGCCTGGACCGAGAGGTCCATCTGCAGGCTGTGAGCCTGCAACTGCAGGTCCAGCACGGCAGCGCCACCGAAAGGCCAGTAGCCGTCGCTCGGCAGCTCCAGCGACAACCGGGCTGCCGCCGCGTCCAAGCGGTCGATCCGCCAGGGTCGCGAGAAACCCACCCCATGAATGGCGTGCCCGTCGAAGTTGAGCGGCAGCCGATGCGGCCTGCCGTCAAAATGGAACTGTCCACGGCGGATGCGCCCGGCCCACGGCACCATCGGGTAGCAGCCCCACGCGATCGCCGCCGGGCCTGCCTGCTGCGCATCCACCAGCCATTCCACGCCCTGGTAGCGCAGGTGCGCCACGCGCCCGCCCGCCCCTGCGGCGAACGCAACCTCCAGTTCGCCGCACCTCAGCCAGTGCAGCTCGCCGGCTGGCAGCGGAGCCAGCGCATCATCCACCGGCAGCATCCGCTCAGGCCCCATACGGGTTGATCGTGCGGATGCTTCCGTCCGGCTCCATGTGCAGCGGCGTGCACTTGGCCGAGCGCAGGTGGGTGATGCCGCCGGACATCAGTGCATCGTGATAGAACAGGTACCACTGTCCTTCGAACTGGCAGATGGAGTGGTGGGTGGTCCAACCGACCACGGGGGTGAGGATCACGCCAGCGTAGGTGAACGGTCCATACGGGCTGTCGCCGATGGCGTAGCACAGCTGGTGGGTGTTGCCAGTGGAGTACGACAGGTAGTAGCGACCCTGGTACCTGTGCAGCCACGGACCTTCGAAGAAGCGGCGCGCATGGTCGTCCGCGCGCAGCGGCTGGCCATGCTCATCCAGGATCTGCACTTCGCGGGTGGGTTCGGCCAGCTCGGTCATGCCGGCATCCAGGCGGCCCACGCGCGGGCCCAGCGCCGGTGCGCTGCCCTCGGGCTCCTCGTGGGCCTCGCTGTACTGGTTGTCACGATACTTCTGCAGCTGCCCGCCCCATATGCCGCCGAAGTACAGGTAGTGGCTGCCATCCTCGTCTTCGAACACGGCCGGGTCGATCGAGTACGCACCCTTGATCGGCTCCGGCTGGGGCACGAACGGGCCCTCCGGCCGCGCACCGATCGCCACGCCGATGCGGAACCGGCCCTCGGCATCCTTGGCCGGGAAGTAGAGGTAGTAGCGGCCATCACGGCAGGCGGCATCGGGGGCCCACATCTGTTTCCGGGCCCAGGGCACATCGCGCACATGCAACGCCATGCCGCAATCGACGGCCGTGCCGTCGGGCGTATCCATCTTCAGCACATGATAATCCTGCATGCCGAAGTGGCCACCTTCGTCGTCGAATGGCTGGCCGCCGTCGATGTCGTGCGACGGATAGATGTACAGGCGCCCCTCGAACACATGCGCCGAAGGGTCGGCGGTATAGATGTGGGTCACCAGCGGTTGCGAAATGGCGTGCGCGGTGAGCTGCGCAAGACGGGCTTCGCTGGCCTGGCCGTCTTCGCCGGCAGAGAGGTCGATCATGGTCGTCATCTTGGAGTTACACGGAGGCGTCGGCGGAACGGCGACGCAGGTGGAGGTCCTGCTCGATGCGGGTTTCGGTGCGCTTGTCGATCCTGTAGAAGACCAGCAGCGCCACGGCGAGCAGGAAAGGAAGGGAGCAGTAGACGCTTACGGTCAGGCGGATGCCCTGCACCACGGCCTCAGGCTGCTGCGCCAGGCCGGCCTGGTAGCCGTAGTGGGCGAGGATCGCGGCGACCAGCGCGCCGCCCACGCTGAGGCCGATCTTCAGCCCGCACAGCATCGCCGAGAAAATGATCGCGGTTGCCCGCCGATGGTTCTTCCACTCCGAGTAGTCCGCGACGTCGGCGATCATCGCCCACAGCAACGGGATGGTGATGCCGTAGCAGAAGCCATGCAGCATGAAGGCGCCGAACGCCACCGCCACCGCCGTGGGTGGAAACAGGTAGAAGGCAAGCAGGAACAGGGTCGAGACAAACAGGGCGCCACCGAAGACGTCGCGCTTGCCGAAGCGGTCCGCCAGCCGTCGCGATGCGCCGATACCCAGGATCATGCAGAGGATGCCGCACGCGTTGAACAGGCTGAACGCCGAGGTGGCCGCGTCCTTCGGCCAGGTGAACGCAGCGAAGCCGGCGCTGGCCAGCGCAGCATTCAACGCGCTGACCAGGCCGTTGAACCCCGAGTTTTCAAGGAAGCCGGCCAGCGCCGCTTCACTCATGTAGTACTGGAAGTAATAGATGTAGGTACCGCCCTTCAATGCCAGGTTGATGAACACCAGCACGGTCAGGGCCAGCATCACCTGCCACGGACGGTTGTGCAGCAGGTCCGACAGGTCCTGCACTATGCCGCCGGTCTGTTCGCGCGTCGGCACGATGCGTTCGCGGGTGGTGGCGAACGTGATCAGGAAGAACGCCGTGCCGATGATGGCGAATGCGGTCATGACCTGCTCGAAGCCGCGCACCCGGTCGCCGTCACCCAGGATCAGCACCAGCGGCATCAGCAGCACCTGGATGATGAACTGCGCGATCATCACGGCCACGAAGCGGTAGGCCGAAAGGCTGTTGCGCTGGGCCATGCTGCCGGTCAGCACGCCGCTCAGCGCCGAGTACGGCAGGTTGTTCGCTGCGTACACGCACACCAGCAGCGCGTAGGTGGCCAGTGCATAGATCACCTTTCCGCGCTCGCCCAGGTCCGGCGTGCTGAACGCCAGCAGGGACAGTACGCCAAAAGGAATGGCCGTCCACAGGATCCACGGCCGGAAGCGGCCCCAACGGGTGGTCGTCCGGTCAGCCGCGATGCCGATCAACGGCGTGAACACGAACGCACCCAGCAGGCCCACCACGAAGATGATCGTGGCCGCGGTCGCAGCTGGCAGGCGGTAGACGTCGGTGTAGAAGAACGCCAGGTAGGTGATCAGGGTCTGGAAGATCAGGTTGGCGGCGAGATCGCCCAGGCTGTAGCCGAGCTTCTCGCGTACCGATAGCGCGTGTTCAGTGCTTGCCATGCAGCGGACGTCCTGGAAAAGGGATCTGGGCGGAGGGAAATCGATGCCGGCGAGAGCGATCAGTCATGCGCGGACACCACCGTGAACCTGCCCTGCGCGCGTGCATCGGCACTGGACGCCCCCACCCTGACCTCGTAGGCACCGGGCCGCACCTCATACGCGGCGCGCGCTTCGTCATAGTGGCGCAGGGCCTGCGCTGCCTCCAGGGTGAACGTCACCGTGCGGTGTTCGCCCGGGGCCAGATGGATCCGCTGGAAGCCACGCAGCTCCTGCACGGCATCGCCGCTGCCAGCGTGCTCGCGCCGCACGTACAGCTGCACCACTTCGTCACCGCTGCGCGTGCCTGCGTTGGTCACATCGACCGCAACGCCCAGGCGGCCATCGGCGCGGAGGCTGCCTGCATCGAGGCGGAGCGTTCCATAGTCGAACCGCGTGTACGACAGACCGTGACCGAACGGATAAAGCGGCGTGCCGCGGAAGTAGCGATAGGTGCGGCCCTCCATGGCGTAGTCGTCGAATGCCGGCAACGCTTCGCTGGCCTTGTAGAACGTCACTGGCAACCGGCCGGCGGGATTGATGTCGCCGAACAGCGCCTGGCCGACGGCGGTGCCGCCGCGCTGCCCGGGGTACCAGCTCATCAGGATCGCCGGCAGATGCGACTGCGCCCAGTCCACGGCAATGGCCGAGCCGCCGGTGAGCACCATCACCACCGGCTTGCCGGTAGCGTGCAGGGCCTCCAGCAGGGTGCGCTGCGGCGCGGGCAACCGCAGGTCGGTACGGTCGCCACCGGCAAAGCCTGGATAGTTGACCGTCATTTCCTCGCCTTCGACATCGCCGGTAAGGCCACCGACGAACACCACCACATCGGCTTCGCGTGCGGCATCGAGCGCTTCATCGAACGGCGCCTTGGCGCCGGGCATGCGCCAGCCCAGGCGCACGCCGGCATCGCGCTCGTCGTCGTAGTACTCCAGCGTCATCGCGTAGGCACGCCCGGCCTGCAGCTCCAGTTCGATGCCCTCGGCATGCAGGCGATCTGTGTTCACCCAGTGATCGATCACGCGCTTGCCGTCCAGGTACAGGCGGTAGCCATCGTCGCCGGCCACCTCCAGCCGGTAGCGGCCGGACACGGGTGGCAGCAGTTGGCCGCTCCAGCGGATGCTGAAGCGGTCGTTCGGGATCCCCTGCCCCGGTGCCGCTTCGCCGCGTGCCAGCAGGTTGTCGGTCGGCGAGCCGCGGTCCCAGCGGAAGCCGATCTGCGCGTCGGTACGCACCAGGGCCGGCGTACCGGACAGGTCGGGCGTGCGGAAGTACTCGCCACGCAGGCCACGCTCGGGCGAGTCCGCCGAAGGCCGCAGGAAGGTCGGCTCGATCAACGGCGTGGCACCGGGATCGTCGCGGCCCTCCACCAGGTCCACGCCGCGGGCATAGCGAACCTCGACGCCCTTGGCCGCCTCGCGTATGCCCTGCAGGATCGTGACCGGCGCGGCCGGTGTGCCGAAGTAGTTGCCGAGCAGCGCCATGGTGTCGTCGGCAGTGGGTCCGACCACGGCAATGCGCTTGATGTCGCGTGACAGCGGCAGGATGCCGTCGTTCTTCAGCAGCACCAGCGACGCCTGCGCGGCCTTGAGCGCCAGCGCATCATGTGCCGGGGCCTGGTTCACCGAGGCCGGAATGCGCGCCCAGCGCACCCGCTCCGGCGGGTCGAACATGCCCAGGCGCATCCGTGCGGTGAACAGACGGGTCACCGCATCGTCGATCTCCGCTTCGCTGATCAAACCCTGACGCACGGCCGACGGAAGCGTGGCGTACTCCTGGCCGCATTCCAGCTCGGTGCCATTCCTGACCGCCAGCGCCGCAGCGGCTTCGCGCGTGGTCACGATATGGTGGTGCTTCCAGATGTCGACGATGGCCCAGCAGTCCGAGACCACGTAGCCCTTGAAGCCCCAGTCGCGTCGCAGCACATCGCGCAGCAGGAAACGGCTGGCACTGGCGGACTCGCCGTACACGCGGTTGTAGGCGCCCATCACAGCATCGACGTCGCCCTCCTTGACCAGCGCCTCGAATGCCGGCAGGTAGGTGTCATACAGGTCGCGCCGGCTGGGCCGTGCATCGAAGTGATGGCGGTCGGCCTCGGGCCCGCTGTGCACGGCCAGATGCTTGGCGGTGGCGTCCAGCTTGCGGTAGACGGGGTCGTCGCCCTGCAGGCCACGTACGAAGGCCACGCCCATGCGCGCGGTGAGGTACGGGTCCTCGCCATAGGTTTCCTGTCCGCGGCCCCAGCGCGGGTCGCGGAAGACGTTGACGTTCGGCGACCAGAAGGTCAGCCCCTGGTAACGGCCGTGCGCGCCTTCGCGGAGGAACTGGTGGTGCTTTGCGCGGGCCTCATCGCTGATCGTCGTGGCCACCTGCCCCATCAACGGCACATCGAAGGTCGCGGCCAGGCCGATCGCCTGCGGAAAGACCGTGGCCTGCCCTGCCCGTGCCACGCCATGCAGTCCC
Source organism: Stenotrophomonas sp. YJH_SMC_123 (assembly GCF_059368215.1). Taxonomy (NCBI): domain Bacteria; kingdom Pseudomonadati; phylum Pseudomonadota; class Gammaproteobacteria; order Lysobacterales; family Lysobacteraceae; genus Stenotrophomonas; species Stenotrophomonas sp. YJH_SMC_123. The sequence continues at coordinate 150,925 of NZ_JCAFRM010000008.1, forward strand.
TCATTCCACCAGTCGTAGGCGGGCACACCCAGGCGTTCGATTGCCGGCGCGGCGTTCTGCATCTGCGCGGCTTTCTCTTCCAGCGTCATCTGCGCGACGAGTGAGGCAGCCCGTTGCTCGAAGCTGGCCGAAACGTCCAGCCAGGGCCGCGGCGCGGCTGCGGATGCGGCCGCCGCGATGCAGGTCAGAACGAACACAGTGAGCCCGCGGCGCAACGTGCGGCGACGGGCGTTGGACGACAGCGACAGCCTCATTTGCTTCTCCCGGTGCGCTCATCGCGCGCGAAGGGACCCAGCAGTGCGCCTACGAAGCCGCCCGCCCGGTCCGTGCTCAGAACGGTGCCATCCACCTTGCCTGCAAGCAGTTGCCAGCCCTGCCCGTCGCCGGTATCGAACGAGAACGCGTAGTCGCCCTCGTTGCCGTCGATCTTCAGGCGCAACGCGTCCGGTGCCCGCACCTCGCGGGTCGCCACGATGCGCGTACTGCCACCGCCATCACGAACTTCCAGGAAGAGCGAAAGTCGCTCGTCCGGAAGGCTGCGAACGCCAAGGAAGTACCAGTACGCCTCGCTCTGGAACGCCGCCAGGCCGGCCGCCACGCCAGGCCCCGGTCGGCTCATCGCGGCGCTCGCCTCGAAGCGCAGGTGCTGCTGGCGTCGGCCAAGGAACGCGGGATTGCGCAGCGTGTCCAGATCCTCGGCAAGCGGGTGCACGGCCAGCATTCCCGGGCGCGTGGCCAGGTCGGCCCAGGCGTGCTTGGGCACCCGCACGCGCAGCCACTGGCGATCGAGCCTCGGTCCATCGAAGTTGTCGCGCTCGACGAAGTTGCCGGTCGAGGGGGCCTGGGATGCCTCGCCCTGCATCCACGACGGCGCCTTGACCACGTAGGGGATGGGCTGGTCGGCCGGCAGGATCCGTGGCCAGCCGTCCTGCCAGCGCACCGGCAGCAGATAGGTCTCGCGCCCGGTGTTGTAGTGCCGCGTCTGATAGTTGCGGCTGGCCAGGAACACCGCCCACCACGAACCGTCCGGGCCTTCAACCAGGTCGGCATGGCCGGCATTGGTGATCGGTAGCGGTCGGTCGTCGGGCAGCTCGCGCTGGGTCAGGATCGGATTGCCCGCGTAGGGGTCATACGGGCCCCACACGGTGCGACTGCGGAGCACCACCTGGGAGTGCTGCGGCCCGGTGCCGCCTTCGGCATCGGACAGGTAATACCAGCCCTGGCGCTTGTAGATGTGGGGTCCTTCGATCCAGATCGGGTTCTTCGCCGGCTCCACGCCCGCGTCGACCAGCACCCGGCGCGGCCCGACCGGCTTGAAGGCAGCCAGATCGATCTGCTGCATCCAGATGGCGCGGTGCCCGTCGTAGCGCGGCGGGCCGGGCGGTGCATCGTTGTTGACCAGGTACACCTTGCCGTCGTCATCGAAGAACAGTGATGGATCGATGCCATCGATGCCGGGCAGCCAGTGCGGATCGGACCACGGACCGGCCGGGTCGCGCGCGGTGGCAATGAAGTTGCCACCACTGTCGGTGGCCGTGGTCACCACGTAGAAGACCCCATCGTGGTATTCGATGGTGGGCGCGAAGATGCCGCGCGAGACGCTCAGCCCGTCGAAATCCAGCTGCGTGGCGCGGTCGATCACGTTGCCGATCTGCTTCCAGTGAACCAGGTCGGCACTCTCGAACACCGGAATGCCCGGGAAATAGGTGAAGCTGGAATTGACCAGGTAGAACCGGCCGTTCGCGCTCACGATGCTGGGATCGGCATGGAAGCCGGCCAGCACCGGATTGCGGTAGTGGCCGGCCGGCAGCGGCGTGTCGAAGGCCGCGTCGTTGCCGCGGTATTCGAACCAGTCGAAGTACACCGGCGGTGCGTCCGGCGGCGCGCTGGCCGGGCTGGTTGCGGCCGACAGCAGGAGTGCCGCCGCCAGCAGGTGGCGCGCCATCGACCTCAGGCCGGCCCTGTCGCGGACCGGAGGGGACTGCGTGGACAACGTCATCATCGTCGCGTCTCGGCTTCGGCAATGGGAAGTTCGAACGGGCCTGCCGGTGCCCCGCTGCGGTCGCGTAGCGTGCACACCGGGCCATCGGCCCAGCAATAGCGGACATGCGTTGCGTGCGTCGACAGCGGGCCGCGCAGCAGGATCCGGCGCCCATCCAGTTCGGCGTCGCCGTAGTCGCAGTGGCGGGTATCACCCCTGGTCCCGCACAGTTCAAAACCAATCGGACGCAGCGCGCCGGTCGCGGTGAGCACGCCTTCGACATCCTCGAACGCAATGGCCACGCCAGCGGGCGTCCGCACGGCCGTTACCGCTCGCGGACCCGACGGCGCCACGTCCTGCTTGCCGTACACCACGTGGCGCGCCACGCGCGCCAGGCGGCGCCCGAGCTCCTGCTTGTTCGGCGGATGGATGTCGTAGGCGTCGCCGATGTCGATGGCAATGGCGAGCCCGCTCCGCGCATCCTCGGCGGCGACGCGCCGCTGCGCCTCACGCACCTGCGCCCAACCGCTGGCGGCGGGCACAACCGGCGGCTGGCCGTAGCCGGCCAGCTGCACCAGCAGCAGTGGCGTGCGCGCACCGAACTGCCGCCGCCAGTCCTCGCGCAGCGCACGCAACCGCATCGCATACGCCGCACCATCGCTGGTGTTCGATTCACCTTGATACCAGAGCATGCCGCGCAGCCCGAAGCCCCCGAGCGGTGCGATCATCCCGTTGTACAGCGTCGACAGCCCGGTGGCGGCCTGCCATGGCGCGAAAGGCGGCGCCTGCTGGCCCGCCGCCACCCGGTATTTCCAGAGGCCCTGCAGTGCCACGCGCTCGCCGTTATCGAACTGCAGGCCGTATGCCGTTGAGGGGCCGGCCAGGCCGCCTTCGCCGTAGGTGTCCAGCACGTTGACCGCAATGCTGTTGGATCCCGCCTTCAACAGGCCACTCGGCAACGGATAGCGCCTCTGGCCGGCGCCGTACTGGCTGCCGACGGCGACCCCGTTCACCCAGGTCACGTCCACCTCGTCGGCCGATGCCAGCTCCAGGGTCGCGCCGCGTGCAGCCTGTTCAGCGCTCAGCACCACCTGCGTGCGATACCAGACCATGCCGTTGTAATCGGCAAGCGCGGGCTCGTTCCACCGCTCCCATGCGCCCAGTGTGGCCGGTGCGTGCGACCATGCGCGGTCATCGGTATCCGCGCGCCAAGGTGCGTCGCCCGGCAGCGCCCCTTCGCGCGTCTCCCACCAGTGCTGCCAGTGGCGGCCCCAGGCTGCGCGTGCCTCCAGCGGATCACGGGCAGAGCGCGCGAGAATATCGAGGGCCTCGTCCATGCCACCTTGCCCGCGCAGGGCATCGGTACTGGTCCAGGCCTCGATCCGCGAGCCGCCCCACGCTGCCTGGATCAGCCCCATCGGTACGGCAACCGTGCGCTGCAGTTCGCGGGCGAAATAGAAGCAGGCTGCAGAGAAACCGCGCACCGAATCGGGCGTTGCCCGCGTCCATCCAGGGTCACCCTTGAAGCTCTCCTGCGCCTGCACGGCCGCGTCCTTCGGCACGCTGAACAGCCGGATCCGTGGCAGCGTGGCCGAGGCGATCTCGCTGGCTGCGTTGAGCGAGCGCCAGACCGGCAGCTCCATGTTCGACTGCCCCGCGCACAACCAGACGTCGCCGACCAGAAGATCCTGCGCCGTCTCACGCCGGGTCCCGGCGGTTGCCTCGAGGGTGTACGGGCCGCCTGCGGCGATGGCGGGGAACATGGCCTGCCAGCGGCCTGCCCTATCGGCCTGTGTGGCCACCGTCTGGCCCGCGAAGGTGGCCGATACCGCCTGCCCAGGGCTTGCCTGGCCCCAGACGGTGATCGGCCGGTCGCGCTGCAGGACCGCATGGTCCTGGAACAGCGGGTGCAGCAAACCCGTCGTTTCGCCGGCCGCCACCGGTGCGGCAAGCCACGCCAGCACCATCAACGCCGCCGCGCGCGCGGACCATCCGAACCGGTTCATCGCCCATCTCCGGGTGCGAAGGGAAACTGCAACGCCTGGTAGTACGACAACGGCTGTGGCGGTGGCCGTTCTCCCGCCGGCAGCGGTCGGCCGCTGACTGACTGGAAGTACGCCACACTGGCATCGCGCCACCACTGCGCTTCCTCGCGCTGGATCTGCAGGAACGCCGCCACCTGCTGGTGCCGCTGCGGATCGATCCGGTCGCGCAGGCCCGCCCAGGTCGCCTGCATCGACTGCACCTGGCGCACACCCCGCGAATAGCGCCCGACCAGTTCGTCCCACAGCGTCCTGCCCGAGCGCATGCGGCGGTCCCACGGCACGTGATGGAACCACAGCAGCAGCGACTCGGGCACCCGCGCCGGATCGCCATAAACCCCGGCAACCGGCGGGAAGTACTGCCCCACGGCGTTGCTTCCGCTTGCGCTGCGGTCAAAGCCGATGCCGTTGCGGTCTGCACGGTGGTAGTAGACCGACGTCCAGTCCGCACGCGGGCCGCCGTCCACCCAGGGGCCGGGACCGTAGTGATGGCCGCGTGCCATGAGGTGATGCAACCCAAGCGGCGTCATGTAGTCCACTGCCGCCTCGCGCGAGTCCATCATCATCCGCACGATCGGGCCGGTCACCTGCGGGTCGGGCGAGAAGGTCAGCGCGGCCCAGTCCTCGGCAATGCCGCGCGCGGACTGCTGCGGATTCCATGCCAGTCGCCCGAACGCGTACCAGTTGGCCTGGTCGAAATGCGAGCCGCTCCAGGTGCGGTCTACGCCAATGTTCGCAACGCCGGCGATGCCGGTCAGTGCATGACCTTCCAACGAGCCGTCGATCACGCGGGCGACCGTGGAGCCCTCGCCACGTGCATGGGTGTCGGCCTGCAGCACTTCTTCGTAAAGCGTTCCCAGGTACACCAGGTGCGTCGCAAAACCCAGGTACTCCTTGGTGATCTGCAGTTCCATCATCAGCGGCGTGCGTGGCATGGCGCCGAACAGCGGATGGAACGGCTCGCGCGGCTGGAAGTCGATGGGACCGTTCTTCACCTGCACGATCACGTTGGGGCGGAAGGCACCGTCCAGCCCGACAAACTCGCTGTACGCCTGCTTGGCGCGATCTTCGGGAACCTGGTGCGAGTACACGAAGGCGCGCCACATCACTACGCCGTTGTAGGGCGCCAGTGCCTCGGCCAGCAGGTTGGCGCCGTCGGCATGGGAACGACCGTAATCCTGCGGGCCGGGTTGCCCCTCCGAGTTCGCCTTGACCAGGAAACCGCCAAAATCCGGAATGCGCGCATGGATCTCATCGACCTTGTCGCGCCACCAGCGCCGCACAGCCGGATCCAGCGGATCAGCCGTTGCCAGGCCGCCAAGCTCGATCGGCGCACTGAAGCGCGCGCTCAGGTAGACCCGGATGCCATAGGGCCGGAACAGGTCGGCCAGCGCGGCGGCCTTGGCCAGATAGGCCGGCGACAGGCTCAGCGCACTGGCATTGACGTTGTTGAGGACGGTGCCGTTGATGCCGAGCGAGGCGTTGGCACGGGCGTAGTCGGTGTAGCGCGGCTCACGCCACTGCGGCAACGTCTGCCAGTCCCACAGCGAGCTGCCTGCATAGCCACGCTCGACGTAACGATCCAGGTTGTCCCAATGGTTGAGCACACGCAGTGCGACCTGCGGCGACTCACGCACATCCAGCGCCTGCAGTGGGGTGCCACGCTGCATCAGCCGCAGCAGATGGAACATGCCATACAGCACGCCGACATCCTGGCGTGCCGCCACAAGCAGCACGTCGCGCCCCTCGATCCGGACCCGCCGGATCAGGAACCCCTCGTTGCCCAACGTGGCGATCTCGTTGCCGTACGCGGCGACGAGTGTCGAAGATTGCGGCGTGCCCAGCACCAGGGCACGCTCGGTACTGATTGCCGTTCGCATTGGCGGCGACGCTCCCAGCAATCCAGGGAGGCTGCGCGCAAGCTCGTCGCGGGTGGCGCGCTGCATTGGCGTGCGATCCGGGGCCACCACTTCGGCCAGTTGCCGCCGGTAATCGGCAGCGACCGTTGCGGCAACCGGCTGGTAGCGCATCCACAGCGCATAGCCATCCTCCGCCCGTGCCCCGCCAACACAGGCCAGCAGCACGAGCAGGGCCCACAGGTGCGTGCCGACAGCGCGCAACAACGGCGTTAACATGCGCCTTTGTAGACTACGTCCGGGCCCGGGGCAGCGCATCATCGTCCTTCGCACCCGCGCGGCAGCGCCACCAAGAACAAAGGGATCGTGCATTGGACAAGCCGAAGAAATCGGTTCGCCGCAGAACCGCAGGCGTGACGATCGACGAGGTTGCGGCCCTTGCCGGCGTTTCGCCGATGACCGTGTCGCGGGTAATCAACCAGGGCAAGGTGCGCGACGTCACCCGCGAGCGCGTGCTGCGCGCCGTGCGTGAGCTGGGCTATACGCCCAATCTTGCCGCCAGTTCGCTGGCCGCTGCACAGCACACGCGCATTGCGCTGATCTACACCAACCCCAGCGGCGCCTACCTGCGCGAACTGCTGGTGGGCCTGCTGCGCGTCGCCTCCAGTTCCGCCATCCAGCTGGTCATCGACTACTGGGACAACCTGGATGCCGAATCCGAACGCAGGGCGGCGCGTGCGCTCGCCGGACGCGTCGACGGGGTGATCCTGCCGCCGCCGCTGTGCGAATCGCAGGCCGCCGTAAGCGAACTGGTCAAGGCTGGCATTCCGGTGGTGGCCATCGCATCGGGTCGCCTGAGCGAGGCCCTGTCCTGCGTCCGCATCGATGATTTCAGTGCGGGCAGGGAAATGACCGATCACCTGCTCCGGCAGGGACACACCCGCATCGGTTTCATCCGTGGGCGCGATGACCTGAGCGCAAGTGCGTTCCGCTACGACGGCTTCGTCACCGCCCTGCGCGAGGCCGGGCTGGCGGTGGAGCCCGGCCTGGTCCAGCACGGTGACTACACCTACCGGTCCGGCCTGGCAGCGGCCGAGAAGCTGCTGTCCCAGCGCCGGCCACCGACCGCGATTTTCGCCAGCAACGACGACATGGGCGCCGCCGCCATCTCCGTGGCGCATCGGCGTGGGCTGGAAGTGCCACGCGACCTGTCGGTGGTGGGTTTCGATGACACCTCGGCCGCCACCACCGTGTGGCCGGAACTGACCACGATCCACCAGCCCATCGCCTCGATGGCCAACGCGGCCATCGACATCCTGCTGCGCACCATCCGCCGGCCTGCGGGGGACGCAACGGTGCTGCGCGAACATGTGATGCCGCATCGGCTGATCGCACGCGGTTCGGTAGCCGCACCGCCCACGCGCCGGTAGCGAAGGCCCCGCCCTCATGCCTGCGCCTGCGCAGTAGGCGGCAGGGTGCCGGTCAGGCCGGCAGCAATCATGCGCCGCATCCAAGGGCGACCTCGGCTTCGTTCAGTGCGCCCAGCGCGACGCGTGACACGGAGATCGTCATCGCATCGGCCGTCACCACCGACCACGGTCGGTCGATCGCGTCCAGCTTTGCACCCGCCTTGGCCAGGCACTTCAGCGGCACGCCAACGCGCTTCCACTGGCCTTGTGGAAGGGCCGCCAGCGACGGCCCGATGGCGATGCGTGCCGAGCAGCCCACGCCGCAACCGACCGACAGCCACGCCTCACCCTCCGGCGCAGCGTCCACGCGCAGCGTGGTCAGCAGCATCAGGTCACCGTTGGATTCGCGCTGCAGGTCCAGCGCCGTGTGCGACTGCAGTGCAGCAACGGCCTCGCCCTTGCCCGACCAGGCCAGGCGTCGCCCATCCTCCTGCGCCAGATGATCCACGCCGGTGATCTTCAGCCGATCATCGGGCAACGCGTCCGGCACGCGGGTCACGGTCAGGCCCTGGCCTGCGGCCTGCTCAAGGCGCAGCGCCATGCCGGGGCCTGCATCACCGCGCGCGAAGAACACGCCGGTCGCGCCCTCGTTGCCGGTCACGCCCGATGCCTCCGGCAGCGCGGCCAGGTCGCCGTTGTCGGCGTAGGTCAGGCCGAAGCCGAACGCAAACAACGGATCGTAGTCCTTCTGGCCGACGTTGTTGGCGTACTGGGTGGCGGTGCGCGGCCAGCTGAAACTGAGCTTGCCCTTGAAATCGTGCTGCACCCGGCCATCGCTTCCGCGCAGCAGTACATCGGCAATGCCGGCGCCTTCCGAGCCCGGCAGCCACGCGGCCACGAAGGCATCGGCGGCATTGATTTCCCGGTTCACCCAGAGCGGCCGCCCGCTCAGGAAGACCGCGACGACCGGTATGCCATCGGCCTTGAGCCGCTTGAGCAGCGCCAGATCCGTTTCGTTGCCGGGCTTGTAGGCCAGCGTCGGCCGGTCTCCCTGGAACTCGGCATAGGGGTCTTCGCCAAACACCACCACCGCCACGTCGGGTTTCACTGCATAGCGACCGTCAACGGCAAGCACGGCTTCACCACCGGCCGCCCTGGCCTGGTGCGCGATGCCCTCATAGATGGAGTCCGCATTGGGGAAGTCCTTGCGGGTGGTGCCGGTGCCCTGCCAGTTGAGCGTCCAGCCCCCGGCCTGCTTGCCGACATCGTTGGCACCGTCGCCGGCCACGAGGATCCGCTGCTTCGGCGACAGCGGCAGGACGCCGTTCTGGTTCTTCAGCAGGACCAGCGATTCGCGCACGGCCTGCCGGGCCACCGCGCGATGTGCCGGCGCGCCGATCAGTGCGAACTGGCCGCCAACGGCCCGCGTGGACGGCCTGCCGGCCTCGAACAACCCCAGGCGGAACTTGACCCGCAGGATCCGGTGCACCGCATCGTCCAGGCGCTGCGGCGTTATCCGGCCGTCCTTCACCGCAGCCAGCGTCGTCTCGTAGAAGCCTTTCCAGCTGTCCGAGGCCATCGCCATGTCCAGGCCCGCGTTGATCGTGGCCGGGCAGTCCGTGGTGGTGCAGCCCTTGACCTGGCCATGACCATTCCAGTCGCCCACCACGAAGCCACCGAAGTTCATGCGTCCCTTGAGCACATCGGTGAGGTAGTGCCGGTGCCCGTGCATCTTTTCACCGTTGACGCTGTTGAACGATGCCATCGCGGTCTGCGCGCCGGCGGCGATGGCCGGCGGGTATCCGGCGGCGTGGATGCGTACCAGGTCCGGCTCACTGATGCGGGTGTCGCCCTGGTCCTTGCCGTCGGTGGTGCCGCCATCACCGAGAAAGTGCTTCACCGAGGCGATCACATGGCGGCCATCGAGGAACTCCGGTGTTCCCACCCTGCCCTGCAATCCCTCCACCATGGCGCCGGCATAGCTGGCCACCACCTCGGGCGATTCCGAGTAGCCCTCGTAGCTGCGGCCCCAGCGATCATCCTGGGGTACCGCAACGGTCGGCGCGAACGTCCACTCCATGCCGGTGACGCGGGTTTCCAGCGCGGTGATGCCACCGATCTTCCGCAGCAGCTCCGGATTGCGCGTGGCGCCCAGCCCGATGTTGTGCGGGAACAACGTGGCGCCAATGATGTTGCTCTGCCCGTGCACGGCATCGATGCCGAACAGCAGCGGGATGGCCTTGCCGCCTTTCGACGTGTCCATGGACGCGTCGTAAAAGGCGTCTGCCAGCGCCAGCCACTCGGCTGGCGACGCATCGTAGCGGCCACCGGGGTCGGAATTGCCACCGGCCAGGATCGAACCAAGGCGGTAGCGCCGCACGTCATCGGGGGTGAGGCTGGCAATGTCGCCCTGCACGAGCTGGCCGACCTTTTCCTCCACCGTCATGCCGGCCATCAGGTCGGTGATCCGCTTCTCCAGAGCAGGATCCGCGGCCAGTGGCCAGGTGACCTGCGGCCACGGGTCGCTGGCGGCTCCCGCAGTGGCGGCGGGCCGGTCCTGGCCGTGGCAGCCCAGCAACGCCAGCGTCAGCACGGCGACCAGCACGCCGCTGCGGGATACGGAGGTCTGCGATGTCATGGCGCTCATCCTTCCATCTGCTCCAGTTCCTTGCCCGTGGTCTCGTGCACATGCCGGACCACGAAAATCACCGAGATGATCGCCGCCACCAGGTAGATGCCGTAGGTGGCCGCCAGCCCGGCCGCGGCCAGCAGCATCGGGAACGTCACCGTGACCACGAAGTTGGAGGTCCATTGCGCTGCGCCGGCGACCGCCAGTGCCGAACCGCGGATCTGGTTCGGAAACATCTCGCCCAGCATCACCCACATCACCGGCCCCCACGACAGGTTGAAGAACACGACATAGGCATTGGCCGCCACCAGCGCCAGCGTGCCCATGCGCCCGGGTAGCTGCAGATGCCCGTCGGCCAGTGAACCACTTGCAAACGCGACCACCACCAGTGCAAGCGACAGCGACATCCCGGCCGAGCCGAACCACAGCAGGGGCTTGCGGCCGATCCGGTCGATCAGCAGCACCGTGACCACGCAGGCGCCGATGCTCAGCGCGCCGGACAGCACGTTGATCAGCAGCGCGTCGTTTTCGGAAAAGCCGACCGCCTGCCACAGCACGGCGCCGTAGTAGAACACCACGTTGATGCCGACCAGCTGCTGGAAGCAGGCCAGTCCGACGCCGACCCACACAATCGGGCGGATCCGCCCGGTCGCCCGGCTCTTCAGATCGGACAGGCGCGGGCGATGGTGGTCGTTGGACAGCGAGGCATCGATCTCTTCGAGCGTGGCGCGGGCCTTGTCGTTGCCGAGCAGCCGGGTGAGCACGCGCAGCGCGTCGTCCTTGCGCCGCTTCACCACCAGGTAGCGCGGGCTCTCAGGAATGGTCAGCAACAGCAGCAGGAACACCAGCGATGGCGCGGCCTGCATCCAGAACATCCAGCGCCAGGCAGCCTGCCCGGCCCACAGCGGCTCGGTCGACGCGCCCGCTGCGGCCGCCAGCAGGTAGTTGGACAGGAAGGCAGCGGTGAGCCCGGTGATGATCGCGATCTGCTGCACCGTGGCCAGGCGGCCGCGATAGCGGGCCGGAGCGACCTCGGCAATGTAGGCCGGCGAGATTACGCTCGCCGCGCCTACCGCGAACCCACCCACCACCCGCGCCGCAATGAACCAGCCCGACGAGGCCGCCGCCCCGGCACCGAGTGCCGACAGCAGGAACATCACCGCCGACAGGATCAGCACGTTGCGACGGCCGAGGCGGTCGGCCAGGCGGCCGGCACTGAACGCGCCCACCGCACAGCCCAGCAGCATCGACGCGATCTCGAACCCCTGCATCCATTCACCGGACCGGAACGCCTGGTGCAGGCCGTCCTGGGTGCCGTTGATCACGCCGCTGTCGAAGCCGAACAGAAAACCGCCAATCGTCGCTACCACGCTGATCAGTACGATCAGCCGGGTGTTCTCACCGCTGCCTGCTGCCTGGTTCATTCCCGTCTCCTTGAGTGCACCGTTGCCGCGCTCAGCGCAGCAGGTACTGGTTGAGCAGGTTTTCGTAACGCTCCTGCTTGCCGCTGGCCTGGTGCGGTTCGCCGAGGCGGGCGGCCAGGCCCGCCAGGTCCGGCAGGCTGAGCGTGCCACGCTCGAACTCCTGGCCGGCGCCGCTGTCGAAACTCGCGTAGCGCTCCTTGCGCCATTGCTCCCAGGGCGACTCGGTCAGCAGTGCATGGGCAACCTCCAGCCCGCGTGCGAACGCATCCATGCCGCCGATATGGGCAATGAACAGATCCTCAAGGTCGGTCGACTCACGGCGCACTTTGGCATCGAAGTTCAACCCGCCCTCCAGCCCGCCCTGGCGCAGCACGACCAGCATTGCACCCACCGTGTCGTACAGATCGCTGGGGAACTGGTCGGTGTCCCAGCCGTTCTGCGCGTTGCCGCGGTTGGCATCGATGCTGCCGAGCAGGCCATGGTCGGACGCAACCTGCAGGTCGTGCTCGAAGGTGTGCCCGGACAACGTGGCGTGGTTGGCTTCGATGTTGAGCTTGAAGTCCTTGTCCAGCCCATGCTCCTTCAGGAAGCCCACCACCGTGGCACTGTCGAAGTCATACTGGTGCTTCATCGGCTCCATCGGCTTGGGCTCGATCAGGAAGTTGCCCTTCAGGCCGATGCTGCGGCCGTAGTCGCGGGCCATGGTGAGGAAGCGCGCGAAATGTTCGATCTCGCGCTTCATCTGGGTATTGGCCAGCGACGCATAACCTTCGCGTCCGCCCCAGAACACGTAGTGCTCGCCGCCGAGTTCGACCGTGGCCTCCAGCGCGGCCTTGACCTGCACCGCTGCGCGCGCGACCACCGCGAAGTCGGGGTTGGTCGATGCGCCGTTCATGTAGCGCGGGTGCGAGAACAGGTTGGCCGTGCCCCACAGCAGCTTGACGCCGGTGGCCTCCTGGCGCGCCTTGGCCAGGGCCACCATATGCGAGAGGTTCTTCTGGTACTGGCCGATGTCGTCGGCATCCGGCGCCAGGTCGATATCATGGAAGCACCAGTACGGCACGCCCAGCTTGGTGAAGAACTCGAACGCCGCGTCCACCTTCGCTTCGGCCGTGGCCAGTGGCGAGGCTGCCTCCCACGGGAACTGCCGGGTACCCGGGCCGAACGGATCGTGCCCAGCATTGCAGAAGGTGTGCCAGTAGCACACGGCGAAGCGCAGATGCTCCTGCATGGTCTTGCCACCGATGACCCGGTTTGCATCGTAGACCTTGAAGGCAAGCGGATTGTCCGAGCCCTTGCCCTCGAACGGAATGCGGCCGACGCCGGGGAAGTACTCCTTGGCGCCGATGAAGGGCTGCGTGCTCATGGTGCGTGCTCCTGTCGTTGTACGGGGTGTCGTGGAGGAGCCATCAGCCGCGCTGCAGCGGCGTGATGGCATCAAGATGGCTGAGGAAGCGTGCGTAGGCCCGTGCATAGGCATCGCTGCGGGCCGGATCCGGCCGTGCGGACAGCGCGGGATCGACGGTGACGTGGCGCGCGGTGATGTCGCTGATCGAGGTGGCGTCTCCCTGCGCCCGGGCGAGCGCCCACAGCGCCTGCAGTGCCGCACCAAACGCCGCGCCTTCGGCCTGCACCGGGACGTCCACCGGCAGGCCGAACACATCAGCCACCAGCTGACGCCAGGCCGCGCTGTTGCTGCCGCCGCCGGTGAGCACGATGCGATCGAACTGCATGCCCGCGCGGACGAAGGCGTCGTAGCCGTACTTCAGGCTGTAGGTCGCGCCCTCCATGGCGGCGCGGTAGAGGTGCGCCGGGGTGAAATTGGCGATGTCCAGGCCTGCCAGCACGCCCTTGCCCAGCGGCAGGTCGGGGGTACGTTCGCCATTGAGGAACGGCAGCATCACCAGCCCCCCTGCGCCCGGCGGCGTCGCGTGGAGGTGCGCATCGCCGTCGCGGGTGCTGAAACCGAAGGCGCTGGCCACGCGTTCGGTGGCCACGGTGCAGTTCATGGTGCAGATCAGCGGCAGCCAGCCCCCCGTGGACGAGCAGAACGCCGCCCACGCGCCGTCCGGATCGATCACCGGCGAGCCGGAATAGGCGAACAGCGTTCCGGAGGTTCCCAGGCTCATCGCCAGCCGCCCTTCCGTGACGCAGCCGGTGCCGATTGCCGCCATCATGTTGTCGCCGCCACCTACGGCAATCTTCACGGCCGCCGGCAGCCCCAACTCGGCCGCTGCCTTCGGCGCGATATCGAACAGGGCATCGGGTGCTGCGATCGGCGGCAGGCAGGCGGCAAGATCACGATCAGGATCGGTGGCGCGCAGCAGTTCCTGCGACCAGGTGCGTGTGCGCACGTCCAGCCAGCCGGTTCCGGACGCATCGCCAAGCTCGCAGAACCGCTGCCCGGTCAACACGAAATTCAGGTAGTCGTGTGGCAGCAGGATGGTCGCCAGCCGCGCATAGGCGTCGGCACGGTGGATCCGGGTCCAGGGCAGCTTGGACGCTGTGTAGCCGGCCAGGATCGGGTTGCCCGCCAGCGCGATGGTCCGTTGGAACCCGCCCACGGCGTCCATGATCTGGATGCATTCGGCCGAGGTGCTGGTGTCGCACCACAGCTTGGCCGGCGCCAGTACCTCGCCAGCATCATCAACCGGCACGAACCCATGCTGCTGCCCCGATACCGCCAGTGCGACGATGCGAGCGCGCAGCGAGGGGCCGATCCTGGCAAAGCAGTCGCGCAGGGCCGACACCCAGTCGGCAGGCGCCTGTTCACGGCTGCCGTCGGCACCGCTGTCCAGCGCGAGCGGCACGCTGGCCGAGGCCACCACCGCCTGCGTCCGCGGGTCATAGACCAGCACCTTCAGGCTCTGCGTCCCTGCATCGATCCCTGCAACCAGACCCATCGAAACCGCCTCCGATCAAAAAGGTAGCGCTAACATTCCGTGGACTCAAAAAGGGGGCGTGGTGTTCGGCCCCCTCGTTGCCACCGCGCGCGTCATCGCCAGCGGTGTTGCCGCACTGTAACCAGCTGCAGCGGAAAAAGCGTGCTGCAACGCAAAACCCTGCTACGCGCTTGCTGCCGTCGAACGCCACACGTCCACGCCGGACCTGCAGTACTGCGCGATGAACTCCGCCTGCGCCGGCATCTGCGCGGCAGCCTGCTGCACGGGCTGTTGGATGCCCTTCAACAGGGTGCGCAGATCGGCGTCGCTCACGGCCCGCGCCAGCGGGTGGGCGGGACCGGGCGCGATGCCCTGCCCGAGCAGCACGCTGGTCCAGGATTCCACGCGGAAAACCTCGCCGGGGTCCTGCCACGCATGTGCACGCTCGCGCCACGCGCTCAGCCGCTGCTGCAGCGATTCGGGCACGCGCATTTCGCGACACGCCTTCCACATCGGTTCGGTGCGCTGCGTTGCGTGGTAGTGCAGGATGATGAAGTCGCGCACGTGCTCCATTTCCTGGCGGCTGACATCGTTGTACAGCTTCACCAGCGACGCACTGATGCCGTCGAACGGGAACAGCTGGATCAGGCGCACTACCGCGCTGATCGTCAGATGGATGCTGGTCGACTCCAGCGGTTCGATGAAGCCGCTGGCCAGCCCGAGCGACACCACGTTCCTGTTCCAGGCCTTCAGCCGACGCCCGCTGCGGAACGGCACCTTCCATGGATCGCGCAAGGGTGGAGCCCCGGCATCGCGCAGCAGCTTCGCTGCGGCCTCGTCATCGGACAGGTGGCGGCTGTCATACACCAGCCCGCAGCCAACGCGGTGCTGCAGCGCGATGTGCCAGCGCCACCCCGCTTCGTGGGCGATCGCCCGGGTATAGGGCACCGGCGGCGCCACCGCTTCGGTCTGCACCGCCACGGCACGGTCGCACGGCAGCCATTCGTGCCAGTCCTCGTAGCCGGTGCCCAGCGTCTGCTCGATCAGCAGGCCACGGAAGCCGGTGCAGTCGATGAACAGATCGCCCTCGATCACCTGGCCGTCGTCCAGTACCAGCGCCTGCACCGAACCGTCGTGCGCGTGCTGCCTGACCTGGGCGATCCTGCCTTCGATCCGGTGCAGGCCGTGGGCCTCGGCCCTGCGGCGCAGGAACCGCGCATACAGGCTGGCATCGAAATGGTACGCATAGCTGGCCTGCGGCTGGGTGTGCAGCGAGAAGCGGTCGCCATGCGATGCGATGCTCTCCAGGCTGAAGTCGCCCAGCTCCGAGGGCATGCCGCGGCGCAGGCTGTCCAGCCAGAAGTGATGGAAGGGTGCCGCCCAGGTGCCGTGGCCGATGGTGCCGAACGGATGGAAGAAGCGATCCCCCGGCAGGCGCCAGTTCTCGAACGAGATCGACAGCTTGAAGGTGCCGGCCACCGCGCGCAGGAACTCCTGCTCGTCGATCTGCAGGAAGCGATGGAAGGTGCGGATCGGCGGCACGGTGGACTCACCGACGCCGACCGTGCCGATCTGCTCGGACTCGACCAGCGTGATCTGCAGCTGGTCACGGAACTGATGCGCCAGCGCGCAGCCGGCCAGCCATCCCGCCGTACCGCCACCGGCAATGACCACCTTGCGGATGCGCCCTGCAGGCGTGCTCTGGGTATCCAACACGGTGCCCTCTCTCAACGGTTGAGCCTGCCCAGCAGCATCGCGCGCATGCGGCGGGCGCGCTGCTCGTCGAACGGTGCCAGATCCCCGCGCGCCGTCTCAGGCAGGTGCTGACCGGCGCGCTCGCCGGGGCCGAATACGTAGTAACGGAAGAGCCCTTCCCAGGCCTGCTTCTCACGCGCTGGCAGGTCGCGCACGGACCACATCGCGTGCTGCAGCGCCGCCAGCGGCGACCCCAGCCAGGCCGGTGAGCTTCGCCACCAGTAGTTCACCAGCACGTTGAACGGTTCCAGGCTGCGTACATGGTGCCACCACATGCTGGGAATGAAGATCGCATCGCCGGGCCCAAGTACCGCGCTGCGTGCATGCGCCAGCGCCTCGCGGAAACGTGGATGCCGATCGAAGTCGGGGCGCTCGAAGTCCACCACGCTGACCACCTGTCCGCCCGGCGTGGGATCGAGCGGGCCCGGATACAGGTTGTCGACCTGGGCGGGCGGGAACAGCGTGAACTCGCGCTGCCCCACCGCACAGCAGGCGAGGTTGTCGGGTGTGTCGAAATGGCACGAGGCCGTCACCCGGTTGCCGATCCAGATGCTGGCTGTGGCGTCGATGCCCTGCTTCGCCAGCCCGGCATCGTTGGCCTGCGCGAATGCCGGCAGCAGTGCCCGCGTGATCGGCAGCGAGGCCACGTAATAGGTTGGCGGCCGCGGCGCATGCAGCGTCGCGGCGATCTCTTCCAGCACCTGGGCGAGTACACCACGCCGCACTTCGAAGTTCAGCCGGGTGAAGTCCGCGCTGTAGAACGGGCGGCCCGCGATCTCGGCGCCGCCGAACGAGTACTGGATGGGCGCACCCGCATCGACGCTGCACAGGTACGCCATCGCGTCACGCACGCCACCCAGTCCGGCCTGGACCAGTGGCCAACCGCTGGCGATGCCGCGCAGTACGACCGGCTCACCGGCCTCCACCAGGGCGGCCAATGGCAAGGCAGCAGGATCGATGCCTTCCAGGATCCGTATCGGCAGGCGGGCTTGCACCGGTCAGTTCCTGACCGCCTGCGCGGTGCCGTCCTGGACGCGGAGACGGCGCTGCTTCTCGGCGATCAGGCGGCGCATGTTATGCAGCGACGCAAGCATCAGGTACGCACCTTCCAGGTAACCGGCGCGGTTCAACGCCGCCAGGCGTGAACTGTCCAGCGCCGCCAGTCGCTCGCGGTCGATGCCGTGCAATCCGCTCACGCCCACGCGGTGATGCGGCGCGAGCTGCACATCAAGCGTGACCGGCTGGATGAGCCCACAGTCGTCGAGCATTGTGAACATACTGGCCGCAAAGGCACTGCCCTCGTGGATGCCGCGCAGCACGCCAGCGATGTGGTCCAGGTAAGGCGTGTTTCCACCCTGCGGCAGGAACACCGGCTCACCGGCGCCGGAGGTGACACGCGGATGGTCCAGGTCGACGTGCATCACCGCGTCCTGGGTGAGCAGGCCGTCCACGTAGTGCTCCTGGAAGCCGATCAGGAACGGCCCTTTTGCGGCCGCGCCGGGCAGGTAGGAGGCATTCCAGCGTCCGTCCTGCAGGTACAGGTTCTCGTGCTGCTCGAAACCCAGCAGGGCCACGGACTGCCACGCCCCGGTCCCGGCCTCCCGGCGCAGGAAGATCGGATACTCGCGCTGCAGTTCGGCGAACTCGCTGGGATAGGCCGGCACCATGCCCACCGCATCGCCGAACTGCGGCCCGAATCCGGTGGCGACCTTCAGGTCCCGATGCGCGATGTTGTTGAGCATTTCATA
The DNA here is from genome assembly GCF_059368215.1 of Stenotrophomonas sp. YJH_SMC_123. Classification (NCBI taxonomy): domain Bacteria; kingdom Pseudomonadati; phylum Pseudomonadota; class Gammaproteobacteria; order Lysobacterales; family Lysobacteraceae; genus Stenotrophomonas; species Stenotrophomonas sp. YJH_SMC_123. Next base: position 168,651 of record NZ_JCAFRM010000008.1, read on the forward strand.
GCGGGCCATCAGGGTATCCAGTCCAGTGCGGGGTGGCTGGCCAGCAGGGTAGCGCAGGCGTGCGACAGGTGCGGCGACATGGTCCCGGGCGGCACCGCCGCGGACAGCGGTGCCGTGCCGGACGCATCGGCAACCAGGCTCAGAACTTGTAGCGGACGCCCAGCATGTAGCGCGGGCTCTGGTCGGCCAGCTTGACGATCATCTGCGAGGTGCGCGAGCGCCACCGCACATCCTCGCCGGTCAGGTTGATCGCCTCCAGGCTGAAGGACCAGTGGTCATCCAGCGCGTAGTTGACGCTGAGATCCCACTGCTCGTACGGCTCCACGTAGTACGGATTGCGGCTGGAACCCTGGTTGGCCAGGATCAGGTACTGGTCGCGCCAGTTCCATGCCAGGCGCACCGACCACCCGTACTTCTCGTACATCAGCATGGCGTTGGCAGTGTCGCTCAGGCCGGTGAGCGAGAACTGGTCGATACCCGGATCGCCGCCATTGTTGTAGCCGACATCACCTTTGACGACGGTGTAGTTGGCCAGCACGCCGAAGCCGGTGTCACCGAAGAAGTACTGGCCGCCCAGTTCCCAGCCATGCAGCTTGGACTTGTTCTGGTTGATCGGGCGATTGACGTTGAACTGGTAAAGCGGGTCGTTGGCCTGCCCATACAGATCGTAGGCCGCTTCGGTGGCCAGTACCTGCGCATCGGTGCCGTTGTAGGCGCCCAGGCCAGCTGGATTGTTGCGCAGCAGCGCCAGTGCGGTGAACAGCGAGGTGTCGTTGGCTGAGCAGGCGGCCGCATTGGCCGGCCCGACCTGGGCCACGCAGGCGCCGCTGGTCAGGAAGTCCAACGCCGCCCGCGCATCCGGCCCGGAGGTCGGGTCGGTGAGGCCGTACAGGCTTTCCTGGACGACCGTGTTGCCGATGAAGTTGCTGACCGACTTGTTCCAGTAGGTCAATGACACATAGCTGGCGTCGGCGAAGTACCACTCCAGCCCCAGGTCGAGGTTGTCCGATTCCAGCGGCTTCAAGCTCGGGTTCTGCGAATTGCCGCTGGCGCGCGACGAGGGATCGATCAGCACCGAGCCGAACGGCTGCTGGGCACCGGGCCCTGCATACAGATTGCCGTACGGCGCGCGGGCGATGCTCTTGCCGAACGAAACGCGGCCCTTCAGTTCCTCGGTGAGGTCAATGCTGAAATCAAGGTTGGGCAGGATGTAGCTGTACCTTGCCTTCTCGGTGAAGGGCTGCTGCTCATCGGACAGCACGATGCGGAAATCGTTGTTGGCCTGCCACTCGATGGACTCGGGAACGGCAATGACCGAGGTCGACACCACGTCGGTGGTTTCATAGCGCACGCCCAGGCGGGTATTGGTGCGCATGCCGCCCAGCTCCCCGTCCAGCTCCACCTGGAAGTACGCCGCCTTGGTCTTCTCTTCCACGAAGTTGTCGGCCGCGCGTTGCGGATCCACGCCCAGGCCGACGCCGTACTCGCGCGACGCCCATTGCGCGAGCTGCCCGGCATTGCCGCGCCAGGCCGGCCAGCTGTTGGCACTGTAGTCATCGAACAGGCCGACGATGCTGACCGGCTGCAGCAGGTCCATCAGGCCGGCGGCAGTATCCCGGTCCACGTTGGCCACGCCCCAGTCGCCCAGTGTCGAATAGGCCTCGGCGGCCTGGATGCGGTGGGTGGTGGACTTGTTCGTATCCACGCCGAACTGGAAGCGGCCGTGGTCGAAGTTCCATTCGCCGTCGACACGCGCCTGCTTGATCTTGCTGATCTGGGTCTGCGCGTTGACGCGCAGCACCTGGGTGCCGATCTCGCCTTCCTGGAAGCCCGGATTGACCACGCCATTGGTCCCGGCGATCGCATCGGCAGTACTGGGATACCAGACCTGGGTGCCGACCGGCAGGCCATTGTTGAAGTTCAACTCCTGTACCCAGGAGCCACCGCAATGCGGGCCACGGGTGCAGTTGTTGGTGCCGGCAATGCTCATGAAGATGGAGCCGCCGCCGGTCAGTGGGTCATTGGGGCGGCTTTCATTCTTCGAATTGTGCGCATCGAAGCTGAGCTTGAAACGGTCGCTGACATTCCACACCGCGTTGAAGCCCAGCGAGCCCAGCTTGTACTCCTGCATGCTGCGCTGCTGTTCCAGCCCGAAGTCCTTGGTGCCGGCGATCTCGCGGATGTAGACCGGGGTGGCGACCGCACCGGAGGTGTCGAACTGGACATTGGTGTAGTTGCTGTTCTGCAGCCACATGCCCTGCTCGCCACGATTCTCGGTGATCTCGTTGGTCGAGTAGGTGTAATCCATGGTCAGGGTCAGGCTGTCCGTCGGTGCGAACTGCAGCACTGCCTGGCCATTGACTCGCTCGCGCTCGAATTCGGAGAACGCGTAGCGCAGGTCGTTGGGCCGCGCATAGAGCTGGCCGACGGCCGGGGCGTTCACCACGGTCGGGTTGCCCGGCATCGACCCCGTCCAGGGCTGCACGTTCCAGTAGTTCTCCGTGGCCTGCACCGAGCCGCCCTTGCGCTTCTGCTGGCTCGCGCTGAGGCTGACGCCAAAGGTCTTTTCCGGATTGCTGTAACTGAAGATGCCCGACAGCTCCGGCGTCAGGTCGTTGTCGAACGGCTGGCTCTGGTCGGAGACCAGCTTTGCCCCGGCATTGGCCACGATGCCGGCGTGGTCGAGCGGGCGCGAGGTCAGGATGTTGATCGTCGCGCCGATGCCACCGCTGGGCACCTGTGCCTGGCTGGTCTTGTAGACCTCGATGCCATTGATGGCCTCGGCGGCCAGCTGCGCGAAATTGAAGGCGCGAGTGCCGCCGTCGACACCGCCGATGGCCACCTGCCCGGAGGCACCGAATGCATCGGCGCCGGGCATCTGGCGACCATTGAGCGTGACCATGTTGAACTGCGGACCAAAGCCACGCGCGGTCACCTGCGCGCCCTCGCCGTCACGGCGCTCGATGGAGATGCCGGTGATGCGCTGCAACGACTCGGCAAGATTGGTATCGGGGAACTTGCCGATGTCCTCGGCGCTGATCGCGTCGACCACGCCCGCCGAGTCGCGCTTGATGTCCATGGCCTGGCTCAGGCTGTTGCGTATGCCCGTGACCTGCACTGCATCGAGCTGGGTGGGCTGCGACTGGCTCTGCGGCTGCTGCCCGGTTGCCGTTGCTGCGTCCTGCGCAAACGCAGGATTGATGACCAGGGCGCCACCCACGAAGGTGAACATGGCCCGGGACCGGAACTTCGCCAACGCGCGGCTCATGAACCGGACCTCGGGCCCGGGATGCCACGGAAACTGCAAGTGCTCATGAAAGTCCCCTCTGACATACGATCGAATGGATGTACCGCCCCCTCCCAGGGGCACGCACGGGCGTGGCCCGCATTCCAAACCGAACAGCACGGCTGCTGGAGCACGCCGCGACTTACACTTGTTTTTCAAGCCTGCCAGGACAAACACGCGGCAAAGAAGGCAGCCCCTGGACCCTGGATCCCCGTCCGACTGGTAGCGCTACCATCGCGTTGCAGCGGAGAGTAATCACCCGGGTTCGCGCTTGTCACCATGCAGCGCAGCAAATCGGCAGCGCGCGTAGCGGCGCTGGAATCACCCAGCTACTGATGACCGGGCTGCTGCTGCATCCGGTCACCGCTCACCCGCCGCAGGAAAGATGCCCGCGCCTGCAGGTCATCCAGAAAGGAACGCACCGTGAACGCTCTCCAGCGCATCGCCGCCGCAGTCGGCTCGCCGTACTCGTTCCGTCCGGCTCCGCCGTTTTCGCGGCCAACGCCGTGATCGTGGACGGAGCAGATGAGCCGCTCACCGTGGTGCTACGCAGGGGCTACCACTCCGGTCCCAGCAGCTTCATCACTTCGACCTCCAGTTTCTGCGCGGCCTCGTCCTGGGAGGCGACCTTGATGCACAGCCCCGACTGCGCCGGCCCGGGCATCAGCTGGTATCGGTTGATGGTGCCGCCCCCGTCGCCGTCCAGCGCCACGCGCGCCACCACCGTGCGCCCATTGGCGTGGAAGGTCCAGTCCTGGTAATCAAACATGCTTCAGTATCCCGGCGGCCAAGGGGTCATCCCACCTTAGGCGGCACGACAGTGAAGAAGGCTCCAGGAAGTTGTTCAGAGCGCGTGGACATGATGATGGCAGCACCTACTGCAGTGCCCGCGCCAATTGCAGGACATCGGCGAAGAAGGACGCGTAGTCGTCCTGTGGGGCGTGGTGGCTCTCGCGCCGATGGATCAGGCGCACTGCGACGACGCGTTGTTCCGGAACGATCATCAGGTATTGGCCCAGGTAGCCGTTGGCGGCAAAGCCGACGACCGGTCCCCGTGTGATGTCGTAGAGATCGGCGAGCTTCAGGCCGCGCGCGGCGATCTGGCTGGCGTAACGCTGCGGCCCGTCCGCACCCAACCGTTCGGTGAGGAATGCGATCAACTGCCCCCGGCTGTCGAACGTGCGCCCCGCGCTGGCCTGCACGGCGCGGCGCACGTCATCGTCAACGCCGTGCCCGGCCAGCAGGTCATCCAGCCGGGGTTTGAGCTGATAGCGTTCCCACGCTGGTATCCGCCACCACAACAGGCCCACGTCAGGCGAACGGGCACTTTCAGCAGTGATCAATGCCACTGACCGTTCACTCAACAGTCGTTTGCCATCCGGCGCCACGCCTCCATCCAGCAACAGTTGCCCGATGGCGGCAAGATCGGCGGCACGCAGGGACAGGCCCGCCATTCCCAGCGGAGTGCCTGCCTCATCCTTCATCCAGGTGTGGTGGGCAATGCCCAGCGGCTTGAACAGGCGCGCATCCAGGTAGGCATCCAGCGGCTCGCCCGCCAGGCGCTCGACAATGCCGGGCAGCAGGTTGGTGGCCTTGTTGTTGTAGGAAAACACGGCGCCCGGGTCGTCACTCAGCTCGGCTGCCAGTGCCAGTTTGACCAGGTCCGGGGCCCCTTCCAGTTCGGCGCCCGCGTTGGCCACGTTCTGCAGGCCGGAGGTGTGGTCCAGCAGCATGCGCACGGTGATGCGGCTCTTCCTGCCCTGTTTCCATTCCGGATAGATCTGGCTGACCGGTACGTCGATCGAAGCCAGCTTTCCTTCGTCCAGCAGCAACGCAATGCCCAGCGCGACGACGGACTTGGTTGCCGACATCAGGTGCACGGATTCCTGCGCTGGGGCGGGCTTCAGCTCAAGCAGCGTGTCCCGGTCGTGCATCACGAGCACCGCATCGGTATGCGAAGCACGCGCGTTGCGCTCGATCGTGGCGAGGGCGTCGGCACGCGGCGTCGCATGGGTGGGCCCCGCGATGCCGATCACGAGGGCCAGGGCGCAGGACAACCAGCAGGACGTTGGCATTGCGTTCTCTTCCAGTGAGTGTGCCCGCAGTCTGACTACACATGTAGTCAAACTGCAGTGCCTGAAGTCATACCGCGCTTGATTGCCCATCCGCACTGGACGCCGGGTTCGTCACTAACCCGCCCGGCCCCCAGCAGTCGCCATGCCAGTGCGCACGGTATGATGCGGCGATCCCGGAACCTGCGATGATTGCAGCGGCCGCCCATCCGCTGATCGCGTGCGCCAGGAGCACCTGCGCCGGGGTCGCTGCCGGTGCCGCTGAAGCCCCCACTCCATGCTCGCCCCCCATTCCCCCCTCGTGATCTGGGCAGCGGTCGCCGTTGCCACCATCGGCCTGCTGTTCCGTCCCTTCCGCATCCCCGAGTATGTGTGGGCGCTGGGTGCTGCCGCCCTGTTGCCGCTGCTGGGCGCGGTATCGCTGCAGACCGCATGGGGCGCGGTAGCCGAAGGCCGCGACGTCTACCTGTTCCTGGTCGGCATGATGGTGCTGGCCGAACTGGCGCGGCGCGAAGGCCTGTTCGATTGGCTGGCGTTGTACGCGGTGCGGCATGCGGGCGGATCGGGGCGACGCCTGTTCGACCTGGTGTTCCTGGTCGGCACGCTGGTGACGGTGTTCCTGTCCAACGATGCAACGGCCGTGGTGCTGACACCGGCGGTCTACGCGGCCTGCAAGGCGGCGCGCGCCAATCCCCTGCCCTACCTGTTCGTCTGCGCCTTCATTGCCAATGCGGCCAGCTTCGTGCTGCCCATCTCCAACCCGGCCAACCTGGTGGTGTACGGCCAGCACATGCCACCACTGCTGCAGTGGCTGGCGCAGTTCGCGCTGCCGTCGGCGGCGGCGATCGGTGCCACCTACCTGGTGCTGCGCTGGGTACACCGGCGCGAAATCGCGCAGCCGCTGGTCGCCGCACCGGAACATCGCCCGCTGACCGAGGGTGGCCGACTGAGTGCATTGGGCGTGCTGTTCACCGGCAGCGTACTGCTGGTGACGTCCGCGCTGAACGGACCGCTGGGCCTGGCCACGTTCTGCGCCGGCGCGCTGAGCGTGGCGGTCGTGGTGATACGCCAGCGCCATAGCCCGCTGCCGCTGCTGCGGCATGTCGCCTGGGGCGTGCTGCCGCTGGTGGCCGGTCTGTTCGTGCTGGTGGAGGCGGTGGCGCAGACCGGCGTCATCCAGACTGCGGCAAGCGCGCTGCAGGCCATGGCGCAGGCTTCTCCCCACCAGGCCAGCTGGCTGGCCGGTGGCGCCGCTGCACTGCTGAGCAACGTAGCCAACAATCTGCCGGTCGGCCTGGCCGCCGGTTCGCTGGGCCAGATGGCTGAACTGCCCGCACAGACCCGTGCCGCACTGCTGGTCGGCGTGGACCTGGGCCCGAACCTGTCAGTGACCGGCTCGCTGGCCACGATGCTGTGGCTGGTGGCGCTGCGCCGCGAGGGCGAGCATGTCAGCGCGCTCGACTTCCTGCGCGTCGGCGCGCTGGTGATGCCGCCTGCACTCATCGCTGCGTTGTTGCTGCTGTGACCAGAATGCAGGCGGCGGCCCGGCCCTAGAAGACCAGCTGCAGACGGGTATTGAAGGTGGTGCCTTCATCCCTGCCCGCAGCACTGCCGCTGCGGTGGCGGGTCTGCCAACGCACCGCTTCGAACATCACCCGGCTGAAATCGTTGAGGTACCAGTTCGCGCCCAGTGTCCACGCGTGACCGGTACCACCACTGGGCAGTTCGGCATAGTCCACGTCCTCATAGCGGCCCTTCAGCTCCCACGCGCCACTGCCGCCGCGCGTCACCGGATCGGCCACCTTTACCTTGCCCCACGTGCCGGCCTTGCCCGAGTAGGACGGCAGCGCGCCCGCCAGGAACCAGCCGGCCGAGATCGCCCACGCTTCGTGGTCGCGATCATAGCGCCCGCTGGCATCGGCCCCGCGCAGGCTTCGCGTACCCCACTCGCCGGTTGCCCACGCCGGGCCGAAGAAGCCGGCCAGTTCCGCGCCGTAGGCGGTGCTGCGCTCGGCGCCCACCAGCGTGCCCGGTGTGATCCTGACCAGATCGTTGAAATGCCCCGCGATGGCCGAACTGCGCACCACGCCGCTGGCCCCGGCGGGAATCTTCTCGTGGAAGGCCCATGCGCCCAGATGCACCGTGGCGTCGGCGGTGTCCAGCGGATTCCAGTGGACGCGGGTGGCCCAGGTCTGGCTGTCGTTGTCGGTGCCGGCGTTGTTGAGGTCGTTGCCGGCCACCGACAGGCTGGCATGCCAGCCCCTTCCATACACCCGCTCGGTGAGCCCGACACCAAACAGGCCGCGCTGCGGCAGCAGCAGCGTGCCGACCACGTTGCGTTCCTGGAACGGCGTGTTGGACGTGCTGCTTGAGCCATCGATACCGCGATCGTTCAAGCGGTTGCCGATCGTGAGATCGGCCGGCAGGCCGAACAGCGTGTGGTCCAGCGTGGCGTAGACCGACTTCCACGCCACCGCGTTGTCGGCGAAGTCGCCCTCCACGACCCAGCCCAGGGTGCCGTAGCGCCCCTCGGCCCCCAGGCGCACCGAACGGATCTCGGTACCCGAAACGTTGCGGTCGGCGACCGCCGAACCGTCGGTGCTCGAGGCATCGACGAACAGGCGGCCACGGGGGCGGAACACCGTCGTGCCGTCGGCACTGCTGAACTCCGGTGCACCCTTGGCCCAGGAGACCTTCGGCAGCCTGGACTGGCTGGTTTCCAGTGCGGCCACCCGCGTTTCCAGCGCAGGCGCGGGCGGCGTTGACGGTGCCCTCGCACTGCCCTGCCCGCCCTCGACGGCGCGGAGGCGTGCTTCCAGTTGCTGGATCTGCAGTGCCTGCTGCTGCACCAGGCGTGACAGCTCGGCCTGGCTCAGCGGCGCGGGCAGCGACGACGTGGACTGTGCGTCGGCATGGCCACTGGCCAACAGCAGGCCGAGCGCGACCGACAGCGCTGCCCGCGGCAGCACGTTGGAATGGTTCATGGGCTCTCTCCGGCCAGCCGGCCCCCTGGCCTGGCGCTGGCCCGTTGCGGTGGTGCGGGGGAAGATCGGGGAAGGAAGCGCGCGCCGCCGGATCGGCCCGGCGGCGCGGCAGGCGGGCTCAGCCCGTCCGGGTCAGCTGGTGGCCTGTGCCTGGGCGTTGGGACGCCAGGTGATCAGCTTGTTCTCGACCACGTCCAGCAGCGCGTCGATGACCAGCACGAAGGCGGCCAGGATGATGATGCCGGCGAACACACCCACAGCGTTGAAGTTGCCTTCTGCCTGCGCGATCAGGTAGCCCAGGCCCGCCGAGGCGCCGAGGTATTCGCCGATGATCGCACCGACCACGGCAAAACCGACCGAAGTACGCAGCGAAGACAGGATCCAGCTCGCCGCTGCGGGGAAGTAGACATGGCGCAGCAGGTCACTGCGGCTCGCCCCCAGGATGCGCGCATTGGCAAGCACCACCGGATTCACCTCGCGCACGCCCTGCATGGCATTGAAGAACGTGGTGAAGAACACCAGCGTGACCGCCAGCGCCACCTTCGACCACAGCCCCAGGCCCAGCCACAGCACGAAAATCGGCGCCAGCACCACGCGCGGAATCGCGTTGAAGCCCTTGATGAAGGGATCGAGGATGCGTGCCGAGCGGCGGCTCAGGCCGAGCCAGACGCCGCCGGCCACACCCAGGCCGGTGCCGATGATGTAGCCCAGCGCGGTTTCGGTCAGCGTGATGTAGACATGCTGATAGAACGACGTATCGGACAGCCAGGTCCAGGCCTGCTGCACGATGGCGGTTGGCGATGGGAAGAAGAACGGATCGATCACGCCCAGCGCGATGCCGCCTTCCCAGCCACCGAACACGGCGACCACCAGCGCGAGCTGGATGAACTTGTCAGTCTTGGCGTGCATAGCTCTTCTCCACTTCGCCGCGCAGGCAGGCCCAGATGTCGCGGTACAGGTCGGTGAAACGGTCATCCAGCTTGATTTCGGCCACGTTCCTCGGCCGTTCCAGATCCACATCGAAACTGCGCACCACGCGGCTGGCCGGGCCGGAGGACAGCACCACCACGCGGTCGCCCAGGGCGATCGCTTCTTCCAGATCGTGGGTGATCAGGATCACCGAGCGCCGGTCTTCCTGCCACAACCTCAGCAGCTCGTTCTGCATGAGGTGGCGGGTATGGATGTCCAGCGCCGAGAACGGCTCATCCATCAGGATCACCTTCGGCTCGACGATCAACGCCTGGGCCATCTGCACGCGCTTGCGCTGGCCACCGGACAGCTGGTGCGGGTAGCGATGCTCGAAGCCGGCCAGGCCGACCTTGGCCAGCCACGCGTTGGCCTTGGCCTTGCGTTCGGCCTCGGGCACACCACGGAAGCGCAGGCCGAGTTCAACATTCTGGTACGCGGTCTTCCACGGCAGCAGCGCGTCCTGCTGGAACAGGTAGCCGACCGACTCCTGCACGCCGCTGACGGCACGGCCATCGATGCTGACCTGGCCCGACGACGGCTTCAGCAGGCCCGCCACGGAATTGAGGATGGTGCTCTTGCCGCAGCCGGTGGGTCCGACGATGGCAAGGAACTCGCCGTCACCCACCTGGATGTCGACATCGCGTACGGCGGTGAATTCGCCGAAGGACATGGTCACCTTGTTGATGGCGACCATGGTCTGTGCAGGCTCCAGCTGCGGCGCGCCATTGAACTGGCGCACGGTGGCATTGAGGGCCATGGTTTACCTCCGCTTACGGTTGGGCAGCCGGCGCCGCAGCGTTGGCACGCTCGACGAAGGCATTGGTATAGGTCCGGGACAGATCGATATCGGCCTTGGCGACATCCGTGTTGAACTCACGCAGCACCTTCAGCGGTGTTTCCAGATCGGCAGGCGTGAAGTGACCGTCCCGGGTGAAGATCGCGCGCGCGTTCTCCACCGCGCGGGCATAGGTGGCGCGGTCACCGGAGACGTAGCTGTCCGGCAGCGCGGCCACGATGTCTTCAGCACTGTTGTCGGCGATGAACTTCAAGGCCATCTGCTCGGCGCGGGCGATCTTCTCGGCCGCTTCGGGTCGCGTGTCCAGGAAGCTCTGGTTGGCGTACATCACCGAGGTCGGGTACAGGCCGCCATAGACCTGGCGGGCGCCGTCGTCGCTGCGCGCGTCGAGGATGATCCTGCCGACCTTGCGCTCGGTGATCAGGGTGGCGGCAGGATCATAGTTGACCAGCAGGTCGATCTTGCCCTGCTCGAGCGCGGCCACCGCTGCGGCGCCCGAGCCGACGCCGATCAACGAGATGCTGTCGGCCGGAATATCGTGCTGGGCGAGGAAGTGACGGACGAAGAAGTCGGACGAGGAGCCCGGCGCGGTGATCCCGACCTTCTGGCCCTTGATGGTCTCCGGGCGCGCCGGATCGAAGGTGGCATCCTCGCGGCCGGCCATCACCAGGCCGGAGTTGCGCGAGAGCAGTACGAAGGCCACCACGTCCTTGCCCTTGGCCTGCATCTGGATGGTGTGGTCGTAGAAGCCGACGGCCACGTCGGTGGAATTGGCCACCAGCGCCTGCAATACCTTGGAGCCGCCCTGGGCGAAGTTCTCGGTCTTCACCTGCAGGCCGACGTCCTTGAAGTACCCCTTGGCGTCGGCGATGAAGAACGGCAGGTTGTTGAGGTTGTAGGAGCCGACGCTGATGCGTACCGGTGCATTGTCGCCACCGCCGGCGGATGCGCCTTCGCTGCGCCCGCTGTTGCTGCATCCGGCCGCGGCCAGACCGGCCGCGCACAGCGCGGCCAAGAAGAACTGCTTGTACATCATCCCTCCCAGGAGTGAAGCATCTACGTTGTAATGGCGGGCATGCGCGTCTACGCAGGCCCGTCCGGGTTCAGATCATGCCGCTGACGTCCATTGGCGGGCTTGGGTGGCACTGGCCGTGGCGGGCGCGGGCGAAGTCGCGTACACGCGCCCCTCGAACAAGCGGCGTGCGGTGCGGACCACGCTGGCAATCACCGGCGAATCGCCCGAGCTGCGACTGAGGCCCACCTCCAGGGCCCCACTCGGATGTTCGAGGGTAATGCTGCCGGGAACGGACCGGCATCCGACCAAAGTGTGGGCCAGCGTGCCCGGCGTGACGGCGGCGGTGGCCAGGCCGACCGCACCGGTGATGGCCAGTGCGGTGTGGCATTGGTGCGGCATGAAATAGCGCACCTGTAGATCGCCGCCCTGTTGCGGCGCCGACAGCAGCACCGGCTTGGGAATGACCTTGTTGCCGGCGTCGGCGATGCCCATGCGGGCGCCCGCCTCGATGCGCAGCGCTTCCAGCCGGCGCATGAACGCCGCGTCCGCGTTCAGTTCGGCGGGCGAGGCATCACCGCGCACGCCCAGGTCTTCGGCACGCACCAGCATCATCGGCATGGCGCAGTCCACCAGGCTGGCCGGCACGCCATTGATGGTTTCCTGCGCATGCCCGCTGGGCAGCAGCTTGCCGGTGCGGGCGCCTGCCGCATCAAGGAAGGAGAGCCTGACCGGCGCGGCTGAGCCCGGCGCGCCGGCAATGCGCGTATCACCGCGGTAGGCCACAGTGCCGCCCGGCGTTTCCACCGTGGCGATGATCAGCTTGCCGGTGTTGACGTTGTGGATGCGCACCTCGGTCTGCGGATCCTGCGCCTGCACCAGCCCACGCTCGATGGCATATGGGCCGACGGCCGCCAGCATGTTGCCGCAGTTGGGCGAGGTATCCACCACCTGCTGCTCCACCCGGACCTGGGCGAACAGGTATTCCACGTCAGCGTCCGCCCGGCTCGAGCGGTCGATGATCGCCACCTTGCTGGTCAGTGCGTTGCCACCGCCGATGCCGTCGATCTGCAACGGATGGCCCGAGCCCATCACTTCCAGCAGCAGGCGATCCCGTTCGGCGGTGTCCGCCGGCAGGTCGCTGGCCAGGAAGAACGGGCCCTTGGAGGTGCCGCCGCGCATGAGCACGCAGGGAATGCTGAGCAGATCGTTGGACATACGTGTGCTAGATTGATGCGCATAGGGGATGAATGACCCCTCTGTGATTCGATACTGGCATGACCCTAATTGATCTGTGAATTGCTGATTTTTGGATGATTGATACCCAATGAGCATCAATTGCGAAATCCTGGATCTACGCGCGTTCCTGCTGGTATCGGAGACACGCAGCTTCCATCGCGCCGCTGAAATCCTGCACGTCTCCCAGCCGGCGCTCAGCCGACGGATACAGAAGCTGGAGCAGGCCGTGGGTTCGCCGCTGCTGGAGCGCACCACGCGCAGCGTCAGTACCACCGCTGTCGGCGAGAACCTGCTGCCACTGGTGCGCCGCATGCTGGAGGAATTCGATGGCTCGCTGTTCTCGCTGCGCGGCCGGGAGGACACCCGCGGCGCCACCGTGACCATCGCGTGCCTGCCGACGGCGGCGTTCTACTTCCTGCCCAGCGTGATGGCGCGTTTCCACGAAGCACACCCGAACGTGCGCTTCCGCATTCTGGATATCCCGGCCACGGAGGGTCTGCAGGCAGTGGAACGTGGTGAAGTCGAGTTCGGCATCAACTTCATGGGCGCCAACGATCCGAATCTCGACTTCGACGTGCTGGCCGAGGACCCCTTCGTCCTCGCCTGCCGGCGCGATCATCCGCTGGCCCGCAAGCGCAAAGTGGAATGGGCTGATCTGGCCGAGCACCAGCTGATCACCGTGCATCGCACCAGCGGTAACCGCACGCTGCTGGACGGCGCGCTGGCGCGCGAGAACCTCAAGTTGAGCTGGCACTACGAGGTGACGCACCTGTCGACGTCACTGGGCATGGTCGAGGCCGGCATCGGCGTGTCGGTGCTACCGAAGATGGCCACGCCGGACGGGGATCACCCCACCCTGGTGACGCGCGCGATCGGCAACCCGGTGGTGTCGCGCACGATCGGCATCGTCCGCCGACGGGGTGCCCTGCTCTCGCCCACCGCAGAGCGATTCCTTCAGATGCTGATGAGCCAGTGGCGTGGGGAGGCGTGAGCAACCGCACGGTTCACGCGCTTGTGCTGTCCTGACTCCAGGCGAATGTGCTGCTGCCACCCATCAATCGGGCCGTCTGCATCGACCATTCCTGCAGAAGCTGCCGCGCGCCTGATTCGCCACCTCGCCCGATTGCCTCCAGCATCCTGTCCAGTCTTCCGCGGATCGCGCTGGACACCGGCAGTGCGAGCAGATTCTTCAGTGCAGCGTCTGCGGCCGGGAAATCGCCCAGGCGAATGGTGGACAGGTACTTCACCCATTGGCAGTAATCGCCCTCGAAACCGGCCTCTTCAACATACATCAGAAGGTCCGCAGCTGTTCTCACCCCTTCGAGCATTGCGAGGTGAGCCTCGTGCGTGCCGCGGAAAAAGTCCTTTGGATCTTCCGGGCAAGCGACCCTCTGGCCGAGAGACATATGCAGGTGTGGCAGGCCGTCATAGACCGGAAGTGCGAAGGTCCATACATAGATGGAGGACGGCGCTGGGTCCATGGCAAACCCGGAGATCACATCGCGCGTGTACGAAACAATCAGAAAGTTGCCAACCACCCGCAACCCAGCCTTCCTGGCGTTCCGTTTCATTGTCCACAGATCAATGGATCTCATGCGTGCGCCCGACGGTTGGCGACGGCACAGGACTTTCAATGTTCAACTGGATGCCCTGCACCATCCGCCTTCCGTCGCGCAGGACAACAAGGGCTCGATCCAGATCGCGCCTTGCAATGGAAATCGATCTCAGACCAAGCGATTGAGCGACCTCGCACTGCGAAAAGAAGATGTCATAGGTCTCCATCAACTCGGCATGAAACAGCTGATTGGGGGCGTTGTCGATCACCCTGGAGAGGTCCGTCATGAAATTCCATGCATCCACGACCTCCCCGGGGTCGACCTCCCGCCCTGAATCTACAGACGAGATCAGCGAGTCGAGGTCAATGACGGACTCTCCTTCCCAGTCCAGGACTCGGCCGCGCGCGGCAACCTGACCCTCCAGCCCTTCCTTGCTGCTATCGCAGACAGGCCTTCCATTGCTGGACATCACCCGATCATGGTCACCTGATACCCAGGCAAACCAGATGATCCGCATTCCCCCTGCAACGCCGACCGGATATATCGCTTCCACTATCGATTCCTGCTCAGATGGTTCCATCCATCCCGGGCTCTCACGGGAGGTGCAGCCGCTCCGATGGTAACGCCAAACTCGATTGCCGATGACCTGCGGAGCCTCCAGCGACCGGCACTACCAGGTCAATCAACCTGCGGTTTCCAGTCCCTTCCCCGCCGCATCCATCCGCAGCGAGGCCAGGTAGCGACAGTACTTGCCCACGAAGACGCCAGTGAACCCGCCGGTCAGCAGCAGATAGGCGGCGCTGAAGCCGGCACTGGCGGTCAGCGTCGGCGACACCGCAAATGCGACCTCGAAGCCGTACTTCACCAGGAAGGTGACCAGCAGCAGCGGCAGCAGGCTGAGGTCCGCGCTGCGCCAGAGCTTGCCGGTGCTGCGGTCCAGCGTCAGCTTCAATCGACTCAACAGCAGCCAGGCAAGCGCGGCCCCCGTGGCGATGCCGGCCAGCCACTCGCTCCAGGCGATCAGCGACGCGCCGAAACGATGGCTGATCGACCACGCGCCCCAGACGGCAAACAGGCCGGGCACGATCGCCAGCTTCTGCAGCGAGGTCTGGGCCGGCTTCATGGCGGCAATGCCACGGGTGACCAGGAAGGCCAGGAGCAGCCAGACCCAGATCGGCGTCTGCGAGGCGAGTTGCTGGAGCA
Source organism: Stenotrophomonas sp. YJH_SMC_123 (assembly GCF_059368215.1). Classification (NCBI taxonomy): domain Bacteria; kingdom Pseudomonadati; phylum Pseudomonadota; class Gammaproteobacteria; order Lysobacterales; family Lysobacteraceae; genus Stenotrophomonas; species Stenotrophomonas sp. YJH_SMC_123. Next base: position 183,768 of record NZ_JCAFRM010000008.1, read on the forward strand.
TGTTCATGAGCGGTCCCCCTGGTGAGTGGTGGCTGAGTGGTGGCGAGGTGTCCTCGCCTTGGCGCTCACTATTCGCTTCCGCCCGGGTTGCAGCCAGTGACAGCTGTCAGCCATCGCCGGTTACGCCGTGGCGAGCACGCCCTGGCCTGACCCGGCCGGGGCGGGCCGGGCCGGGCACATGCTGTTGACGGCCCGGCCCTATGCTGGGGCACTCATTGGAGACCTGCCAGGTAAAAACCATGACGAAGCTGCACACCCTGATACTGACCGGCGCCCTGCTTGCGCTGAGCCCCCTGGCCTCGGCCGAGACCGTGAATCTGACCAACAGTGCCGAGGGTGCCAACCGCGATGTCGGCATCACTGCGGTCAAGAAGAAGCTGCAGGACGCGTGTACCGAGCGCAAGGGCTCGCCCGACACCGCCTCGTTCGAGGTGGTCTTCGAGAAGACCAACCCGAACCCGAGCGTGCCCAAGCCCTACTACGTGGACGGAAAGATGAAGTGCGACCTGCCGGGCTGAGGCGATTCAACCATCGGTGCCGGAAATGCGCCGCCGGTACTGCGCCACCCACTCCAGCGACGGCGCAATACCGCCGAACGGGAAGAAATGCGGGCTGACCTGGCCATGGGCGCGGGTCAGCCCCTTCACCAGGCAATCGACGAACACCTCCGGCCCTGCCGTGCCGAGCACCCGGCCGATCGAGATGCCATACCGGGCCAGCATCGATGCACTGGCGCCCACGCCGCACATCGCGGCGTAGCGCAGCAGGCGAGAGACGCTGGCCGGGCCCGGCACGCCGACCAGCACCGGGACGCTGATGCCACGCGCGCGCAGTGCCTCCAGCCAGGCCAGCACGGCATCGGCATCGAAGGCGAACTGGGTGACGATCAAGGCGGCCATGCCGCGCGCTTCGATGCTCTGGCATTTACGCTCAAGCGCCTGCCAGCGTTCGTCACTGCTCATTACCGGATGCCCTTCCGGGTGTCCGCCGATACCAACGACCTTGATCCCGGAGTGCTCCAGAAGACCGGTCTGGATGATCGAAGCACTGTCGGCAAACGGCCCAGCGGGCGTGGCCAGGTCGCCCGCGATCAGCAGGCAACGCGCGCCCCCGGCGTCGCCGGCCGCACGCTCCAGGAAGCGCGCAAGCGATGCGGCTGACCGGATGCGGCGGGCAGAGAGATGCGGCATCGGCTCGAATCCGAGCGCGCGCACGGTGCGCACGGCGGCCAGGCGGGCGTCGTCATCCTCGCTGGCCAGCCAGGGAATGGAGATGACCGTACCGCGCGGGATCCGATCCGCCTCGGCGCGCAGCGCAGGCATGGCCTTCGCGCTGACTTCCAGTGAAAAGGCGTTGATGAAGGCTTCCGCCCGCAGTGACAGGCCTGCCGACATCAACGCGCTCCGCCCACATTGCCGGCAAGCGGCGAGCTGTTGCGGGCCAGTTCGATGAAGGCCTGCAGGTAGTCGATACCGGTATCGGCCTCGCGCGCACCCAGGTAGATCTGCTTGGGGATGCCCTTGGCGCCCAGCCGTACGGGCACCACGTCCATGCGCGTGGCGTACTCCTCCACCAGCCAGCGCGGCATGGCAGCCACGCCGCGGCCGCTGGCCACCATCTGCATCATGATGTCGGTGGTTTCGATGGCCTTGTGGCGCCGCGGGGTGATGCCGGCCGGCAGCAGGAACTGGTTGTAGATGTCCAGGCGCTCGAACGGCACCGGGTAGCTGATCAGCACTTCCTGGCCGAGCTGGCGCGGCTTTACGTGGTCCACCTTGGCCAGGGCGTGGTTGCTGGCCACCACCAGCACCTGCTCGTAATCGAACACGGGGATGAACTTCAGGCCCGGCTTCAGCAGTGGATCGGGCGTGACCAGCAGGTCGATCTCGTAACCGAACAATGCGCCGATGCCACCGAACTGGAACTTCTGCTTGACGTCCACATCCACGTCCGGCCACGCCGCCAGGTAGGGAGAGACGATCTTCAGCAGCCACTGGTAGCACGGATGGCATTCCATGCCGATGCGCAGCGCGCCGCGCTCGCCCTGCGCGAACTGGCCCAACCGCTCCTCGGCCAGGTCCAGCTGCGGCAGTACCCGGTTGGCGACCGCCAGCAGGTACTGCCCGGCCTGGGTCAGGCGCAGGCTGCGGCCTTCGCGCAGCCAGACATCGGTGCCCAGCTGCTGCTCCAGCTTTTTCATGCTGTGGCTGAGCGCCGACTGGGTCAGGTTGAGCACGCCGGCGGCCGCGGTGAGCGAGCCCTGCTGTTCGACCTGCTGCACGATGCTGAGGTGGATCCGTTCCAGCATGACGATGAATCTCATTCATGGATTGGTGAAGTAATACCATTTTACGTCATGGAAGGGCATGGCTAGGATCGGGTCATGCCTTCGGTTGCCTGCCAGCCTGCTGACCCAGCCGGCCTGCGGGGCTGCGCACCTGCAGATGCCCGAAGGCGCTCCCCTCCCCCGCTGATAGCGAACAGATGACCCGCCCCCTCCGTATCGTCGCCGTTTCCGGCGGACTGCAACGCCCCTCCAGGGCCGCCGCCCTGGCCGAGCATCTGCTGGACCTGATCGGCGAGGACATCCACAGCGAACAGCAGCTGATCGAACTCGGTGAGCTGGCACCGCAGCTGGCCGGTGCGCTGTGGCGCTCGCAGCTGCCCGAGGCCGTGGAGCGGCAGCTGGTTGCGGTTGAACAGGCCGACGTCCTGGTGGTGGCCACGCCGGTCTACCGCGGCTCCTACACCGGCCTGTTCAAGCACTTCTTCGACTTCATCGACCAGGATGCGCTGGTCGACACCCCGATCCTGCTGGCCGCCACCGGCGGCAGCGAGCGCCATGCCCTTGTGATCGACCACCAGCTGCGCCCGCTCTTCAGCTTCTTCCAGGCCCGCACCCTGCCCCTGGGCGTCTACGCCACCGACCGCGATTTCGCCGAGGGCCGCGTGAACAACGACGCACTGATCCAGCGTGCGCGACTGGCCGTGCAGCGGGCGATGCCCCTGCTGGCGCTGTCCCATCGCGCCGCGCCTCCCGCTACCGCAGAGGCCACCGCAACGCTTTGAATGCCAGACGCCGCCGACCTGCATCTGGATGTCACCCCGCAACCCGGAACGCCGCCATGACGACCGATACCTTCACCTTCAGCATCACGCACATCCCCTTCAACGAGGATTACCAGCCGGCCGAGGGCACGCGCATCACCACCAACTTCGCCAACCTGGCCCGTGGCGCGTCGCGGCGGGAGAACCTGCGCAACACGATCAGCATGATCAACAACCGCTTCAACGACCTGGCACATTGGGACAACCCGAATGCGGACCGCTATGCGGTCGAGCTGGACATCATCTCCGTGGAGATGCACATCGACGGCGCCGACGGCAGCGATCCGTTCCCGTTGATCGAAGTGCTGCGGCCGACCATCGTCGATACGCAGACCGGCGTGCGTAGCGAGGGCATCGTTGGCAACAACTTCTCGTCCTACGTGCGCGACTACGACTTCAGCGTCGTGCTGCCGGCCAGCAACGAGGGCAAGGACACCTTCGGCATTCCGGAGGGCTTTGGCGACCTGCACGGCAAGCTGTTCCAGCACTTCCTGCGCTCGGACGCCTACCGCGCCAACTTCAGCAAGGGGCCGGTGATCTGCATCAGTGTTTCCAGCAGCAGGACCTACCACCGCACCGAGAACCATCACCCGATCCTGGGCGTGGAATACCGCCAGGGTGAGTTCTCCCCCACCGACCAGTACTTCGACAAGATGGGCCTGCAGGTGCGCTATTTCATGCCACCGGGCAGCGTCGCGCCGCTGGCGTTCTACTTCCAGGGCGACCTGCTGGGCGATTACTCGAACCTGGAACTGATCGGCACCATCAGCACCATGGAAGCCTTCCAGAAGATCTACCGCCCGGAGATCTACAACGCCAATTCCGTGGCCGGCAAGGTCTACCAGCCCAGCCTGAAGCACCAGGACTACTCCTCCACCCGCATCGTCTACGACCGCGAAGAGCGCAGCCAGCTGGCGGTCAAGCAGGGCAGGTTCACCGAAGAGCACTTCATCAAGCCGTACCGCGCCGTGCTTGAGCAGTGGGCCGCCCGCTGATCCATCGATTTACCAACCGCCCCAGGACACACGACACAATGCCGACGAAGACGCTGCTCCCCACCTCCACCGCAGGCAGCCTGCCCAAACCCTCCTGGCTGGCAGAGCCCGAAACACTCTGGTCACCCTGGAAGCTGCAGGACGAAGCGCTGCTTGAAGGCAAGCAGGACGCCCTTCGCCTGTCCCTGCAGGAACAGCAGCACGCCGGCATTGATATCGTCAGCGACGGCGAGCAGACCCGGCAGCATTTCGTCACCACCTTCATCGAGCATCTCAGCGGCGTCGACTTCGAGAAGCGCGAAACCGTGCGCATCCGCAACCGCTACGACGCCAGCGTGCCGACCGTGGTTGGCGCGGTGAGCCGCCCGAAGCCGGTGTTCGTGGAGGATGCGAAGTTCCTGCGCCGCCAGACCACGCAGCCGATCAAGTGGGCGCTGCCGGGCCCGATGACGATGATCGACACGCTGTACGACGCGCACTACAGGAGCCGCGAGAAGCTGGCCTGGGAGTTCGCGAAGATCCTCAATGAGGAAGCGAAGGAACTGGAGGCCGCCGGCGTTGACATCATCCAGTTCGATGAGCCGGCCTTCAATGTGTTCTTCGACGAGGTGAACGACTGGGGCGTGGCCGCCCTGGAGCGTGCGATCGAAGGGCTGAAGTGCGAGACGGCGGTGCACATCTGCTACGGCTACGGCATCAAGGCCAACACCGACTGGAAGCAGACGCTGGGTTCGGAATGGCGCCAGTACGAGGAGTCGTTCCCGAAGCTGCAGACCTCCAGCCTCGACATCATCTCGCTGGAATGCCACAACTCCCATGTGCCGATCGACCTGATCGAGCTGGTGCGCGGCAAGAAGGTGATGGTCGGTGCCATCGACGTGGCCTCCACCACGGTGGAAACCCCGGAGGACGTGGCCAACACCCTGCGCAGGGCGCTGCAGTTCGTGGACGCCGACAAGCTCTACCCGAGCACCAACTGTGGCATGGCGCCACTGGCGCGCGACGTGGCCAGGGGCAAGCTGCGCGCACTCAGCGCGGGAGCGAGGATCGTTCGCGAAGAACTCTCGGCATAACCCTGGCTGGGGAGGAATTGTTGTTCGAATGTCGGTTTGACGGAGCCTGGCCGGGTATCGACCAGGCTCCACCCCGCCCCTGCACTTCCGGTCGGGTCTTCATCGCGGGCTGTCGCGGCGCCAGTGCCTGCTTGATCCGTACCACCTCCCCCGCCCCGGCCTCGGCCAGGCGGCGGGCCTGCTGCCGTTGTTCCCGCGAAAGCGCGGGCGACGGCGCAGCGCCTGTTTCCGGCGCTACGTCCACCAGGCGTGCCACTGCCTCGCGCAGCCGCAGCTGTGGGCAGAGCCGCGCAGCACACCAGCGCTCGGCGTAGCGCCTGGCCTGCCGCACATTCGTGGCGGCCACCACCTTGGTCTGGGACATCCTGCGTGCATCCAGGTAGACCCGGAAGCCAAGTTCGGCATGCGGCACGATGTTGGCCACCGAGCGCCCGTTCCACCACAGGTCCCAGCGCTCGCCGCTCCGTACCCAGCCGGAGGGCCGGGTGACCGTCATGAACTCTGGAAGATCGAAGGGAGGACTCATGTCGGGAAGGATACGAGCGCCCGTCGCACCGGCTGAGATCCGCACCGTGCGCTTGTTCGAGACCATGAATCGTTAAGGCGCGCTTGCTTCCGCTACGCCTGCTCCGCACCGCCGGGCTACGGGAACAAGAACTAAAGTGACGCGTCACGCTCGATGATGCTTTCGATCCAGTCGATGTAGCGGGACACACGCACGTTGTAGACCACCTGCCCATAGAAACCCGCTTCCAGCGCATGCTCGGGTACGGCGGTGATCCAGGAACCGAGGCCCACCAGCTGCCAGGCCTCATCTTTCTCGATCACCAGCGGGCCGCCGCTGTCGCCGTTGCCGAGCACGCCTTCAAGGGGAAGGCCCTGCGGAGGCGGATCAAACCGGTACCAGAGATAGCGCGTGTTGCCGCCTGTGATCGCGTTGCAGGCCCGCCGCAGCGTTGTACGATGCGGCCCGCCGGGCATCAGGCCAGTCGCACCATTGCCGGTGGCGCCTCTCCCTATCAGGGCGGCGACCTGCGTGACCTCGTCGGCGCCCCGGTAGAGTGCGACCGGCGGCACATCGCTCACCGGTGCGGCAAGTCTGATCAACGCAATGTCATCCGATGCTGCCAGGAACGCGTGGATTTTCGACGCGCTCCCGGTTGCCATCGCTTCCTTGCCCAGCGCCTCGGGCATCTTCCGGTAGCCGGGGTGCAGGAAGACACGCTCGACGCCGTAGCCGTTCCCATTGATGGTGATGGTGGCGCCCCTCCCTTCCATCGGCGCGGCATGCGCGGCGGTCAGCACCCAGCGCGGCGCGATCAGGACGCCGTGCCCCTCGCCCGGCATGTCGGCCAGCGCGGGGAAGGCCGATGCATCGATCTGATACCGGGCGTCGTCCACATCATCACGGATGACCACGGCACCGGCAGTGAACGGGAGCGTGGCCAATGCCAGGAAAATCCAGCGGTTCATGGTTGCTTGCATCCCAGCAGTTCAATCCCAACAGCCTAGGGCATGGCCCTGCCATACGGGGAGATCGTGCGACCGATCCCCGGCGATTGCCGACGAATGCGGGGAAACGGGAGTTGAAGCCAGGCGGGCCATGCCCTACCTGCGGCCGCGATAGGGTTCGCAGCCCACGCCATCATTGTCACGATCGAGGTGCGGGCCATAGCCCGGATCACCACGCCGTACCGGCGCCGCCCCGGCGGCGCGGGCCTCCGCGCAGTTGGCAAACACCCGGGAACTGCGCGCGGGCGCGGGGGCGAAACTGCTGCGCGGAGTGTCGACGTATCGAGGTGCCGCTGGAGCGCCTCGATGACAGTGATACTCACCCGTTTTCCGGTTGGTGTGGCACCCCTGCTTGTCGAGCCCGCCCGGATGCGCGAGCGCATTGGCGGACAGTGCCAGTGCGAGCATGCCGGATGCAGTCAATACGCTGGAAACGCGGCGTCGTGTGTCCATGCCTTCCCCCTGTCAGGCACTCCTGCCAAGGGGAAGGCTAGCATGGTGTCTCGACCGCCAGGCTTGACGCTGCAGCGGCTGCCACTCAACGCAGGTAGTCCTTCAGGAACAGCCAGGTGATCAGCGTCGGCAAGATCAACAAGAAGAAGCTGCGCGTGGTGCACGACCCGGAGGCAGGCGCCGGCAGTCGCTGATCCCTGGGCGGCCACGGGCTCTGCGCCAACGCGGGGAAATCAATGCACCCGCGCTCCTGTTCCGTCGGTTCCGCCGCATACATCGTGGCTGGCGCCGATCCTCCCTCGCCCCTCGCTCCTACAGTGGATTCGCGGCGACGCACGGCCTGCACCCCCGATGGCAACGTCGCCGCCCCCACCTTTCGAGCCCACAGGAGCGAGACATGGCATGCCTTTCCCGGACTATCGATGGCACAGCGGCAATGCGCCCAGCCCCCTCCACGCAGGTTGAACGGGGGGGTGCACCATGAACCAGGTCTACGTCGCAGTCTGGGATGGAGCCCACTATCTGGTCGTCCGCAAACGGGTGCTCAACAGCTGGTGGGGCAGCAATTCCGTTGTCGTACTTTCTGCCGAGGCGATGGCCGCTGTGCTGGCCATCCGCAACGCGTCCGGCGGTGGCACAGAGCAGGACTGGGATCTGGTGAAGAAGCTGCTTTCCGGCGCCTGGCGCGCCGCAGGGTCAGTCGCCTACCGCGGCGAACGCACGCTGCCCCGCACCATGGACGCACTGGACCGGGCGCTTGAAAGCGCCGAACGCACGCATCCGCAGACCGATGACATCGCCATGGAGACGCTGGCCGCTCTGCAGAGCCTGTTCCGCGAGGACGCAAGAACCCCTCCCCCGTTCAGCGCTGCGCGAGCAACCTTGCGGGAGCTCTCCATCGCGTTGCCGCCGCCCACCCGGGGTGCGCCGAACTGGGCCGCTGCGTTGATACTGGCACAACGCCTGGTGGCGGAAGTCGGGGCGTGGTCGGATGGCCTGCCCCCGGCGCTGGTGAACCAGGCGGGGCAATGGGCCCTGCCCGGCGGCGGCCGCCTGAACAACGAACGCAAGGAGCGCGCCGCGCGCCGCGAGTTCGAGGAGGAGCTTGGCATCTGGCTTGGGCAGGGACGCGCCGCATGCGATCTGCGTGCCCGGCTGTTTCCGGATGGGGGAGGCAGCTTCTCCCTGGTTCGCTTCCGCACCACGGCCGAGGAGCTTCTGCGGATGGCGCAGGAGGCCGAGAACAACGTCCAGGCCAGTGCCAGCAGCCCTGCGCGCCCCCAGTCCTGCCTGGTGACCGACTGGGAGGTGGCGAGCATCGGACGGGTACCGGTGACCGAACTGCGCAACATCCTGGGAGCAAGGGTGGAGGTTCCGGGCGCAGGAACACCGGAGGTTGACGAGGCCCTGGCCGGCGCCAGGCCCGGTAGCCAGGAGATCGGCTGGTACCGGGAGATCGCCGCCCTGCTGTCACCCGCCTGAGCCTCCAGCGCGAACCCATGTGATCCCCTGCAACCCCAGCGAGGCCCACCATGAAAGAGAGCACGCCCGAGCGCGAGGCCCGGCGCCACATCAGCAAGCAGCTCACCGCGCAGATCAACAACGCGCAGGCGTATCCCGACGTCCGCTCGGTCGTGGTGAAGGCCCTGTCGGACATCAAGGACCAGCTGCGCAGCCTGTCCAGCAAGGTACGGCGCGACTACAGCCTGAAGCCCGACGAGCCGCTGATGTTCTTCTACGTCAAGGGCGGCAACGCACTGGACGCACTGCTTGAACGCCCGGCCCAGCCGCCACCGACGCTGTTCGATTTCGGCCGGTCCGACTGGGATACGCAGGTGGTGATCAATCCCTGGATTCCGATCCCGGCCCAGGACGCCCTGCACGGCGGCGTGGAGGACATCGTGATCGAGGTGATGCTCGGCGCCGGCCTCAACATCGCATTGGAGATCAGTGTCTTCCCACCCAACCAGAATCCGCTGGCCGGCCAAGTGGTGGATCTTGCACCGGTGGACATCCATGTGCCGCCCGGCCAGCAGTGCCTGGTGACCTGTGACACTCCGCAGGCGTTCCGGAAGGTCTACCAGCGTGACCGCGCGGGCCTGCATCTGTTCACCAGCGAACCGCTGAAGGGCATCGGCACCTCCACGGCCTTGGCCAGCCCGTCCGTGCTGCCCCCGCCGCAGCCGCCACTGCCCGTGCAGCCGCCACCTGCCCCTCCGCCGCCACCCGGCATCATCCTCAACGACGGCATCAAGCCGTTCGTACTGTACCGCATGGGCTACACCTGGCACGCGCGATGGGTGAAGGATCCGAAGGCGCCTGTCGGCGACGACCCGGTGACGCCGCGGCCGATCCTGATGGAACTGATCGATGTGACCACGCCGCGCCGCGATACCGTGGAGGCCGTGACAGTGTGGTCGGACATCATCCGCAACCATCTGGTGATTGCAGAGGATGCCGGCGCGGAAGAGCGCTGGCGGCTGCCCCTGCCCAGCATGGAGTACCACCTGTGGGAAGGACTGACCATGCTGTGCGAGATCGCCGCCTATCCGGGCTGGCCGGGTGCGGACAAGCTGGAGAAGCGTCGCCGCAATGTGCAGCGCATCCACGACTGGTACCGCGACCAGCAGGGCGACCTGGCGACGTTCGGCAGGGTGATCGATAGCATCTCGACGGCGCCGGTGTTCGCCGATGACAGGGACTGCATGCAGCAGGTCGATGCCTGCATGCGTGAGGTCAAAATGCGCATGCAGGCGTCATCTTCAGGATTCGATCACGGCGCCCTGTCGGCCACCCACACGCATCGCCTGCGGCAGGGGCGGCAGTGGGTCGCGCAGCGGGTCGCAACGCTGCTGCAACGCCTGCAGACATCTGCCGCATCCTGTGGCTACAGCGACGATCTGGCGTTGATCGGGACGCTGGCACAGAACCCCTACCTGGATGTCACCCAGGTACCGATCTCGGACGTCGACTGCGCGATGATCATCCGCACCGACCCTGCAACGCTGCGCAGGGCGACGGCGGCCAACTGCTTGAATGCGCTTGCCGAGGATCTCGGCGCGCACATGACCATCGAGGATTCCCTGCACTCGACCGTACGTGCGACGGGTATCAGTTACGAGCGAACGCTGGTGATCTTCGATGCGCCGCGTTCGCCGTCGGCGCGCGTGGCCAAGGCGATCCTGACATTCACCACGGCTGGCCCGGTCGGTTGCCCGTTCCGGGACAGCCCCGACGGTTCCGGGCAGGCCATCGCACCGTTGCTGGACATGGACAACCAGCGCAAGGTGGCAGCCTCGATCGTCCAGGGTTTCGTGCAACGGGCGAATCTGTCCAGGCAGCACGAGATGATCCGGGTGTTGTTGCCACAGGGGGAATGATCCTCCATCAGCGCAGCGCGGGCGGCGGGTTCCGATCAGGTCCGATCAGTCCCTGCCCTCCAGGATCCATGCCTCCAGCGCCTGCGTGTCCCGCATGTCCCCCGCGTAGCGGCGATCCGGTACGTAGGGCTCGTTCGAACCGCGCCCGCGACCGCGGTAGACCTTCATGGGCACCGAAATCCGGCTCAGCCCACTGGGCAATGGCTGAGGCCTGATATCCATGTAGACACTGAGGGCGCCGTCCATCTGGGAGACGAAGCCGGGATTGTGCGGGTCAACCACCCCGGAATGGCTGTCGCGCAGGGCCGCGTCAGCAGCCTCCAGATCCATCAACAGCGTGCTTGGCCAATCTGTGGCACAGCCTTGGGTGCCTGCTGCCAGTACCGCGCCGACCAGCAACGAAGCGAGCGCCATCGATTCACCTCTCGACTGGATTGCGCTCCAGTCTGGCAACTTTCAGGTCTGTCGTGCCGCGCCCGCCGCAACGGGCGCGGCGCCACGTCAATGCAGGGGCACCTTCAGCACCGAAGGCGCGTTGGCCGGTGAGCTGAAGGTCACCGCACCGCCCAGCTGGCTGATGCCCGCATAGCGCAGGTCCACGGTATCGACCACCAGGGTCAGGCGGCTGCCGGCCGGGAGGTTCCAGCTGCTGGCTTCCAGGCGGAGATCGATTGTTTTCGGCTGGCCGGGCGTGGCCCCGCGCAGGGTGTAGGGCTTGTGGCTGACCAGCTGGCCGTTGCCCAGCGCGTCTTCGGCATACAGGTAGGCATACAGCGTGGTATTGGCGCGGCTGGGCGTCACCGTCACCCGCACTTCCGGTGCGCCATCCAGGCGACGTGCGCTCCAGTAGATCGGGCCCTGCCAGACGCCGGCGGCGTTGCGGCCGACGAACGGTACATAGGCGCCGGGCGGCAGGTTGATCATCTGCAGTGCACCGGAGGCCATCACCACGCCGGAACTGGCAGCCGTCAGCAGCCCGCTGCCGATGCGGTAGCTCCAGCCGGTAGCGCCACCGTTCTCCGCCAGGCCGCCGGTGGGCAGCAGCAAACCGGAGGGTGCGGTCAGGCCGTAGCTGACGGCGCCCGCATTGGTGGCCTGCCAGTCCGGATAGCGGCTCCAGCTGCCCTTCTGCGACTTCAGCTGTACCGCTGCCTGGCGATCGATGCCATTGTCCACGCCCTTCAGGTAGTGGTCGAACCAGTCGCCTACGGCGGCATAGACCTCATTGGGAATGCCGAACGCACCGAAGGCCTCGTTGAGGGCATGGTCGCCGTGGCGCAACTGCAGCTGCTTGGGCCCCTTCAGGCGGTTGAAGAAATCGACCAGCTGGCCCGGCGGGAACAGGCTGTCATTGAAGGCATTGGCGAGGAATACCGCCGGCTGGTTGGCGTTGATCTCTTCAAGGCCGCTGGCCGGGCTGCGCTGTGCGGCCACCGGCAGCAGCGAGTCCACCGCCCCCTGGTAATTGCCGACCAGCACATTGCGGTTGATGGTGGCCAGCTCCGCGCCGGGGCGGCCGGTGGCCAGACCCGCCGCCACCAGCAGGGCGATGCCCTGGGCGCTGGGTGTGTCATGGCTGTACAGCGACGCCTGCAGGTCGGCCCAGCCACTGAGTGCGGCAACGGCCTTGATGCGGGGGTCGCGCGCCGCCGCCAGCAGGCTGGTGCCGGCGCCATAGGAGATGCCCGAGACCCCGATCCTGGCCGGATCGGCGCGGGTGTTGTCCAGCGCCCAGTCGATCAGCGCGCTGACATCCTCGACCGTGGCGGGCCCGGCGATGTCGATGCTGCCACCCGACTCCCAGAAGCCGCGCGAGCTGTAGCTGATGACCACATAGCCGCGCTGCGCCAGCGACTGTGCCACGCCCACGTACTCCACGCTGGGCACCGCCCAGCTGCTGGGCATGACCAGCAGCGGATAGCGCCCGCTGCCGGCATCCTGCGGCTCGATGATGAAGGCCCCGAGAGGCGTGCCATCCCAGCTGGGAATGATGCGATGGGTGGTCTTGACCGTGGCGGCCCAGGCGGTGGGCGCCAGGCCGGTCAGCAGGATCAACAGCAGCAAAAGCTTGCGCATCGTCGTCTCTCCCCGTCGGTGGTGGTGCAACGGGTCGGACCGTACCAGTGCGAATGGTGGCTGGCACCTTGCGACGCAGCATGGCGCAAAGCGCACCTTGGTATGCTTCGCGGCACTGCGGTCCTCCGCAGGCTCCCATCAATGCAAGGATGCCCCCCCGATGCGCAGGACGCTCTTCGTCGGCACGCTCTTGAGCGTGGCCAGTCTGTTCGCCCCTTCAGCCGTGGCGGCCCGGGACCCCGACGTCACGGATGACTGCAGCGAAATCGCGCAGTTGATGTCCAACGACGACTTTCCGGCACTGGACGCGATGGCCGCGCGCCTCCGCACGGGCGAGCTCAACGCCGCCGGCGAATCCCGGCTGGGCCGTTTCTACCTCTGCATGTCGCGTGCAATCGGCACGGCGCGGCAGGAGGTGGAGGCCTGGAACCGCTGGTCGGCCTGGGCGGCGCGCTGGGTTCAGCATGCGCCAAAGTCGCCGGCAGCCCACCTGATGACTGCACGGATTCCGCTCAACCTGGCCTGGAGCTACCGCGGAAATGGTTACGCCAACACCGTCAATGCCGAAGACTGGGCTCAGTTCCATGAGTACAACGCGGCTTCGCAGGCCTACCTGCAATCGCATGAGGGCGTTGCCGGCGGCGACCCGTTCTGGCACGAGATGAGCGTGCTGATCGCGCTGCGCGAGGGCGCGGATGACGAAGAACTACTGACGCTCGTCGACCGTGCAGCGAAGGCCTTCCCCGACTACGAGCCGCTGCACTTCATTGCCCTGCAGCACTTCACGCCGGCCTGGGGCGGCAGCGCACGGAAGATGGAAGCCTTCGCACGGCGCTCGATGGCCAGTATCCCGAAGAAAAAGCGGGCCATGCGCTACGCACGGCTGTACTGGTCAGCCACCGCGTATTCGGCCGATCACTTCCGCGCGGCGACACCCGATTGGCCGCTGATGCGCCAGGGGCTGGACGAAATCGCACAGCGCTACCCGACCATCGACAATCTGGAGACCATTACACGCTACGCCTGTTGGGCGCGTGACGGCGATGCCCTGGATCGGTGGAATCGCCTGTACTTGAGCCGAAGTGGTTTCAGCGAGGCAGTCATTGCGGACTCGAGCGAGCAAAGCAGGGCCGCCTGCCTGGCGCCGGATGCTGGGCAAGAGGCTTCCTTGTAGAGCCAATCGGTGCGGAACCGGGCCGCGGAGGATGCGCGGTCCAGCATGCACTTCACACCTGCAGGGTGCTTAGCACGTACGCATGTCAGCCACGGACCGCGTGATCTGACACATCACCAGTGCTTGCACCCGGTCACAGCTTCGCGTTCTCGTCGTTGACCAAAAGACGACAGCTTGTGACGCTTGCGACACCGCGCGGCCCTCCGGGCCCTCCTCATCGCGGCCTCGCTCTACTGCACTCCGCATCACCCGTATCCGCAACGCCTTCACATGACACAGGCCGGGCCTGGTCGTGGCGGGCAGCTGCGTCCTGAACTCTTTGCTGGAGAATCGCAATGCGCCTTGCAAGCTTCGTCTTTGCCTTCGTCCTCAGCGCCTTTGCCGGCGCAGCCCAGGCCCAGGTAGTCACCCTCAACAAGGGCGGCTTCGTGCTCACCTACGACTGCGGCATCCACAGTGCCACCCGCTACGAGTACACGCTCACCGCCGATACCGGTTCGGCCGCACGGCCGTCCAGCTTCTACAAGGACCCGGACCTGCCGGCCGGTTGCCTGGGCCAGACCAGCACCGCGTCCTACGCCAGCATCAAATCCGGCTATGACCGTGGCCATCTGGTCACGTCCAACCACATGGATTACGACGCGACCTACATCCGTCGCGCCAACTACATGACCAACATCGTGCCGCAGGTGTCCAGCTTCAACCAGGGCATCTGGGTGAAGGCCGAGAACGTGGCCGAGTGCTACCGCGACATCGCGCCGGTGGACGTCTACGGTGGCGTGGTCTACGGCGATGCCGCCAACGATTATTTCCTGGCCAGCCATGGCATTCCGACGCCGGAGTTCTTCTGGAAGACGATCATCACCCGCGACCCGAACACCGGAACCGCCAAGGCGATCAGCTGGATCATCCCCAACGAGGCCAACCTGGGCAGCCTGGACAATTACCTGGTGACGATTTCCGATCTGGAGGAACTGCTGGGCGCCAGCTACGTGGCGATCAACGCGCCGGCCTCGCTGAAGAACATGCTGCCGGCCACCACCTGGCCGCAGCCGGCCGGGTGTGACCTGGGCTGATCGGGGGGCAGAGGAACGTCACGATGCCTGTGCGCGCAGCCATCGTGACGCCAGCACTCTGGCCAGCAGGAACTGCACTGCGGCGCCGACGACGGTGGCAACGACAAGCCCGCGACCTGTCGTCGGCGCCCCAGCGGACAGCGCTCGCAGAAGATAAGCCATGCTGGCCAGGATGATCAGCAGCGCCGTGGCAAGCAGGATCAGCGACACCACCATCGTGCGCGCCGTCGATGCGGGTTCCGGCGACGGCGCGCCGGCCCATAGGCCGGCAAACGTGGCCAGCGCGCAGGCCACCAGCAGGATCAGGCTCGCAATCTGCAGCTGCGCGGCGCCGTCGGCAACGGGCATGATGAACTCGCCGGGCGAGAATCCCACCGGCAGCTGCGCCACCAGGATGGGAAGCAGGCAGCTGCCGGCCACCAGCGTCACCGCGCCGGCGATGCTGGCACTGATGAGGTGATGGTGCCCGCCCTCGGCAGGAATGCGCCGCTGCATCAGCAGCGCCGGCACCAAGGCCAGCAGCGTGAGGACCAGTGCATGCGCAAGCGGCATCAGACTGATGGCTGCGACGCTGTAGACTGGAAACGGCAACTGCGCCATCGGAATGCGCATGGCGCGATCCAGCACGACGAGCAACCCGAAAAAGGCGATCGAAGCGATCACCGGGTGGCGGATCCGCAGCGCGCCGCGACGCCCGAACAGCAGCATCGACACCAGTACCGCCGCTCCGGCGAAGAGACTCAGCCTGAAACCGAGCTCCGCCAGCGCGTAGCCGATTTCACGTGAGGCCTCGGGCGGGCCCAGACGGCGCCCGAATTCGACCAGGCGGAGGGCTACGGGCAGATACAGGCAGAGCACGTAAAGCTTGGCGGCCATCGCGAACTGGATGGGGTACGCACTGAAGAATGATCGCAATCGGTTCAAGGCGTATTCCCGTGCAGGCGCTGGGCGGGCTGACCTGGCAGTCTAGCGTTCCTGTGGCCCGCGTGCCCCGCCCGACCCGCTATGGGAAAATGGCGGGCACGTCGCCCCTTTGGCTGTTCCCGGAGTAGTAGATGTCCCGTTTCCCCTTCGATGCCGTGCTGTTCGACTGCGACGGCGTACTGGTCGATTCCGAGCCGCTGGTGGCCCGTGTGCTCTCGGAAATGCTGACCGCACGCGGCTGGCCGCTGACCCCGGCGCAGGCGGGCGAGGTCTTCCTCGGCCAGTCCGTGGCTCATCTGGCCGGGCTGATCGCAGAGCGCACCGGCAAGCCGTTCACCGAGCAATGGCTGGAGGAATTCCGCCAGCAGCGCAACCGTGCGCTGGAGCAGGACCTAGAGGCGATCCAGGGGGCGCCCGAGGCCGTGCGTGCGATTGCCGCGGCCACCGGCGGGCGGATTGCCTGCGCCTCCGGTGCCGACCTGTTCAAGGTGAAGCTGCAGCTGGGCAAGGTCGGCATCCTTGATGCCTTCGGTGCCCATGTGTTCAGTGGCCAGGACATGCCGAACACCAAGCCTCACCCGGATGTCTATCTGGCCGCCGCCGCAGCGCTGGGCGTGGACCCGAAGCGCTGCGCGGTGATCGAAGACACCGTGACCGGCGCCACCGCCGGCGTCGCGGCAGGTGCGACCGTGTTTGGTTTCAGCGAGGGCGGCCCGCACCACAGCACGCCGGAGGCCCTGCGCGCTGCGGGCGCGAAGGTGATCTTCCAGCGCATGGAGCAGCTGCCGGCAGTGCTGGCGGCCTACGCCGCCGACGCAGCCGCCTGAGGCGGCCTCAGCCCGCAGCGCCCAGTGCGGCGCCGCGGCGTTTCCCGGCGTAATGCAGCACGAACAGGTACAGGCCGGTGAACAGCTGCAGGAACAGTGGCGGCAGCGGCGAATAGGTGATCCACGCTGCAGGCTCGCCCTGCCCCAGCCCGCGAACGACGAAGTTGGCGATCACCGCCAGGGTGAAGACGATCGAGGTCCAGCGATGTACGGGCCGCGCCCAGCCACCGCGGCTCATTGACGGCGCCTCGCTTCGGAGCGCGCTTCGATCATCTTCCAGCCATTGCCGGACGGGTCGCGGAACCCCGCATCGATGGCGCCGTAGCGTTCGACCGGCTCCTGGGTGAACTCCACGCCCTGCGCCAGCCATTGCGTGTAGCGCGCCTGGCAGTCATCCACGGCCAGCACCAGCGGCGGCATTGCGCCCTTGGCCACCAGCTGCTGCAGCGCCTGCGCGGTGGCCGCATCGTGGGTGGGCGGACCGGGCACGAACAGGCCCAGCTGGAATCCGTCCTGGCCGGGGCTGCGCACCGTCAGCCAGCGGTAGCTGCCATTGCGCACGTCGGTATGCACTTCGAAGCCGAGCGTGCCGACGTAGAACGCGAGCGCCTCATCCTGGTCGCGCACATACAGGCCGACCGTGTTCACAGTGTTTGTCATGGGACCTCCCTCAGGTGGGATCCACGTTAGCAACCGCCTCGCGGCGGCGCTTCTCCAAAACTGCGATGTTCAGGTCCGGTCGCTGCGCGGCACGTGCGTGGCATTCCGGCACGCTGGCCGGCGTCGCCTCGCCGGCGCGCTCGCGCTGGCGCACATTGCCCGGGCTGTCGCCGGTGATGTCACGAAAGATGCGCCCGAAGGTGCCCAGGCTGCTCCAGCCGGTCTGCGCGGCGATCTCGGTGACCGGCAGCTCGGTGTCACGCAGCATCGCCACGGCCCGTTCGATGCGGCGGCTGAGCAGGTAGCGGTGCGGCGGCAGGCCGAATGCCTGCTTGAACGAACGCGCGAAATGCGCAGGCGATACCGCACTGACCTCGGCCAGGCGGGCCACCGGCCAGTCCTCGTGACTGGCGTGGTCCATCCGGTCCTTGGCACGCAGCAGGCGCCGCAACAGTTCCGGGCTCTGGTTCATGGCGTCACCGCGTGTGCCAGATGATGTCGCGACGCACGCCTGGCCTGCGCGGCCTGCTCGCCCAGCCAGTCACCGAATGCGATGACCTTGGCGCTGCGGCTGCGCGCCGTCGGTGCCACGAACCAGAAACCACGCCCGTCGCTGGCCACACCGGGATGTGCCTGCACCAGGCGCCCACTGTCCAGTTCGGCCTGGAACAGGATCGGCGAGCCGATGGCGATGCCCTGCCCGGCAATGGCAGCACCGACATCCAGATGCTCCATCGCAAAGGGGGTGACGAAGCTCGCCGGGTCCGGTGGCCGAACAGCACCATGTGCGGAAAACCACAGCGCCCACCAGTCAGGCCTGCCGAGCAGTGGAACCTCCAACGCCCGCCGACCGAGCCCGTCTGCCGCCGGCAGCAGCGCTGGCGCGCACAGCGGAGTGAAAATGCTGGGGAACAGGGGCGTGGCCTGCAGCCCGGGCCACGCACCATGCCCGTTGCGGATGGCGGCATCGAAACGCCCGGCGGCCAGGTCCTGCGGCTCTGCCGACAGGTCCAGTTCCAGCACGATGCTTCGATGGCGCGCGCGGAAACTGCCCAGGCGCGGCGTCAACCAGCTGGTGCCCAGCGTCGGCAGAACGGACAGGCGCAGTCGTGCTGCATCCATGTCAGCGGCGCGCATGAAACTGGCGCGCAGCGCGTCGAAGGCCCGGGTGGCCTCCACTGCGACGCTCGCACCGGCGGCGGTCAATTCCACATGCTGGGCGTGGCGCAGGAACAGGCAGGTCCCGGTCTGGGCCTCCAGCCGGCGCACGTGGTAACTCACCGATGCCGCACTGGTATCGAGCTCCTCGGCGGCGCGGGCGAAACTGCCCAGCCGTGCCGCCGCCTCGAAGGCGCGGATGGCGACAAGCGATGGCAGCTGACGTTGGGTCACCATAAGTGTGGCTTAGCCTGAGCCCCGATTTCCGCGTGGTCAATCCCCCTCGCACGCGCAACGATGGAGGCACCTCCGGCAAGGGATCACGCACATGGATCGACGGCAGTTCCTGGCCACCCTGGCCGCCACGGCAGCGTCCACCGCCCTGCCCTCCGGGTGGGCCCTGGCCAGCCCCAGCGCAGACTGGACATGGTTGCAGGGCAACTGGCAGGTCCGGCACCAACGCCTGAAGGAGCGCCTGGTGGGCGATACCCGCTGGGACGCCTTCACCGGCGCCAGCGCGGTCTGGCTCACCCTGGGCGGGCTCGGCACCATCGATGACAACGTCATGGCACTGCCTTCGGGCCCCTACAGGGGCCTCGGCGTGCGTGCCTTCGATCCGGTGTCTTCCACCTGGTCGATCTGGTGGATCGATGGGCGCACCCCTGCCCATATCGAAGCGCCCGTGCGCGGCGCCTTCGCAGGCGATGGCGGCAGCTTCCGTGGTCGCGATGATTTCAAGGGACGCCCCATCGAGGTCTGGTTCCGCTGGCATGACATCCACGGCGATGAGCCGTGGTGGGAGCAGGCGTTCTCCGACGATGCCGGTGCCCACTGGGAAGTGAACTGGCGCAACTGGTTCCGCCGCACTGCTGCGATCCCCTCGCCGCTTCCGAAGCTGCCGGATGCACCGGGCGATTTTGATTTCCTGGTGGGCCATTGGAACGTGCGCCATCGCCGCCTGCGCGCTCGGCTGGCAGGCAGCGACGCGTGGGACGCGTTCAACGGCACCCTGCACAACTGGCCGGTACTGGGCGGATTCGGCAACGTGGGCGACAACCTGATGGCCGTGCCTGGAGCACCGCTGCGCGGCATGGGGATCCGCGCCTGGAATGCGGCCGAGCGGCACTGGCTCAGCTGGTGGCTGGATGGCCGGGAGCCGACCCGGATCGGCGCGCCACTGCGTGGTGGCTTCGAGGCCGGTGTCGGGCGCTTCTTCGGCGAGGACCAGCACGAGGGACGGGCGATCCAGACGCGGGTGATCTGGTCACGCATCACCCCGCGTTCGGCGCGCTGGGAACAGGCGGCCTCCGCCGATGGTGGACGCAGTTGGGAAACCAACTGGGTCAGCGACTTCGAGCGACAGGCATGAAGGCGCTGCTGGCCGTGATGCTGCTGGCATCGGCATTGCCCGTGCCCTCCCCGCCCGTGGTGCTGCGGATCATCGGCCCCGCCGAGCGCTTCGCCCCCGGCATTGCCTCCACACAGCATGACGAGATCCGGCTGACCCTGAGTCCGGACGGCAATACCGCCCTGTGGTTCAGCCGCAACCGGCCGGGCGGGCCTGGGGGCTACGACATCTGGATCTCGCACCGCGAAGGTGACCGCTGGCGGCCGGCCACGCCAGTGCCGTTCAACACGCCGGGGCGCGACTTCGATCCCGCATTTTCCGCAGATGGGCGCGTCGTGTATTTCTGCTCGGACCGCGCAGGCGGCCAGGGCGGTGACGATCTGTATCGGGTCAGCATGGGGAGCGACGGTCGATTCGGGGAGCCAGTCAATCTTGGCCCCGCAGTGAACAGCGCGGCCGATGAGTTCGCGCCGATGCTCTCGCCCGACGGTCGTACGCTGTTGTTCTCCAGCGATCGTGCGGGCGGTGCTGGCGGCCATGACCTCTACAGCGCGGCGATGATCGGCGCCGTCGCGCAGCCGGCACGGCCGCTGGCGGGAGAGCTCAATACCGCAGCGCAGGAGTTCGATGCCACCTTCCTGGGCGACGGCCGAACGGTGGTGTTTGCCCGCGCCCAGGACTTCGGCAGTGCACCGGTGCGCCAGTTCATTGCCTACGAACGAGGAGGCCGCTATGACGCAGGCCATGCCTTGCCATCGCCCGTGAACGCGCCCAGCGGCGACAGCTACGGCGCGATGCTGGATGGCTCGCGCCGTGACACGCTGACCTACTCGGCGCGACGCGCCGGTGGTGAGGGACTGGACCTGTACCGCGTCCGCTACCGGATGATGCCGCGCTGAAGGCAGTGGGTGTCGATTTCCCACGCGCCCGTTCGTCGAGAGGTTGAGTACCCCAGGAGAAAATGCAGATGCCTTCCCAACAGTCCCTTGCCTGCGCCTGCGGCCAGGTCCGCCTGACCACCACCGGCAGCCCCATCGCCAGCGTCGAATGCTGCTGCGACAGCTGCCGCAGGGCCGGCGCCCGGATGCAGGCGATGCCCGGCGCACCGCAGGTGCTGGGGCCGCAGGGCCAGACGCATTTCGTAATGCAGCGCAAGGATCGCGTCCGCATCGAAGCCGGGCATTCCCGGCTGCACGCGTGGCGGTTGTCCAGCACGGCCGGCAGCCGCCGCGTCGTGGCGGGCTGCTGCAATACGCCGCTCTTCCTGGAGTTCAGCGGTGGCCATTGGCTGAGCCTGTATGCGCTGTTGTGGCCGGACGCGATACGCCCCGCCGTGGAGATGCGGACGATGGTCAACGATCTTCCCGACGCGTCTGTCCTTCCCGGCGATGTGCCCAACCTGAAGACCCACTCGCTGCGGTTCTATGCCCGGCTGTTGAAGGCGTGGATCTCCATGGGCTTCCGCAGCCCACGCATCGAGATCGCGGGAGACAGCCATGCCTGAGCCCGAGCGGATCGAGATCGAGAGCATCACCACGCCCGGGCACATCCAGCGCGTGGATCGCGCCAAGTACATGGCCATGCGCGCGGCCCTGCTGCGTGCCTTGCCCAGGCAACCTCCCGGGATGACGGTGGCGCAGGCGAAGCAGGCGCTGTTGCCGCACCTGCCCGCATCGCTGTTTCCGCAAGGCGCGACGGCCGGTTGGTGGCTGAAAGCCGTGCAGCTGGACCTGGAGGCCAAGGGCGTGATCGAGCGTCTTCCAGGCACGCCATTGCGCCTGTTCAAGCACGTGCCGGCCGGCTGATCAGCGCTGCGCCGGCAGCTCCAGCCGATGCTTGCGGCACAGCCGATACACGGTCACCCGCGAGATCTGCATCTGCCGCGCGCACTCGGAGACGTTGTAGCCGGTCTGCCGCAGCGTCTGCAGCAGCACATCACGTTCGGCCTGGCCGCGGGCATCGTGCAGCATCGCCCCCGGCGGCGCATGCACGGGCCCTCCCAGTTCGAGGTCACGCTCGCTGATCAGCTCGCCTTCGGCCATGATCGCCGCCCGCTGCACCCGGTTCAGCAGTTCGCGCACGTTGCCGGGCCATTCGAAACGCCGCATCGCCTGCAGCGCAGCGGGTGCAAAGCCACGTGCACGCACGCTGTGGCGCAGGCGGAAGCAGCGCAGGAAATGCTCGGCCAGCAGCTGCACATCAGCGCCGCGCTCGCGCAATGGCGGCATCAGCAGGCGCAGCACGTTGAGGCGATAGTAGAGATCGCTGCGGAACCGCCCCTGCGCCACCGCGTGCTCCAGTTCCACATGGGTGGCAGCCAGTACACGCACGTCCGCCCGCAGCGGCTGGCTGCTGCCGACCCGCTCGAACGTACCTTCCTGCAGCACGCGCAACAGGCTGGTCTGCGCTTCGGCCGGCAGGTCGCCCACCTCGTCGAGGAACACGGTGCCGCCGGATGCCGCTTCGAATACGCCGATCTGGCGCTTGTCGGCACCGGTGAACGAGCCACGCTCGTGGCCGAACAGCTCCGACTGCACCAGGTTGGCCGGGATGGCACCGCAGTTGACCGCGATGAACGGCTTGCCTGCACGGCCGGACAACGCGTGCAGTGCATGTGCAGCCAACTCCTTGCCGGTGCCGGTCTCGCCGGTGACCAGCACCGGCAGATCGACCGGCGCGAACTTGTGCAGTACGGTGCGCACCGCATGCAGCGCAGGACTCTCGCCGATCAATGCGCGCGGCCCCTGCCCGCTGCACACTTCGTCGGCAGACGTATCCTCCGCGTCGAACTGCTGGCGCATCGCCGCCACCAGGTCCTGCAGGCCGAAAGGCAGCGTGAACCGCGAGATGCAACGCTGCAACAAGGGCAGCCACGCGGCAGGCGTGGCCCCTGCGCCAGGCGGCAGCACCGCCAGCCACGTCAGATGCGCGTGCTGTTCGATCCACGGCGCCAGCAATTGCAGGGCCGGCGCATCCAGATGGCGAAGATCCAGCACGGCGAGCAGCCGGTCGCGCCCGCGCAGGCCGATGGCCATCGCCGGGTCGGGATGGATGCGACGCACGTACCAGCCTGCGGCTGCCAGCGCGCTGCGCTCGTTCGCCAGCGGCTCGCCGAACCAGAGCACGCATCGTGACGCAGAAGCCTCCGGGACCGCTGCCATGCTTCCCCCAGCATCCGGACACCGTCGGCGGACTGTCAGGCAATCACCGGCGTGCCGCCCCTCCGCCGGGACCTCTACGGCCACCGCGGCGGCCTTTGTTGCGCGGATCCTAGCGCTGCGCTAAACGGCGGCGCAATGAGCGGCGCGTCAAGAAGGCACTGGCTGAAGCGGCATCGTTACAGTCCGCGGCGGCACCTGTAACACCCATGCGACAGTCGGGCGCCTGCCTTGCCCTACGGCGCTTGGCGCTGCGCAATCCCAACATTTTTCCCACGCCGCTGTAACGACGCGGCAGCAACGCCCCACACCCGCCAGTGCCCACCCCCCTGGCTGCCAAGCCTTTCAGGGTTGGCACGGTTGATGCGTGGTTCCGCCGCACCCATCACGGGAGATCGGCATGGACGGCATCACCCCCATTCGCGGCCTGCTGGCAATGCTGGCCGTGGCCCTGCTGTCGGGCGCCGCGGGCGCCTCTGCCTCCGGTGCCCGCCAGGGCGTGAAGGCACAACCGGGCGAAATCGTCCTGTTGCGGGATGTGGCCGCGCGGCCGGCCTATCGCATGGCGCCCCCGGGCATGGCGCTGATCGCCGACCCGAAACCGCAGCGCGAGATTGCGACGGCGCTCGGTGCGGGTACCCCGGCAAACGCGATGGACGAGCTGAGCGATGAGGACTATGCCGGCATGGGGGCGGGGCACACGGCTGCGACCGCGACCCCCACGGGCACCACCGTCGAACGGGTCGCCCAGCAGGCCCTGGGCGGCACGCTGGGACGCAGCAGTGACGGCATGCTCGGCAGCAGCCTCGGTGGCGCACTGGGTGGCCCACTGGGCGCGGTCGGGAACAGCACCCGCGGCATCGGCGATACCGTGCGCGGCGCGCTCGCCCAGTTCCCGTTGCAGGGCCCGGCCCCGGCAGGTGGCAAGTGAAGCTGGCACGTTGGCTGCTGCTGGTCCTGTTTGCCACGCCGTTGATGGCGCAGGCCGACGACTACAGCGGCATGCTCGCCTACCTCGACGTGGCCCGCATCGACGGTCACGCCCTGGCGGGTGCAAACGGCGCCATCGCGGTGAACCAGGCGGCCGGTGACCTCAACCTGCAGGCCAACCTGCATGGCATCGCCACCGGCGAACGCGCCGACGTGTCGATCGGCAACCGGCAACTGCGGGCCGGCAACCGCGTGCTGAGCGCACCGGCGCACGCCACCGCCGCCATCGGCGGCAACGCACTGGCAGGCGCCAGTGGCATCGCATCCATCAACCAGGCCAGCGGCATCGCCAACACGACGCTCAACGTCGTCAGCGCGACGCTGGCCAGACAGGGCATACGCGAATCCGACGATACGGCCTTGGCCGCCGAAGGTTCCGCGTTGGCAGGGGGGCGGGACGACGCCGGTCGCGGCGTCGCGACCGGCACCCGCAGCGCCGGTGTCACCAGCACCGCGCTGCGGGGATTCGACGGGGTCCTGCAACTCAATCAGATCGCGGGCAACGGCAACGACACGGCCAATGTGCTGGGCCTGGTCGTGCAGGACCGCCCGTGACAACCACCCAACCGATGCACCACCCGATGAGAGAGAGGGCACCATGAAAGCGACCGTCAAACGGACCATGCTCGCCATGGCGATTGCCACTGCCTCGACCGCCGCTGCGGCCAATGGCTGGGACAACCAGAACGCCAACGCGAACATCAACCACAACCATACCGTCAGCGAAACCCGCAACGACACCCACAACCACACCGACAACGACGTACGCAACCGCACCGTCAACGTCAATGTGCAGAAGCACAGCACCATCCAGGCCGACGAGCGCAAGGAAAAGAACAACCACGGCGTCGACGTGAACCTGGAGAAGGACCTGCGCCTCAGCACCGACGTCAATTTCTCCGGCGACCCCACCATAACCGGCGACATCGATCTCGACTCGGCGGCCATTGCGGTGATCGACAACCGCCAGTCGATCAGCAGCAACGCCACCAGCAACAGCCTGGTCACCAACAGTGCCTCCATCGGTGACAGCGTGGGTGCCGGCGCCTCCGGCAACCTCGGCTTCAACGTGGTATCGGGGGACAACAACGCCCAGGACAATGCCGCGTCGCTTTCCGCTGCCGATGCGTCCTTCAGCTTCGGCATGGCCGACGCCGAGGTGTTCGTCAACCAGGCCAGCTTCGGCAACGCGACCATGAACTCCGGCGTCACCAATGCCGCAGGTCTAGGTGGCAATGCCTTCGGCGGTGCGTCAGGCAACATCGGTGTCAACATTGCTTCGGGCAACAACAACGAGCAGAAGAACGCGCTCGCGGCCTCGGTCGCAACCACGGCGGTGGCGCAGTCGAGCATCAGCTCCAACCAGGTCTCCACCGGCAACACGGTCAGCAATGCCGGCTTCGTGCAGTCCTACACCGATACCGTGCAGGTCGGCCTGCATGGCGGCGTCAGCGGCCTGACGTGGGGCTATGGCGCCGGCACCTACCGCGGCACCGGCAATGCCTACCAGATGGCCAACTATTACCTGGATACGTGGAACGGCGCACTGCCGCACCCGGGTGGCAACAGTACCGGCCACATCGACCTGGACAACGAGGTCCAGAATGCCACGATGAACCCCAACCGGCCGGGGGTGGGCGGCCTGGGCTTCGATACGCGTGAAAGCGGCACCAGCCAGTTCGTCGAACTGGGCGTGGCCGATCTGTACGCCAGCCTGAGCGGCACGGTCAGCACCACGCGCTGGGTGAACGTCAACGCCACCAACACGTCGGCCTTGTCCGGCAGTGCCTTCTCCGGCGCCTCCGGCAACATCGGCGTGAACGTGGCGGCGGGCACCGGCAACCTGCAGGCCAACAGCCTGGCCCTGGCCGTAGCCCAGCCCAGCACCGGCGGTGGTGGCGGCAACGGCGAGTAAGTGCACCACCCCGGCCGTCCGCCAATGGCCGGGTTCCCGGGAGCCCCTGTTCCTCCTCCCCCTTGGGGCAGGGGCTCCCTCCTGCTGCTGGAGAACGTGATGCTCGGCCCCCGTCTGTCGATATGCCTGCTGGCCTGCCTGCTGTTGCTGGGCGGTGCATCGGCGCGGGCGGGCGACGTCGGCTTCGCCGGCGTGCTGCCCAATGGCGCACTGCTGCAGCAGAAGGTGGAAAGCATGCAGGAACGGCGCTACCGCAACGTGGTGCGGCAGTACACCGATTACAGCTGCGGGGCGGCCGCACTGGCAACCATCCTGCGCCATGCCTATCACCTGCAGACCGACGAAGCGACCGTGATCGAAGGAATGATGGGGGTGTCCGATCCAGCACTGGTGGCCGAGCGTGGTTTCTCGCTGCTCGACATCAAGCGCTACGTGGAATCGCTGGGCATGCGCGGGCGCGGCTATCGTATCGATGAAACACGCCTGCGCACGCTTCGCGTTCCCGGTCTTGTGCTGATGGACGTGCGCGGCTTCCGCCACTTCGTGGTGCTCAAGCAGGTGCGCGACGGTGTGGTCGAGGTGGCTGATCCCATCCTCGGCAACCGCAGCCTGGCGCTGCCTGAATTCCTCGCTGCGTGGCCATCGCGTGCCGTCTTCGTGGTGATCGGCAGCGATTTCGATCGCAACACGGTCCTGCTGCAACCCAGCGAACGGCCCAGTGCCCGCGCACTCTACGCGCGACAGGGGCCGATCACCGATGCCGAACTGGTCGACTTCGGCTTCAGCCACGCCGACCTGTTCTGAAGGAGGTTCCGCCATGTTCCGTCACCGTCTGTTGATGGTCCTGCTGCTGGCCTGCCCCGCCCTGCCCCTGCAGGCGGCGGACGCGGCGCCCGGGCGCGGCCTGAAGGAAATCCCGGATCCCGAACTGAACCTGATGCGGGGCCGCTACACCGTGGGCGGCAATACCGTCGCCTGGTTCGGGGTGACGATGGTCTCGCAGTGGCAGGCCAGCAACGGAAGCGTGTTGCAGGGTGCGTTGACCCTGGGCATGGACTTCCGCGGCGGAGGCAGCCCGAAGATGAGCTTCCAGCCCAGCGTGCACGTGACCGCCGCAGATGCGCCGCTGCCGGACACGCAGGGTCGCCACATCGACAGCAGCGGCCTGGCCAACGCCAGCGGCGTGGTGCAGAGCGTGCAGGTGGCCGGCGATGGCAACGTCGCCCGCAATGCCACCACGCTGGTGGTACGCAATGGCGCGGTGCCGGCCCTGCCGGGTGACGGTGCCCATTCGATCAGTGCACACGCCGCAGGCGTCTCGGCCTCTGCGGTGCTCGACGGCAACCAGGCACGCCTGCTGTTGCAGGTAGATGGCCAGGGCCTGGTCCAGCAATGGATACGCAACGGCAGCGTCGGCCAGGGCATCGCCCTGGCCGGTGACGGCCAGATCGCCAGCAACCAGCTGCGGCTGGAGCTGGTGCGGAATACCGCGGGCGGCAACCTGCCGTTGAGCCAGAACGTGGCCCAGGCGATTGCGATGAACCGCGGCATGGGGCCGGGCCGGTAGTACCACGGCACGGCGTTGGGGGAAGCGTTCCACAACGCAGGACACGAACATGGACACCCTGATGAGGATCACCCCGTTGGCGCTGGCGGCGCTGGCGGGCACCGCCTTCGCCGCGCCACCCGCGGCGGATGATGGCGCCGACGTGCAGGCGCTGGCCAACCAGCTGGAGCAGCTCAAATCCAACTACGCGCAGGAAGTGCGGCGGCTGCGCGAACTGGACATGCAGGTGCAGGCGATGCAGGCGCGCCTGAGTGGGAAGGTTGGCCCGATGGCCCCGTCTACGACTGCGCCCGTCGAGCATGGCTCGACCCTACAGACGTCGCCGGGCAGCGAAGGCTATGCCAGCAGTGCCGCCGAGGCGCAGCAGGCAAAGCAGGAATCGCGGCGCAGCGTGGATGATGTGAAACAGCAGCAGTCGGCGCTGTTCTCGCGCCGCTTCACCGTCGAGAACAGCCTCACCTACGCCCGCTACGACCGCAAGCAGCTCACCCTCAATGGCTTCCTGGCGCTGGATGCGATCTTCCTCGGCAACATCGCCATCGAGAACGTCGAGTTCGATTCGCTCACCTACAATCTGGCCGCGCGCTGGGGCGTCAGCCCGAACCTGACGCTCAACCTGGACGTTCCATACCTGGCGCGGCGCACCGTCTACCAGAAGGGCGGTGCCGGCGGTGCGGCGGCCGCGATCGCGCAGGAACAAACCAATGGCAACGGCCTGGGCGATATCGGCCTGAGTGCGAACTACCGCTTGTTCGGCGAGCGCGGCTGGCGCCCGGAAGCCGTACTCACCGCCGGAGTGACCGCACCCACCGGGCGTGCACCTTACGGCCTGGACTGGAAAGTGATCGAGCGCGATGACGATGACTACATCCGCTTCGCCGTGCCCAAGGAACAACCGACCGGCAATGGCGTGTGGCAGGCCAACGTCGGGCTGTCGATGGTCAAGACAGCCGATCCGGCGATCCTGTTCGCCAACCTCGGCTACGTGCATTCGTTCCCGCGTGGTTTCAGTGACATCGACAGCAACCCCGACACGGTCAACCCGGGTGACGTGAAGCTCGGCGGCTCGGTCTACTTCGGCGCCGGCGTGGCCTTTGCGTTCAACGAGCGCACCAGTCTCAGCCTGTCCTTCAGCGACCGCATCAGCGCCCGCGCTTCCACCCGTTTCCAGGGCGGGAAGTGGATGAAAGTGATTGGCAGCGACGCCAACGTGGCGTCACTGAATCTGGGTGTGACGTATGCGCTCAACCAGCACACCACGCTGGTGACCCTGCTGGGCATCGGGCTGACCCCGGATGCACCGGACTTCACGCTGGCGTTCAAGATCCCTTACATGCTCTGACCCGCCCGATCCGGCGACGCCGTGGCCGACAGCCCCTCGCCGCCGTATGGCGCTACCCACGCGCAGGCCCTGTGTGTGCTCCAGGGCAACGCGCCAGCGCTGGCGACGACGGCGATGATCATCAGTTCCGCCGTATTCACGCCGCACCTTCACGGTGATCCCACCGCATTCTCCGTCGATTCCGCCAATCCGGCGGCGGCGCCATTTCCTACTCTGGCCCCACGGTGAAGCCCAGGCCGCTGCAGGCAACGCACCGTGACACTGGATACCACGCACTTCCACCCTTTCGCAGGAGCAGGACATGGCATTTCCAACCGCGGTAAACGACCAGATCACCGATTCGGTCACCCAGGCCAACACCAAGGTGCTGGGCGACGCGCCCGCCGTGGCAGTGGGCAATCTGTACCAGGCCACCGCACAGGCGCTGGCCAATGCCGCCCACAACGCCACCAACGCGCAGCAGCAGTCCTACGTCACCGCGCAGTCGGCCACCACCATGGGCGTGGCCACTCTGTACTCGATCGATACCGCCACCACGGCGGTAGCGAGCAAGGAAATCCTCAGCACCCGCGTCCGCGGCCTGGGCTCCTGATCTGTCGTTCCATCGCTGACCCGCCAACCTCAAGGAGATCGACATGGCATTCCCGACCGCTGTAAACGACCAGATCACCGATTCGGTCACCCAGGCCAACACCAAGGTGCTGGGCGACGCGCCCGCCGTGGCCATGGGCAATCTGTACCAGGCCACTGCGCAGGCGCTGGCCAACGCCGCCCACAACGCCACCAATGCGCAGCAGCAGTCCTATGTGACGGCGCAGGCGGCCACCACCATGGGCGTGGCCACGCTGTACTCGATCGACACCGCCACCACCGGCGTGGCCACCAAGCAGATCCTCGGCGCGTGATGCGCCGGCAGGCAAGGAGCTGAGCCATGGCATTTCCCACGGCCGTCAACGACCAGATCACCGACTCGGTCAGCCAGGCCAACCTGCAGGTGCTGGGCGTGGCGCCTGCCACGGCAATGGGCACGCTGTACCAGGCCACCGCGCAGGCGTTGGCCAATGCCGCCCACAACGCGACGCTCGCCCAGCAGCAGATGTATGTCACGGCGCAGGCCGCGACCACGATGGGCGTCGCGCTGCTCTACGCCGTCGATACCGGCGCCACCGGCGCCGCCACCCGGAAGATTCTCGGCTGATTCCATTGAGTGCCGGCAATCTCCGTTCCTGTAGTGCTGTCCACCCTAGGAGCTTCCACCATGGCATTTCCCACCGCCGTCAACAGCCAGATCACCGATTCGGTCTCGCAGGTCAACACCAAGGTGCTTGGCGATGCGCCAGCCATCGCAATGGGCAACCTGTTCGTGGCCACCAGCCAGGCGCTGTCCAACGCCGCGCACAACGCCACCAACAACCAGCAGCAGTCCTACGTGACCATGCAGGCGTCGACCACCCAGGGGGTGTCCACGCTGTATGCGATCGACACCGCCTCCAACGGCGTGGCCACCCGCGAAATCCTGGGCCTGCGCTGACGTGTCGGCCCGGCGTGACGCTAACCACCGCGCCCCCGCCCAGGGCGGCGTCACGTCGGGCCCCTGATCGATGGCCGCATCGCCCGCCACCGGCTACCTGCTGGCAACCACCAGCGCCGGATCCGGTGTGGCGATCGCCCTTGCCCCCTCGTTCGCGATGTCCGCCACCTACCTGGCGATGGCCGACAGCCTCGGCCTGGCAATGCAGAACGCGGTGGCCAACCAGCAACGCGGCCAGGTGACCGCCGGCGCAAGCCTGGCCCAGGTCCTGGCCCTGATCATCCAGAAGGGAGCCGTTCCGTCATGAGCAGTGAGAACACCGTCAACAGCCAGATCGTCGACAGCGTCAGCGCCGCCTCGACGTTGCTGGTGGCCCAGGGTCCGGCGCAGTCCTTCAGCATGCTGGACATGGTGATGCTGGAGACGCTGGGCACCGCCATGCACAACGCCGTCGCGCGCCAGCAGGGTGCAGGCATGGTCAGCAACGCAGCGGTCACCGCCACCTGCGCGAAGATGATCAACGCTCCCTGGCCGGTGCCGCCACCCGCTCCGGAACCCCCTCCGCCGCCACCACCGCAGGTCATCCCCCTGCCCGGCCCGGTGCCGGCGCCCCCTTCGCCTGCGGCGGTGATCGCCGCGGCCACCGCAGAAGGAAAGACCGCCATCAGCGTCCTGCAGGCACAGACCCACGGTGCCACTGCCGACGCTGCGGCCGCTACCAGCAGCCTGCATGCACTCCAAACGCTTGCAGGCAATGCGGCAGCGCCCGCGCCCGGTCCTGCGCCCGACCCCGCGTCCGGTCCGGATCCGGACGCAGGTCCCGCCCAGGATCCCGCGCCAGACTCCCCTTCCCCTTCCCCTTCCCCGGCAGACGACGCTGACGCCGGGGCCTGACAGACTGCAGGCCGCCTGCGGCCCCACCCGCCCATCAAGGAGCCCGTATGGACCCGAGGAACGTCAACGCCCAGATCATCGATGTGATCAACCAGGTGCAGACGGCCACCATGTCAGCGACCGTCGTGACGACCAGTGGTGCCGGCAAGGCCTACCAGTCGGTGGCCCAGTCTGCGGCGATCGCCGTACAGGATGCCGCCGACGCCCTGCGCAATGTCTCAACCATCGCGACCACCGCGGCCGGCGTGGCCATGGCCCAGTACCTGGCGACGGGGGACGAAAAGTATGCAAGGGTGCTCACGCAGGCGCAGAACATGATGCAGGGGGCCACCGCCGACTTCAACCGCGTCGGCAATGCCGCTGCGACCGTCCTCAAGGAATTTCCGGCCCAGTGAGGCCGCCAGGAGATCCACGCATGAGCATTTTCATTGCCGGTCGTTCCATCCCCCAGGCCAACCTGATCAGTCAATCCTGCAGGCAGGTCCTTCAGTTCATCGACGGCGGCGAGCACTGGTTGAAGTGGGCCATGGAATCGCACGAGCACCGCTACGCCTTCTCCGACGAGGGCACGATGCTCGATGGGGTGCAACAGGGCCTGCACGGTTCGCGCATGACATGGTTGCCGCGCACCGGGTTGCAGATCGGCCCGGTCAAGCTGCTCAGCCTTGGTGCCAGCGACCTCGGTGCCCTGCGCAACATGGAGTTTGATGACGAGACACGCCTGTCGCACAACGAGGCACAGCGAGTGCTGGAAAAACACCGGCTGCTGACCAACGCCGAGCTCGGCGCCTCGCGCGCGTTCCTGGCTTCGATCGGCGCGGCCGACGCACCCCTGCTGCAGCAGCTGGACTTTCGCGAATCGGTGGCGCTCCACCAGCTGGCCGGTGAGGTGGGCATGTCCGCCGCAGGGCGCGACGATCTGGCCGACGCTGCCGGCTTCGCGCTGCTGCACGCACGCAGGCCCATCGAGTTTGCCGACTACTTCCGCTTCTACCAGCGGGTGAGCGCAGGAGGTGGCAGCCGCGAGCATCGGCTGACGCGTGCCACCCGTGCGTTGCAGCAGGTGCTGCCGATCCTGTTCGGCTTCCTGGACGGGCCGCAGCTGCCACAGTTGCCGTCGCCAGAGCAGGTGCGCGAGGCGATCGACGCAAGCCTGGCCGCGCACCGGCAGATCGGCTATGCCCGCATCTCGCTGGCCGCCCAGCAGATGGCGGCCTGCTTCGACGACGAACCCGACCTGCTGCAGGATGACAGCCGGTTGCGCGAGGCCGCGCGGTGGCAGCTGCGCGATGCGCAGGAATTCCTCAACGAACATCCGGTTTCCCGTGGCCGGCTCGGCCAGGACGGTGCCAGCGTGCAGTTCGCGATCGATGGTTCCAGAGCGAAGGCGCTGATACAGGTGGAGGACAATGTGATCACCCTGCAGGATTACCGCCGAACCCGCCGCCACCTGGGCGATGAAGCGCGGGTGGATTATCAGAAGGATGCAGTGTGAACCCGGCTCCGGCGCCAGATGGCGATGGCGTGCAGGCAGCAACAGAGGCCTTTGCTTCGGCAGCCGGCGCGGCCGTTGCTGCCGGACGCCTGGCGGCCCGGCAACAGGCGCAGAAGATCCTGGCCGATGCCCAGGCGGCATTGCGCCACATCCTGGGGGAGCGCAGCGACGGTGTTCCCCCCTCATCCCCAGCAGGAGCACCGACGATGACCTTCCCGACCCCGCTTCCCGGCAAGCCCACTCCCGCCCATCCGGCGGGCAGAACCCCGATGGAGATCGCCCAGGAACTGGCGGACGCCGCAATGGCTGCCAGTGAAGAAGGCATCCGCACCGCGATGAAGGTTTCGCAACGCGCGGTCGAGGCCGCCGCCGAGGCCGCGCGATGCGCGGACGAAGCGGCCGAACAGGCCGTGCAGCGCGCTGCCGAAGCCAACGCGCGCTGACGCCGCATCTGCCATCCCAACGCCCCGGGCAGGCCCGCGCCTGCACCGGGGCGTTGCTTTTACTGGTGCGGGCTTCGCCGGTAGCTGCGCGGGCTGACCCCTACCGCGCGCCGGAAGCTCTTTTCGAAGTGGCTCAGGTCACCGAAGCCGACCTGCAGTGCGACATCGGTAATGCGCAGGCGCTGCCCATCCCGCAGCAGCTGCTTGGCGTGCTCGATGCGCAGTTGCTGCAGCAGCAGCTTGAAGGTCGTGCCCAGCTCGCTGCGGAACAGGAATCCCAGGTGTGACTGGCTCACATGGGCCTGACGGGCAAGGTCGCCCAGCGTGAGCGGCTCTGCGGCATGGTCCTTCAGGTAGGCCAGGGCGCGTTTCAGGCCGTCGTGCAGGCCTTCATGCGCTGCCCGCGGCGTATCCGGCTGCGCGGGCGCAGGACCGACGGTCTGCTCAACCGCGGGCAGCCGTTGCGGGGCGCGCCCGGCATCGCTGGCAACGT
Source organism: Stenotrophomonas sp. YJH_SMC_123 (assembly GCF_059368215.1). NCBI lineage: Bacteria > Pseudomonadati > Pseudomonadota > Gammaproteobacteria > Lysobacterales > Lysobacteraceae > Stenotrophomonas > Stenotrophomonas sp. YJH_SMC_123. Next base: position 217,360 of record NZ_JCAFRM010000008.1, read on the forward strand.
GGCCCGCAGCCAGATCCGGCGCGTGGCGTGCGAGATCCTCACGACGGATGCATCGGCCACCGGTCATCACCGCCAGCCGGACCACTACCCGCTCCATTTCCAGCAGATTGCCGGGCCAGTCGTGCGCGCACAGGGCTTCCAGCACATCGTCGCCCAGCACGCGGGGATTGAATCCATGCAGCTCCAGCGAACGCGCCGCCAGCGCGCCGATGTCCTCCACCCGTTCGCGCAGCGGCGGAATATCCACGGTCAGGAACTCCAGCCCGGCCAGCAGGGCGCGCGAGAACTGCTTCTCTCTCACCCGTTGTTCCAGGTCCGCGCTGGTCGACGCGATCACCCGTATCGGGCCGGCCGCCAGCGCTTCAGCTTGAGCGGCAGGCAGCCCACGCATGCGATGTGACAGCTGCCCCTGCAGCGGCACCGGCAGTTCGTCGACTTCGTGGAAGTACAGCGTCCCGCCCTGTGCGCGCGCGAACCAGTCGCTGGCTTCGCCCAGCGGGTGAACACAGTTCACTTCGACAAACGGGCCCTGCCGGGAAGGGCCGCCACTGTGCAGGGCGGCGGCCAGCTCCATCTTCTCGGTACCAAACTCGCCGCGCAGCAGGACCGGCAACGGGCTGGCCGCCGCGCGTTCCACGAATTCATCCATCTGCTTCAGCGCCTCGCCGGCGCCGACCAGCAACAGCGGCCGGCTCAATGCCTGTTCGGCCCAGGCCTTGGCTTCGTAGCGCTTGATCAGATGCGCGCAACGCTGGGCAAACTGCTCCCCCAGCGCCAGGGCACTGCCATCCAGCCGGCCCTTCTGGCCTTCCAGGTGCAGCTCACCCAACACCTCGCCGCCATAGCGGATGGGAACCCGCTGCAAGGAAACCTCTTCCCCGGACGCAGCTGGCAACCCCGCAGCCGCCCCTGCCACCGCACCACGCAACCGCACTTGGCCACCCCGCATCACCTTGTGCTGGGACAGCTCCTTCACGAACGCGCCCAGCAGCTCGGGCAATGACGGATAGGGCCGATAAGCGCGCTGCAGCATCTCACTGACTTGCCTGTGCATCGAAACTCCCCTTTGGAATGGCGACCCGATGCATCTGCAACGGGCGATCTCGCGATGCAGGCCCTCCGGCATCATCGCGGGATGCTGCGACGTCCACGCCGCATGCCGTACCCGCTGGTCGCACCGCTGGTGCCGTGCACGCTGCCCGCTCCCGCAGTGCCGGGAACTGCCATCGCTGCTGGAGGTCGGCAAGGCGGACGTCGTCCAGGCCGGGGGCGTGCGCCACAGGGCGGCGCTGCCTGTGACGCGGCGCTCCCTGTGTTCCGGCCATCGCGTCCCTGGATTATGGGAAACGAGTTTCCAGAAAATAAGCATGATAATGACGTGAATATCCGTGCCGGATATTTGTCGCCCGCGTTTCCGTGCGCCGAGCACCGCAAAGCAGGTGAAGGCAATGCGCCGGGATTCCATCCACGCTGATGATCAACGCGTCTGAGCGAACCAGGGGCGGGCACGTATTGCGCCGCCGTGACGGCTGCACCGCCTGCTCGCCCAGGCCCGCAGGCCACCGCGCCTGCCTGCCGCGCCGCCGCCCCCGATCAATGACCCATCGACCAGCAGAAGATTGCGCACCACGCACGGGTGGCATGCCTTCCGCTGCACCTGGCCTGTCGGCATACTCGCGCTCCCGACCGCAGCACGATCAAGGAGATCGACCGCATGGACCGCACCCCGCCACCCGTGCCCCCCAGGAACTACCTGATGTGGGCCATCCTGAGCATCATCGCCGGCTTCTGGCCGTTCGGCATCGTCGCCACCGTCTACGCCAACCGCAGCACGTCACTGGTCGCCAGCGGCCAGATCGGCGCGGCCACCGAGGCTTCGCGCAAGGCGCTGCGCTGGATGATCGCCTCCTTCGTCACCCTGCCACTTTGCCTGACACTGATGATCGGCTATGCCCTGATCGCGCGCGGCATGGCCTGAAAGCCTGCCGCCGCCGTCGCGCCATGATGAATGGCAGGCGCGCGCGGCGGTGGCGGCGGCCCATCCCGCTCCTCTATAGTCAGTCCAGCTCGGCAGGCATGGTGCCTGCCCTCGAATCACAGGGAGTTGGACATGGGTCTGGTACAGGCGGTGAAGGGTGCGGTGGGTGGTGTGCTGGCCGACCAGTGGAAGGACTTCTACACCGTGCCCACGGGCCTGCCCTCGACGGCGGCCCTGTTCGCGGCGGTACCGCGCGGCACCAATGCCGGCCGCGGCTCCAATACCAGCGGCTCGTCCAACATCATCACCAACGGCTCGAAGATCATCGTGCCGGAGGGCTACGGCCTGCTGCTGTTCCAGGACGGCGCGATCACCGCGTTCGTCGCCGAACCGGGTGGCTACGAGTGGCGTTCGGACGATCTGAACTCGCAGTCGATCTTCGCCGGCGACGGCCTGGTCAGCACGTTCATCAAGCAGAGCTGGGAGCGCTTCAAGTTCGGCGGCCAGCCGGGTTCGCAGCAGGCGGCGTATTTCGTGTCGCTGAAGGAACTGCCGGACAACCGCTTCGGTACCCAGTCGGAAATCTACTGGGACGACGGCTTCCTCAACACCCAGGTGGGTGCGGTCACGCGCGGCTCCTACACGCTGAAGATCGTCGACCCGATCCTGTTCGTGAAGAACTTCGTGCCGGCCAGCTACCTGCAGCCGGGCCAGGTGTTCGACTTCACCGACCTGGACAACGCCGCCGCCAGCCAGCTGTTCAATGAAGTGGTCGGTTCGCTGGCCCCGGCCTTCAGCCTGTATACGAACGACCCGGGCAAGGGCAACCGCATCACCAAGCTGCAGCAGGATTCGCTGGGCTTTGCACAGAGCCTGTCTGCCGCCGTCGAGCAGGGCTACCAGTGGAAGTCCGACCGCGGCCTGGCCATCGTCAAGACCGCCATCGTCTCGATCGAGTACGACGCCAACACCCGCGAACTGCTGAAGACCGTGCAGCGCGCCGATGCCCTGTCGGGTTCGCGCGGCAATTCCAACCTGCAGGCCAGCGTCGCCCAGGGCATCCAGTCGGCCGGCGAGAACGGCGGAGCGGCTGGCCTGGTCGGTGTCGGCATGGCCTCGGGCATGTTCGGTGTCGGCGGCATGCAGCAGCCGGTCGCCCCGGCTGCCGACGACCCGGTGGCCAAGCTGAAGAAGGCCAAGGAAATGCTGGATCTGGGCCTGATCACCCAGGGCGACTATGACGCCCTGAAGGCCAAGGCACTGGGCCTGTAACAGCAGGACGCACAACGAACATGTCCGATCCCCGAAACGGCCCGCCGCCGCTGCCCGGATCCGCGCCCGCGATGCCGCCGCCCTTGCCGGCGGCGTCGTTGGATGGGCCCGGTTCGCCGCAGGACGTCCCTCCCCTGCCCGGCAGCTTCCCGCTGGACACCTCGAAACTGCCACAGGCCATCCGTGATGAAGTGGAAGCGCCCGACCCGGTGGCCATCGATACGTCGGCCAGCGAGCTGAAGGACGGCCTCAACCGCTGCCCGAAGTGCGGTGCCACCGACATCCGGCCCAAGGCCGGCACCGACATCCTGGTCTGCCTGTACTGCCGTCACGAATGGCATGGCGCACGCGTCGAGGAAGAGTTCGGCCTGGGCGAGGCCATCGACCAGCTGCGCGGTACGGTCATTGCCTCTGGCGCACGTGACATCGACGCCGACACCTCGGCACTGATGACGTTCAAATGCACCGGGTGCGGCGCTGAAGTCACGGTCAATACCGAGAGTACGATGACGGCGCGCTGCCACTGGTGCCGCCATGTGTTCGGCGTCAACGAGCAGATCGCCAACGGCGCGGTGCCCGATGCAGTGCTGCCCTTCCATATCAGGAAGGACGATGCGGTCGCGCGCATCCGCCAGTTCGTCGATAAGCGCCGCATGTTCGCGCTGAAGGCATTCAAGGACCAGTTCACCCCGGAAAACGTGGTGGGCGTGTTCCTGCCCTACATGATCGTCGACAGCAATGTCAGCGCGGCCGTGGCCGGCAAGGGCGAGATCCAGACCCGGCAGTACACCGTGGGCAGCGAGAAGAACAAGCGCACCCTGTACGACGCAGACGTCTACCAGGTCGAGCGCCAGGTCGACTTCACGGTCGATGACCTGCCACTGGAATCCTCGGCCGAGCGCGGGAATCTCGATACCCGCGCCAATACGAACAACATCATCAACACCATCCTGCCGTTCGATACCAAGAACGCGGTGAAATGGAACGCCTCGTACCTGGCCGGCTTCACCTCCGAAAAGCGCAACCTGGATGTGGAAAAGCTGCGGCCGCGGCTGGAAGACCAGCTGCTGTCGATCGCCCGCGCACAGGTGGAAGGTTCGGTGAAGCGCTACAACCGTGGCGTACGCTGGGAACAGGAGCAGCTGGAGGTGCATGGCACCCGCTGGGTGTCGATGTACCTGCCGGTGTGGTTGTACTCCTACCACCAGCCCGGCAAGAACGGCGGCATGCTGCACTACATCGCGGTGAACGGCCGTACCGGCGAAACCATGGGCAGCGTGCCCGTGCAGCAATGGAAGATGCTGCTGGCGGCACTGGCCACCGGCACCGTCATTGAAGCCCTCGCAATTGCCTTCCTGGTGGCATCGACATGAGCGACGACAGTGGCCTCTGGCTGTTGGCGGCAGGTCCGGCCGGCGCAACCGCGCTGTACTGGGCGCTGTACCGCTATTACCGCAACACCGACAAATCGCACTCCTTCGAGCACGAGACCGCCATCGAGGCCAAGCCGGTCACCGGCTCGGACCAGCAGGTAGGCCGGGTTACCGGCACCGAGGAAAAGCGTATCCGCGGTGACAATGTGTATGAGTACCGGAAACGGGTGGTGCGGGTAAAGCCCGACCCGTAGCGCCAGGCCCCGCCTGGCTGCGGGTAGTGCCGGCCGCTGGCCGGCATTCCTTCGGTTCCTGGGTGCCAAGTGGGAGCCGGCCAGCGGCCGGCACTACCCTTCGCTGGGCTGCCGCCGCGCACACCCTCACACCGTCTCCCGCCCCACCGGTTCGATACTCGCGCGGTCCGCCCTTCCGAGGATGCTGCAATGGCTGCCGTGCTCGCCCGTACCTGCCTGTCCGCGTTGTGCTGCCTGGCCCTGCCCGCCCTGGCCCAGGACGCCTCGTTCGGCTTCGGCGAACAGACCACCCACACCGACCAGACCACGCAATCCAGCAGCACCCGGACCCAGAGCAGTGGCGCGGTGACCACCCAGACCACCACCAGCGGCAGCTCGCAGTCCGGGTCACGCAGCGAAAGCAAAGAGATCGACGTGGGCTTCGGTTTCCACGACGACAACGACGACTGGGGCCGCGACCGCCACCGTGGCGGCCGCGATGTGCGCGACAGCGATCTGTTCGGCAGCTGGACGCTGGGCCAGGAGAACGGCAACACCTGCTCCATCGAGCTGAAGAACATCGAGTGGTTCGGCGGCTACAGTGCCTACGTGCCCGCCGGCTGCCCGGATGGCTTCTTCTCGGCCAACCGTTGGGTACTGTCGGGCAACCAGCTGCTGCTCACCGACACCAGCAACACCGTGTTCGGGCGCTTCCGCGCGTCAGGCGGTGGGCGTTGGACGGGCTACCGTGAATCGGATGGGGCGCGTTTGTACCTCAATCCCAAGGGGCACTGATCGCGCCGTGCACGCAATGGGCACGCGCTGATCGGGAAGATCAGGCGTCCGCCCCGCCCCGCCGCCGAAATGTCCGCTCCCACCGGTTCCCGTCTGGTCATCTATGCCGCCCTCGCGGGCAACCTGGCCATTGCCATCGCAAAGTTCATCGCTGCCGGCATCTCCGGCAGCTCGGCCATGCTCAGCGAGGGCGTGCATTCGCTGGTCGACACATTGAATGAACTCCTTCTGCTGTACGGGCTGCGCCGTGCCGGCAAGGCGCCAGACCCGGTACATCCATTCGGCTATGGCCGCGAGCTGTACTTCTGGAGCTTCATCGTCGCCCTGCTGGTGTTCGCCGCTGGCGCCGGCGTCTCGGCGTACGAGGGCATCCAGCACATCCGCCGGCCGGAGCCGGCCACCAACCACGCGTTGAGCTACAGCGTGCTGGGCATTTCCATCCTGTTCGAGGGGGCCTCCTGGTGGGTGGCGCTGCGCGAGTTCCGGCGTACCAAAGGCAAACTTGGCTACTTCGAAGCCTTCCGCCGCAGCAAGGATCCGTCCACCTTCACCGTACTGCTGGAAGACAGCGCTGCGTTGCTCGGGCTGGGCTTCGCGTTGATCGGCCTGGTGGCCGCGCAGGTGCTGGATATGCCGATGCTTGATGGCGTGGCGTCGCTGTGCATCGCCGGCGTGCTGGCCGCAACCGCCTTCCTCCTGGCCCGTGAAACCAAGGGCCTGCTGGTTGGAGAGCCTGCCCACCCTGCGGTGGCCGAGCGGATCATGGCGGTGGCCGAAACCGATCCGGATCTGCGTCGCGCGAACGGCGTGACCACCATGCAGATGGGACCGGAACAGGTCGTGGCCATGCTCAGCGCCGAGTTCGAGGACGATCGGCAGACCCCACAGATTGAAGCCTGCATCACCCGCATCGAAACGGCGGTAAAGCGCGAGTATCCGGAGCTGGTGGCACTGTTCATCAAGCCGCAGACGCCCGAGGTCTACGCCGCCCGGCGCGCCACGCTGGCGGCACCGCCCGCGCCGGAATGACGCTGCGTCTGCGCCCGTTTCACCAGTCCAATGCCACAGTGCCACCAACATCTGCCCGAGCCTGCCTCTACCGTGCCGGATTGGTTGCCCGCCTCTCTCCAGATCCTCCCGCGCAGCTTCTACCGGCGCCCGCCCGTCGAGGTTGCGCCCGAGCTGCTCAACAAACTTCTGGTCCGTGACGATGGCCGAACGGGTCGCATCGTTGAAGTCGAAGCGTACGCGGGCAGCGTCGATCCGGCGGCGCACTCCTATCGCGGGCAGACGCCGCGCACGGCCAGCATGTTCGGTGAGGCCGGCCACCTGTATGTCTACTTCACCTACGGCATGCACTGGGGCAGCAACGTGGTCTGCGGAGAGGTCGGTGAAGGCGTGGCGGTGCTGCTGCGGGCCGTCGAGCCGCTGGCGGGCCTTGAGCGCATGCACGAGTTGCGCCCCGCCGCGCGCCGGGATAACGATCTGGCCAGCGGCCCCGGCAAGCTCTCGCAGGCATTCGGGCTGGACCGCAGTTTCGACGGCGCCGACCTGGTGACTGGCAGCCATGGCATCGTGATCGCAAGCGATGGGACCCCGCCTCCGTCCGACCCGGTAATTGGTCCACGCATCGGCATCACCCGCGCGGTCGATTTCCCTTGGCGCTGGCACATCCGTGACAATCGTCACGTATCGATTCAGCCACGGCGTACTCCCGCCCCTGCGAGGAAACGATGATGACCCCGCTCGACAAACCACTGCGACGCGAACTGGACATCGATGGCCGGCCCCATACCCTCACCGTGGACCCTGAAGGCCTCAAGCTGGTCGAAAAGGGGCGACGCAAGGGCATCACGCTACGCTGGCAGGACCTGGTATCCGGCGATGCCGCACTGGCCACCGCCCTGCAGGCATCGCTCCAGCAACACTGAGCGGGCGCGGCCGCCTCACATCGGCATCACTCTGCCATGGCGATACATAACGCCGTGCGCACTAGCGTAGCGCCAGCCAGCCGCCGCAACCGCCCTCGCCACCCAGCCCTGAAAAGCGCCATGGACGAAGCCGAACGTCTGCTCGAAATCGAACGACTGCACCTGCTGGATACGCCCCCTGAGCCGGTGTTCGATGCCATCGTCGCCGCCGCCCGCGCCGCGACCGGCATGACCATGGGGCTGATCACCGTGGTGGCCGAAGACCGGCAGTGGTTCAAGGCCAATATCGGGCTGGAGGGCGTCACCGAAACGGCCCGCGAGATCTCCTTCTGCACGCATGCGATCCGCCACGACGAGCTGTTCGAGATACCCGACGCGCGCCAGGACCCTCGCTTCTCGACCAATCCCCTGGTGACCGCCGGGCCGCGCATCCGGCATTACGCCGGCATCCCGCTGGGCTCGGCCCATGGTGCACGCATTGGCACGCTGTGCCTGCTCGACCCGATGCCCGGCGTGCTGTCCCCCTCCCAGCGCGAACTGATGGTGCATCTGGCGCGGGTCACCACCCAGGTGCTGGAACAGCGCAGTACCCTGATGGCGCAGGTTGGCCAGGCGAAAGCGCTGCATCGCGAGCTGAAACGCAGCGAAGACTTCCTGGAGCGGACCAACCGCGCCGCCCGGGTGGGCGGCTGGGAGATGGACCTGGTCACCAACGAAGTGCGCTGGACCCGCGAAACCAAGCAACTGCACGGCGTGCGCAGCAACTTTGAACCGACGCTCGACACCGCGCTGTCGTTCTATCGCGAAGACAGCCGCAACATCATCCGCGCGGCAGTGCAGCGTTGCATCGACGAAGGCACGTCCTGGGAGGTGCAGCTGCCAATGACCACCGCCGACGGGCGCGCGATCTGGACCCGGGTGGTCGGCAGCCGGCAACAGGTCGACGGCCATCCACGCCTGGTCGGGGCGATCCAGGACATCACGGACGAGCGAGCCGCGCTCGACGCGCTGGAAGCGAGCGAGACCCGCTACCGGCGACTGTTCCACTACAGCCTGGGCCTGATCTGCACCCACACGCTGGACGGGACATTGACCTCGGTGAATCCCGCGGCAGTGCAGTCGCTGGGCTTCGAGGAAAGCCAGATGGTCGGGCGCAGCCTGTGCGACCTGATGCCACCGGAAAAACGCGAGGGCTTCAAGACCTACCTCGCTCGGATCCAGGCGAACCACACCGACGCTGGCGTGATCGAGCTGATTGCCGCCGACGGTACGCGCCACTACTGGGCGTACCACAACGTGCTCGACAGCGAGGCCAGCCCGCCCTACGTGCTGGGGCATGCACAGGACGTCACCGCGCTGAGGATGCAGGAGCAGCAGCTGCGCGAAATGTCCTTCAAGGATCCGCTCACGCAGTGCTACAACCGGCGTTACCTGCACCGCCTGGATGAACTGATTGATGAGCGCTGGGCCTGCGTGATGTTCGATCTGGACCACTTCAAGCACATCAACGACACCCAGGGCCACCGCCGCGGCGATGCCGTCCTGGTCGAGTTCGCCACCTTCCTGCGCTCGCCGCTGGGCAAGGAGGAGACGGTGGTGCGGCTGGGCGGCGACGAATTCATGGTGGTACTGGTCGCGCCCGCGGATGGCCGGTTGAGCGAACTGGAGCACTGGTACCAGGACCACGCTGCGCTGTCGCCCAGCGCTTTCTCGATGGGTGCAGCCATCAACACAGCCGGTGAGCCCGTGGCCGACACCATCCAGAAGGCCGACAGCCGCCTCTACCGGACCCGCGCGCGCGTGCGCCGCGAGCGGCGCGAAGGCCCTGCCGCGCGTTGATCACGCCGCCCGCACCGTCACCCACGTCGGCGCGTGGTCGCTGGCCTTCTCCTGCAGACGCACCCAACGGTCGACGCCAGCGTCCTTCAGTCGCTCCGCCAGTACGGGATTCAACAGCAGATGATCGATGCGCAGCCCACGGTCGCGCTCGGCATGTTGGCGGAAATAGTCCCAGAAGGTGTAGATCGTGGCGTCGCCGTGCACCTTCCGCAGCGCATCGGTCCAGCCCTGCGCGAGCAGCCGCTCGAAGGCATCGCGAACCTCGGGCTGGAACAGCGCGTCGCGGCGCCAGGCCTTGGGGTCGTAGACGTCGGCTTCGGTGGGAATCACGTTGAAATCACCCAGCAGCAGCGCCGGGTGCGGCAGTTCGACCAGGCTGCGCGCATGCCGGATCAGGCGCTCCATCCAGCGCAGCTTGTAGTCGAACCTGGGCCCGGGCTGCGGGTTGCCGTTGGGCAGGTAGAGGGCACCCACGATGACCCCGTGCACCGCCGCCTCCAGGTAGCGGCTCTGCGTGTCGCTGGGCTCGCCGGGCAATCGGCGGCGGCTCTCGACCGGCGTGGTCCCGCGAGCCAGCAACGCCACGCCGTTCCAGCGCGCCTCACCTTGCCAGAGCGCACCGTACCCAGCCTCCTCCAATGACGCAGCCGGAAACGCGGCGTCGGTCGCCTTCAGTTCCTGCAGGGCAACCACGTCGGGCGATTCCCTGTGCAGCCAGTCCAGCAGCTGTGGCAGTCGCGTGCCGATGCCGTTGACGTTGAACGTGGCAATACGAAGCGTCTTGCGTCGGGCCATGCAGGAAGCCTCCTCGGTGCCGGAAATGAGCACTCACTCTGCGCGCCCGGGCATGCACGGGTCGTGGATGCCACGTCATGATGCGGTGCCATTCGTTTCACGAACCGCTGCCACGCGCGACAGCAGGCTGGTCACCCGTGAACAGTGCCGGAGAAGCCCATGGCGGTGCGTCCGCTGCGCGCCATCTACCAGATCGACCCCTACCTGTTCCGCGACAGCGACGGCCGCGGATGGGGCACGCTGGATGGCATCGCGGAAAAGCTGGACTACCTGCAGTGGCTTGGCATCAGCCATGTCTGGCTGCTGCCGTTCTACTGCAACGCCGGCCGCGATGGTGGCTACGATGTCACCGATCACTACCGTATCGATCCACGCCTGGGCGACCAGGCCGCGTTCCAGCGCCTGGTCGATGCCGCCGACGCACATGGCATCGGCATCATCGTCGAACTGGTGATGCAGCACACCGCCAGCGCGCACCCGTGGTTCGTCGCCGCGCAGCAGGGTGACCCGGCCTGGCGCCGCTGGTACCTGTGGAGCGACCACATGCCTGACGACGGCCTGCAGCCGATGTTCCCGCCGATCGAGGCCTCTGTCTGGACCTGGGATGCCGAGGCCGGCGCGTTCAACCGGCACATGTTCTACCGGCACGAGCCAGACCTCGACCTGGCCCATGCGCCGGTACGCGAGGAACTGCTGCAGGTAATGACGTTCTGGCTGCAGCGCGGCGTGGCCGGCTTCCGCGTCGACGCGGTCCCGTACATGGTCGAGCGCGCCCGCCACGCGGACCCGCGCGACGACGGGCTGTGGCTGCTGGAGGCGATGCGCGCCACGGCAGACGCGCAGCAACCAGGGCTGCCACTGATCGGCGAAGCGGATGTCCGCGCGCCCCACTACGGTGACTTCCTGTGCCACGGGCGGCGGCTTTCGCACCTGCTGGATTTCCACCTCAACAATCATTTCTTCCTCGCACTGGCACGCGGCGATGCCAGTGAAGTGGCCCGGGTCATGGCCGAATACGGCCCGCACGCGCCGCCGGACACACGCATTGCCTGGCTGCGCAACAATGATGAACTGGACCTGGAGCAGCTGGAGCCGGATGAGCGCGAAGCGGTGATGGAACGCTTCGCTCCTGAGCGTGGCATGCGCATCTATGGCCGTGGCATCCGCCGCCGGCTGGCACCGATGCTGGACGGCGACATCGCATGGCAGGCGATGGCCTGGGCGGCGCTGCTGTCGCTGGGCCAGGTGCCGGTGGTGCGCTATGGCGAAGAGATCGGCCTCGGTGATTGCCTGGAGCTGCCCGAACGCAATGCCGTGCGCATGCCGATGCACTGGCATGACCGCCCAGGGGCTGAGTTCACCGACCAACCGCGGCATGCCTGGCGCGCGCCACCGGCAGACGGCCCCTACGGTTACCGCACGGTGAATGTCGAGGCGCAACGCGCGACGCCGGGCTCACTGCTGCTGCGGGTGCGCGAGCTGCTGCAGCAACGCAATGCCCATCCCGTGCTGCAGCAGGGGCCACACACGCTCGACCCACCCTCACCCGCGCTGCTGATGCTCCGCTTCGGTGAGGCACCCCATCAGGCACTGGCACTGATCAACTTCGGCGACAACCCGGTTGAGGTGGACGTACCCCTGCACGGCCCGCTGCACACGCTGGTGGGCCACGGCGCCAGGCTGCAGGGTCGCCGCTGCTACCTGCAGGGCCATGGCTATACGTGGCTGGCTGCCGAGGGTGCCTGAGTGCGCAGCGCAGGCAGTACGTGTTCGGCGAAGTCGTCGATGAAGCGTTCCTGCTCGCGGTTCACGTTGTGCAGGTAGATGCGATCGAACCCCAGGGACTGCAGCTCCTGCAGCCAGGCCCGATGCTGGCCCAGTTCTGCCGAGACATGCACGTGCTCGCGCACCACCTCGGCGCTGACCGATCGGGCCTGTGCTTCGAACTGTTCGGGCTGGTCCAGGCCTTCGGCCAGTTCCGGCGGCAGCACGTTGGCGCTCCACTGCTCCATCGCGCCTTCCAGCGCCGCCTGTTCGGCGCGCGCGTAGGAGAGCTTGGCCTGCAGGTACATCGGCTTGCCCCTGCCGCCGCCGTCCTCGAACGCCGCCACCACACGCCGCAACTGCGCCAGTGGCTGGCTGATGGTGATCAGGCCATCGGCCCAGCCCCCCATCCAGCGTGCGGTTTCCTCGGTGACGGCCGCCCCCAGCAGCGGCAGGGGAAGCGCCGGGCGACTGTAGAGCCGTGCCTGGCGCACCCGGAAGCCACCGTCGTGGTCGACCTGCTCGCCGCCCCACAGCCGCCGCATCACCTCGGCCGCATCGCGTAATGCCTTCTGCCGCTCGCGCTTGGCTGGCCACGGCTGGCCGGTGATGCGCTCGTTCAGGGCCTCGCCGGTACCCAGCGCCAGCCAGATCCGGCCCGGCGCCAACTGCTCCAGCGTCGCCGCTGCCTGTGCCACCAATGCCGGGTGCTGGCGCAGCATCGGGCAGGTCACCATGCCCAGGGTCAATGCGCTCTGCACCGCCAGCGCGCCGGCCCATACCCAGCTGTGGCCGGACTGCCCTTGCGCGGTCGTCCACGGGTGGAAATGGTCCGAGCACATCAAAGCCTCGAATCCCGCCTGTTCGGCGCGCAGCGCCAGGCCCAGCAAGGTGGCGGGCGGGAACTGCTCATGCGATGCGTGGTAGCCGATGGTCATCACGGATTCCGTGCGGGGACTGGACACGATGGCAACACCCCTCCAGCTAAAACGGCGTCATGGAAACGAACACCTCCTGCATCGGGCATCGACGCTGGGCTATCGCCGAAGGCTACATTCCAGCCTGGAGCAACGGCCCGTCGCCGGAGATGCAGAGTCACGAAACCTGCTGCGTCCTCAATGCGGGCAACGAGGACGCGCATGTCACGCTGACCCTCTACTTCGAGGACCGCGATCCTGTCGGTCCGTACCGGATCACCGTGCCAGCACGACGCACCTGCCACCTGCGCTTCAACGACCTGCAGGATCCGGCGCCGGTACCACGCGGCACCGGCTTCGCCACCCTCATCGAATCCGACCAGCCGATCATCGTGCAGCACACGCGGCTGGATTCACGGCAGCCGGCCAACAGCATCATGACCACGATCGCCCATCCCTTGTGAAGCACCGTGCGCAGTCGTCCACGCTGCCACGACACCGCGCCCTCCGGCCGTTTACCCGCGCCGAGCGAGACTGCCGCCAGGTTCCCTTTCGGAGAGTGACGATGGCCCTGCCCGACTACCCACGTCCGCCGTTCCCGGCGCAGCAGCAATCCTTCCCCGGCAAGACCGCGCAGATGCAGCCCCGGCCGGACCACGGCGAGGACAGCTACCGCGGCCATGGCCTGCTGCAGGGCAAGAAGGCACTGATCACCGGCGGTGACAGCGGCATCGGCGCAGCGGTGGCCATCGCTTTCGCGCGCGAGGGTGCCGACGTCGCCATCGCCTTTCTTGATGGCGAGCAGGACGACGCCCGCCATGTGCAGCAGCAGATCGAACAGGCCGGGCGCAAGGCCGTGCTGGTGCCCTGTGACATCAGCGACCCGGCGCAGGCGCGCTCGCTCGTCGACCGCGTGGCCAGCGAGCTGGACGGTCTCGACATCCTGGTCAACAACGCGGCCTACCAGCGCTACTACGAGCACTTCGACGACATCACCCTGGATGATTGGAAGCGGACGTTCGATACCAATGTCCATGCCGTGTTCAATCTGACGCGGTTGTGCGTGCCACACCTGCGCGGTGGCGGCGCGATCATCAACACCGCATCGGTCAATTCCAAGCGACCGACCCCGAACATCCTTCCGTACTCTGCGACCAAGGGCGCCGTCGCCAACCTGACGCTGGGGCTGGCGGGCCTGCTGGCCGAGCACCAGATACGCGTCAACGCCGTGCTGCCCGGCCCGATCTGGACACCGTTCATTCCGGCAGGCATGGCCGCCGAAGAGGTCGAGCAATTCGGCTCGCAGACGCCGTTCGGCCGCCCCGGGCAGCCCGCGGAACTGGCCTCGGCCTACGTGATGCTGGCTTCGGACAGCGCCAGTTATACCTCCGGTGCCTTGCTGACCATCTCCGGCGGCGCGGCAACGCTGTGACCGCCCATGGCCGGACTGCCTGCCTGGATCGCGGATTGGCTGCTGGTGGTGGTACCGGTGGCCGAGGTGCTGGTCATTCTCGGGGTGGCCTGGCTGATGGTGCGTGCACTGGCGTGGCTGCTCGTGCAGGCCCGGCAGCGCGGCAGGCTGGCTCCAGAGCTTCATGTGGGCCTGCGCCGCGGCGGTGCATTGCTGCTGTATCTGGCGGCCGCGCTGCTGATACTGGAGCGGCTGGGCGTTTCGCGCTCGGTGCTGTGGACCGCGCTGACCGGGTTCATGGCGGTCGGTGCGGTGGCGTTCTTCGCCGCGTGGAGCGTGTTGTCCAACCTGTTCTGTTCGTTCCTGATCGTGGCTACGCGCCCGTTCCGCATCAACGACACGATCGAAGTGCTGGAAAGCGTGGACAAGCCGGGCCTGTGCGGCCAGGTGGTGGACATCAACCTGATCTACACCACGCTGAGTGACCGTGGCGAAGGCGCGCGCGGTTGCCTGCTGCGCGTGCCGAACTCGTTGTTCTTCCAGCGCATCACCCGGCACTGGGGTGACAGCGGCTATTCGCAGCTGCCGGGCAGCCTGCCGATAAAGGGCAAGGTGCGCTGAGCAGCTGTAGAGCCGAGCCCATGCTCGGCTCGCTGCGCGCAGCGCAGGGTGCGTCGCGGCCGAACGGAGCGCAGCCGAGCGTGGGCTCGGCTCAAGGTGCCACAGCGGGCGACCCTACTCCGCTGCCAATGCCTGGATCGGGTCCAGCCGTGCGGCGTTGCGTGCCGGGAAGTAGCCGAAACCGAGCCCGATCGCAGACGAACATGCCAGCGCGGCGAGCACCGGCCCTGGCGTGAACAGGAAGGGCACCCCCAGCGACAGCAGGCTGGACAGCGCACCCACGGCGAAGGCCAGCAGTACGCCCAGCACGCCACCGGACAGGCAGATCAGCACCGCCTCGATCAGGAACTGGCGCAGGATGTCGCCCTGCCTCGCCCCCACCGCCAGCCGCACGCCGATCTCGCGCACGCGCTCCTTCACCGACACCAGCATGATGTTCATCACGCCCACGCCGCCAACCACCAGCGCCACCGCCGCGATCGCCGAAACCAGCGCCGCCATGGTCTGGCTGGATTTCATCACCGCCTTGCGGATCTGGTCCGAGTTGTAGATGAAGAAATCGCGACGACCATGCAGGCGCTCCAGCTCGGCGCCCAGCGAGGCCTCGCCGGCATTGGTGGGTACGTTGTCGCGTACGCGCACGGTGATGCTCTCCAGGCGCTGGCTGCCCAGCAGCCGGGAGGCAGCCGACGTATAGGGAACGTAGACGGTTGGCGTGGCCCCACCGGCGAATGCATTGGCACCCACCACGCCGATCACCTCGACCGGCATGCCGCCCAGCAGCACCGTGCTGCCGACGGGGTTGCCAGTGAACAGTGCCTTCGCTGCCTTCTGGTCGACCACGCCCACTGCCCGATGCGCCTCCACCTCGGCATCGGTGAAAAACCGGCCGGCCCTCAGGCGCAGCCCGCGCACGCGCGGCAGATCGGCACCGGCGCCCAGCACCTGCGTATTGGCTCGTCGGCCGCCCTGCAGTGCTGCTACCGAACCGCTGAGGTTGGGGCTGACACTGTCCACGTAACTCAGGGCGGCCAGGTGATCGGCATCGCCTACCACCAGCGTTTCGATCTCCGCCGAGCGCGGGTCACCGAAATCGGCGCCCGGGAAGATCTCCAGCGTGCTGGCGCCCAGCTCGTTTATCTGCGCCTCGACCTGCGCCTGCGCGCCTTTGCCCAGCGCAACCACGGTCACCACCGCGGCCACGCCGATGATGATGCCGAGCATGGTCAGCAGGGTGCGCAGGCGATGGGCCAGCATCGAGCGCACTGCCATGCGCGTCGCCTCGCGCACGGCATCGATGCGGGCGCGCCGCTCGGTAGCCGCCGTGGGTGTGCGCCCCGGTTCGTCCGCACGCCGCCGCACCGAAGGGCCGCGCTCCTGGCGATCCGCCACCACACGCCCATCGGCGATCTCGATCACCCGTGACGCGTGGGCAGCAATCGCCGCATCGTGGGTGACCAGGATCACGGTATGGCCCTGCGCATGCAGGCGCTTGAGCTCCGCCATCACCTGCCTGCCACTGGCATGATCCAGCGCGCCGGTCGGCTCATCGGCCAGCACGATCGCGCCGCCGTTCATCAGCGAGCGTGCGATGGAGACGCGCTGCTGCTGGCCGCCGGACAACTGGCTGGGCCGGTTCGCGGTCCGCTCGCCCAGGCCGAGCGTTTCCAGCAGCAGGCGGGCACGCGTGGTGCGCGCATCGGCCTCCACCCCGGCATAGACGGCGGGCAAGGCCACGTTCTCGGTGGCACTGAGGTTCTCCATCAGGTTGTAGCGCTGGAAGATGAAGCCGAAGTGCTCGCGGCGCAGGCGCGCCAGCTGGTCAGGCGACATCTGCTCGGTCGCAGCCCCCTCCACGCGGTAGCTGCCTTCGGTCGGCCGATCCAGGCAGCCCAGGATGTTCATCAGCGTGGACTTGCCCGAACCCGAGGGGCCGATGATGGCGATGAACTCGCCGGCATCGATGCGCAGCGAGACCTCCTTCAGCACCACCACCTCGCCGGCGGCCGAGCGATAGGCGCGCGATACGCCCTTCAATTCCAGCAGTGCGTCGGCCATGCTCACATCCCCAGCAGGCTGGTGGGTTCGGCATCGCCACCGCTGGGCGCCTGGCCGACCACCACGTTCTCGCCCGCTTCCAGGCCAGAGAGGATCTGCACGGCGGTGGCGGTGCGCAGGCCGGTAGTCACAGCGCGCTCGTGGGCGCGGCCTTTCGCATCGACTACCCGCACGGTTGCGCCGTTGCCGTTCTTGTCGTCGGACTCGCCCAGGGCGGTCAGCGGCACCTGCAGTGCATTGGCCACGCGTGCCAGCTGGATCGTCACTTTCACCGTCATCGAAGGCTTCAGCATCAAGCCCGGATTGGCCACGTCGAACAGCCCCGCGTAGTACACCGCTTTCGGCGTCTGCGCCGATCCGCCGCTGTTGCCGCTGGACGCGTCGGCAATCGACGATGGCGCTGGCTCAAGCTGCTGCAGGTACGATTCATAGCGGCGCCCGCTCGGTCCCAGCGTCGAGAACCACAACGGTTGGCCGGGTGCGATCAGTTCCACGTCAGCCTCGGCGATCTCGGCGCGCACCGTCATCGTGTCCATCTGTGCCAGCATCACGATGGTCGGCGTGGTCTGCATCGAGTTCAGCGTCTGCCCCGCCTTGGTGACGATGGCCACGATGTAGCCCTCGGACGGCGACACGATACGGGTGTAGCCCAGGTTGATGCGGGCGGTTTCCACCTGGGTCACCGCCTGGTCGATCTGCGCCTGCAACGCAGCGGCATCCGCGCGCGCCGCATCGCGCGCCACACGTGCCGCTTCGAAGCCTTCCTGCGAGACCAGCCGCGACGCCACCAGCTGCGATTGGCGATCGTACGTGCGAAGGGCCTGGCGGTAGCGCGCCTGGCTGGCCGCATGTTGCGCACGCAGCGCGTTGGCGGCGGCTTCGGCACTGCGCAGGGCAATGCGCTGCGGTTGTGAATCCACTTCGGCAATCAGGTCGCCGGCCTGCACGTGCTGGCCCAGCACCACATGCAGGCGCGTGACCTGCCCGGAGACCTGCGCGCCCACGGCCACCAGTTCTTTCGGATTGACCCGGCCGACCGCCTGCACGGTCTTTTCCAGACCGGCGACCCTTGCCGGTGCGGTGATCAACGCGGCATCCTCGCCATCGGCAAACGCCCACCAGCAACCGCCGCCGGCAAGAACGGCCAGCGTTGCGGCAATGATCCAGGTCCTGCGGTTGTTCATCGAAACTTCCGGGGGTGCGTGCAGTCGCCCGGTGCGACCGCCAGGGCCGCAGTCTGGAAGCCCCAGGTGGATGTTTCTTGGAGCGGCTGTGGAGATTGGATGGAGACGCGACCGCCGTTCAGGCACCGCGTCGGCGGCTGAATCCATGGCGCGGCTCCACGCAATCTCGACACAATCTCGACCAAGTCTCCATCAACGGTCGCTAGCCTCGGCGGCCTCGCCGACTGCCAGCCTGCCGTGCCCCTTTCCTACCCGGACCTGCCAACCATCGATGTGCGCCGTGCCTACCTGGCGTGGTGCGCGCCTTCGCCGTGGTTGATCGCACTGGTGCTGGCATCGACCAGCACATGGATGTGGGTCGCACCGTATCCGCGACTGCCGTTGCTGGCCGGCTTCGGGGCCGCCGCCCTGCTGGGGTTCCGCAGTGACGGGCCCGGACGCACCCGCCGCTCCGGGTCGCTCGCATCGCTGGCCTTGATCGGCCTGGCGTTCTGGTCGGCAACACCTCCGGCCGCCAACGTCAACCTGCATCTGCTGCTTGCGCCCGCCACCGCCGTGGTCGCCGCCCTGCTGGCAGTGCGCCTGCGCGCCATCGTGAGCATGGCCTCGCGGCTGCAGGCCCGGGTGAACGCCACCCCCATGGCCTCGCGCTGGAACGCGCTGCCTGCCGCGGTGTCTACCCTGACGCTGCAGCAGCTGCGCGGCGCGGGTTCGGTGGACCCCAGCCTGCAGCGCTCGCTGGTGCTGGCCACGCTGGCCTGGGCGGCCAACGAAGAGGCGCAGGCCAGGGAACGCCGACGATGACCCCGTCCCTGTCCCGCCCTGCCCGCCCTTGGCCTCGAACCTGCCGCTCGCAATGAAACACCAACTCCGTAACCGACAGCCCCCCTTGGTGCTGATTGCCGAAGATGAGAGCGAGATCGCCGACATCCTCGGTGCCTACCTGGCCCGTTCGGGCCTGCGCAGCGCACGCGCCGCCGACGGCGAGGCGGCGCTTGCCAGCCACCGCCAGCTGCGCCCGGACCTGGTGCTGCTGGATGTGCAGATGCCCAAACTCGATGGCTGGCAGGTGCTGAGCGAACTGCGGCGGCGCGGCAACACGCCGGTGATCATGCTCACCGCGCTCGACCAGGACGTGGACAAGCTGACCGGCCTGCGTGTGGGCGCCGACGACTACGTGGCCAAACCGTTCAATCCCGCTGAGATCGTTGCGCGCATCCAGGCCGTGTTGCGCCGTAGTGCCCGCGCCGTGGCCGAAGAACCCACCGGGCTGATCCGCCAGGGCCCGTTCGAGATCGACCTGCGCAGCCACGAAGTAACGGTCCGCAACGGCGAGCTGGTGCACGCACTGAACGTCACCCTCACCGAGTTCCGGCTGCTGGTGCACATGGCGCGCGCGCCGCGCCAGGTGCATGCGCGGGTGGACCTGCTGCACGCCTGCCTGCCCGAGGGCGATGCGCAGGAGCGCACCGTCGACAGCCACGTCAGCAAGCTGCGGCGCAAGCTCGAGGATGTCGGCGTGATCGGCATTCCCGCCACCATCCGTGGCGTCGGCTACCGCTTCCTGGACTGAATGATGACTGCGAAAGGCAAGAGCATCGGCCGCCAGATCAGCCTGTCGATCACCGTGGCCTCGCTGTGTTCGACGGTGCTGTCGATCAGCGGCTTCTACCTGTTCTACTACCTGCTGGAGGTGTTCTATCCGCGCTGGTATGACGAGCCGAAGTCCATGATGCCCTCCGGGCTGGAGTGGCTGTGGATCGGCCTGACCGCCACCGTGGTGGTGGCGTTGGCCACCCTGATCGCGTCTCGCCTGACCCGGCGCATCATCACCCCGTTGAATTCGGTGGCCGCAAGCCTGCGTCGCGTGGCCAGCGGTGACCTGGAGGCGCGCGCACGCGGCGGCGACACCTCGATGGCCGAGGCCGCCACGCTGGTCAACGACTTCAATTCCATGGCCGAGCGGCTCAGCCGGATGTCCGACAACCGTGTGTTCTGGAACGCGGCCATCGCACACGAACTGCGCACGCCGATGACCATCCTGCGTGGCCGCCTGCAAGGCATCGCCGAAGGTGTATTCGAGCCGGGCCCCGAGCAGTTCAACAGCATGCTCACCCAGCTGGAGGGACTGACCCGCATCATCGAGGACCTGCGCGTGGTCAGCCTGGCCGAGAGTGGCCACCTGGATCTGCGCCTGCAACGCAGCGACGTCAGCGTGCAGGTGGCGGCGGTGGTGGAGGCGATGTCCGAGGCGCTGACCGAAAGTGGCTTCTCGGTGAGCCTGGACGCGCGGCCGTCGCTGGCGGACTGCGATCCGGCCCGCATCCGCCAGGCGGTGCTGGCATTGCTGGAGAACGCCCGTCGCCATGCCATCCCCTGCCCGCTGCGGGTGCGCGTCACCCTCGCTGAGGGGCACTGCGCGGTGGCCGTGGAAGATGGTGGCCCCGGCGTGCCGGACGACCTGCGCGACAGCATTTTCGAAGCCTTCCAGCGCACCGATGTGTCGCGCTCACGGCAGAGTGGGGGCTCAGGTCTCGGCCTGGCGGTCGTGCGTGCGATTGCCGTGGCACATCACGGAACGGCGCAGTGCCGAGCTACCGAGCGTGGCGGCAGTTCGTTCGAGATCCGCTGGCCTGTGCACGTGCGCCGTTGAGGCGGTAGACGCTGCCCTGGTAGCGGCCCACCTTGGTGGGCACCACGCGCGTGGCTGAACGCCGCCGATTTCTCCACGCAATCTCCATCATCCCTCCATGCCCGCTCCAAAGGGCTGCAGATGCTGGGCGCGACCCGGCAGATGGCAGGCATCCGTCCCCTGCCCTGTCCCCGAACCCCCCAGGCATCCCATGGAACTCCCCCACGATCCGGCGGCCGCCGCCGGCAGCATCGGCCAGCAGAATGCGGCCGCAACGCTCAAGGCCATCCTGCGCACCTACCCCTGGCAGCTGACCGGCACGTTCTCGCTGGTGGCGCTGGAGAACACCCTGCTGCTGGCCTATCCGTTGTTCGCCGGCTTCGCGGTAGACGCGATCATCAGCGGCAACATCGGCCATGCCATCTCCTATGCCGGCGTGGTACTGCTGTTCTGGCTGGTGGGTGCCGCCCGTCGGGCGGTGGATACGCGCACCTTCACCCGCATCTATGCCGATCTGGCAGTGAGCGTGGTGCAGGCGCAGTGCCGGTTGGGCCAGGCGACGTCCACTTCGGCGGCACGCGTGGTGCTGGCCCGCGAGTTCGTCGACTTCTTTGAAAAGCACGTGCCGATCATCGCCACCGCGCTGGCATCGATGTTCGGTGCAGTGGCCATGCTGCTGGCGATCGAGCCGATGGTCGGTGCCGCTGGCCTGGCCACCCTGCTCGGCGCCCTGCTGGTGCTGCCCTCGTTCGCACGCCGCAACGAGCAGTTGCACGGCCGACTGAACAACCGCCTGGAACACGAAATCCGGCTGGTCGACCGGGTCAGCCCCTCGGTGCTGCGCCGCCACTACACCACGCTGTCGCGCCTGCGGATCCTGCTGTCCGACCGCGAGGCCGGCGCCTATGTGGTGATCGGCCTGGCTGCCGCGGCATTGTTCGCGCTGACCATCGGCCGCCTTGCCACCAGTGAAGGCGTTACACCGGGCCACGTCTACGCGGTGATGACCTACCTGTGGACCTTCGTCGGCAACCTGGACGATGCGCCGTCAATGGTGGATCAGCTTGCGCGGCTGAAGGATATCGGCCGCCGCGTCAGCCCCGGCATGGACGATGCGGAGCACAAGGGCGCCGCTTGACCGGTCGCTGCCCACCTTGGTGGGCACCGACGAGAGCAGCGCCAACCAAGATTGGCGACTACCGGGCCTGAGCAGTGTTGCTCTGGTAGCTGCCCACCTTGGCGCGCACCGACGGGAGCCAGCGCCAACCAAGGTTGGCGGCTACCGGGCCTGAGCGGTGTTGCTCTGGTAGTCGCCCACCTTGGTGGGCACCGATGGAAGAGCGCCAACCAAGGTTGGCGGCTGCCGGGCCTGAGCAGCGTTGCTCTGGTAGTTGCCCACCTTGGTGGGCACCGATGGAAGCCAGCGCCAACCACGGTTGGCGGCTACCAAACCTGAGCGGTGCTGCTCTGGTAGCTGCCCACCTTGGTGGGCACCGATGGAAGCCCGCGCCAACCAAGGTGGGCGGCTACCGGGCCTGAGCGGTGTTGCTCTGGTAGCTGCCCACCTTGGTGGGCACCGACGGAAGCCAGCGCCAACCCAGGTTGGCCGCTACCAGGCCTGAGCGGAGTTGCTCTGGTAGCTGCCCACCTTGGTGGGCACCGACGGAAGCCAGCGCCAACCAAGGTTGGCGGCTACCGGGATCGATAGATACCCATGCGCCGCTTGGCGCTACAGGAACTCCGCCATGCGCTGCAGCTCGTCGTCCAGCGCGCCACGAAATACCTTGTCGCGGGCCAGCGACTTGCCGGCATAGCCCACGCTCGACACCAACTCACCCTCGCGCACGCTCAAGTTGGCCCAGCCCACCACCTGCTCATGCCACAACACCGGCAGTGCGTAGTAGCCGTACTGGCGTTTCGGTGCAGGCGTGTAGGCCTCGAACTTGTACACCCAATCCCACAACAGCTCGAAGCGGCGGCGGTCCCACACCACCGGGTCGAACGGCGCCAGCAGACGCACCTGCTCATCCGGTGCATGGCGGCGCGAGCGCGGATTCTCGTCCGCCGGCCAGTACCAGGTGGTGCCCTCCAGCGTGCAGCTGGCCAACTGCTGCTTGGCCAGCGCCAATGCCTTGCGGGTCTGCTCGGCCAGGTGCGGCGCGCCATAGCCCAGCAGGCGCACCAGATAGGTCAGGCTGGCCGAGGGCAGCGGCGCGTACTTGCGCACCACCAGGTCGATCAGGGCGGCGGCACGTTCGATCTGCGCCTGTTCGCTGGAGTCGGGCTCGGCATGATCGGCCACCGCATAGATGCGCGTACCGCTGTCGCGCCGTTGCACCCGCAGCAGGCCGCGGTAGTGCATGCCATCCAGCAGATGCGTGCTGGCGTTGCTGGTGCCGCCCCAGTAGTTGGTCACCCGCCCATGCGCAAAGGCCTGGTCGACCTCGCGCGGGTGCACGCTGCCACGCTCGCGCACAAAGGCCAGCACGTCGGCCGCACGGCGATGGGTCTCGGCATCCCACTCGCGCTTGGAAACCCGTGGGTGCATCAGCGCCAGATGCTCGCGCGGCAGGAAGCCGTAGTTCACCAGGCAATCCTCTTCCACCGGCAGACGCGTGTAGCGGCGCTCAAGATCGCCCGCGCGGTAGTCCTTCACCCGGTGGCGCAGGGTCAGGTCCTGCGCGCGAGCGGGTGCGCGGATCGGGTCGGCCTGCACGAAGCCCAACCGCCGGATCGCGGTCAGCAGCGTGGTCGGCTTGAACAGGGTGCGCGCCACCGCGTAGCGGCGAAGGTCATCAAGAGTGGGCGTGGCAGGCATGGCCGCATTGTATTCTCGACACTACGCGATCCGTCCAGTAGAGCCAGGCCACGCCTGGCTGGCGTCATGGTGAACGGCCGCGATCATCCACGCATGGCGTGCATCTACCGAAGCCGCGATACCTCCAGCGAACCGATCACCAGGGCCCGCATGCCCTGCTTGAACTCGGTGATCACCTGCCCTTCTTCGTCATCCGCAATCGCGTAGATGGTGTCGGCACCGGCGATGCAGTAGAACGCGATCGTGGCCAGCAGCCAGCGCGCCTTGTCCACCGGCAGGCCGAACACCTCGGCCACGTGCGCCTGGTGCGAGGCGATCTTTTCCAGCATCGGCGCGGTCGCCACCGTGCGCCGCAGCAGGTAGGGCGGTAGCCCGGGATGCGCCTTCACCACTTCGCACAGCGACTCCACGAACCCCATCAGATAGGCCTCCAGCCCACCCGGTGCGTCGACCGACGCGCGCGGAATCTGCCAGCGCTGGAACACCGCCTCCGCCACCAGGCGCTTCAACGCCTCCAGGTTGGCCACGCGCTTGTACAGCGCTGCCTGGGTCACCGCCAGTTCGGCGGCCACGTTGGCCATGGTCAGGTTGGGCAGGCCCAGGCGGATGCCGATGTCGGCCAGACGCTCCGGGGTGATGGTGGGCGGGCGGCCACGGGTCGGCGCCGTTGGATCGGGGTGCGTGCTCATACGGTGCCTGCTCTTACGGTGCGCGTCCATACCCTGCTGAGGGTGCCAGCAAAGGGACCCTCTTGTCCGCTTCGATTGATTTAGTTTACTTTACTCAACTAATTCGGAACGCGTCCGCCGCGCACCCGTAACCGAGCCCATGGCTCACCTCCCGCCAGGTCCCCACCCAGCCAACAACCCTGCGCTGCGCCCTTTCCCCGTGCTTGCCGTCGGCAGCGCGCCAGGCGCGCTCGCGCCTGCGATTCACAGGACTCTGGCATGACCGTTTTCAACTTCACTTCTGCACAGCATCGCGCTGCCGCCGCATCCTCCGGCCTGATGTATTCGCCGGGCATGGTCCGGCGCTACCGGGTGTCCGCCCTCGCGCTGGGGCTGCTGGCCTCGTTCGCCGCGCTGGCCGACGCCGCGCCGTCCACCCTTCCGTCGGTGCAGGTGCAGGAACAACGCCGGGTCACTGCAGACTATGCGGGCGGGCAAGTGGCTGCCGGCAGCCGCGTCGGCCTGCTCGGCGACAAGGATTTCATGGACACGCCGTTCAATACGGTCAGCTACACCGAGTCCTTCATCCGCGATCGCCAGGCCAAGGACCTGACCGACGTCATTGCCGCCACCGACCCCACGGTGTTCAGCAACGGCGTCACCGGTGCCTGGAGTGAGAACTACGCGATCCGCGGCTTTGCCTCCAACACCAGCGACACCACCTTCAATGGCCTCAGCGGCATGGCGCCCTACTACCGCACCTCGCCGGAAATGTTCGAGCGCATCGAGGTGCTGAAGGGACCGTCTGCGCTGCTCAACGGCATGCCGCCGGGCGGCTCGGTCGGTGGCAGCGTCAACCTGGTGCCCAAGCGCGCAAGCGAGCAACCGCTGCTGCGGGTCAGTGCCAACTTCGCCTCCGATGCGCAGTTCGGCACCCACGTGGATATGGGCCGTCGCCTCGGCGCCGACAGGCAGTTCGGCATCCGCTTCAACGGTGCCTACCGTGATGGTGACGGCGCCGTCGGCAAGCAGCGCAAGAAGGTACAGCTCGGTTCGCTGGCACTGGACTGGCGCGGCGAACGTATGCGGCTGTCGGCCGATCTGTACAGCGCCGACGACCGCGTTGACGGCCCGGCACGTGGCGTCGGCCTGGCACCGGGCGTGGCCATTCCGCGCCCGCCACGCGGCGATACGCTGATCAACCCGGATTGGGCCTACGTGGACAGCCAGGACAAGGGCGCGATGGTGCGCGGAGAACTGGATGTCAACGATAGCCTGATGGCCTACCTCGCGTACGGCACCAGCAGGACCGACTACCGCTACAACGGTTCGATCAGCGCGCAGATCCTCAATCCAGCCGGCGACTTCACCACGGTGATCGGCCAGCTCGCCTTCGACATCAAGAAGCAGTCCGCAGATGCCGGCCTGCGCGGTTCGTTCCAGACCGGCAACGTCGGCCACCAGTGGGCCGCCAACGTGACCCACTACCAGCACACCCAGAACGACTACGGCCGGCGCAGCGTACCCGGCTGGGACTGGACCACCAATGTGTACAACCCAGTGTGGGGCCCGGCGGCGCCGTTCATCGCGCCGCACATCTCGCATACCGAGCTGAAGCTGGACAGCCTCGGCTTCGCCGACACCCTCGCCTTCGCCGATGACCGCGTGCAGCTGACGCTGGGCGTGCGCCGCCAGCAGGTGGTCAGCGAGACCTTCAACGTGTCCACGGGTGCACGCACCTCGCGCTACGACGAGAGCGCCACCACGCCGGCAGCGGCCCTGCTGGTGAAAGCCACCGACACGATCTCCCTCTACACCAACTACATCGAAGGCCTCAGCCAGGGCGCCACCGCGCCGATAACCGCCGCCAATGCCGGCGATGTGTTCGCACCGTTCCGCACCAGGCAGAAGGAGCTGGGCCTGAAGCTGGACCTGGGCAGCTTCGCGCACACCTTCAGCGTGTACGAGATCAAGCGACCGAACAGCTACACCGACCCGGTCACGAATATCTTCTCGTTTGGCGGCGAGCAACGTAACCGGGGCGTGGAATGGGGCTTCTTCGGCGCACCAATGGACGGCATGCGCCTGCTCGGTGGAGCGGCCTATGTGCAGCCGAAGCTGGCCCGCACGGCCGGTGGCGTGAATGAAGGACGCATCGCCACCGCCGTGGCGCAGCGGCAGGCCAAGCTGGGCGTGGAATGGGATGTGCCGACCTTGCAGGGCCTGACCCTGACCGGCAATGCCACGGCGATGTCGAAGCAGTACATCAGTGCGGACAACCGCCTGTCGGTGCCGGGGCGTACGTTGTTCGACGTGGGGGCGCGCTACAGCACCACCGTGGCGCGTCGATCGCTTGCGCTGCGGGCCAGCGTGAACAACGTGACCAACAAGTCGTATTGGGGCATGCCGTTGTTGTCGAGTCTGGCGCTGGGTGCACCGAGGACGGTGCTGGTGTCGGCAACGATGGATTTCTAAGCTGGCGTGGAACCCCTGTAGAGCCGAGCCATGCTCGGCTCCGTTTCGTCCGCTGAGCCGAGCATAGGCTCGGCTCTACAGGACGTCGGGCAATCCGCGAACGGCATCCACGCATGGCGTGGATCTACGTGTCATTCCGGATGCAGGCGATAGATGGCGTGGCTGGTCAACGCCAATGCCGCCAGCTTCAGCCCTTCCATTACGCGATCGCCCACGTACTGTTCCGGGGCGCCATTCTGGCGGGCGCGTTCGGCCGCCAGCAGGATCTCCTGCACGATACGCAGCCCGGCCAGTGCACCGTCGGCGTCGGCCAACGCCAGGCACCGGCCCGGCAGCTGATGGCGCTCGGGCCAGGGCTGGCCGTCGGCAGCCGCGCCCAACCCGATGCGATGCAGCAGGGCCGTCAGGTTGTTGGGATCGGGCGGGATGTCGTGGCCTTCATCGGCATTGGCCGGGGCGTGCTGATGGGGGAACTCCGATGCGTTCATGGCAGGTCTCCGTGCAAGGCATGCGGGACCACCACCCTTAACAATCAAGGCGGCGGACGGTGCGTGGCTGGAAATCCCGTGAGTCAGTGCTATACCCGGGCGGTGGGCTTGCGCCCACCTCCACGCACCGCCCGCCATGGAACGCGAACGGAATGCCAGCCGACGCCGCGCAAGGCGACGCCGGCTGGCAAGCGTAAACAGCACTTACTCAACGGGGTTTCCAGGCCCCGGCCACCCTTTTTCGGTGGCACCCCATCATGTGCACAACGGGGTGGCAGGCGCCAACAACCCAAGTGCAAAGACAGCAACGTTCACGCAGTGGCCGCATTGTCGCATATCGACAATCGAGCCGAAGATTCAACAACTTGCGCCATGCCAACGGCGGCGTTCTCCACCCGCATCGGCACCACGCGTTCCTTGACCGCATCCGGCTTTCAAGACGCGCGACACGCCAGTTCCGACATTACACAAGCAGATGGGCAATCAACGCCAGCACCGCCAGATGTCCCACGTAGTACCCATAGAACATCCAGCGCCAGCGCGGCAGTTGCCACGGCACCCGCGTGGCCAGCACGACCACCGGAACGGCCAGCAGTGCCCAGCCGTTGTGGTTGGCCCAGCACGCCGCCGCAAGCGCGACCAGCAGCGGCCACCACGCCCGATGCCGGAACGCGATCCAGGCCAGCAACACGGCGCCAACGCCGGCCCACTGGTAGTCCACGAACATCGGCAGCACACCCGCAGCCAGCAACAGCAGCACAGGCCGATGGTTCGCAAGCGCATGCACGGCCACCGCCGCCAAGGTGAAGGTGAGCAGGATGTTGAGCGGCAGCCAGGAACCGAACGCGAAGGCGTGCAACGGCTGCGCGATCAGCCCCCATAGCGCCAGCCGGCGGATCGATTTGCGCAGGTCGGCGCCCGGCTGGGCCAGGTTGCAGGCCATCACCAGCGCGAACAGCGGGAAGGCGATACGCCCCAGTTCGCTGACCACCGGCACGTAGCCCCCGAAGACCACCTTGGCCATGTGGTCGCCGGTCATGGCCAGCAGCGCGATCCACTTCAACAGCTCGCGCGCGCCGCTGCCAAGGCTGAGATTGAACGTGGACGTCGCGGTCGTGGTCGCTTGCATCGCGGAAGCTTATGCGCATCGGCCAGCGCATTTCCAGCGCCGCGCAGGAGCCCGCCACTGCAAGCCGTAGATGGCGGCGCTATGCTGGCCGCCCCTGCTTGTGAGATACCTGCCATGCGCACCCTGTACCCGGCCATCGAGCCCTACCGCGAATTCACCCTGCCGGTGAGCGATCTGCACGCGCTGCATATCGAAGAGTGCGGCACGCCGGAGGGCATTCCGGTGGTGTACCTGCACGGTGGCCCGGGCGCCGGTATCTCGCCGACCCATCGGCGCTTCTTCGACCCGGCGCGCTACCGCATCGTGCTGATCGACCAGCGCGGCAGCGGCCGTTCCACGCCGTTCGGCGAGCTGCGCGACAACACCACGCAGGACCTGGTGGCGGACATCGAAAAGGTGCGTGAGCACCTGGGCATCGAGCGCTGGCTGGTCTATGGCGGCTCGTGGGGCTCCACGCTGTCGCTGGCCTACGCGCAGGCGCATCCGGAACGCGCCACCGGCCTGATCGTGCGTGGCGTGTTCCTCGGTCGTGAGATCGAGAACCGCTGGTTCGCCGAGGCCGATGGCGGTGCGCGCTGGATCTTCCCGGAGCGCTGGGACCGCTACGAGGCTTATATCCCGGCAGCCGAGCGTGACGACATGATCGCGGCCTACTGGGCGCGCATGGATGGCCCGGATCAAGCAACCCGTATCGAAGCCGCGCAGGCCTGGTTGGGCTGGGAAGACAATGCGGCCACCCTGCAGCACGACGTGGATGCCGAATCCACCGATGATCCGCTGGATACCCTGGCGAAGGCCCGCATCGAAGCGCACTACTTCCGCAACGGCATCTTCCTGGAGCCGGACCAGCTGCTGCGCAACATCGATCGCATCCGCCACCTGCCCGGCGTGATCGTGCAGGGGCGCTACGACATCATCTGCCCGCCGCGCAGCGCGTGGGACCTGGCGAAGGCCTGGCCGGAAGCGCGCCTGGAGATGGTGACCTCCGGCCACAGCGCCAACGAGCCGGCCACGGTCGATGCGCTGGTGCGGGCGACGGATGCCTTTGCCGACCGGTTCTGAACGCCTGGGGTAGTGCCGGCCGCTGGCCGGCACCCCCGCAACACACTCCTGCGTGCGACTACGGGTTGGCGTCAAACACCACGGTCATGTTGCCTTCCCAATGCAAGCCTGGCGCCTTCAGCATCTCTGTTACGGCGTCCCGTCCTGCGGTGAACCGCAAGGTCGACCGCCGCTGCATCAGATAGCCATCCGGTGTGAAGCGCGGCGCCTGTGCGTCGTCGGGCGACAGCGGTGTATCCTGCGCCGGGCGCCCATCGCGCAGATTGCGCATGCCGGGCAGGGTGACGTCCACATCCACCGGTACAACCTCCCCAAGCGCGTGGTTGCGAATGCCGCAGCGAGTGCCTGCGTCGTGCTCACAGCGCAGCTTCATGCTGAAGTCCATCGAGCTGGTCAGATGGAATGGCAGCTCCTGAAAGAGGCGTGCCGGGGCACGGCCCTGATCGGTCCACTGCGCCCAACCGTCCTCCGGCGCCAGGTGCACCTGCGGATTGTCGCTGGGGAAACGTACCTGGAACTGGTGGGATACCGTGAAGCGGAACTTCAACGTGATCGGCTCGGTGGTGACATCATCGCCAAAGTCGATGTCGCTGCCCGCGCCTCCTGCAGTGTAGGTCAACGCACCTTCATAGATGCCATCGCTCAGGGACAGGGGCGAAGGTGCAGTTATGAGAAGACCCAAGCCGAACCAAGACATCGCATAATCGGCCGGGTGTGGAAGTGCTGCATCTCCTTGCGAGTTGCACGGCACCGGCGTCTCTGGATTGCTGACGATCCATCCGAACCTGACAAATGATCCGACGCCAGCCGTATAAACGTAGCGACAGCCTCCGCGTACTGATCGTGTGTATACGGGATTGGTTCCACCCCCAGGCGTCATATGACCGCTGACGGTGGCTATCGCGATTCGTACTTCAGCTTCAGAACCCGTGGTGGTGTTCCGTAGCATGACCGACCGAGCAGCGGGCAATCCAAGATAGAAGCGCTGACGAACGTCACCATTGTGCACGTAGGTCTTGCTCCACTGCAGCGGAACATCGACAGAGTAGGCACCATCGTCAGTGCAGAACTCTGGGCGCCACGAGCAGTAGGTGCCGCGCGGCGTTGTATTACGGAAGACCATCCGGCCCGGGTCCAGGGCTGACGGGGCAAACTCTGCCGTGACCAGCACTTCTGCCGCAGGCGCCTGCGTTGCTGACCCCATCCCAAGCGCGACCAGCGCCGCGCCTCGCAGCGCCGCCATCAGCGAGCGGATTCTCATTTCGCATGTTCCTCGGTTCTCGCGATCGACGGCGGGCATCCCGTCGCCCCCACCATCAACACATCCCCTTCCCTGGGGTAGCGCCCCTCCTCCATCGTCAGCGTGCAGCTGACCATGTTGGGGTAACGCAACTCCACCACCGGGGCACGGGCGCTCAGTTCCAGGGTAAAGAAGCCATCCTCCTGGCTGACGCCGCGGCCGGCGTGGTTGATCACCTGCACGCCGCGCACACCGTTG
Source organism: Stenotrophomonas sp. YJH_SMC_123 (assembly GCF_059368215.1). Taxonomy (NCBI): domain Bacteria; kingdom Pseudomonadati; phylum Pseudomonadota; class Gammaproteobacteria; order Lysobacterales; family Lysobacteraceae; genus Stenotrophomonas; species Stenotrophomonas sp. YJH_SMC_123. The sequence goes on from NZ_JCAFRM010000008.1 coordinate 248,301, forward strand.
CCGTCTGCATCCAGTACCTGGCCCATGACGGTGAAGGTGCGCAGCACGTCCAGCGTGGCATGCATCACGCCCCCCTTGTTGAGGTGATAGCTGACGACCGAGGGCTGCAGCGTTGCCGACGGCGCATGCCGCCCCTGGAAGTCGAACTGCACGTGGCCTGCGCGATACGCGGCCACCGGAACGAAGTTGCGGCCCGGGCGCAGCGCAACGCCGCCGCCGTGGCTGTCGTCCGCACGCAGGGCAAGATCGGGATAATCGCTGCGGACATCGACAATCAGCCCGGTGTCGGCGCTTCTGCCGCGCCCCTGCCCCAGCACGGCGGCGCGCCCACCGCCAATGACCACGGTGCTGTCGAGGTTGGCGGTGCCGCTGATGCGGCCCGACGCCGCGCTGCGGTAGACCTGCATGTCACCCTCCACAAACGCGCTCTGCAGCGAGGCACCCGCGCCTGCGCCCAGCCCGCCCCGTTCGGCGGTGACCGCGCCATTCACGCTCTGCAGTACGGCGCCGTCCACGCGCTGTGTGGAGGAGGCGGTCACATAGGTATCGCGGCGACCGGCATCGCCGGTGCGGCTGCCCAGGCTGCCGCTGTAGCTGCGTCGATCGCTGCCCAGCGAGACACTGACCGTCAGGTCGATGCCGCGTTGCCGCCGGTAGCCTGTGTAGCGGGCGCCAGGGCGGTCATAGGCGGAAACGCGCCAGTTGACATCGTGCTTGCCGAACACCGTCTCCCGGCGCCCGTAAGAGACATCGATGCCGGTCCCGCGCGTGAAGCCCGAACTGCGGGCCACGCGCACGCTGGCGGTATCACGGTGCCCGAAACGATGCGTGATCGAGACGGCCGTTGTGTCCTGCCAGCCGCCGCGGGTCTCCCAGCGTGGTGCGCTGCCGGCATCCGCCACGACGCGCTCGCGCTGTTCCACCCAACCGCGCGCATGGTTGGCCACCACCGAGCCGGCACGATAGCGGTACAGGCCCTGCAGGTCCACGCCGCGCCCGGCGTCGCTGGAGGTATAGACATTGGTGTACGTGCTGAAGCGGTCACTGGCCTGCCAGTCCATCGACACACCCGCCGAATGCCGCGCGCCGATCCGCTGCACGGTGGCCCCGGCCACCGCACGGGAGTGCAACAGGTAATTGACCACGGCACCGGCCGCGGCGCCGCCCTCGCGGGCGCTTCCGGCGCTGGCCAGCAACCCGCGCTGCTGCCCTGCGAACGCGCTGTAGCGCCACCGCCGGCTGGGATCCTGCCAGCGGCTGGGCTTGTGGATGGAGGCGCTTTCGCGGGACGCTTCGCGGCCGTCCTGGACCACCCGCAGTTCCACATCGTAGATGCCGCCGGGTAGTCGGCGCGTATCGATTTCCTGGATGCCGGGCTTGACGGCCTGCGTGGACAGCAGGTTCCCGTCGCGGTAGATCTCCACCACGCCTTCGCCGCTGGCGGTGACATAGACGGGATAGACGCTGGGGCTTCGCGTATCGGCCAGCAGTACGTCCGAGGATCCGAACATCAGGCCCAGCGCCGTATCGTTCTGCGTACCCGGTGCTCGGGGCTGGCGCACAATGCCCTCGAAGGTGGGCAGGAAGTAGCCGGCGCGAACGAAGTGATCGCCCAGTTCGCGCTGGGCATACAGGGCACTGAGGTAGTGCTCGCTGCTGCCGGGCTGGGCGTAGTACTGGTAGCTGCCAACCGTGCTCCAGTGGCCGGCACTGCCGCGCAGTTCGGCGCTGTAGCGTACGGTGGCCTGCTGTTCCTGGCCGCCGTGCACGGCAAGACTGTTGCGCACGATCAACCCCCGGCTGCCCGCGTCCGGCAAGGCGATGTGGCGCCCCTCCTTCTGCGCGCCGGCAGGCGTCAGCACGCTCAGCAGCGAGTTGGACAGACTGTAGTGCAGCGCTGCCATGCCCCGGCACTGCTGCCTGCATACGCCCAGCGCCATCGGTTCAGCGAGCTGCTCGCCCCAACGGGCACGCTCGGTCTGTGCCAGCCGGCTTTCGTGGCTGTCACCAAAGCCGATCACCTGCACCCGGTTGTCTTCGTGCAGCAGAACCTCGGCGTCACCCAGATACTGGCCGTCCAGCTCCACGCGCACGGTGAGCGGGTTGCCAAACAGGTGCTCGCGGAATTCGGCCGGCATGCGTTCGCGCTGCTGCAGCAGGCTGGGCAGCTCGCCCGGCGCGAGGCCGGCCGCATGCGCTGAGGTGGCAAGGACCACGGCACCGATCGCGGTCGCGAGCCGGGCCAGTCGGAATCGACGGTGGTTGGAGGACGAGAGCATGGGCGCTGTTCCGGCGTCCCCGCCGCATCATTGGATGCGACGGGGCGCCTGAAAGGACTCAGGGGGTAATGTCGCTTTCGAAGATCATGTGGAACTGGCCGCCGTAGCTGCCCTGCTTGTAGCCGCCCGTCGGCGCAGTCGGCGCAATGGCGAAGGCCAGCGACTTGCCCGCGGCGGCCTGGGCCGCGTTGGCAACGGTGATCTTGGCGGCGGCGGTTGCCGGAACCTCCACGTTGTCCAGCTTCACCACCAGGTCCACGACGTCTGCGGCCGACGCCATCTGTGCCGGCGACGTCAGGTAGGCGGTGATGGCAGCCGGCGACTTGATGTTGATGACGCGCCCGGTCAGTTCGCCCAGCGTTTCGCGCGCGGTGTCCCACGGCAGGTTCTGCGGCAGGCCTTCCCAGCCGTCAGGCGTGGACACCTGCAGGCCAGCGGTGTTCGGGACGTCGGCGGTCACGTTGACGGTGATCGACTTGGATTCGGTGGCTGCCAGGCTGACAGCCGGTGCGATGAGGGCTGCAGCGGCTGCAGCCAGGGCGTACTTCTTCAGGGACATGGAAATGCTCCGGGATCGGTGGATGGATACGATGGGATACGACGCCAGGACGAAGACACAGCCTCCCCGCCGGGCGCCTGGCGAACCCGGTGGGGACGTTGCAGAAAGGGGAGATGGGCGGACGATCAGCGGCGCGAGTCGATGCTGCGGCGGTCGTCGCCCTCCCTCAGGTCGTAGCGGGCGAACCGGCTGTCGTCGGCCTGCAGCGCATAGGTTCGCCCGGGCCGGACATGGACGATGATGCCGGGCGTGCAGGCATCCGGACTGCTTCGCTCGCAGTAACGCAGGTTGTCCAGCACCACCGTGGCGTTGCCACCGTTGTGCACGTGACCGTCCTGCACACGGGTGTCATAGCGCGTGTTCCGCGGTGCCACGAACAGGATGGTGCCGTAGCCGGTGAACACGCGAACTGCCGAAGTCAGCCCGGTGATCTCCTGCACCTGCGCATCACTGAGCGAAAACTCCTCGCCGCTCGGCACCACCGGAATGAAGCGCAGTCGGTAGTAGCGCTCCTCATCGCGGTCACCGCGATAGACCAGGCGCGTCGCCTGTTGGCCATTGGCGGCAATGATCAGGCGGCTGGGGCTGGCGATCACCCCGTGCGCGCCAGGTGCATTGCGTACCAGCGCCACGGTGTCCACCGGCGTTTCGACAACCTTGCCGTCTGCATCGAAGTGCATCTCGGTGACCTCAACGCGCACGTATGCGGTCACACCACCGGTATTGCGTATGCGCTTGAGCAGGTTGCTGTGCGCTGGCGCAAGATGATCGAACAGGAGGCCCACATTGATCTGTGGTGTCGTGGCTTGGGCACTGCTGGCGAACAGGGCCAGCAGGAGGAGAAGGAGTGCGCGTTGCATGACGAACCCGCGGGGAGAGGCGAGCGATTAGTTTCACGGCATCTTTACAATCAGGCCATGCAACAACTTGCAAAAAGGTCAGATATTTCCGACCTCGCAAAGTGGCTCCGCCCAGGTCAACCCGGAAATCCTGTCCGCGCACTCGGCCGCGGCGGTCTGGCCCGTTGCACATCGCGACGGCACGCCCTGGATCAGCATCGGCGGCTGGCACACGCATGGGGCGTGCGGGTGAACGGGCGCCCACCGCTGCATGGCGACCCCGCCGGTTCTTCGCAGTTCGCTTACGGACCCGGGCCGAAGATCCGGCCGTGGCCATCCACAGCCATGGCCCGCGCCCCCAATTCTGGAGCCTGTCATGACCGGTATTCGCTGCGTTTCTGCTGTCCTCCTCATCACCATCGGCCTGCTGCTGGGCGCCTGTTCCAGAACCCAGGAGGCGAGCAAGGCCACCGCCGCCGAGGACGTCACCGAAGTGAAGCTGATACCGCCGTATGAGTCGCTGGACAAGGACAAGGACGGCATCGTCACGCTGGCCGAAGTGGATGCCGTGGCACCCGACTGGGCCGAGCGCCTGCATGCCTGCGATACCGACCGTGACAAGACGTTGACCCGTGGCGAGTACGACGTCTGCAAGCAGACCAGCGGCGCGCATTGACCCACCACTGAACCCTCGATCGGCACCGCATACGCCCGGCTATACCAAGGTATAGCCGGGCTAACCCACGGGCCTCTAGGACTACCCCATTCAGGGGCGGACAATAGCGCCACTGGCCAGGGCAACCCTGGCCGGCCCCCTCCCCTCATGGAGACGCAGATGGACCCCGACCCTGCCGGGCGCACCGCGCCCCGGATGCCCGCTTGTTGCCTGTTCCTGGCGCCTGCCCGCCGGTCCCTGCCTGCCTGAGTGACGGGGGACCGCCAGGTGCCGCCTGCCTGGAGATCGCCCCCATGTCCTACAAGATCCTCTACATCACCCTGCGCCGCCTGATCGGTGAGCGCGATGTTGCCGCCCTGCGCAGCCAGCTGCTGCAGCACGGACCGGTCATGTTTGCCCGTTCGCTGTCGCTCGGTTCGCCGCGCGTGGTGGCCGACGCGCTGTCGCTGCTGCCGATCAGCGAGCGGATCACCGTGCTGCGCCATCTGCCCTACCCGCTGCGCGATGCGATGAAGCCGCTGTGCATTGGTGGCAGCCAGCGCCTGCACATGCAGCCGTGGTCGCCGGCGGTGCTGGCGATGCGCCACGCCTGAACTGTCTCACCCATTCCGTTCGTGTTCCGGCTGCGGCCGGCTCTGACATTCGAGGAGCGTCCCATGAGCCTGCTCAACGCCTGGTTCAACGCCTTCCTGCGCAGCCGTCGCGCAGGCAACCTGTTCCGCCGTCGTGCGATGCCCGAAGCCGGCTTTGGCCCGGGCAGCGCCGAAGCGGCGCCGTTCGCGCTTACCACCGGCCTGATCACCCTTGCCCAGCAGGAGGAAGCCGAGCTGCTGGCCACGCTGGAGTCGCATGCCGATGGCCTCAGCCCGCATGAAGCCGAGGAGCGGCTGGCCACGCTCGGCCCCAACGAGGTGGATCACGAAAAGCCGCTGCCGTGGTGGCGGCACCTGTGGCAGTGCTACCGCAATCCGTTCAACCTGCTGCTGACCGTACTGGCGGCGGTGTCCTGGCTGACCGAGGACATCAAGGCCACGATCGTGATTGGTGCGATGGTACTGCTGTCCACGCTGATCCGCTTCGTGCAGGAAGGCCGCTCCAACCGTGCCGCCGAGCGGCTGAAGGCGCTGGTCGGCAACACCGCGCGCGTGCTGCGCCGCAATCCGGGCACCGAGGCCGCCGATGTGGCCGACCAGTACTTCGGCGCCCACCTGCACAGCCGTCGTCCGGCTCGCCTGCTGGACCTGCCGATCCGTGAGCTGGTGCCCGGTGACCACATCGTGCTGTCGGCCGGTGACATGATTCCGGCCGATTGCCGCGTACTGACCGCCAAGGACCTGTTCGTGGCGCAGGCCGCAATGACCGGCGAGTCGCTGCCGGTGGAAAAGTTCGCGCACCCCGGCGACGGCCTGGCTGGCCTGCTGGAGCAGCACAACCTGCTGTTCATGGGCACCAACGTGGTGTCAGGCACCGCCACCGCCGTGGTGCTGGCCACCGGCAACCGCACCTACTTCGGCACGCTGGCCCAGCGCAGCACCGCCACCGATCGTGCGCCCACCGCGTTCCAGGCCGGCGTCAACAGTGTCAGCTGGCTGCTGATCCGCTTCGCGCTGGTGATGGTGCCGTTCGTGCTGCTGATCAACGGCTGGACCAAGGGTGACTGGACCGAGGCGTTCCTGTTCGCGCTGTCGGTGGCGGTGGGCTTGACGCCGGAGATGCTGCCGATGATCGTCACCTCCACCCTGGCCAAGGGTGCGGTGCTGCTGTCGCGGCGCAAGGTGATCGTCAAGCGCCTGGATGCGATCCAGAACTTCGGCGCGATGGAAGTGCTGTGCACCGACAAGACCGGCACGCTCACCCAGGACAGGATCGCGCTGGAGCGCCACACCGATGTGTTCGGTCACGATTCGGAAGACGTGCTGAAGTTCGCTTACCTCAACAGCCACTTCCAGACCGGGCTGATCAACCTGCTGGACCGCGCGGTGCTGGAGCACGTGGAGCTGCAGAGTTCGCTGCGGCTGTCGCAGGACTACCACAAGGTGGACGAGATTCCGTTCGACTTCGAGCGCCGCCGCATGTCGGTGGTGGTGTCCGAGCGCGAGGACCACCATGAGCTGATCTGCAAGGGCGCGGTGGAAGAGATGCTGGCGGTGTGCAGCACCGTGCGCGAGAACGGCCAGGACATGCCACTGGACGAGCGCCGCCTGGCGCGGGTGCGGCAGACCACCGAGGAACTGAACGAACAGGGCCTGCGCGTGGTGGCGGTGGCGATGAAGGAGACCGCGGCCAGTCAGAGCGCCTACTCGCAAGCGGACGAGTGCGGTTTGACGCTGGTCGGCTACGTGGCCTTCCTGGACCCGCCGAAGGAGTCGGCTGCGCAGGCGCTGCAGGCGCTGGCCGCACACGGTGTCGAGGTCAAGGTCTTCACTGGCGACAACGAACTGGTGACCGCCCGTGTCTGCGCACAGGTGGGGCTGGACGCGGACACCATCCTGACCGGCCCGCAGATCGAGCGCATGGACGACGGCGCGCTGTCGCGGGCGCTGCACCACCATCGCGTGTTTGCCCGGCTGACGCCGCTGCACAAGGAGCGGCTGGTACGCGAGCTGCGGGCGCAGGGCAAGGTGGTCGGCTTCCTCGGTGACGGCATCAACGATGCGCCGGCGCTGCGCGCAGCCGATATCGGCATCAGCGTGGACAGCGCGGTGGACATCGCCAAGGAGGCGGCCGACATCATCCTGCTGGAAAAGAACCTGATGGTGCTGGAGGAAGGCGTCATCCAGGGCCGGCGTACGTTCAACAACATGCTGAAGTACATCCGCATGACCGCCAGCTCCAACTTCGGCAATGTGTTCTCGGTGCTGGTGGCCTCGGCCTTCCTGCCGTTCCTGCCGATGCTGCCGCTGCAGCTGCTGGTGCAGAACCTGCTGTATGACATCTCGCAGATCGCCATTCCGTTCGACAACGTGGATGAGGAACTGGTACGCAAGCCGCTGAAGTGGAACCCGGCGGACATCGGCCGCTTCATGGTGTTCTTCGGGCCGATCAGCTCGCTCTTCGACCTGAGCTGTTTCGCGCTGATGTGGTACGTGTTCGATGCACGCACGCCGGCCGACCAGGGCCTGTTCCAGTCCGGCTGGTTCGTGGTCGGCCTGCTGACCCAGACCCTGATCGTGCACATGATCCGCACGCCAAAGGTGCCGTTCCTGCAGAGCATCGCCGCGCCGCCACTGCTGCTGATGACCGGCCTGATCATGGCCATCGGCGTGGCCCTGCCGATGAGCCCGCTGGCCGGCTACTTCAAGCTTCAGGCCCTGCCGGCCGGCTACTGGCCGTTCCTGGTGGCGATCCTGTTCGGCTATGCGGTGCTGACCACCGCGCTGAAGAAGTTCTACATCCGTCGTTACGGCTGGCAGTAAGCGCCCGCCGCTTGTCCAGGGAGAAACACAATGGACATCAATCCGAACCTGCCGGCGTTCAACGCCGGCGCCACGCTCAGCTCGCTGATCAGCCTGTCGGTGGCATTCGTGCTGGGCACGGTCATCGGCCTGGAGCGGCAGCTGCGGCAACGCACCGCCGGCCTGCGTACCAATACGCTGGTGGCGGTGGGTGCGGCAGTGTTCGTCGATCTGGCGGTGCGCTTCCATGACCTGTACGGCGGACCACCCTCGCCGCTGCATGTGGTGGCCTATGTGATCTCCGGCGTCGGCTTCCTCGGCGCCGGCGCGATCATGAAGGACGGCGCGCAGGTGTCCGGCCTGAACACCGCCGCCACCCTGTGGGGATCGGCGGCGGTGGGAGCATGTGCAGGTATCAAGCTGCTGCCCGAAGCAGTGCTCGCGGCGGTGTTCGTGCTGGCCGCCAATACCCTGCTGCGGCCGGTGGTGAACCGCATCCAGCGGCAGCCGCTGCCGGAAGCGTTCAGCGAGGCGACCTATGCGATCAACGTGGTCTGCCAGCGCGAACAGCAGGCCGAGGTGCTGGACCAGCTGTTGCTGCTGCTTGAGCAGGCGCAGTACCCGGTGCGCGCGGTGGACCAGCGCCCGTTCGGCGAGCGCGATGTGGAGATCGAGGCGGTGTTGTATGCCACCACGGTGGATGCCGGCGAACTGGACGCCGTACTTGCGACGCTGGCGACCACGCCCGGTGTGCTGCAGGGATTCTGGAACGCCAGCCTGGAGGAGTAGTGCCGGCCGCTGGCCGGCAACACCGTGCACCGCTTTGGTAGGTGCCGACCTTGGTCGGCAGAGAACCTTCAGAGACCGTGTCCATCCCTGCGGTAGTGCCGGCCGCTGGCCGGCAACCTCATGAGCTCCGGCAACACCGTGCAGTTGCCGGCCAGCGGCCGGCACTACCAGGCATCGTTCTGGCTTGTGCCGACCAACGGTCGGCACCCACAGCAAAAGAGCCTGCCGACCAGGATCGGCATCTGCCGATGGCGGCTTTGCTATCCTTTCACCCCACGCCAGGGAGCCGTCCCGATGCCATCGCTGTCGCCCCGCCGCCCGCTGGTGCTGCTGGCCCTGATCGTCGTGATGGCCGCGATCTTCCTGATCGACACCATCACCGACTACGCGGTTGCTGCTGCCTGCTTCTACGCAGCGGTCATCCTCGCGGCATCGCGCGTGCTGGGCGCGCGCGGGCTGATCACCCTTGCCATCGCCTGCATCGGACTGACCGGGCTGAGTTTCTTCCTGACCCGCTTCGGCACCTACCGCATCGGCCTGGTCAATTCGGTGATCGGCATGCTGGTGATCGGCATCACCACCTACCTCGCCCTGAACATGGAAGCGGCCAAGGCGGCCGTGCAGGAAGCGCAGGGTCGCCTGCTGCGGGTAGCGCGCGCCTCCACCGTGGGCGAACTCACCACCTCCATCGCCCATGAAGTGAACCAGCCGCTGGCGGCCATCGCCAGCAGCGCCGAAGCCTGCCAGCGCTGGCTGGCGCAGGACCCACCGAACGTGGACAAGGCCCGCCAGACCGTAGCCCGCATCCTGGCGGACGCGCACCGCGCCGGTGACGTGATCGCCCGCATCCGCGGCCTGACCCAGGGCGCGGCACCGGAACGGCGCGCCTTCGACCTGAACCAGGCGGTGGAGGAAATGCTGGCGTTGTCGCGCAGCGAACTGGACCAGCATGGCGTGGCCGTGGCCCTGCTGCTGGACGCCGACCTGCCGCCGGTGCAGGCCGATCGCGTACAGGTGCAGCAGGTGATCGGTAACCTGATCCTCAATGCGGTGGATGCAATGGAAGCCGTACCCGCAGGCGACCGGCGTCTGTCGCTGCTGACCCGGCGTGAGGGCCAACGGGTCAGCCTCAGCGTACGCGATCGTGGCGTCGGCCTGCCCGCCGAGCATCGCGAGCGCGTGTTCGACGCGTTCTGGACCACCAAGTCACACGGGTTGGGGCTGGGCCTCAGCCTGAGCCGCTCGATGATCGAGGCCAACGACGGCCAGATCCGCGCCGAACGACCGGCAGGCGGCGGTGCCTGCTTCGTCTTCGACCTGCCCGTCGCCACGGATGTCCACCATGCGTAAGCCCACTGCAGCCATCGCCGATCCGGCGCCCATTGTCTATGTGGTCGACGACGATCCGTCGGTGCGCGCGGCGCTGGAAGACCTGCTGGCCTCGATGGGCCTGCAGGTGCGGGCCTTCGCCTCCACCCAGGCCTTCCTCGAGCACGACCTGGAAGACGCGCCGGCGTGCCTGGTGCTGGACGTGCGCATGCCCGGCCAGAGCGGTCTTGAATTCCATCGCACGATGGGCAGCCATGGCCTGCAGCTCCCCGTGGTGTTCATCACCGGCCACGGCGACATCGCGATGGGTGTCAACGCGATCAAGGACGGTGCCATCGAATTCCTGACCAAGCCCTTTCGCGACCAGGAACTGCTGGATGCGATCCACAAGGGCATCGAGATCGACCGCCAGCGCCGCCGCGAGGGCGAGGCGCTCGATGCCCTGCAGCAGCGCTGGAACACGCTCAACGCGGGTGAGCGCGAGGTGGTCGATGGCGTGGTGCGTGGCCGCCTCAACAAGCAGATCGCCGGCGACCTCGGCGTCAGCGAGATCACGGTGAAGGTGCGCCGCGCGCAGGTGATGCGCAAGATGGGCGCGCGCACCCTGGTCGATCTGGTGCGCATGTACGACCGCCTGCAGGCGGGGACGCCATGAACATCCACGTCGCCTTGCTGCGCGCGGTCAACGTCGGCGGCACCGGCAGGCTGCCGATGCGCGAACTGGTGGCGATGTGCGAGGACGCAGGCTTCGCCGATGTCCGCACGTACATCGCCAGCGGCAACGTGGTGTTGCGCAGCTCGCTCGACGAGGCGGGCGTGCGCCAGGCCCTCGGCCAGCGGCTCCAGGAATATGCCGGCAAGCCGGTAGGCGTACTGGTGCGCTCGGCCAGCGAGATCGCAGGCGTGGTGGCACGCAATCCGTTTCCGCAGGCCGCCGGCAACCGTGCGGTCGCCCTGTTCCTCGACGGCAGCCTGCCTGCCGACCCGCTTGATGGCGTGACCGGCCGGCGCGACGAACAGCTTGCACTCGGCACGCGCGAGATCTTCATCCACTACGGCGCCGGCATGGCCGACTCGCGCCTGCGCATTCCCGGCTCGGCACAGGGCACGGCGCGCAACCTCAACACCGTCGCCAGGCTAGCGGCGATGGCAGCGGAACTCCGCTAGGGTTCTTCCGGCAGGCTGTAGACCAGCCGGTAGTCATGGCGGCCCTCGCTGATGGTGATCTCCAGCGTGCCGCTCAGGCCGAGCAGTCCTTCACTGCCCGAATCGGGCACCACCACCACGCTCAGCTGCGGCGTGCCACGGGTCATCAACCCGTTGTGCTGCAGGGTGAACCCACCCTGGCGCCCGGCCAGCGTGGCCGTTACCCGCTCCATCGCCACGTAGCCGGCCGAGCCCTGCACCGGCGTGCGGAAGGCCAGCATCTGGCCGACGCTGCTGCCGTGCAGGTCGCCGGCGAAGGTCTTGTTGATCGACATCACCGCAATCGGGCCGTCATTGCCACCGATCGGCCGCAGATCCACTTCAAACGTACCGTGTGCTTCGCCCTGCATCCTGCTCTCCCCTCTGGTCGGTTCAACGCTGCTACTTCTTCGTGGCCAGCACGATCACCCCGGCCAGCACCAGGCCGATGCCGCTCCACTCCCGCAGGCTGGGCCGCTCGCCCAGCAGAAGATAGGCCAGCACGATCACCAGCACCACGCTGAACTTGTCCACCACGGCCACCTTGGCCAGCTCACCGCTCTGTAGTGCGCGGAAGTAGAACAGCCACGACGCACCGGTGGCCAGCGCCGACAGCACCAGGAACAGCTGGGTGCGCCCCGGCAGCAGCAATGGATTGGACCATTTGCCGGTGACCATCACCAGCGGCAGGATCACCGCCGCCACCACCAGGGTACGGATGGCCATGGCCAGGTCCGGGTCGACGCCCTTGACGCCGACCTTGGCGAACAGCGCAGTCAGCGCTGCGAACACGGCGGACAGTCCCGCCCAGAGCAACCATTGCGGTACGTTCTGCACGAAGCCCTCGCTTGCCGCAACCGATGAGCGTGCGCCAACGCTACTCCACCCTGCCATCGGTGGGGCTTCACCTGCCCATCACCGCCGCTACAATGAGACGGAATCGCCAGGGGGGCGATCTGCAGGGAATGCGCCATGCTTGAACAGGACACCACCCTCGCCCATACCGGGCCGTCGGCCCTTGACCGGGCCCGCCTGTCGTGCGCCGCACGGCTGCCGCTCCCCTTCCCCTTCGTTTCGCAGCAACCTGCCCGTTCCGCGCGGCAGGTTCCTCATTGCCTGCCCTGACCGGAGCCGTCGAAATGTCCGAGAACACCCTCCTTGCCACGCCGGCCGCTACCGCGCCGATCAAGTACCTCGACCGCGCCATGGCCACGCTGCGCAGCCTGGGCCTGGCCGCTCCCCAGGACAACAACGCACCGGCCATCGCGCTGGTCTCGCAGCTGTCCACCCTTGACCAGGGCCGCGTGGTGGCCATTGCCCGCGTGCTGCAGCAGTCCGGGCATTTCAATGCCGTGATGCGTGATGAAATCAGCTCGGCCAAGGTGTCCGACCGCTATACCGAGATCATCCGCGCGTTCGACAGCATCCGTGACGATGCCAGCACCATGGTCGAGCAGGTGCGCGACGGCAGGATCGACATGGGCGAGCGCCTGCAGAACCTGTGGATGAAGGTCACCCGCGGCGACATCCCGAGCCGGTTCGAGAAGATCCGCCGCACATTCCTGGAAGTCAGCCGCGATTCGGCCGAGCAGCTGCAGCGCGAGTCACGCGTGCTGGAGATGTACGGCGACTTCCGCCTGTCGATCAAGGATGCCGAGATCCAGGCCCATGAGCTGTTGAAGCTGCAGGAGCAGGCGCTGGCCGATGCCCGCGAGGCGCTGAAGCAGGCGCAGCAGCGCGTGGAGTCGGCCGTTCCGGCCGCCGATGCTGCCGATACCGGCCGCCTGGTCATGGCCCGCGACGAGGCCCTGCGCAACAACCAGGCCGAGGAGTCGCGCTACCAGCTGGCCAAGGACCTGGCCGAGAACCTGCAGGTGAACTACGCCACCTCCGAGGCGATCATGCTGCGCGTGCACCAGTCGCACGAGATCAAGCGCCGCGTCAACGAGCGCTCGGTGGTGTTCTTCTCCACCAATGAAACCAGCTTCACCGCCTTGAACCTGGCCTTCACCACGCAGATGGGCCTGCATGAGTCCACGCAGGCGCTCAATGCGATGACCGAGGGCACCTCCAAGGGCCTGGAAGCGGTGGCCAACATTGGCGATGACGTGCTGCACGAGGGCCTGAAGGCCGGCTACGGCGCCACCATCGGCGTCGATTCGGTGCGCAAGCTGGTCGATGCGGTGGTGCGCTTCCAGGAGACCTCGCTGCAGGAGATCGAGCAGCTGCGCGGCCAGGCGACCCGCGACTCGGCCGAGATCGCCGAGTATGTCGAACAGGGCAAGCAGCGCTTCGCCGCCCTGCTGCAGGCGCCGCCGAGCCCGGAGCCGCGCTGAGGTGAGTGCGACGATGGCCCCTGCCGAGCTGCAGGCTGCGCTGCTGACCATGGATGTGGTCGACCAGCTGCGCTACCGCAATGCCGAAATGAAGGCGCTGGCCGACAGCGGCCACGACAAGGCGACGCTGAAGCAGCGCCTGCTTGAGCTGTACCGCTCGCAGGGCATCGAGGTCTCCGACGAGATCCTCGAGGCCGGCATCCAGGCCCAGCGCGAGCAGCGCTACCTCTACACCGCGCCGCGTGGCTGGAAGGCGTGGCTGGCGCGGCGCTGGATCGATCGGGCCCGCCTGTTGAAGTGGGCGCTGCTGGCGGCCTTCCTGCTGCTGGTGCTCGGCATGCTGCTGGTCATGGCACGCAGCTTCGGAGCGTTCGTGCACGAGAGCAACGTGCAGAAGAACGTGCAGGTGCTGAACGACAAGGTGGCCGCGCAGCAACAGGAGGCTGCTGCAGCGCGCGCCCTGCTGGCGGCACAGGAACAGGCCCTGCAGGGGCTGCTGCCACGTGCCACGGCCAGCGGTGGGCGCCTGCAGCCACTGGCCGAAGGCGCACAGGCCGCGCTGGCCGAAGCACAGCGGCGCTTCGCCGGGGTTCCCGCCGCACTGGCCGCACAGCCGACCCTTGTGCGCAAGGACAAGCTCACCCGGCTCAGCAGTGGTGGCAGTGCCACCGGCGAGCAGGCCGCCGCGCAGGTTGAGCAGCATCGGCAGGCCGCCGCGCAGCTGCTGGCGAATGCCAGGGAAACACTGCCGCCGCTGACCGAGCGGGTGAACATTCTCGGCCAGGCGATCGAGGCCAGCGAGCTGCTGGATACCACCAACGCCGCTGCAAAGGCGGCGCGCCTCGCGCCGGATGCAGAGCAGGCGCGCGCACGCGCCTACACCGGCGGCGACGTGGCACTGCGCGCGGGCGACATCGCCGCGGCCGGCCAGGCGGTAGCAACCCTGAAGGAGCTGATCGGCAGCGCCGCCACGCTGGCCGCGCTCAACGAGCGGTTGGCCCAGCTCAAGGCCGACGGCCTCGCCACCGGTGTCGCCGGCGAAGACCGCAAGCGCTTCGAACGTGCGCTGGAGCAGGCCGCCCGCCTGATCCGGGTCGAGACGCTGGCCGAAGCCGGGCCGGCCCTGGACGAGGTCAGCCAGCTGGTGGGGCTGCTGTCGCAGACCCTGGTCTACCGCATCGTCAACCGTGACGATGAACGCACCGGCGTCTGGCGCTACAACGAGAAGGCCAATGGTGGCCGCAACTACTATCTGGTGACCGAAGCGCTGGACGAGGCCGGCAATGCTGCCGAACTGCCGATCCGCAACGAGGAAACCGGCAAGGAGGAACGGGTCTCGGTGTTTGCCGTACGCGTGCCCGAGGCCACCTACAACCGGGTTGCCGCCGACAAGCAGGACAACGGCATCATCGAAGACGACCAGATCGGCAGCAAGCCGCGCGGCAGCCTGTCGCCGCGGTTCCGCATGCCCGCCACCGGTGGCTACATCACCCAATGGTGATGGGTAAGGAACTGACATGAGAGACCTGAACGACGCGATTGCCGATGTCGAAACCGATATCGGCCAGGTGCAGGCACAACTGGCCGCGCGTGGCGACCAGTGCCGGGAGCTGATCAAGGAACAGGAAGCGCTGCACGGGCGGGTCCGCGACGACTTCAACGCCCTGGCGCGCCTGCAGGCCGAGGCCGCAAACGATGCGCCGCCGATGCTGGCCCGGGACCTGCTGCAGCAGTCCAGCGTCGATCTGCAGCGCCGTGACCGCAAAGCGGCGGTGCTGGACGACGAACTGCAGGCGCTGCTGGACATCGAGCAGTCGTTGCAGCAGCGGTCGCAGGAGGCCGTTGCCGCACGCGACGCCGCCGGCGGACGCTGGCAGGCCCTGCAGGACCAGGTGGACACCACGCTGGAAGCGGAACCTACCTACAGGGCGCTGCAGGACGACCTGCAGCTGGCCGTGGCGCGTGCCGACACGGTCGAGCGCATGGCTTCCTCTGCCCAATCGGAGCATGACGCCAAGGCCGGCGCCTATCAGGCCGACCCGATCTTCATGTACCTGCACCGGCGCAGCTACGGCAGCACGGCCTACCGCGGCTGGCCACTGGTGCGCACCGTCGACGGCTGGCTGGCCGAACTGTGCGGCTTTGACCGTGCCCGTCGCGAGTACGCCACGCTGGTCGAGCTTCCGCCCTATCTGCAGGAACATGCCCGACGCGCCCGCGACGACGTGGAGGCGGCCCGCCAACCGGTACAGCAGGCCCGCGATGCCGCCCTCGCCCGCGCCGGTGGCGACCCGCTGCGCCAGCAGCTGCAGACGGCACAGGGCGCAGTAGCGCAGGCGCTGCTGGCCGAGCAGCTGCATCGTCAGACCGTGGATGCCAAGCAGGCACAGATCGACGGCTTCCGCAGTTGGACCGATGCCGAAGGCAGCGCCCTGCTCACCGCGCTGGCGCGCACGCTGTCGGCCAAGAGCATGGACGACCTGTACCGGCGCGTGGCCGCCACCGCCTCCGGCGAGGACGATGCCGTGCTCGAGCACATCCATCGCAGTCGCCTGCGCCTGGGCGAGATCGATGGGATGGTAGGCGAGCACACCCGCGAAATGGCCGTGCTGAAAAAGCGCTTGGACAGCCTGCAGGCGGCGCGGAGGAGCTACCAGGCGGCAGCAGACATCGAGCGCCAGGCCTACGAGGCGCCGAGCTACCGGGCCGCCGCGCCGGCCACCGTCGCCGCATCCTTCTTCAGCACCACCAGCAGCCGAAGCACCACCCGCTCCTCTGGCGGCCTGTTCGACCTGCTTTCGGGCGGTTCCAGCAGTTCCGGCTCGGGTTCGAGCTCCAGTTCGAGCTCCAGCTCCAGCTCCAGCTCCAGTTCCAGCGGCAGCAGCTTCCACAGCGGCGGTGGTATCAGCGGCGGCGGTGACTTCAAGACCGGCGGCGGGTTCTAGCCCGGCAACGGCCGGGTGCGCCGCTTCAGCCGCGCATCCAGCAACCCCACGCCCAGCAGCACCAGGCTGGTCAGCCATCCGGCGGCCAGCAGGTGCATCCAGGGCAACACCAGGCCCAGCATCAGTAGTGCGGCGGCGCCCAGCAGGTGCGAGCGCGGCGCGCGCCCATAGACCACGTGCTTGTACAGGGCACTGCCCAGCAGATAGATCAGCGGGCCCGCCACCATCACCGTGGCGTACACCGTGGTGACGGCCGCCGCCGGATGGTCCATGACCAGATCGTTGCCCACCGCGGTGGCGATGATGCCGGCGATCAGCAGGGCATGCACGTAATGGAAATTGGCGCCCATCCGGCCCGGGTCCTCGGCGTGGGTGATGGCCTCTGTGGCATCGCGGCTGGAGATGCCGAAGTACAGCCACCACATGGCAATCGTGCCAGCGAAGGTGGCCAGCACCGCCGAGATCACCTGCAGGCTCCAGTGCTCGACGTCGCTTAGCACGCCCCCGGTGGCCAGCAACGTCTCGCCCAGTGCGACGATGACGAACAGCTGGCAGCGTTCGGCCAGGTGACCGCCCTCGATGGTCCAGTCGCGGGTGTGCGACCGGCCCATGCCCGGGAACGCGAAGCCGAACATCGGCGAGATGTATTCGCAGGCCGCCGCCATCGCCCACAGTGCCAGCCGCAGGTGGCCCTCGGCCGCCGCGCCGGCCAGCCAGAAGCAGGCCGACACGCTGACCCAGGCCAGCATGCGGCGGAAGTTCGGCGCCAACGTATGGTTGCGGCCGACTTCCAGCAGCACGAAGGCGGTGCGTCCGACCTGCATCGTGGCGTACGCCCCGGCGAAGATCCACGCACGATCGGCGAATGCCTCGGGAATGGACGAGGACATCAACAACGCCAGCAGCATGGTGGCGAACATCAGGCCCCGGATGCGCGGCGCCTCCGGGTCGAACCAGTTGCTGACCCAGCACGCGTACTGCCAGCCGAGCCAGACCGCGAACCACAGCACCAGGGTCTGCAGCACGCCGGCCAGGTCCAGGTGGTGCAGCAGATGGTGGCTGAGCTGGGTGACCGCAAACACGTAGACCAGGTCGAAGAACAGTTCTTCGTAGGTAACGCGGGCATGATGGCCATCGCGGTGGCGCAGCGCGGGCAGGCGCAGTCGGGTACTCATGGAACTCCTTCAGCGCGCCAGGCGCCAGTACAGGAAACCGGCCAGCAGCGCCGGCACGGCGAATACCAGCAACAGGATCGGCAGCTCCTCGCGTACCGCGTAGCCGGCCTTGCTGCCCCCTACCCACATGTTGGCCACGGCCACCAGCAGCCAGGTGGCGATGAAGGCGATCAGTGCCGTGGGCAGCTGCGAGGTGCCCGTGCTCCAGAGATGGCCAAACAGCACGAATACCCCCAGCAGCAGTACGCCACCCAGCATCACCATGAGCACGTGCATGGTCCACCTCCTTGAGCCTGGTAGCAGGCTAGCCCCGGCCGATTCTGCGCTCCAGCCCGTGGAGGTGGATTCACAATCCATGGCCAGCGAACAATCCCTGGGCAGGCTGCGGCGCACCTTATCGCAGCCATGAATTATTCGCGAAACGGTCCGCCCGGCCCGCGTGGTAGTTTCATCCGACCCTGCCCAGACACCTCTCCGCCATGCGCCTTTGCCTGACGACCCTTGCCCTGACTGCCACACTTGCCTTTGATGTGACTGCCGCCGACGCACCGCTGCCGCAGCTGCAGGCCTACACCGTGGACGCCTCGTGGCTGCAGCCGATGGCACCGCTGCAGATTGCCGACCACACCTGGCAGATCGGCACCGAGGACCTGACCGCGCTGCTGGTGCAGACCGCCGACGGTGCGGTACTGCTCGACGGCGGCATGCCGCAGATGGCCGGTCACCTGCTGGACAACATGAAGGCACGCGGGGTGGCAGCACAGGATCTACGGCTGATCCTGCTCAGCCACGCACACGCCGACCATGCCGGCCCGGTGGCGGAGCTGAAGCGCCGTACCGGCGCCAGCGTAGCGGCCAACGCCGAATCGGCCGTGCTGCTGGCGCGCGGTGGCAGCAACGACCTGCACTTTGGCGACAGCATCACCTTTCCGCCGGCCAGCGCCGACCGCATCATCATGGATGGCGAAGGGGTCACCGTAGGCGGCATCGCGTTCACCGCGCACTTCATGCCGGGGCACACCCCAGGCAGCACCGCCTGGACCTGGACCGATACCCGCGATGGCCAGCCGGTGCGCATCGCCTACGCCGACAGCCTGAGTGCGCCGGGCTACCAGCTGCAGGGCAACGCCCGTTATCCCCGCCTGGTCGAGGACTACCGGCGCAGCTTCGCTACGGTGCGCGCCCTGCCCTGCGACCTGCTGCTGACGCCGCATCCGGGCGCCAGCAACTGGAACTATGCCGCGGGTGCAGAGGCCGGAGCCAACGCCCTGACCTGCAAGGCCTACGCGGATGCGGCCGAGAAGAAGTTCGACGCACAGCTGGCCAAGGAAACAGCCACGGCACGCTGATCCTGTAGAGCCGAGCCCATGCTCGGCTTGCCGGCCAAACACAGCCGAGCATAGGCTCAGCCCTACACAAGACGCGTCGAAGGGTGCCGGTCAGGACGACCGGCACCCGCCTTCCATCAGCCACCCTGCCCGTGCTGGGCAAACGGCTCGGTGCTGCCGTCGGTCCGCACCAGCTCGACGGTGTACGGCTGCACGTAACCATCCGGCATTTCCATGCCCGGCGAACCGGCCGGCATGCCGGGCAGCACCAGCCCGCGTGCGGCCGGGCGTTCGGCCAGCAGGCGCTTGATGTCCTCGGCCGGGATGTGGCCTTCGACCACATAACCGCCGATCTCGGCGGTATGGCAGGAGGCCTTGCCGACCGGCACGCCCAGGCGGACCTTGATCGGATTCATGTCATCGGTATCGCGCACGTCCACCTGGAAGCCCGCGGCCTTCAGATGGTCGACCCAGATACCGCAACAGCCACAGCTGGCGGTCTTGTGCACGATGGCCACCGGCAGGGCCGGATCGACCTTGGCCGGGCTGGCCTGGATCGGTGCCACCGGAGCCTTGCTGGCGACCGGTGCGGCGGCGGATTCTTCGGCGGCACGTGCACAGGCGGTGGTGGCCAGCACGGTGCCCAGCAGCAGGCCGAGGGAGAGAGAACGGTTCATTGAGTGATTCCTTTGCTGAGGCGGGCAACGCGGCCCGCCGCCCGCGCATCGAAGGCGCAGGCAGAGGCGAGAAAGAGTCGAACAGTCATGGCAGGCGCTCGAGCGCCTGCAGGACATCACACGATGGGGGGACGCAACGGGTCCGGCATCGGGGGCGATGCGCGTTGCTGGGAACGGGCAGCTACAGGCGCCTCGCGCCACGGCGAGGCGGGCGTTCCACTCAACGTGGCCAGCATGCCAAGGCAGGCCGGCGGGCATTCGCACTCACCGCTCTGGCAGGCCGCCCGGGCCGCATCATCGCAGCAGCCGGCTGCCGCCAGCGCGGCCGCGTGCGGTGCAGCGCAGTGATCCTGGTTGGCCGACCCGCCGTACGAAGACGAGGCAAGCGCCAGCGCCGGTGCATTCAGCACCAGGGCAACGAGCAGCATCCATCGCAGCAGCAGGCCAGGCAGGTTCACCCGCCGATGATAGCCGATGCGCGTCACGCAATCGCCGCCGCCATCGCCCGCATCCGCACCGGGATCGACTTCGCTGCGGGTGTGCCGCTGATCCGGTCGTAGTAGTCCAGCGGCAGCAACGGGTTCAGTTCCGGGTAGTAACCGGCCAGCGCGCCGCGCGGCATCGGGTAGTCCAGCACCGTCAGGCCCTCGATGCGGCGCTGCACGCCATCGCCGCTGATCGTCTCCAGGCTGACCAGCGCTTCCTTCTCCAGCCCGCGCGCCAGCCGGTCCTCGATATTCATGAACAGCACCATGCGATCGTTGTACACGCCGCGATAGCGATCGTTGCAGCTGTAGATGGTGGTGTTGTACTGATCATGCGAGCGTACCGTGGCCAACCGCAGCATGTCCGGATCGTGCACCGGATCGTCCACGTCCAGGCCGGGCATCACCAGGATGTTGGCCTTGCCATTGGGCGTGGGCCACACCCGGCGGCGCGGCGGAATGTCCAGATGGAAACCGTGTGGCTGCTGGATGCGCTCGTTGAAGCCGGTGTAGATCTCCGGATACACCGCGGCAATCAGCTCGCGGATGGGCGCGTAGTCGTGCATGCAGCCGGCCCAGTCAACCTTGCTGTCCGGCAGCGTGGCCAGTGCCATCCGGCAGACGATCTCGACCTCGGGCAACACCTCGGCACTGACCGGCTCCAGTACCCCGCGCGACGCGGTGACATTCGACATCGCGTCTTCGATGGTGACGAACTGCTCGCCGGCCGGCGTAACGATGCGTTCCGAGCGCGCCACCACCGGCAGGATCAGTGCATCGCGGCCATGGACCAGGTGCCCGCGGTTGAGCTTGGTGGCAATGCCCACGGTGAGCTCCAGGCCACGCATTGCCTCATACGCACGCGGGGTATCGGGCACGGCATGGATGAAGTTGCCACCCAGGCCGATGAACACCTTGGCGCTGCCGTCCAGCATCGCCTCGATGGATTCGACCACGTGGTGGCCATGCTCGCGCGGCGGGTCGAAGCCGAACACCTGCTGCACGCGGTCCAGATAGGCCGGCTTGGGCTTCTCGTCGATGCCGACGGTGCGGTCGCCCTGCACATTGGAATGCCCACGGATCGGTCCGATGCCGGCGCCGGGCTTGCCGAAGTTGCCACGCAGCAACAGCAGGTTGGCGACCTGCTGCAGCAGGCGCGAGCCGTACTGGTGCTGGGTCAGCCCCATGCCGTAGCAGATCACGGTGGCCTTGGAACGGATGTAGATCTCCGCACAGCGGCGGATCTGCGCCTGCGAAATGCCAGACACCTGCACGATCTGGTCCCAGTCCTGCGTCATCACGTCTTCGCGCAGCGCCTCCAGGCCCACCGTGTGCTCCGACAGGAAATCATGGTCGAGCACGCGCTCGCCCTGTGCCTCACGCTCGAACATCACCTTCATCATGCCCTTGATCAGGGCCAGGTCGCCGCCGATGCGGATATGCACGAACTCGCTGGTGATCTCGGTCGAACCGAACGTGGCCATCTGCACCACGTCCTGCGGCTCGGCGAAGCGGATCAGCGCACGCTCGGGCATCGGATTGACCGCCACGATCGGGATGCCGCGTTTACGCGCCTCGACCAGGTTGCTCATCATCCGCGGTGAATTGGTACCGGTGTTCTGGCCGATCACGAAGATCGCCTCGGCATGCTCGAAATCCTGCAGCACGATGGTGCCCTTGCCCACCCCGATGGCCGGCGGCAGGCCACGGCTGGTCGGCTCGTGGCACATGTTCGAGCAGTCCGGGAAATTATTGGTGCCGAACTCGCGCACGAAGATCGAATACAGGAACGCGGCTTCATTGGGCGTGCGGCCGGAGGTGTAGAACTCGGCCTGGTGCGGGCTGTCCAGCGCCTGCAGGTGGCGACCGATCAGCGCGAAGGCATCGTCCCAGCTGCACGGCACGTAGTGGTCGGTGGCTGCGTCGTAGCGCATCGGCTCGGTCAGCCGGCCCTGCATCTCCAGCCAGTAGTCGGTCTGCGCCATCAGTTCGGTCACGGTGTACCGGGCGAACAGTTCGCGGCCGGCGCGGAACTGGGTGGCTTCCCAGGCCAGTGCCTTCGCGCCGTTCTCGCAGAACTCCAGCTTCTTGCGTTCGTCGGCATCGGGGAACGCGCAGCTGGGGCACTTGAAGCCACCGGGCTGGTTCATCGCCAGCAATGCCTTCGATCCCTTGCCGATCACACTCTGCTGCAGCAGCACCTTGGCCGTGGCGCCGGCGGCACCCCAGCCTCCGGCGGGCTGGTTGTAGGGCTTGTAACGCGGCGGTTTCTGCTCGGACATGTTCGGGAACCTGGCAGTAGGAACACAACAACGAACGGCACAACGCGGTCCGGCGGTGCATTCAGTGGCACGACCAGCCGCACAGTCAAGCACGGCCCACGGCGCTTCGCCAGAGGGCACCGGCTGATTTCAGCACAACCTGCCATGGCAACGGTTACAGCCGCGTCTGCGCGCAACCACTGCGCTATCCTCGAAACCGCCGGCGGTGGCCCGCCCGCGTTTCTCCCTTGTCCGGACGCGCTGCATGCCTGATTCGATCCCGCCGCACACCCCGCCTGCCGGCACCGCCCAACGCCCGTTGCAGCGCTGGCGCGGCGGCACGCAACAGCAGCAGGTCGACGTGGTGGCCGAGGAAGTGCCGGTGGCGCTGCGCTACAACGATGCCGCCTTTGCCGTGATGATGGCCACACCCTGTGATCTGGAGGACTTCGCACTCGGATTTTCGCTCAGCGAAGGCCTGATCAGCGCGCCCTCGCAGCTGCTGTCGATCGATATCCACCCACAGCTGGAAGGCATCGAGCTGCAGATGACCGTGGACGAGGCTGCGCCCGGCGCAAACCTCGACCCCGACAAGGGACGCCTGCTGCCCGGCCGTGGTGGCTGTGGCCTGTGCGGCACGCGCCAGCTGGAAGAAGTGCTGCGCCCACTGCCGCAGATCCGCGAGCGCCGCAGCTATTCCGCCACCGCCCTGCAGCGGGCGTTGGCCAGCCTGGCGCAGCACCAGCCGATGAATGCGGCAAGCGGCTCGATCCATGCCGCGGCCTGGGCCGACGCCAGTGGGCGCATCGGCTGGGTACGCGAGGACGTCGGCCGCCACAATGCACTGGACAAGCTGATCGGCGCCCTGCACCACAACGAACACGCCATCGAAGGCGGCCTGCTGGTGATTTCCAGCCGGGCCAGCTACGAGATGGTGAGCAAGGCAGTGCGCGCCGGCGCCAGCGTGCTGGCGGCAGTGTCCGCGCCGACCGCGCTGGCGATCGATCTGGCCCGCAGCGCCGGCCTGTGCCTGGTCGGGTTCGCGCGGGAAAGCGGGTTCAATGTGTATACCCATCCGGAGCGGCTGCAGGCGCACGACGGCCACGCCCGCTGAGGATGGCCGGGAGCACTGCGTCCCCCGGCCCGGTACACCTCAGCGCAGCGCGACCTTCGGGAAGTCCACCGGCACGTCGAACGCCACGTTGACGTAGTTGGTGAACAGGTTGAGCGCCACATGCGCGAGGATCTCGACGACCTGCTCATCATCGAAGCCGGCCGCGCGCAGCGCCCGCACGTCGCCGTCGGCGATCTGCGCACGCTGCTCGACCACCTTCAACGCGAAGTCGAGCGCCGCCGCAGTGGCCGGGTCGCTGGACTGGCCGATCTGCGCGGCAGCCATCTGCTCACCGCTGGCGCCGGCCTTGCGGCCCAATGCCGTGTGCGCGGCCAGGCAGTACTCGCAGGCGTTGCGGTTGGCGATGGCCACGGCGATCTGCTCGCCCAGCAGCGGCGACAGGCGACCGCCGCCCAGCGCGCCGAACGAACCCCACATGCTCTGCAGGGCAGCCGGCGAGTTGGCCACGGCGCGGAACATGGCCGGGGTGGCGCCGAAGGCAGCGTGGACCTGGCCCAGCAGGGCCTGGCGGTCGGCGGTGGTGTTGGCGGCATCGATCAGGGGGACACGGGACATGGTGGATCTCCTTGGGAAAGCGCCCGGGATTGGACGACCCGCTCATCCTAGGCAGACTCCCTGGACGCAACATCCTCAATTCGCCACATATGTTGTCCATACGTCCATGAGCATGCGCGCCGCCACCCCTGCGCCAGATCGACTCTCCTCGCTGCTGGAACGCTTCCGGGTGCAGGCGGCGCTGTTCCACAGTGGCCCGCTGTGCGGGCAGCATGTCTTCGAGCCGCAGCCCGGTCGTGCGTTCCTGCACATCCTGCGCCAGGGTGAGATGGAAGTCCGTCATCCTGGGGGCGATAGCGCGCTGCCCCGGTTGAAGATCGATACACCCAGCCTCCTGCTGTATCCGCAGCCGCTGCACCATGTGTTCTTCAACGCTCCGCTGGACGGCCCGGATTTCACCTGTGCCACGCTGGATTTCGATGGTGGCGCGCGCAATCCGATCGTGCAGTCGCTGCCACCGGTGATGGTGGTGCCGCTGGCCGCGATCACCGAACTGGATGACACCCTGCAGCTGCTGTTCGCCGAAGCCGATCGCCAGCGCTGCGGGTCACGGCTGCTGACCAACCGCCTGTTCGAGGTGGTGCTGATCCAGATCCTGCGCTGGGTGGTCGACCACCCGGATGCAGCCGGCGTCAGCCACGGGTTGATGCGGGGGCTGTCCGATGCGAGGCTGGCACGCACGCTGGTGGCGATGCACCAGGCACCGCAGGACGAATGGACGCTGCCGCGCATGGCCGCGACCGCCGGCATGTCGCGCAGCGCGTTCGCGGCCGTGTTCAAGGACGTGATGCAGGCAACGCCAGCAAGCTACCTGCTGGACTGGCGGCTGAGCCTGGCCTGCGCGCAGCTGCGGGCCGGCGTGGCGGTCAAGCAGGTGGCGATCGAGGTGGGGTTTGCCGATACCGCATCGTTGTCGAAGGCGTTCCGCAAGCGGCTGGGGGCTTCGCCGAGGGCGTGGCTGGCCGCGGGCGCCGCGCAGGCTGGGTAAATGGATGAGGGGTAGAGTCGACCGCTGGTCGACCATCGCGCGACGCGCGGGATTTTCGTTGTCCGACCGAAGGGCAGTCGACCAACAGTCGACTCTACCGATGCGGCATTTTCGTGATCTGACCGAAGAGCAGCCGACCAGCGGTCGGCTCTACCACGGGTGATCGAAGCGGCATTTCCGTGGCCTGACCGAAGGGCAGCCGACCAGCGGTCGGCTCTACCACGGATGATCGATGCGGCATTTTCGTGATGTGACCGAAGAGCAGCCGACCAGCGGTCGGCTCTACCACGGGCGATGTCGGCGCGCCGGCTGCCCGCTCAACTGGACGTTCCATCGGGCTTCGCCAGCAGCCCGGCGATCCGTTCGGCCACCTGGGCGCGCACGCTTTCATCCAGCTGCCCCTCGTACATCGCCTCGTAGATCCACAGGCCGTCGGCGGCCAGCCGTGCCACGAAATTGTCGAGCGCGGCCGGGTCCCTCTGCCCGGCCGACGGCGGCAACGGCGCCCAACGCCGTACCGCCGGCCCCCACGGGCGCTCATCGGCGTCCGGGTCGGCCGATTCGAGCATGAACATCAGCTCGGCACGGGTAGCGCTCTGCGCCGAGACGCGCACGAAGGTCTGGTAACGCTCCAGCGCCGAGGCTTCGTCTGCGCGCTTGCCCAGCAGCGTTTCCATCGACGTCTCCCAGGTCTGCACCAGGTGCTCGTCGATGCCGCGCAGCAGCGCCTCGCGCGAGGGGAAGTGGTACAGCAGGCCGCCGCGGGTCAGCTTGGCCTCGGCCGCCACCGACTCGAAGGTCACTGCGCGCACGCCGTCACGATTGATCACGTTGACGGCGGCGTCGAGGATGCGGTCGCGCTTGCTGGTTCTCATCGCGTCATTTTACGCGATCGGCCGCACCCACGCGGCTGCCGACGCGCCCGCGCAGCAGGCGCGCGATGATCGAAGCGCCCAGCGCCAGCACCACCGTGATCACCAGCAGCACGATCTGGTAGCCGCGGTCATACGCGGCCGTGGCCAGTGCGAACCACTCGCCCTGCCCGCTTTCACGTGCCACGTGCAGCGCCTGGGTGAAGCCTTCCCGTGCAAGCGCGGGCATGTCGGCCGAGACCGGCAGGAATGCGCCATACACCGCCGCGCTCAAGCTGCCCAGCATCGCCACCGCCAGCAGGCCACCGAACTCGTAGGACACCTCTTCCACCGACGAGGCCATGCCCGCACGGTGCGCCGGTACGTTGTTGAGGATGGCGGTGGACGCCACCGAGATGGCCGAACCCATGCCGAAGCCGGTGATCGCCATGCCGGCGACCACCCAGCCGAGGCCGTGCGGGAAGCCGAATGCCACCACGCCTACACCCAGCGCACCTGTGGCCAGGCCGCCACAGATCAGCGGGCGCAGGCCCACCCGGTGCAGGATGCTGCCGCCCAGCAGCGCACTGGGCAGGCTGCCCAGCGCGGCCACCGACACCAGCAGGCCCGCCTGCAGCGGCGAAAAGCCCGCCACCAGCTGGAAGCGCTGGGTGGTGACCAGCTGCAGGCCGGCCATCGCAAACAGGGTGAACACCGCCGACAACGTGCCGGCCAGGAACGCCGGATTGCGGAAGATCGCGAAGTCCAGCAGCGGGTACGGCAGCTGCTGCTGGCGGCGCGCGAACGCCGCACCACTGATGGCGGCCAGCAGCAGCGCGCCTGCACCCAGCGCATACGACGGCGGCGTAGCGATCAGCGACTTGATCGCCAGCACCAGGCCGGACAGTGCAGCCAGAGCCAGCAGCGACGAAACCAGGTCCCACGGTCGCGAGGGGTCGCGCTGGCCTTCCGGTGCCAGCAGCAGCGTGGCCACGAACGCGACCACGACCACCGGCACGTTGATCAGGAACACCGAGCCCCACCAGAAATGCTGCAGCAGCCAGCCACCGATGATCGGGCCAAGCGCCGCACCGACGATCGCCACCGAACCCCAGATCGCGATGGCGAT
This sequence comes from Stenotrophomonas sp. YJH_SMC_123, assembly GCF_059368215.1. NCBI lineage: Bacteria > Pseudomonadati > Pseudomonadota > Gammaproteobacteria > Lysobacterales > Lysobacteraceae > Stenotrophomonas > Stenotrophomonas sp. YJH_SMC_123. Next base: position 275,217 of record NZ_JCAFRM010000008.1, read on the forward strand.
GTTGCGTTCGCGCGCTTCGTGGAAGCTCAGGCCGATCAGCGCCAGCGTGGCCGGCATCATCGCGGCCGCGCCGACCGCCAGGAAGGCGCGCGCGGCAATCAGCAGCCCTGCGGTGTCGGCGAACGCCGCTGCCAACGATGCCACGCCGAACACCACCAGGCCGATCAGGAACATGCGGCGGTGGCCGATGCGGTCGCCCAGCGTGCCCGCACCCAGCAGCAGGCCGGCCATCACAAGCGGATAGGCGTTGATGATCCACAGCGCCTGGCCGGCACTGGCCGAGAGTTCTTCGGTCAGCGTGGGCAGGGCGGTGTAGAGCACGGAGTTGTCGAGCGTGACCAGCAGCAGGCCGGCGGCGACGGTGAACAACAGTGCCCAGCGACGGGCACGCGACAGGGCCGGAGCACCGGCCAAGGGCTGGGACGAAGCCATGGGAGAACCTGGTGAGGGTGGATTACGGCAATAACTATACAGGATGTCCTGTATAGTTATGAAGACGGCGACAGCGGCTCAGATTGCGGTCCGGGCAATGTTCATGTTGCCGTGCCCCTCATGCCCGGTCTTGGCTGGTGTCCGGGATCATCACCGGCAGTCTTCCGGCAGCGCAGCAATCGCCGCTACCACCGCCGCCTGCATGCCCTGCCCCACGGCCATGTCCAGCTCCCCGCCCGTTGCCCCGTGCTGGCGCCGCAGCTCGTCCTCGCACAGGCCGCGCACCCGCGCGCGGGCATTCGCGCGCAGGCTGCTGCACCGCCAGTCGGTGCCACCCAGCGGCAGCACCGAATACACCACGCTGTTGCAGGCGTTGCCAGCGCGCTGCTGCAACGACCGTCCACCAAAATCCCGGGGTTCACTGCTGCGCTGCGGGTCGAAGTAGCTGTCCGGGAATGTGCGCGCGTACTGTTCGATGTCCAACGCCATGCTGCGCCCAGCGGCCAACGGCATCTGCAGCGGCTGCCCGCACCGCGTCGCATCGGCGCGATGCTGGATGTACTGGTAGATCGGCCGGTCCAGCGATGGATCCTGCTGGGTCACCGCACTCACCGCCGCCAGCACCGGCAGCGACGCACGATTGGCCATGCGCGCCAGCAGCCCCGCCTGCGCTGGCTGGCAGCGGTCGCGCACTGTTGCCGCAAGCAGGAACAGCACGTCGTTGCGGAACGCGTGGTCGTCACCCAAACGCTGTTCGATGCGCTGGCTGGCGTCGGACGCCGGTGCTGGAAACGCGACCAACGGCGGCGCGGTGGGTGCGCGCTGCCGCTGCCACCACACCAGCAGCACGACTGCGCTCACCAGCACCCCGGCAGCCAGGATCCAGCGCATGCGCATCAGTCGTGGATCGCCGTCAGCGTGGCCGCTGCGGCATCGTAGGACGCGCTGGCAATGTCCGCATCGAAGCGCTTCACCTGCAGGCGGCCGGCCAACCGGTACGGGTCCCAAAGATCGCCCAGCGCGATCGGCGTGGCCAGGGTCACATGGATGATCTGGTTCGGTGGCGGCGGCGGCACGTGGATGCACGCACCATAGAACGGCACGAACAGCAGCTCATCGACCAGCCCGGCATCATTGGTGCCCAGCGGTACCACGTAGCCATCCAGATCCACCGCGCGACCGTCGACAGCGTCGACCACGCGCGAAGAGCCGAACTGCTTGGCGCGATCCGGGCTGGAATGGTCGATTTCCTGCCCCGGTGGCGTGCCCGAGCCGGTGTCGTCGATCAGGCCGCCCACCCCGTCCATGCCATTGCGTGACAAGCCGATCTGCGGGGGCGGGCGCTGATAGGTCACTTCGTCCGGCCGCAGCGCGTCCCAGCGGTCGATAGGCGTTTCGGGCGCGGCGGAGGGCAACGGCTTGTCGCGCGGCGTGGCCACCACGGCATCACCGCCCGGTGACGTGCAGCCTGCCAACCAGACGCATCCAAGCAGCAACACAGCGCTACGGTTCATAGGGCCTCAGCTGGGCATCGCGCATGGTGTAGGCGGAACCGGCCAGATCATCATCCAGCCGCTCGGCACGCAGGGTGCCGGCCAGGAAGAACGGCGAGTACATGTCCGGCATGGCGATCGGGCGCGGCAGCACCACGTGCACGATCTGGTTCGGTGGCGGCGGTGGTACGTGGATGCAGGCGCCGTAGTACGGCACGAACAGGAATTCGGTCAGGCGCCCGTCCTGCGCAGTGGCCAGCGGCACCACGTAGCCGGGCAGGCGCACCGGACGCTGCAGCACCGTATCCACGGTACGGAACGTGCCGAACTGCGGCATGCGCCGGTTGCCGTTGTGCTCCACCTCCGGGCCCTCTCCGCGCTCCAGCGCGGCCAGCTCGTCCTTGGGCATCATCTGCAACCAGTCCAGTTCCTGCTCCGCCGCATCCGCAGCGCCAGCGTGGTCGACAACCGGCGGAGGTGGCAACGCCTGCACACCGGTATCCACCGGCCGCTCGCAGGCTGCCAGCGCCAGTACCATCGGCAATGACAGCATCCAGCGCATGCTCAGCCTCCCGGCGACAGGCCATCGGCCAAGGTGCGCCGGTAGGCCAGCAACGCCGGCACCAGCCCGGCCACCGCGCTGATCGCCAACACACCCGCCACCCAGGCCAGCTCGCGGCCATCCGGCCAGACATGGGTGATGGACAGGCCGAACGTGGCCAGGGCCCAGCCGCGTCCGGCCATGCTGGCAGCCACCAGCAGCGCCAACGCCAGCACGCAGGCCACGGCACTGGTTGCCACCGCTTCCACTACCAGCAGGCCGGCGATGTAACCCGGCCGCGCGCCGGTCGCACGCAGGATCGCCATCTCGCGCCGCCGCTGCTGCAGCGTCGAGACCAGCAACGCCACCAGCGAGACCATGCCCAGCAACACCACCATCGCGCTGATCAGCTGCAGTGCGCGCTCGGCCGTGCCCAGCGACTGCCACAGCTGCTGCAGCGTCACCCCGGGCAGGATCGCCAGCATCGCCTCTTCGGGATACTCGTTGATCCTGCGCTGCACCGAAAAGGTGGCGATGCGCGAGTTAAGGCCGAGCATGAAAGCGGTGATGCTGGTCGGGGTCAGATCGAGGTGGCGCGCCTGCTCGGCACTGACGCTCTGGCTGCGCAGCTGCACACCCGAGCGCCAGTCGACGTGGATGGCCTCGATCGCCGGCAGCGAGACCAGCAGCGACGAATCCACCGGCGTGCCGCTGCGCTGCAGGATGCCGGAGACCCGGAACGGCTTGTCGGCATGCGTGGCCAGCGTGACCGCGCCGGTGCCGTGCGCCAGCACGATCTCGTCGCCGAGGCCGACCTTCTGCGCGCGTGCCACCTCCGCACCGATCACCGCGTCATACAGATCGTCAAAGGGCTGCCCCTGTGCAAAAGCAAGCGCGTGACCGGAACCATAACGATAGTGTTCAAAGTAGCCGCCAGTGGTACCCACTACCCGGTAGCCGCGCCAGGAATCGCCCAGCGACAGCGGCACCGCCCACTTCACCTGCGGCATTGCGGACAGCGCCTGGTAGGACTGCCAGGACACGTTGTTGGTGGGGTCACCGATATGGAACACCGCGTACAGCAGCAGGTTCACCGGCCCCGAACGCGCACCGACAATCAGGTCCGTGCCCGACACCGTGCTGGCGAAGCCTTCGTGCGCCTGCGTGCGCACACGCTCGACACCCAGCAACAGCACCACGCTGAGGGTGATGACCAGCACGGTCAGGCCCACGCTCAACGCGCGGCTGCGCAGGCTGGCCCAGGCAAGCTCAAGCATGGCCGGCACCTGCCTGGTTGATCTGAGACAGGGCAATCGTGCGGTCGAACAACGGCTGCAGGCTGTCGTCATGGCTGACCACCAGCACCGTGGTGCCGGCCGCCTCGCATTGCGCCGACATCAGCTTCAGGAACGCGGTCGCCGCGTCGCGGTCGAGCGCCGAGGTCGGCTCATCAGCCAGCAGCAACGCCGGGCGGCCGATCAGCGCGCGTGCCGCCGCCACGCGTTGTTGCTGGCCGACGCTGAGCGTGCCGGCGCGGCGCTGCATCAGCCCGGGGTCCAGCTGCAGGGCCTGCAGCAGTCGCGCGATCTCGGCATTCAACGGCCCGCTGATGCGCGCACTGCGCAGGCGCGAGAAGCGCAGGCCCAGTGCGATGTTGTCGCGCACGCTGAGAAACGGCAGCAGGTTGAACTGCTGGAAGATCACGCCCAGGTGGTCGGCGCGGAAGCGATCCCGCGCGGCACCACGCATCGCCTGCAGCGCGTGGCCGGCGACCTGGATGCGGCCCTTGCCGGGCAGCAGCACGCCCGCCAGCAGGCTCAGCAGCGTGCTCTTGCCACCGCCACTGATTCCGCGCAGCAGCACGCTGCTGCCCTGCTCGATCCATAGCCGCGGCACGTCCAGCACCAGCCGCCGGCCATAGCCGAACTGCACGCCATCCAGCACGATCACCGGTCGCATGCTCACGGTGCCAGCACCACGCGCAGATTGTCCGCAGTCAACACGCTGCGGTTCTGGCCATGGGCGGTGGTGCTGTTGACGATCACTTCGTGCAGGCCCGGGAATACTGCGGGCAGGCGCACGACGATGGCCCGCAACCCGGCGGGCTTGGTGCACTGGTACCGCAGGGTTGCGCTGAACCCTGCGTGGCGATGCTGACCGGGCGGCGGCGCGGCAGCCATCGCATCGAAGCCCTCGGCCCTGGCATCGTTCGCGATAAGGCGGCAGCCCGCGGCGGTGGGCAAGGTGACCCAGCTGCCGCTTTGCAGCAGCGCAATCGCACGCGCCAGCGCGGCCTGCTCGGTTGCATTGGCCGGCGGCCGCTCGAAATCAAGGATGCCGATGCCGGGCGCCTGCAGGGCGAATTCCAGCGTCTGCTGGTCAAGCGCAAGATCAACGGTGGCCTGGCCGTGTACGTGCGCACCGAGCTGGCGGACATCATGGGCCTGTGCAGCGCTGGCAGCCAGCAGCAGGAAAAGAGCAGCAGAACGCTTCATGGGAGAGGCTCCAATTGTTACTATGTAACATTATGGACCACATCCCCACGACGCCTGCAAGGGCCCTGGCCCAGCCGCCAGCTTCGGCACGCTGGCACCCCCGCTTCGATCTAGCCGGGGCCTGGCTGTCCCTGGCCTGCGCCGCCCATTGCATCGCCCTGCCCCTGCTGTTGGCCTTCGTGCCGGCAGCGATGATGGCGCTGCGCTCGTTCCAGCACCCCGGCCATGGAGCGATGACGGTGCTGCTGATGATGTCGCGCTGGGAATGGGTGTTTGCGCTGCTGGCCTCGTCGCTGGCCTTGGCGAGCACCTTGGCCGGGGTTCACCGGCATGGGCGCTGGCGACCTGCAAGGCTGGCCTGCGTCGGCGCCCTCCTGCTGTTGTCGGCCTCGCTATACCTGCCGCTGAAGGAATCACTGCTCTGGCATGGCGTGGCGACAGCTGGTGGTGGCGTGCTGCTGGCATGCGCGCACATCGGCAACCGGCGCGCGCTGCACAACCGCCGGTAGTGCCGGGCGCTGGCCGGCAGCTGCGGGATCCCGGCAGCCGGCCAGCGGCCGGCTCTACCCCCTCCATGCATGGGCCACGCATCAGGTGATACACAGCTGGTAGTGCCGGCCGCTGGCCGGCAGCCCCAGAGACCCGGCAGCCGGCCAGCGGCCGGCGCTACCCATCCGTACATGGGCCACGCATCAGGTGATACACAGCTGGTAGTGCCGGCCGCTGGCCGGCAGCCTCAGGGACCCGTCAGCCGGCCAGCGGCCGGCTCTACCCATCCGTACATGGGCCACGCAACAGGTGACGCTCAGTCGGTAGTGCCGGCCGCTGGCCGGCAGCCCCAGAGACCCGGCAGCCGGCCAGCGGCCGGCGCTACGCCGCCTTATTCGTCAAACGGACGCTGGCCGAGCGTCTGCGTCACGTGGTCGACGAAACAGGTGATGCGCGCGGCCAGCGCGGTGTTGCGGTAGTACACCGCGTTGATCGGCTGGCGCACCTCCTGCGTCTGCTTGGCGAACAACTGCACCAGGCGGCCGTCACGCCGGTCCTGGCGGGTCAGGAAGTCGGACAGGCAGGCGATGCCCAGCCCGGTCACCGCCATCTGCCGCAGTGTCTCGCCACTGGATGAAGCAATCGCCGGCTCGATCACGAAAGGGCCGCCATCGGCATCCTGCAGCGGCCATTCGTTCAACGAACTGGGCTGGGTGAAGCCAAGCAGGTCGTGCTCGCGCAGCTGCTCCACCCGCGTGGGCGTGCCACGCCGGCGCAGGTACTCGGGACTGGCCACCACGCGGATGCGGCTGTGGCCGATGGGCCGCGCATGCAGGGTGGAATCGCGCAGCACGCCAATGCGGAACGCTACGTCGGTGCGCTTCTCGATCAGGTCGGTGATGCCTTCATTGGAATTCAGCTCCAGCTCCACCTGCGGGTAGCGCTCGCGGAAGCCCTCCAGCAACGGCACGATGACGTGCAGCATGAACGGCGTGGCGGCGTCTACGCGCAGGCGCCCGACCGGCTGCAGCCGCCGCGCGGCCATCTGTTCCTCGGCCTCGTCCACCGTGGCCAGGATCGTCCGCGCGTACTCCAGGAATGCGGCTCCCTCCTCGGTCAGCTCCAGCCGCCGCGTGGTCCGCCGCAGCAGCGTGGTCTGCAGCTTGTCCTCCAGCCGCGCCAGGGTGCGGCTGGTGGCGGAGATGGTCAGCTCCAGCTCTTCGGCCGCGGCAGTGATCGAACCGCTGTCGACCACGGCCACGAAGGCCTTCAGCTCATCCAGGGTGGTTTTCATTTTTTACCTCGGCGCAAAAGCGTTTCCCGTATACACGGCTTAATCAACAAATGTAAAGCGCCCACACTTCGCCCTGTCCCGAGCCCACCGGCTCTCAACGAAGTCCCTGGAGTCCATCATGAGCGTTCCTTCCTTTGGCGTCGGCACCTTCCGCCTGACCGGCCAGACCGTCATCGATTCGGTGCGCAACGCCCTCGACGTCGGCTACCGTGCGATCGATACCGCGCAGATCTACGGCAACGAAGCCGAGGTCGGCCAGGCCATCGCCGAATCCGGCGTCCCGCGCGACGAGCTGTTCCTGACCACCAAGATCTGGGTGGACAACTACGCTGCCGACAAGCTGATCCCGAGCCTGCGCGACAGCCTGACCAAGCTGCGCACCGGGTACGTCGACCTGCTGCTGATCCACTGGCCGGCGCCGGGCAATGGCGTTGAACTGCGCGAGTACATGACCGCTCTGGCCGAAGCGAAGACGCTGGGCCTGACCCGCCAGATCGGTGTGTCCAACTTCAACATCGAGCTGACCCGGCAGGCCATCGAGGTGGTCGGCGCCGGCGAGATCGCCACCAACCAGATCGAACTGAGCCCCTACCTGCAGAACCCGGCACTGACCGCCTTCCTGCAGGACCAGGGCATCACCGTCACTTCCTACATGACCCTGGCCTACGGCAAGGTGCTGAAGGATCCGGTGCTGGCCGCCATCGCCGACAAGCACCAGGCCACCGTGGCGCAGGTCGCGCTGGCGTGGGCACTGCAACTGGGTTACTCGGTCATCCCGTCCTCGACCAAGCGCGAGAACCTGGCCAGCAACCTGCTCGCCCAGGACCTGCACCTGGATGCCGATGACATGGCCGCGATCGCTGCGCTTGACCGCAACGGCCGCGAAGTCGATCCGCCGGGCCTGGCCCCGGCCTGGGACTGAGGAGCCTCGCCATGGGCAGTGCGTTGACGCGTCTGCAGGCCGGTGGCTTCAGCATCGGCATCGAAGCACCGCTGGACAATGACTGGACGCCGCTGGGCGAACAGGCACGACACGCCGCGCGACGCCTGCCCGGCGAACCGGACCTGCAGCGCCATGCGGAGCTGGCACGGCTGGCCGACCGCCTTGGCTTCCGTGCGCTGTGGGTACGCGACGTGCCCGTGTACGACCCGGCCTTCGGCGATGCCGCACAGGTGTTCGAGGTGTTCAGTTACCTCGGCTACCTGGCCGGCATCACCGAGCACATCCTGCTGGGTACCGGCGCGGTGGTGCTGCCGATCCGCGAGCCGTTGCTGACCCTGAAGTCGGCACGCAGCGTGCAGCGGCTGAGCGGTGACCGCCTGCTGCTGGGCGTGGCCAGTGGCGACCGCCCGGTGGAGTACCCGCTGTTCGGCCGCGACTTCGACAGCCGTGGCAGCCGCTTCCGCGAGCACATCGCACTGCTGCGCGAAGGCGCTGCCGCGCACCTGCCGCAGGGCCTGGGCGTGCTGCCCGCGGATGGCCCGGCCCTGCCGCTGTTCGTGGCCGGCCTGGCCCAGCAGCAACCGGCGTGGATCGGCCAGCACATGGATGGCTGCCTGGCCTACCCGGGCACGCCGCAGGACCATGTACAACGCGTGGCGGCCTGGCGCGCCGTGGCCGGCAACAAGCCCTATGCCAGCTTCATCCACCTGGACCTGGTGGCCGATGCCGATGCTCCTCTGCAGCGCTGGCGCTTCGGCCTGCGCGGCGGCCGCAACGCCCTGCTGGCCGAGCTGCACGCCATGCAGGCGGCCGGTGTCGACCACATCGGTCTGCAGTTCCGCCGCAACGAACGGCCGTTGGCCGAAACCTTCCACGAAATCGCCGAGTACGTGCTGCCGCACTTCCCGGCCCACGCCGGCGCCGCTGCGCCGCATGCCCCGCTTGCCGCCCCCGCGACGGCCTGACAGTTACCGGAGCTTTGCCATGAAGATGAAGACCCTGGCCGCGCTAGCGCTGGCCACCCTGCCGATGTCCTTCCAGGCCACCGCCGAGGACTGGTACCCCTCTGCCTACGGCGCCAACGACGAGATTGGCGCGGCCAACCTGCTGACCGCCGACGTGGTCAAGCACGCGGTCACGCTGGTCAGGACCGGCAAGACCTATCCGCTGGCGGTGCCGGTGGACAAGAACCTGCCCGCGTTCCGCCACCGCAGCTTCCGCCTGTACAACGTGCAGGTCGGCCAGCAGGCTGGCAAGTCGCTGGGCCCCAACAAGTTCACCTTCAACGATGAACTGGTGAACGCCTGGACCGGCGTTGGCACCCAGCTCAACGGCATCGGCCATATCGGCATCGACAACGTCTACTACAACGGCAACAAGGCCGCCGACTTCGTCACCGTGGACGGGGTGCGCAAGCTCGGCGTCGAGAAGGTGCCGCCGATGGTCACCCGTGGCGTCGTGCTGGACATGACCACGTACTACGGCAAGGCGATCGTGCCCGGCGGCACCGAGTTCACCGTGGCCGACATCCAGGCCGTGCTGAAGAAGCAGGGGCTGCGCCTGCGCAAGGGCGACGTGGTGCTGTTCAACACCGGCTGGCTGGAACTGATCGGCAAGGACGACAAACAGTTCCTGGAAGTGGAACCGGGTATCGGCATGGAGGCGGCGAAGTGGCTGGCCGACCAGGGCATCGTCGCCTTCGGTGGCGACACCTGGGCCTCGGAGGTCTACCCGAACCCGAATGGTGCCGAGGAGTTCCCGATCAACCAGTACATGCTGGCCAAGCGTGGCATCTACAACCTGGAGCTGATCGACAGCCGTGCCCTGGTGCGCGACAAGGCCTGGGAATTCCTGTTCGTGCTCGGCCAGCCGCTGTACGTCGGTTCGACCCAGGTCAACATCAACCCGGTGGCAATCCGATGAACACCGCCGCTGACCTTCCCGTGTTCGCCGGCCGCCGCTTCCGCGTCAGCTATGACGGCCTGGCCGCCGACAATGTCTACAGCGCCGATGGCCGCCACGTGCAGTACGCCATCGTCTCTGGCGCCTATGCCGGTGCGCAGGGCGAAGCCGCCTGTGAGTGGCAGCGGATCAGCGACGGGGTCTATGCCATTTCGTGGCAGGAAGCCGATGGCGCTACGGTCGTGCATGTCGATGACTTCGCGGGCGGGCATTCGCTGGCCTGGTTCACCGCCACCGATGGCAGTTTCCATCGCATGCAAGGGCCGCTGCACGCGCTGTGATGCCGGCCAGCGGCCGGCACTACCGCGTGCGGTCGGGCAGCTTCGCGTGCCGCTCCGGCAGTGCCGGCCGCTGGCCGGCACCCCCGGCCTGCTCGAACACCCCGGCCACCCAGTCGATGAACACCCGCAAGCGTGGGGACGGCGTGCGGTTGCGCGGGTAGACCAGGCTCAACGGGCTTGGGGTCGGCGGCGCGTCCGGCAACAGCTCCACCAGCTGCCCGCGCGCGATATACGGGTCCATCCGGTAGCGCGGAGCCTGGATGATGCCCAGGCCCGCCAGCGCGGCGCCGAGGAACGCATCCGCACCGGACACACGCACCCGCACCGGCAGCGGCACGTAGCGCACCTGCCCGCCCTGCTGGAACTCCAGCGGAATCAGCTGGCCGGTGGCGCTGGAGCGATAGCCCACCATTTCATGGCCGCCCAGCAGGGACTCGATGCTGCCTGGCACGCCCTTGGCCTGCAGGTAGTCCGGCGCGGCCACCGTGACCTCGCGCAGCATCGCCAACCGGCGCGCCGCCAGATCGCTGTCGGCCAGCGTGCCCACCCGCAGCGCCGCATCCACGCCTTCGCGCAGCAGATCGACATAGCGGTCGCCTTCGCTGACCTCCAGTTCGATCTCCGGGTAGCGCTGCAGGAACTCCGGCAGGTGGGGAAACAGCAGGTGCCGGCCCAGCGTGCCATGCACCTCAATGCGCAAGGGGCCGCGCGGCGGCGCGTCACGGAAGGCGGCCTCGGCGTCGTCCATGTCGGCGATCAGGCGCAGACAACGGCCATAGAAGGCCTCGCCTTCCAGCGTCGGCACCACCAGCCGCGTGGTCCGGTGCAGCAGGCGCACGCCCAGCCGCTGTTCCAGCGCCTTGATCGCGTCGGTCACCGTGGCCCGCGGCAGGCCCAGGTCCTCGGAGGCCCGGGTGAAGCTGCGGCGCTCGACGATACGGACGAAGGCGCGCATGGCCGTGAAGCGGTCCATTGTTCGGCTATCCGGATGATGTTGGCGGATTATGCAGGATTATCCGAAAGCGCGATTTCGCGAAGATGGCGCTGCGCCACTTCGGCGTGTCCCCGTGGAAGTCACCATGACCCTCTCCCCCGCCCGCTCTGTCGCCCTGGTCACCGGCGGATCCCGTGGCATCGGTGCCGCCATCTCGCGTCGGCTCGCCGCCAATGGCCACGCGGTCGCGATCAACTATGCGGGCCGCCGCGACGACGCCGAAGCCTTGGCGGCCGAACTGAACGCCGCCGGCGCGCAGGCCATCGCGCTGCAGGCCGATGTGTCCGATCCGCAGGCGGTGCGCCAGCTCTTCGACGCCATCGAAGCCCGTTTCGGCGGCATCGACGTGGTGGTCAACAGCGCCGGGGTGCTGCAGCTGGCACCACTGGCCGATACCGACGACGCCCTGTTCGAGCGGGTGATCGGCATCAACCTCAGGGGCGCCTTCAACGTGCTGCGCGAAAGCGCGCGACGGGTGCGCGACGGTGGCCGGCTGATCACCCTGTCCACCAGCGTGGTCGGCATCCGGCTGGAGAACTACAGCGTGTATGCGGCCAGCAAGGCGGCGGTGGAGACGATGGGCGCAATCCTCAGCAAGGAGCTGCGCGGGCGCAACATCACCGTGAACGCCGTGGCGCCCGGACCGACCGCCACCGATCTGTTCCTGGATGGAAAATCGCCCGAGCTGATCGAGCGGTTGGCGAAGATGAACCCCCTGGAGCGGCTGGGTACGCCGGAGGACATCGCCGGTGCAGTGGGGTTCCTGGCAGGTGCCGATGGCGGATGGATCAACGGCCAGGTGCTGCGCGCCAACGGCGGAATGGTGTAGATCGCACAGGTGGCATCCACGCATGGCGCGACGCCCTTGTAGAGCCGAGCCC